>NZ_VRUU01000159.1 GCF_008039875.1 Methylobacterium sp. WL119 | reverse complement strand
CGCCTCTGGGCCAGGCTCAAAGAGTGGCGCGCCATCGCCACCCGCTACGAGAAGACTGCCGTCAGCTTCATGGGCGTCCTCTCCCTCGCAGCCGCCCTCGATTGGCTCAAGCGATGACACGCCCTAGTGCACTGGCTCAGACGGATGGTTCAGGGGCTCGATTGAGGGCGTCGAAGATGGCTGCGGCGGGCTTGGTCCAGACGAAGGGTCGTGGGCTTCGGTTGTGCTCGCCGATGTAGCGTTTGATGGCGGTTTGTAGGTCGACGATGCCGGTGAAGGTGCCTCGCCGGAGGCGATGGCGCGTCAGCGTGGAGAAGAAGCCCTCGACGGCATTGAGCCAGGAGGCCGAGGTCGGTGTGAAGCGGAAGGTCCATCGCGGGTGGCGGGTGAGCCAGGCGCGCACCTTCGGGTGCTTGTGAATGCCGTAGTTGTCGAGCACCACGTGGATCGCCTTTCCCGCGGGGACTGCCGCCTCGACGGTGTTGAGGAAACGGATGAACTCACCGTGGCGATGGCGCTGCATGCAGCGGCCGAGCACGGTGCATTCTAAGACGTCGAGGGCGGCAAACAACGTCGTGGGACCGTGGCGGGTGTAGTCGTGCGTTTGAGCGGCAGGATGCCCGGGCTCGAGTGGCTGATCGGGACGGGTTCGCTCCAGGGCCTGGATCTGGCTCTTCTCGTCGATGGACAGTACGACGGCGTGGGCGGGTGGTTGCATATAGAGACCGACGACATCCTCGACTTTTTCGGCGAAGGCCGGATCGTGTGAGCGCTTGAAGGTACGCACCCGATGCGGTTGCAGGCGGTGCTCCTGCCAGATCCGCTGCACGGAGCGGAGCGAGATGCCGGCTCGCGCAGCGACGGCACGGCCGGTCCAATGCGTGACCTCGTCCGGCGGTTCCGAGCACGTCAGCGCCAGCACCTTCGCCACTGTGCGGGTGGAATGCGGCGGGGTGACGGGTGGGCGATCGGCCGGAGCTACAATGATCAGCCACAGCACGATCTCCCGCCTCAAAGCGCCTCCTGAGCGAACCTAGAGGCCTGGCTGGTCGTTCATCCGCGACGGCGCTCCCCGTGCGCCCGTCCCATGGAGACCTCATGCGCGCATTATTCGCCGGCGCTGCTCTGTTCGTCCTCGCGGCAGCCGGCGCTTCGGCACAGCCCTACGACGATCGACGCCCCCCGCCTCCGCCTGACGAGGACTTCGACCGGCCGCCGCCACCGCCTCACCGCTACCGGCCACCCCCGCCAGACTTCGATGACGACAGGCCGCCACCTCCTCCGCGTCGCAGGGGACCGCCTCCGCCGGATAACGACGACGACGATGGCCCGCCTCCGCCGCCCCGGTCTCGCGCCTACTAGAGTCAACGAACAGGCTCACTGTCTGGTAGGCCTGTTCGCTTTTTGTGCCGGCTGTGGCGCAGTCGTAGCAGCCTTCGCAGACCCCTTCGGCTACCATGAGGCATCCTTCAGGTGCCTGTCATGCTCACCCTCACCTCGATCCTCACCCGCAGCATCCTCGTAGTCGGCACCGTGAGCGGCCTCGCCGCGCTGGCAGATGGCGCGGTGCGGATGCAGCTCGAACAGGCTGTGCAAGGCAATCTGAGCTTCGTGGGGCATGCTTCGGTACCCGTGCAGGTCGCCCGAGCAGATGAGCGCTACGTCGCGAAGAGGCTCGATTGGAGCCGGCTTGGCGCGACAGTGTGGATGGTTGGCGCGGACGATACGCCCTGAAACTTTATTTGCGCCACTGAAGGCCTGCATAACGTCGCGGGTAGGTTGTTATACGAGCTTTTTCCTTAGCTGATGCGAAGACGTTAACAGCATTTTGCGAGAAAAATTCATGCGCCATTTTATCGTCGGTGCCCTAGCAACTATTCTTCTTCCGATGGTCGCTCATGCTGAGGGTGATATCGTAGCAGGAGAGAAAGCCTTTGCTCCCTGCAAAGCCTGTCATGCTTTTGGAAAAAATGGTGTAGGCCCGAACCTGACAGGTGTAGTCGGGCGCAAGTCAGCCTCTGAAGAAGGATACAACTATTCGGCCGCTATGAAATCATCTGGTATTACTTGGGACGAAGCTAATCTGCACGAATGGCTGAAAAATCCCAAGGCCAAAGTCCCCGGCACGAAGATGATTTTTGCGGGCTACCCGGACGACAAAAAAATTGACGATCTGATCGCCTACCTGGCTACAAAGAAGTAGCTGCTCTAAGCGCGACTTTGAGCGGTATCGGTGCGCTTACCGCGCTCTACTTCCATCATCTTTTTATCCGGCAGAGGCCGTTGTAGAGACAACGCCTCCTCGACCGGCGCCTCCAGCTAGGTGCGCCATTCCTCCGGCGTGGTCAGCAGCACCGGCATCGCCTTCGGATGCACCGGCCCGACGATGCCGTTGCCCTTCGTCGTGCGGAAGGCATAGAGGCGGTGTTTCTCCTCCACCGGCTCGTCGCGCTTCGGACCGCGCACGCCTGTCCAGGGTCGCCAGATCCCGGCTAAGGCGAACAACGGCCGGTCTTCATCGAGCGCGAACCACACGGGGGTCTTGCAGGGCTTCGTGTCGGCATACTCGTTGAACGACGACACTGGCACCAGGCAGCACTGCTCCGGCTTCAGCCAAGACCGCCAGTAGGGCGACCTCACGTTCCGCACATTCGTGACCGGGTGCTGCGGCCCCTTGCTCACCGGCGAGGGAAAGCCCCAGCGCATCATCGCCAACTCCCGCTCGCCATCGGCGAGGCGCACGATCGGCGCCATCTGGTCGGGGAAGATCGCCGGCGACGGCGGCAAGTTGCCGGTCCCGTCGCGGTCGACCGGATAGCGTCCTGGCCCTTGTCGAGGCTGTAGAGGTTGCACATACCGGCACCGTGCGCCGGTCAGGTCCGCAAGGGCAAGCCAGTGCGCTCATCGCCACTTTCGATGCCGATCGCGGCACGGTAGGTCCGGCCGTACTGGTTCGGCTGCGGTATCCCGATGCCCGCGGCGGCACCCGGAGCCCTCTGCAGGTGCAGCGGGCCGAGGCACGGTCCGTCGGAGGTCGGAGAGCTATCGCAGAAGGGACTGGCCGATCCATGTGCGGCCGTTCCAAAGCTCGAACGCGCGGCCCTTGGCGATCCAACTCACAAGCGCGAGCGCGTCACCATCGTTGGGGGCGTCGATGATTACGACGCTCAATCGGGCATCATCGAGGGATAGGACGCCCCGGTAGGACGACCGCCACGCTACGCCTTCTCCGGTCTCTGAGCCCTCTAGATCGTTGGCCATGCCGTCCTCTTCGTTCAGGACGAGAGCAAAGGTAATTCGGCTCGGCGCTGAGTGGTTCGCGACGGCGCCGGCGAGGCCGCACCGTGCCCCCCTGGGCGGTGCTGCTCTGCCGGCGCTCGACTATCAGCCGGTCGCTTAGGTCAACTTGGCGGGACATAATTGATAGGCCATTGCCTTGGCTGTAGATACACGGCGGGATCCAAACTTTGGCCGGCCTGATGCCTGGTACCACGGCGCTGAAGGTAGTGGCCGACGACGAGACCGGCGAGCTTAAGAGCGTAACGATCCTCGGGCAGTTCGGCGAGGTGCCGGACGAATTCGCCGAGAGCTTACAAGGCGGGCAAGGCTCAATCACGAGCACACAGATTATTGAACAAAAGCAACCTCGCGCACGTTTGGTCTTAGTATCAACGCGCCGGTATTGGCGCAGCGTGAGGAACATTTATGTCGATTAGAGCACTCGCACTCGCCGCCTCGTGCACTCTGGCTCTGTCCGGCGCTGCGTTCGCGCAAGCGACCGCCCCCTCCGGCACGACCGGAACTGGGATGGGGACCAGCAGCACCGGCGGTTCGGCCACGGGTCAGCCGAAGGAACTAGCTACTCCCGGTGGGGCGAATGCAGGCGGCGGCACGGGCTCTACGCCGATGACGGCCCCGGGAGCGAACGGGATGAGCACAGGGACCGGTTCGCTGGGCGCTAGCTCGTCGGGCATGAGCACCCCATCGACGGGCGCCGCCGGAGCGCGCTGAGCATTCGTTGCAACCGCGTCGAGCTCGCTACGCTCTACGCCGCGTAGTTCGGTCCCGCCGCCCGGTTACGGGCTGCCGGTGCCATCCGTCTCACGCCGCGATGATGGCGATGAGCGATAAGGAACCGGCGAGCGCGAAGGTGTCAGCCACGAGTGATACGATCAGGAGCATGGGAGAGGCCTCAGCCGTCGAACGGCGACGCTTCCTCAACCCGTAAGGTTGTACCCGGTTTCAGGCGGGGGACTGGTGAGACCGGCGATATCCGCCCATCCTTAATCGCCGCCGTCAGCCCCGGCGGCATCGCCGTCATCGTCGCTGAACAGCCAATCGAGCGCCCGGGCTCCGACTTCGCCGGCTGCATCCCTCTGCTGACTGCTCAAGCGCGGTTCGGGACGCTCCGCCCGCACTCCGCGAACCACCGGCGCGCGAACTGATCGAGGGCTTCGTCGGTGAGGAGCGTTCTATCGTGAAGTGGCATCTCGAGGCTTCTTGGACGGTCGAACGGTTCGGCCCCGTCCCGATCTGCTCACGGGACGGGGGAACCCCGGATCTCACCAGCTCGGCCGATACGCAACTTGGCCCGGGTGCAGGATGACGGCGTTTTGTTAGGGTCTCATCACCGCGACGGGCGCCGCAGTGTGCCGGAACGGGGCGCTGAACGGCCTTAGGCCTTCTCAGCGGCCTTCTTCCGCCCGCGGGCTTTCGGGGCGGCCTTGGCGGCCTTCGGCTTGCCCTCGGGGGAGTTGGGTGCCTCAGAGACCGTCTCGTCGGCCTCAGCAGTCTTAGGAGCTGCTTTGCGCCGTTGCTGGCCAAGGCCGAGGGAGCGCGCCAGCTCGGAACGCTGAGCGGAGTAGCTTGCGGCTGTCGACGGGTAGTCCGACGGCAGGCCGTAGCGCGCGCGGTAGGTCTCCATCGTGAGGCCGGCCTTGGTAACGTGGCGCTTGAGCGTCTTGTAGCGCTTCCCGTCGATAAAGGAGATCAGCGCGTCCGGCGTGATAGACTTGCGGACCTGTGCCGGCGTCGGTTTCTCAGGGCCTGCGGGCTCGGCGGGCGCTGCGTTGGCCAGGCCAGACATGGCCGCGTGTACGGAAGCAATCACACCAGGTAGCTCAGATACGGACACCCGGTTGTTCGACACGTAAGCCGCTACAAGGTCGGTAGCGAGTTCAATGAAATCGGTCGATTGAGTTTCGACTTGTTCGTCCAAGGTCGTCTCCTCCGCAAAAGGAGGCTTACTGCTCTACACGCTCCGCCGGATCGTCAAGTGATAGCTTGGCGAAAAATACTGAAGCCGATAGGGTGTCCTCATAAAACCGCGAGAACGCCCCCAAAGCACGTTCACGCAGGAACTTGGCGTAACGGTCTCTGTTCCGGTCCTATGGTATGATGCCGTAGAAGGCCCTTCTCCATGAACAAGCTCATCCTCGGCGCGACCCTGACACTCGGCCCCCTGCTCGGTGCCAACACGGCCAGCATAGCAGCGCTAGGCGACGGTCTCGACCCCAACGCTTCGGCGACCGGGAACAGCCAGACGCATCTCGTCTGATGCCATCGCTACCGCGGAGCGATGTGCAAGAGCAGGGGCCGCCCATAGGGACGCCCCGGATCACTTTCCCGAACCAATTTCGCAGATCATGCGTGTAGATCGTGGCAGGCCCGCGCGATATGACGTAAGCTGTGCCTTGATTTGGCACGAAGATTGAAGGATCTCACGCGAGAGGGGAACTCAAAGGACAACCTAAGTGACTGAAGAAAACCCGGGTCAGAACCCCGAAACGCTCGCACTGGCCAGCGAAATCGTAGCCGCCTACGTCGCGAACAACTCCATCCCCGTTTCTGAGCTTCCGAATTTCATCGGCAGCGTTCATAAGGCTCTGTTGGCCCTCTACAGCGGCACCGGGGCTGCGGGCACCAGTGCTCCTGCTGAGAGCGTCGAGCAGCCGACCGCGGCACAGATCAAAAAATCCATCACGCCGGACGCCCTCATCAGCTTCATTGATGGCAAACGGTACAAGACGCTCAAGCGTCATCTCAGCGGACACGGTCTCGACCCACATAGCTACAGGGTGAAGTTCGGCCTGCCGTCGGACTACCCGATGGTCACTGCGAGCTACTCGGAAGCCCGCTCTCAGCTTGCTAGGGACATCGGCTTGGGCCGGCCTGGTCGCGCGACTGCCTGAACAGTGTAGCTCGGTGTCGCCTCGATCGGTTAATTGACGAGGCGACCTTCACAGCCCAATGCCGCGCGCCGATATGATCCGTTGCGTGGCATTGACCAGCATCTCGTCCGAGAACGGCTTCGGCATGAAGCGCGCCCCCATCGGCAACTGATCCTTAGCCGGTGTTGCAAGGCCAGATGATCGGCCCCCACAGGTGATCCAAGGGTAAAGTTAGTGCACGGTGGGCCACGAGTAACTTAGCCAGCGGAGCTGGTCGGGCGAGCGCAGCCGGCCAAGCGGAGAAGGCTGGCACGAACACCTCCGGGGCCGGCGGCCGGTATCTTAGCGATGGATGCGGGCGCACGCCGTTGTAGTGACGTCGCCAGCTTTCGATGACGACCTGCGCTTCTTTGAGTGTGTAGAAGATCTCGCCGTTCAGAAGCTCGTCGCGAAGCCGTGCGTTGGAGCTTTCAGCGTAGCCATTCTCCCACGGTGATCCTGGCGTGATGTAGGCCGTCTTTGCTCCGACGCCGGTAGTCCAAGCTTGGACAGCCTTCGCAACGAACTCCGGGCCGTTATCCGAGCCGCAGAGGCGTTCCCGGCTTCACCCAGCCTTGAAGACCACAGCCTCGCCGAACAGCTCGACTGGTACATCGGCTATGTCGCCGAGGAGTGTGCCGCTGGCCGGATGAACTGAAGGCGGGCTGGTGCCGGCGCTCCCACAGCGGTCCTCACCAATCGTCCTTCATGCCTCGGAACCGGCATCCGCGTCGAGGACTGGTAGGCGCGGGTCGCCGATGGCCTCGGCATCGTCACGAACGGCGTGCTCTGCGTCACCGGCCCGGAACTGACGGCGGACGAGTGGGCGGCACGGCATGTCACAGGACATTAAAGAAGGTGATACTCTCAAATTCGACAAGGCGCTCCTGCTGCATCTTGTTCGACAGCGTCCGTCTGGCGGTTATCGATTTTGCGCAGCTCGGTAGCAATGTCCTGCAGGCTGGTGTCGCCCTTGCGCAGCACCTGATCTGCCCCGGACAGACGGTCACGCTCGGCTGCGGTGACGTCGCGAG
>NZ_VRUU01000158.1 GCF_008039875.1 Methylobacterium sp. WL119 | reverse complement strand
CGGCGGGCAGCAGCGGCACCGTGATCGCTGGGCCGGGCCGGGTCTCGGCGGCGTAGCCCAGCGAGGTCAGGATCGAGGCGAAGTCCTCGCCCGAGCAGCCGACCAGCGAGGTCATGCTGACGGTGGCCGCCGCCCACGCCACGATCATCGTGCGCGTCGTCGACCTCGGGACGCGCCGCGGCTCGGCCGAGGTCGCCCGGCGATTGTATGCGGACCTGTCGGCCGGCGGCGAGGCGGCGCAGGCCCGATCGGTTTCCGAGCCCGAGCCGCCCCTGGAATCAGTGTAGACAAGCCACACTCCGGCACCGCGGGCCGGTTGCGGCATGGGTGCGCTTGTCAGCCCCCTTGGCAGGGGCTAGAGCCCTTGCCATCCAAGGGCCGACCCAAGGCCCGTCGACACGCAAGCCGAACGCGTCCTCGCCCGCCCGCGAGACCGTTCGAGCCCCCGGCGACCGCGGATGCGGCCAGCGCGGATCGAGGACGAAAATCGCACCATGACCTACGTCGTCACCGACAATTGCATCAAGTGCAAGTACATGGACTGCGTGGAAGTCTGCCCGGTGGACTGCTTCTACGAAGGCGAGAACATGCTCGTCATCCATCCCGACGAGTGCATCGATTGCGGCGTCTGCGAGCCGGAATGTCCGGCCGAGGCGATCAAGCCGGACACCGAGCCGAACCTCGAGACCTGGCTGAAGGTCAACGCCGACTACGCCAAGGACTGGCCGAACATCACCCAGAAGAAGGACGCTCCCGGCGACGCCAAGGAGTGGGACGGCGTGGCCGGCAAGTTCGAGGCGCACTTCTCCGCCGCCCCCGGCACCGGCGACTGATCACCCCAGCATCGGCCCGCGGCCTCGATGCTGCGGTTGCCTTGCCGGCTCGGTCCCGGCCTCAGCCAAACCGTGCATAACGTGCTTCGGACGGTGTCGAACCGTCGGGAGCGCGTCGCGCTGCTTTGATTCGACGGTTGATTTGTGATACACGATCCGCCTGCCGTCGCTCGCGCCTGACGTGCTGCCTGCCGCGTCCAAAAACGCGAATTCCGGATCGTCCAGGATAACAGGTGGCACGCGCTCGACTGCTGGAGGCTTCGCCTTCGGCGGCCGTTCTATCATGGGCTGCGCACGGCTGCGCCTGGGAGCTTTCGCCTGCCCGACCGATCCGGTCGGCGGCGTCGGTCGGGCGGTTGAAGCCGGGTGTCCCACCCCGGAAAGACATGGTCACGCGGGTGCTTGCAACCCCCCGCGCTTTGTTCTGGAGGCCCTTCTCGCATGACAACAGCCAAGAAGCCGACGACGGGCCGCCAGGGATTCAAGACCGGCGAGGCGGTGGTCTATCCCGCCCACGGCGTCGGCCGCATCACCGCGATCGAGGAGCAGGAGATCGCCGGCTACAAGCTCGAGCTGTTCGTCGTTTCCTTCGAGAAGGACAAGATGGTCCTGCGCGTGCCGACCGCGAAGGCCAACAGCGTCGGCATGCGCAAGCTCGCCGAGCCGGAACTGGTGAAGAAGGCCCTCGACGTGCTGACCGGCCGTGCCCGCGTCAAGCGGACGATGTGGTCGCGCCGCGCCCAGGAATACGAGGCCAAGATCAATTCCGGCGACCTGCTCTCGGTCACCGAGGTGGTGCGCGACCTGTACCGCTCGGAGGCCCAGCCCGAGCAGTCCTACAGCGAGCGCCAGCTCTACGAGGCCGCCCTCGACCGGATCGTGCGCGAGATCTCGACCGTCAACCGGATCACCGAGACCGAGGCGCTCAAGCTGATCGACCAGAGCCTGCAGAAGTCGCCCCGTCGCGGCAAGGCCGAAGCGGAGGCGGAAGCCGAGGCCGACGGCGACGAGGCCATCCAGGAAGAGGCCGCCTGAGGGCGCGCCGACCGGCCGGGATCGTTCCGGCCCCGTCCCATCCCGATCAGGCCCGGCGCGCGAGCGCCGGGCTTTTTCGTCCGTGCCGTCGCCCACTCGATGGAGCGGTGGTCGGGTAACCTTCGATCGCGCAATCGTGCGTTCGACGGAACCGGACATCCTCGGCCCTGTTGGATCGCCGGCGGAACCTTCGCCTTCGCCCTCCCGTTGTTCGGTGCCTTGCGTGGACGCCCGGTCGGACCGGTGCCTCCGCAGGACGCGGCCGAGGCCGCAGCAGCGCTCGGAAGGAAGAGGCAGGCGGCATGGCGGAAATCGCGGGAATTCGTCGGCAGTTCATTCGCACCGCGATGGAAGCGCCGTTCCTCCAGCGGGACGAGGAACGCGGGCTGGCAGTGAGCTGGAAGGACGAGCGCGACGAGCGCGCCCTCCACAAGCTGATCTCGGCGCACATGCGCCTCGTGATCGCGCTGGCCGGTCGCTTCCGGCATTACGGCCTGCCGATGGCCGACCTCGTCCAGGAAGGCCATGTCGGCCTGATGGAGGCCGCCGCCCGGTTCGAGCCGGAGCGCGAGGTGCGGTTCTCGACCTACGCGACATGGTGGATCAGGGCCTCGATCCAGGACTACATCCTGCGCAACTGGTCGATCGTCCGCGGCGGCACCAGCTCGGCGCAGAAGGCGCTGTTCTTCAACCTGCGGCGGCTGCGCGCACGCCTGATGCAATCGACCGAGGAGCGCGTCGGCGACGAGATCCACCGCCGCATCGCCACCGCCATCGGTGTCTCCCGCGAGGACGTGGCGCTGATGGACGCCCGCCTGTCCGGCCCGGACATGTCGCTCAACGCCTCGGTCGGCGAGGAGAGCGAGGCCTCGTCCGAGCGCATGGACTTCCTCGTCGACGGCGCGGCGCTGCCCGACGAGACCGTGACCGCCACGGTGGACGGCGAGCGCCGCCATCTCTGGCTGCAGCAGGCGCTGACCGTCCTGTCCGAGCGCGAGCTGCGCATCCTGCGCGAGCGCCGCCTCGCCGAGGATCAGGCCACGCTGGAAGCCCTCGGGCATCGCCTCGGCATCTCCAAGGAGCGCGTCCGCCAGATCGAGAACCGCGCCCTTGAGAAGCTCCGCCGGGCCCTGGCCGACCGCTTCCCGCAGACGACCGGCGCCGCCTACGCCGGGTAGGACGCCTCTCCGCATCGATGACGAGAAAGGCCCGACCGGATGGTCGGGCCTTTCTCGTTTTCGCGACGTCCCGTCTTCCCTCCCCCGCAGTGGGGGGAGGGAGAGCGTCGCCCCCTACTTCGTCGACGTGCCCGTCGAGCCGGTGGCGTCCACCGGGCCCGGCTTGATGCTCCACAGCTCGGTCGGCAGGGCCGCCGGGGCGTCGGGCTTGTAGAAGGCTGAGTCCTGGATGTGCGAGGTCGTGAACAGGATGGTGCCGTCCGGCGCCTCGGCGAAGGTGTCGGGCCAGCGCAGGCGCGGATCCTGGATAAGCACCGTCGGCTTCCCGCCCTTGGCGGACAGGTCGCGGACCTTCACCGCGTTCTCCTCCGGCGCGCTGACGTACATCCGGCCGTCGTGCCGGCTGATGATCAGGCCGTCGGCGGGGCCGTTCTCGCCCACCGTCTCGACCTTGCCCGACAGGCTTTTGTCGGTGAGCGCGCTCGGCACCACCGAAGACGTCAACCACCCGGTCAGCGCGTCGGTCGGGAGGCTGTAGAGCGTCTTGCCCTTGATCGCCTGCCAGTAGAGCGTCTTGCCGTCGGGCGAGAGCGCGATGCCGTCGGCCGCGAACTCGACGCCGCGCCCGTCGGGCCGGCGCAGGGGCTTGCCGTCGTAGGTCACGGTCACGCTCTTGTCGGGCATGGTGGTCGGGTCGCCGTCGAGCAGGCGACGGGCCTTGCCGCTGTCGAGGTCGACCACGACGAGGGCGCCGCTCGCGCCGGAATCGGTGAGGTAGGCGGTCTTGCCGTCGGGCGAAAAGCGCACGTCGTTCAGGTACGAGCCCTGGGGCGCCACCGTCTCGTCGAAGGCGATGGTGCGGGCGGGCTTGTTGGTGCTCAGGTCGATCTCGACGAGCTTCGGCCCGTCCTTGACCACCGCCGCCATCGCGGGGGCGGCCGGATCGAGCACCCAGACGTTGCCCTTCGGATCGGCGACCACGCTCTGAACGCAGATCCAGTGGTTGCGCGCGTCGACCTCGTCCTTCTTCGCGTTGCGCCACGCATTCCACTCGGCATCGGGGAACGGCGTCAGCTTGCCGTCCTTCAGCTCGGCGACCGAGATCGCGGTATCCTCGGTCCAGCGCGGGAAGTTGACGAAGATGCGCCCGTCCTTTCCGACGGTGACGCCGGTGACCTGATGCTCGAAGCTCGCCACCTTGGTCAGCACCGGCGCGGTGCCGGGCTGGGACGCGACCGTTTCCTGCGCCACGGCGGCGCCGGAGAGCGCGGTTCCGGCAAGGAGGGCGCTGCCGAGCACGAGGCCCGCGCGGATGCGGGTGATCGTCATGGTCATGGAGAACCTTTTTTCGGGGCGGCGGACGCGCCGCATCAACCCAATCAACGCAGCCGGAGCCGGCCAAGCTTCATCGGACCGGCATCGTTCCGGCACGATCAGCGATGGTCGGCGCCCGCTGGCCCGGCGGTGGCGGCGAGGGTGCGGGCCATCCGCTCGATCCGCTCGGCGGCCCGCGACACGCCGTCGGAGACGCGGGCCGACCGATCCGCCTCGACCGTCTGCGACGCGGCCACCTCGGCGCGCAGCCGCTCGGCCTCGGCCTCCGCCACCGCGAGCCGGCGCTTCAGCTCCGACACCTCGTCGGAGATGGTCAGCGCCGCCATCACCTGCAGGCGCATGTCGCCGATCTCGCCGAAGGCCTTGCGCATGTCGGCGACCCGCGCGCCGAGGTCGGCGGCGAGCGCCGCCAGATGCGCCTCTTCCCCCTCGCCGCAGGCCATGCGGTAGCTCTTGCCGTCGATGGTGACGCTGATCTGGGGCATGCGTGCTGCAGGTCGGCCGAGGACGAGGAAATCGGGACTTCGGCGGATTGGGCGCGTGCGCGCCGCCCGGTCAAGGGTCCGGGCGGGCGAGCACGGTCTCGACGGTGCCGATCGCCCGATCCAGCCGGCGGCCGACCGTGTCGGCGGCGGCCTCGACCTCGGCGAGGCGCGCGCTCGCGGCGTCGAGCGCCGCGGCGAGGCGGGCCCGGTCCTCGGCCATGATCGCGCGCTCCGCCGCGACGTCGTCGGGGTTGGCCTCGGCCTCGAGCCGGCGGGCGACCGCAGCCTCGAGTTGCAGCAGCGCCGCGTCGAGCCTGCGCAGGGCGTCGCCGGTCGGGTCGCCGGTCGGGTCGGTCGGGGGGCTTGCGGCATCGCTCATGTCTGCCGGCAGGTTTCCCCCATGCCGCGATGGATTTCCAGCCGAATCCGCCGCCGACGCCCAGCCAAATCCAGTCCGGTCAGGCCGCCCGGATTGTCAGGACTTCGCACAGGCGGTCCCCGTCCTTCGCTTTGACAGCCCGGGGCACCATGTTAGAGACCCGCCGCACGCGCCTGGCCGGTTCTCGCGCGCGCTTTGTCCGGATACCCGACCCGTGCCAGTCAAGAGGCCCTCGCCCGCATCGTCCGTCTCACGGATGGTCCCCGGCGACCTGTGCCCGGGCCTCGCGTCGGTTCATCCCTGGTTCAATTCGGCGGTTCATAGAGCCGACCGCAGCACCGGACGGCCGACGCGCCGTTCCGGTACCATCGAACGGCGCCCGCAGGTCGGCGCCTCATCTCGCGAAGGAGTCACGCCGTGACGGTGAAGGTTGCCATCAACGGGTTCGGGCGCATCGGCCGCAACGTTCTGCGCGCGATCCACGAGGCCGGCCGCAAGGACATCGAGGTCGTGGCGATCAACGACCTCGGGCCGGTCGAGACCAACGCGCACCTGCTGCGCTTCGACTCGATCCACGGCCGGTTCAACGCCAAGGTGGTGGTCGACGGCGAGTCCATCATCGTCGACGGCAATCGCATCCGCGTCACCGCCGTGCGCAACCCGGCCGAGCTGCCGCACCGCGAGCTCGGCGTCGACATCGCGCTCGAGTGCACCGGCATCTTCACCTCGAAGGACAAGGCTAAGGCCCACCTGGATGCCGGCGCCAAGCGCGTCATCGTCTCGGCGCCCGCCGACGGCGCCGACCTGACGGTGGTCTACGGCGTCAACCACGACAAGCTGACGGCCGATCACCACGTGATCTCGAACGCCTCGTGCACCACCAACTGCCTCGTGCCGGTGGCGAAGGTCCTCAACGACCTCGTCGGGATCGAGCGCGGCTTCATGACCACGATCCACTCCTACACCAACGACCAGCCCTCGCTCGACCAGATGCACAAGGATCTGTACCGGGCCCGCGCCGCCGCGCTCTCGATGATCCCGACCTCGACCGGCGCCGCCAAGGCCGTCGGCCTCGTGCTGCCGGAGCTCAAGGGCAAGCTCGACGGCACCTCGATCCGCGTGCCGACCCCGAACGTCTCGGCGGTCGACCTCGTGTTCACCGCCAAGCGCGCCACCTCCGTCGAGGAGATCAACGCGGCGATCGTGGCGGCGGCCGACGGCCCGCTCAAGGGCGTGCTGGCCTACACCGACCAGCCCAACGTCTCGATCGACTTCAACCACGACCCGCACTCGTCGACCTTCCACCTCGACCAGACCAAGGTCATGGACGGCACCTTCGTGCGCATCCTCGCCTGGTACGACAACGAGTGGGGCTTCTCGAACCGCATGGCCGACACGGCCGTGGCGATGGCCAAGCTGATCTGACGAGCCGATCTGATCCGTCTCCCCCGGCCGGCTCGCGGACACCCCGCGGGCCGGCGGTTTCGCGACCCGGCCCGACCATCCGCGAAAAGCCGCGCCCCGCCGGGCCGCCCTCCGAACCGCAGACGAGAAAGGGTCCGTGACGAATGACCGACGCCCCCAAGACCGCGACCGGGCAGGACTTCATCCCGACGACGACTTCGCCCGTCGACACCCGGCCCGTCGAGGCCAAGCCCGCGGCCGCCGGTCCGGCCGGCGCGACGCCGATCGCCGCCAACCAGCTGTTCGACCAGCTCGCGCGGATCGAGGACAAGACCTCGCGGATCGAGGACAAGTACGCCCGCTCGGAGTCGCTGCTGACCCGGGTCGAGGACAAGGTCGAGGGTGCCTCGAACCGCATGAACGAGGCGGCCCGCCAGTCCGACCTCGCGGCGCTCCGCTCGGAGATGCGCGGCCTGACCGAGCGCCTGCGGCGCCTGCCCGGCACCGGCGCCCTCGTGCTCACCGCGATCATCACCGCCGTGCTGACCGTCGTGCTGATGATCGCCGTGCAGCGGCTCAACCTCGACAGCCTGCTGCCGCCGCGCGCGAACGCGACCGCCGCGGCGCCGGCCCCCGCCCCCGCCCCTTCGCCCGCGCGCTGA
>NZ_VRUU01000157.1 GCF_008039875.1 Methylobacterium sp. WL119 | reverse complement strand
GACCCCGCTGCTGACCCACTTCGACCGCAACGGCTTCGGCTACACCCTCAACCGCGCCACCGGCGAGCTCCTCGTCGCCGAGAAGTTCGACCCGGTCGTCAACTGGGCCTCCAAGGTCGACATGGACCGGGCGTCCCCCGGCTACGGCCGGCCGATCGTCGCCGAACGCTACTCGCCCGAGCGGACCGGCGAGGACGAGACCACCACCGGCATCTGCCCCGGCGCGATCGGGGCGAAGAACCAGCAGCCGGCGGCGTTCTCGCCCGGCACGGGGCTGTTCTACGTGCCCACCAACCACATCTGCATGAGCTACGAGCCGTTCCACGTCACCTACACGACGGGCGTGCCCTATGTCGGCGCCACCGTCGGGCTGCAGCCGCCGCCGGGCGAGTCCCGCACCGGCGCGTTCGTCGCCTGGGACGGCGTCGCGGGGCGGATCGCATGGTCCCTGCCCGAGCCGTTCTCGGTCTGGTCGGGCGCCCTCGCCACCGCCGGCGGCGTGGTCTTCTACGGGACGCTCGAGGGCTACCTGAAGGCCGTCGACGCGACGACGGGCGAGGAACTCTACCGGTTCAAGACCCCGTCGGGCATCGTCGGCAACGTGATGACCTACCGGCACGGCGGCCGTCAGTACGTGGCGGTGCTCTCGGGTGTCGGCGGCTGGGCCGGAATCGGCCTGGCCGCCGGCCTCACCGACCCGGCGGACGGCGCCGGCGCGGTCGGCGGGTACGCGGCACTGTCGGATTATACCGCGCTCGGCGGCCAGCTCACCGTCTTCGCCTTGCCCGTGCGGTGACGAGGCTGCGATACCAATCTGTGGGTGAATTTCCCACATCAAGCAGAAACATGCGCGTCGCACGATGTCGCTCCCGTTCGAGGAGCCGATCGATTCGATGCCGGATTCGCCTGCCACGCCGCGACGCTCGCGCCTGCGCGACCTTCTCGTCGCGATCGTGCTGACGGTGTGGATCGTCGCCGTGGCGCGGACCGAACGGACCGCGCAGCTGACCCCGCCGGTCGTGTCCTACGCGGCGGCCTCGCGCTGAGGCAGATCTCACAGCGTTCCGTCCGGGCGCTGCCCGATCGGCGCACCGGGCGCCGGCGCGCGGCCCAGGTCGAGACGCAAGGGTTGGCCGCCCGAAAGCCGGACCCGCGTCGGCTCCGTGCCGGTTTTCGTGTCTCCCTCCCCCGACGCCGATCCGGCCCCGGAGCTTAGTCCATAAGCGAATTCAAAATAGGAAAATAAACTGTACATTCCCACTTTGTTCCGGTAAATGATCCTCATCGAAGGCGATTCGGATCGATGCCATGGCCAGACAACCGAGGATCGGTGAAGAGGTCCGGCAACTGAAGGGGCTTCTGGCCGGGCTCTCCCTCGACACGAAGCTGCTCCGCCTGGAGCAGGCACTCCGGCGAAAGGATTGGTCCGACCAGCCGCGCGCTCCTTTCGGTCAGCCTAACGGTGGGCAATGGATTGCCGGCGGCGGTGGGGATGGGAACGCCGTCGATCCGGACGTGCTGCGGCTGATCAAGCCGCAATGGGCACAGATGCCCGCAGCCGAGCCCACCCAGACCCGCGAGGAGACCCGTCTCGACGACGGCACCCGCATCCTCTCGATCCGCATCCGCGCCGGCCGGCGCGACTTCGACGAGCAGCACGCGGTCACCGCGCCGGACGGCGAGAGCCGGGTCTTCGAGACCCTCGGCGCGACGCAGACGATCCGCGACGGCGTCTCCGGCGAGATCCTGGGGCGCAGCACCTTCACGGCGAACGGCGCCGAGCCGGACGCGACGGTGCAGCCCGCCTTCCTGCAGGCGGTTCCGCTCGCCCTGGCGGCCGTTCGGGTCCTACGGACGCTCGAGCTCGCCGGCACGCTCTTCGCGACGCTTTCGGCGCAGCGGGGTCGCTACGGCACCGTCCTCGGCACCACGGCGCACGAGTTCCGTGGCGCCGAGGACTTCGAGCACATGCCGGCGATCTGGGTCGGTCAGCTCGACCAGGCATCCCTCGACGCCGCCTGCCCGAAGACCGGTGAGATCCAGACCCAGCTCGACGCGGTCGCCACGGCGGTTCGACAAAGTGGCGCGTATCGAACGCCGCAAGCCATCGGCACCGCGATCCACGTGCTGATGGATCGTTGGGCAAAAGCCCAGAACATCGCCGATTTCAAATCGGAGCTGTCGATTCTCAAGACTGGAGGCGAAGGCTCGTATGGTCAGTCCGGCACGAGCCGCCTTGACCAGTTTCATAGCCCACAGCCGACCGTCGCCTGCGTCTACGACTACAAGACGGGGCTTCGCGGCCTCGGTTGGTCCGATTCGGTGAGTTACGCGACCAGAGCCAAGATGCTGTTCCCCAAAACGCAGCGGATCATCGTCATACAGATGCGGGAGTCGCGATGACCACCAAGAAGCAGTTGGCTCGACTTTTTCGAGACGTGCTGAAGCACAATCCGGATTGGGTCCAAGTGAATCCGTATGCGATCTGGATCCGCCCGATCCGCCATTGCATCGCGCAGATCTACATCTATCGCGGCAGGTCTGCCGATGTATATTGGCCCAGGTTCAGTATCGCGCCCTTGTACTGGAGTGGCGCGAACTGGGATTGGAATGTCGGCAGTTTTTCCGAGGGGTTCCGACGCGAGCCCCTACCTGCCCCCTTCACGCGGGACTACTTCCTCCAGCCCGATTACGAGCGCAGGCCGGAATTTCCCCAGCTTGCCGCCTGGGCGGCCACGGTCGGGGACTTCGCGTGGGCAGATCCCGAAATCGGCCGCATCTTCACGCGCGCGGTCGAGGAGCAGGTCCTGCCGCTGCTGCGCCCGATGGCCCTCGACCACCACGCCTACCTGGACTTCTACCGCAGCCACATCGTCCCGAGCCGCGGCCTTTACGACCAGCAGCGCATGGCGATCGCGCTCGCGGAGGGCGCGCTGGACGAGGCGCGCGAGTTCCTGGGCCGGATCTGGCGGTGGTACGAGAGCGACACCTACGGCGATTACGAGCCGCCCGAGATCCTCGACTATCCCAAGCGCGGCGCGCGCACGCAGCGCGCCATCGAGGCCTGGGAGAAGGCCGGCCGCTGCACCGACTACCGGCGCTGCCGCCGCCGCATCCTCGAGATCGTCGAACCGCTCCGCACCGGCGACCGCGCGGCCATCGCGGCGATCCTTCACCGCTGGGAGGCCGAGGCGGCGCGCTTCCACCAGGCCGAGCGCTGGTGGGAGCCGACGCCGTTTCCCATCGAGGAGGGGCTGGCCTGAGCGACCGTCGATCCGACCTCACAGAGGCCCTTCCACGGTCCAGGATCGCTCCTCGAGCGATTCCCGGGTCGTCCGGCTGCTTCGGGTCGAGGCGACGCGCAGCCGGAAAACGCTTGAATTCTTCGCGTTCACCCGCTAGATCGTTCCTCATCAGTTCTGGTTGCAGTCGCGAGGCTGCGGTTCGGGAGTGGGCCCCACCGGGTCCGCTCTTTTTTATTGCCGCAAGCCCCTCTCCTGTCCTCCGGAGCGCCGCCCCATCAGCGAGCCCGATCCTGAGCGCAGTCATGTCAGAGCCGACCGCCGTCCCCTCGCCCGAGCCGTCGGCTGAGCCGACGGAGAAGCGCCTGGTCCGCGAGACCGGCGTCGCCGCGCGCGTGGCGCAGGTGATCGAGGGTCCGATCGAGGGGCTCGGCTTCCGCCTAGTGCGGGTCAAGGTGTCGAGCGCGAACGGCTGCACCGTGCAGATCATGGCCGAGCGGCCGGACGGCTCGATGTCCATCGACGAGTGCGAGACCGTGAGCCGCGCGATCTCGCCGATCCTCGACCTCGATGACCCGGTCGGCATCGCCTACTATCTCGAGATCTCCTCGCCCGGCATCGACCGTCCGCTGGTCCGGGTCTCCGACTTCGCCCGCTGGGCCGGCTACGAGGCCAAGATCGAGCTCGCCGTGCCGCTCGGCGGCCGCAAGCGCTTCCGCGGGATCATCGGCGAGCCGGACGCGGCGGCGCTCACCGTCCCGGTCGACCTGCCCGACGTCAAGGAAGGCCTGCCGAGCCGGGTCTCGCTGCCGCTGCGCGACCTCGCCGATGCGCATCTGGTGCTCACGGACGAGCTCGTGCGCGAGTCGCTGCGGCGCGGCGGAGGCCCAGTGCAGGACCTCGACGAGGCGCTCGACGACGACGAGGCGGAAGACGCCCCGGCCCTTCCGCCGGCGCCGTTCCCGAAGCGGCAGAAGGCTTCCGCCAAGCCCAAGGCGGCCAAGCCGAAGCCCGCTTCGGACGCGCCCAAGAAGCCCGTGACCACCAAGGCGGCCCGCCTGAAGGACCGCGACTCGCTTCACTAGAGCATCGCCGCCCGCCCCGCTTGCAAAGCGGCGACCGGGGCGGCACCCCAAGAGAAGGACCGACACAGATGGCCGTCGTCAGCGCCAACCGGCTCGAACTCCTGCAGATCGCCGACGCGGTCGCCCGCGAGAAGGTGATCGATCGCTCCATCGTGATCGACGCGATGGAGGAGGCGATCGCCAAGGCGGCCCGCTCGCGCTACGGCGCCGAGACCGACGTGCACGCCGAGATCGACAACAAGACCGGGGCGCTGCGGCTCTCCCGCCACCTCCTCGTGGTCGACCTCGTCGAGAACGACGCCCGCGAGATCACCCTCGACCAGGCCCGGCGCTACAATCCCGGCGCGCTCGTCGGCGACGTGATCTCCGACACCCTGCCGCCCTTCGATTTCGGGCGCGTCGCCGCGCAGTCGGCCAAGCAGGTCATCGTCCAGAAGGTGCGCGACGCCGAGCGCGACCGCCAGTTCGACGAGTACAAGGACCGCATCGGCGAGATCGTGAACGGCCTCGTCAAGCGCGTCGAGTACGGCAACGTCATCGTCGACCTCGGCCGCGGCGAGGGCATCGTCCGGCGCGACGAGATGATCCCGCGCGAGACCTTCCGCCCCGGCGACCGCATCCGCTCGTACCTGTTCGACGTGCGCCGCGAGGTGCGCGGCCCGCAGATCTTCCTGTCGCGCTCGCATCCGCAGTTCATGGCGAAGCTCTTCGGCCAGGAAGTGCCGGAGATCTACGACGGCATCGTCGAGGTGAAGGCGGTCGCCCGCGATCCGGGCTCGCGCGCCAAGATCGCGGTGATCTCGCGCGACGGCTCGATCGATCCGGTCGGCGCCTGCGTCGGCATGCGCGGCTCGCGCGTCCAGGCGGTGGTCGGCGAGCTCCAGGGCGAGAAGATCGACATCATCCCGTGGTCGGAGGACCAGGCGACCTTCATCGTCAACGCGCTGCAGCCGGCCGAGGTCGTCAAGGTGGTGCTCGACGAGGAGGCCGACCGCATCGAGGTCGTGGTGCCCGACGACCAGCTCTCGCTTGCCATCGGCCGCCGCGGCCAGAACGTGCGCCTGGCCTCGCAGCTCACCGGCTGGGACATCGACATCCTGACCGAGGCCGAGGAGAGCGAGCGTCGCCAGAAGGAGTTCGCCGAACGCACCACCGTGTTCATGGGCGCGCTCGACGTCGACGAGACCGTCGGCCAGCTGCTCGCGGCGGAAGGCTTCCGCAACGTCGAGGAGATCGCCTACGTCGACATCCAGGAGCTGTCCTCGATCCAGGGCCTCGACGAGGAGACCGGCGCCGAGATCCAGGCCCGCGCCCAGGATCACCTCGCCCGAATCGAGCAGGAGCACGACGACCGCCGCACCGAGCTCGGCGTGCAGGACGAGCTGCGCGAGATCGACGGCCTGACCACGCCGATGCTGGTCTCGCTCGGCGAGAACGACGTGAAGACGATCGAGGATCTGGCCGGCTGCGCCACCGACGACCTCGTCGGCTACACCGAGGGCCGCGGGCCGGAGGCCAAGCGCCACGCCGGCTACCTCGACGGCTTCGAGGTCTCGCGCGCCGAGGCCGAGGCCATGATCATGGCCGCCCGCCTCCGCGCCGGCTGGATCGAGGCGCTGCCCGAGCCCGAGGCGACCGAGGACGCGGCGGAGCCCGCCGAGGCCGAGGCCAACTGACGACGCGAGGTCGGGCGATGATTCAGGCCGCTCAGCCGTCGGCTGACGAGGGCATCGTGGACGTCGTCCTCGATGCCGGGCCGAATCGTGGCCGACAGGGCGCGCTGCGCACCTGCATCGTCACGCGCACCGCGCAGGCGCCCGACGCGATGATCCGCTTCGTCCTCGGGCCGGACGGCGCCGTCGTGCCGGACCTGCGCGCCCGGCTTCCCGGCCGCGGCGCCTGGGTCAGCGCGCGCCGCGAGGACGTCGCGACGGCCGTGAGGAAGCGGGCGTTCAACCGGGCGTTCAAGACGCAAGGCGCGACCGCCTCGGCCGACCTGCCCGACCGGATCGCCGAGGGGTTGCGGGCCGACCTGCGGCAGGCGATCGCGTTGGCCAACAAGGCCGGCTGCATCGTGACCGGCTTCACCAAGGTCGAGGCGGCGATCGGCGCGCAGCCGCGCGTCGCTGCCGTGATCCATGCGTCAGACGCCGCGCCCGACGGTCGCCGCAAGATCGCGGCGGCATTGCACCGGCGGCACGGCGATGCCATATCCCGCATACCGATCGTTGACGACTTGTCCGAAGACGAATTGGACATGGCCTTGGGTCGGGATCATGTGATACACGCTGCGCTCGTCGCAGGAGTCGGGGCCGCCGGCTGCCTGGCGCGTTGGCGTCGGCTACGCTCCTTCGAGGGCGTCGCCGCGGCGATCGAGGAGCGCGGATCCGCCGGATACGGCGGGGATGCTCCCCCTCTGCAAGACGATGCCGTGACGGATCAGGCCGGCGCTCCGCGGGTTGCCGGTTCACGCGACGATGGAAACCCTCAGGGTTCAGGCTGAATGAGCGATACGAATAATCCGGGCGACAAGACTCTGAGCAAGACTCCTGCGAAGCCGCTTTCCTTGAAGCGTCCGATCGAACAGGGGACCGTGCGCCAGAGCTTCTCCCACGGCCGCTCCAAGCAGGTCGTGGTCGAGACGGTGAAGCGCCGCGTGATCGGAGCGGCGCCGGCGCCCGTCGCCCCCATCGCGGCCCCGACACGGGTCGCCCCGCCTCCGCCGCCGGTCGCCCCGCGCCCGGCGCAGCGGTCCGCGTCCGGCGTCGTGCTGCGCACGCTGAGCGAGCAGGAAAGCTCGGCGCGCGCCGCAGCGCTCGCCGACGCGCAGCGCCGCGAGCAGGAAGCCCGCCGCCAGGCCGAGGCCGCCGCCGAGGCGCAGCGCGCCCAGGCCGCAGCCGAGGAGCGCGAGCGCGAGGCTGCCGCCGCCGCCAAGCGCGCCGAGGAGGCGCGTCGCCAGGAGGAGGAGAAGCAGCGCGCCGCCGAAGCCGCTGCCGCCGCCGCCGAGGCACGTGCCGCCGC
>NZ_VRUU01000156.1 GCF_008039875.1 Methylobacterium sp. WL119 | reverse complement strand
GCCTCCGCCCGCCCCAGAGCCGGAGGACGACCTGTTCGCCCCGACCGAGCCGCCGGCCCTGCGCCGGAGCCTCGATGCCGAGCCCGCGCGGGAGGCCCCCGAGCCCGAGCCGGACACCCGCGAGGTCGTCGGCCGCTACGCCTCGGGCGGCAACACCTACGTGATGTACGCCGACGGCGCGATCGAGGCGGACACACCGCAGGGCCGCTTCACCTTCGCCTCCCTCGACGAGCTGAAGGCCTTCGTCGAGGGCGGCGGCGAAGCCGGCAGCCGCGGCGCCGCCTGAAGGCGTTTCGCGCGCTCTCCCTCCCCCGCAGAGGGGGAAGGGGCACGTGCCCGTGCGTCAGCCCGGCGGGTCGAGGCTGGCGTTCCGCACCGGAAGCGGGGCCAGCATCGTGAGGGCGAAGCCGCCGGGGGCGTAGAGGGTCTCGACCTCGGCCTGCACCTGCGTCGTCAGCACCCGCTGCAGCAGGCGCGAGCCGAAGCCCTGGCGGCGGGGCGGCTCCACCGCCGGGCCGCCGCTCTCGCGCCAGGCGAAGCGCAGCATCCCGGCCGGGCCGCCCGGCAGGACCGCCCAGGCGACCGAGATCCGCCCGCGCCGGTTGGAGAGCGCGCCGTACTTGGCGGCGTTGGTGGTGAGCTCGTGGATCGCCATGCCGATCGGCACCGCGATCTCGGAGGGCAGCGCCGTGTCCGGCCCGTCGAGCACGATGCGGCCGTCGAGGGCCCCGTCCGCATCGGCGGCCTCGCCCTCGCCCGCCTGCGCCTCGGCGTAGGGGCGCAGCTCGCTCAGCAGCAGCGTGCGCAGGTCCGCTGTCTGCCAGGTCGCCTCGGTGAGCACCGAATGGGTGTGGGCGAGCGACTTGATGCGGCCGACGAAGGCTTCGTAGAAGCTCTCGATGCTGGACGCCGTCCGCGCGGTCGAGCCGACGATCGCCTGCACCGTCGCCAGGGTGTTCTTCACCCGGTGGTGCAGCTCGCGGATCAGCAGCGCCTGCCGCTCCTCGGCCAGGCGCTGGTCGGTGACGTCGGCGACGAGGCCGATCAGCCGCCGCGGCAGCCGGTTCGGGGCGTCGCGCTCGAAGCGGCCGGCGAGGTCGATGGTGCGCCACGCGCCGTCGCTGCGGCGGCGGATGCGGCCCGTGGTGTGCAGGATCGCGTCGTCGCGCAGCGCCTGCGAGATCGCCAGCCGCACCGCGGCGCGATCGTCCGGGTGCAGCGTATCGCGGAGGAACTCGGTCTTGCCGATGGTGCCGTCCTCGGGCGCGTGCCCGAAGATCTCGAACATCCGCTCGTTCTCCCAGATCGCGTGGTCCTCGAGCATGTGCCACTCGAAGATCCCGAGCCGGGCGACCGTGGTCGCGACCCGCAGGCGCTGGTCGCGGGCGGCGAGCCCGTCGCGGGCCTCGACCCGCGTGGTCACGTCCTGCACCACGCCGACCATGCCGGTGCGGCGCCCGTCTTCGGCGTGGACCGGGCGGCCGCGCACGTCGACGATGATCTCGCGCCCGTCCGCCTCCCGCGTCAGGCGGGTCTCGAAGCGGTAGGCGCCGTCGCGCGCCATCGCGTCCCGGACCACGGCCTGGATCCGGTCGGGCTCGCCCGCGGAGAGGCCGGCGCGCAGGATGTCCCAGGTCGCGGAGGAGCCGGGGGGATGGCCGAGGATCTGCGCGGCGCGGCGCGACAGCACGAGGCGGCCGGTGCTCCGCTCCCAGCGCCACTCGCCGAGGCCCGCCGCGGCGAGGTCCTGGCGGTTCTCCTCGGAGCGGGCCGCCTCGTCGGCATCCACCGCCTCGACGACGAGGACGGTCCCGCCGGCGCCGGAGCGGCGCACCCGCACCTCGACCGAGCCGCCGTCGGCATGGAGCCAGGGATGGATGCCGTCGGCGATCCGGCCGCCGCCGACGAGGTCGGCGACCGGCCGCCCCGCGAGCGCGCCGGGTGGGTGGCCGAGCAGGGCGCAGAGCGCGGGGTTGGCGTCGCGCAGGCGCGCGCCGTCCTGCGACAGCACGGCCAGCCCGATGGCGGCCTCCTCGAAGGCCGCGCGCCGCGGGTCGTCCACCGGGCCGTGATCGTCCCTGTCGGTCACACCGTCCCCTCGAACGCGCGGTCGCGCCGTCTCGAAAAGCGTCGCCCCGACGGAGGCACCGAGCGGGCGCCCGACAGGAGCGCGCCCAAGATGGGGCCGGGGCCGAAGCGGGGCAAGTCGCCCGGCGGCGCCTGCGGCTTCGACAACAGCTTAGTTCAGCACGTCGCCCCGGCCGATCCTCGAAGAAAGCCGCCGAACGCCGCCCGAGGCCGCCGCGAGGATCGTGCGGGTCGCCTGCGCCGGGCCACCGGCGCTCTCCTCCGGCTCCCGGTGGCCGGCCCCGCGACCTCACGCATCGTCGCCTGCGGACGGGGCCTCAGCCCGGCGCGACGCGCGCGAACTCGAGGTAGGTCGGGCGGCGCCCGGCCGCGATCGCCTTCGCCTCGTAGCGGGTGCCGGGCCAGCCGGGATAGGGCTGCGTCCAGTCGGCGGCCGTGCGCGCCGTCCAGCGCAGGTGCGGGCAGCGGGCGGTGCGGACCAGGGTCCAGCCGACGTAGTCGTCGATGTCGCTGGCGAAGCGGAACAGGCCGCCGGGCCGCAGCACCCGGGCGATCTCGGCGAGCGACTCGTCCGAGACGAAGCGGCGCTTGCGCTGGCGCCGCTTCGGCCAGGGATCGGGGTAGAGCAGGTAGACCCGCGCGAGGCTGGCATCCGGCAGGGCGGCGAGCAGCGGCGACACGTCCTCGTCGCGGATGCGGACGTTGCGCAAGGCCCGCTCGTCGACGGCGCGCAGCAGCTTGGCGACGCCGTTGACGAAGGGCTCGGCGCCGATGATGCCGATCTCGGGATGGGCCGCCGCCTGCGCCGCCAGGTGCTCGCCGCCGCCGAAGCCGATCTCGAGCCAGACCTCCGACGGGCCTTGCGCGAGGCCGGGAAACAGCGTCGCCGGGTCGAGGGGGCGGCCGTCGGCGGGCGGGGCGACGCGCAGGCGCGGCAGCAAGTCCGACAGGCGCTGCTCCTGCAGCCCGCGCAGGCGCTTGCCCCTGCGTCGGCCGAAGAAGGCCCGCTCGGAGGCGTCGGCCGGGGGGCTGGTGTCGGTCACGGGGAAACTCGTTGGGAGGCTCACGCCTCGATCGGCGACCGGATCGGGCGCAGGTACCCTCTCCCGTTCGGGAGAGGGAGCCGCCGGCGCGGGGTCGAAACCCTTACGCCAGGGCCGATCTCAGCTTGTCGGCGAGGTCGGTGCGCTCCCAGGAGAAGCCGCCGTCGGCGTCCGGGGCGCGGCCGAAATGGCCGTAGGCCGAGGTGCGGGCGTAGATCGGCTTGTTGAGGCCGAGCGCCAGGCGGATGCCGCGGGGCGAGAGGTCGAGGGCGTCCATCAGCACGCCCTCGAGCTTGGCCTCGTCGACCTTGCCGGTGCCGTGCAGGTCGACGTAGATCGACAGCGGCTTGGCCACGCCGATGGCGTAGGCGAGCTGGATCGTGGCGCGCGAGGCGAGGCCGGCGGCGACGACGTTCTTGGCGAGGTAGCGCGCGGCATAGGCCGCCGAGCGGTCGACCTTGGTCGGGTCCTTGCCCGAGAAGGCGCCGCCGCCGTGGGGCGCCGCGCCGCCGTAGGTGTCGACGATGATCTTGCGGCCGGTGAGGCCGGCATCGCCGTCGGGGCCGCCGATGACGAACTTGCCGGTCGGGTTCACGTGCCAGACCGTGCCCTCGTTGATCCAGCCCTCGGGCAAGGCCGCGCGGATGTAGGGCTCGACGATGGCGCGCACGTCGGCCGAATCGAGCGACTCGTCGAGGTGCTGGGTCGAGAGCACGATCTGCGTCGCCTCGACCGGGCGGCCGTTGGCGTAGCGCACCGTGACCTGGCTCTTGGCGTCGGGGCCGAGCTTGGCCGCGTCGCCCTGCCTGGCCTTGCGGGCGTCGGCGAGGTCCTTGAGGATCTTGTGGGCGTAGAAGATCGGGGCCGGCATCAGCTCCGGGGTCTCGTCGGCGGCGTAGCCGAACATGATGCCCTGGTCGCCCGCGCCCTCGTCCTTGTTGCCGGCCGCGTCCACGCCCTGGGCGATGTCGGCCGACTGGGCGTGCAGGTAGATCTGCACGTCGTTGTTCTTCCAGTGGAACCCGGACTGCTCGTAGCCGATGTCCTTCACCGCCTCGCGGGACAGCGCCTCGAGGTCCTTGAAGGTCACCGAATCGGGGCCGCGGACCTCGCCGGCGATCACGACGCGGTTGGTCGTGGTCAGCGTCTCGACGCCGAGGCGGGCTTCCGGCATCGCGGCGATGTAGGCATCGACCACGGTGTCGGAGATCCGGTCGCTCACCTTGTCGGGGTGGCCCTCGGAGACGGATTCGCTGGTGAACAGGAAGTCTGAACGCGGCATCGTGAGAGCACCCCGGTTGACGGGTGCGCCTTCCTGATCGCGGCGCTTGACCCGGTTGTGAGGGCCGGAGTTCTGGCACCGGCTCCCGGCAGGGTCAAGGTGGAATGCCGAACGGATCCGTTATACCGTACGAAGCGGACGGCCAATCGGTCCGAAGGTGCTACCACAGGGACGCGGTGGCCTCAGCCGCTCAACTTGCGCTCGAGGGCCTGGACCGCGGCGGCGAGGTCGCGCCGCGTGTCGGCCGAGCAGTTCTCGGAGACGTGGCGGGCCACCATCTCGGCCACGCCCTGCCAGCCGGCGTCGAGCGGGCGCTGCGGCGTGTCGCCGAAACCCTCGACGGCGTGGTCCTCGTCCCGGGGCATCCCGTTGAAGAAGTGGTCCAGCGGCACGCCGGTCATGCGCGAGAAGATGTCGAGATGGATCGCGCTGATGCGGTTGGTGCCCTTCTCGTACTTCTGCAGCTGCGCCGCGGACATGCCGAAGCTCTGGGCGACGCGGCGCTGGGTCAACGACGCCTTGCGCCGTTGTTCCGCGATGCGTTGCCCGACATAAACGTCCCGTTGATCCGTCTTCTGGCCTGCCATCACTCGTCTCGCGTGCGCGCCCCCAAGGACGCGGAATCGTCGACCATCCGCGACCTCGCCCTGCGCAAGCTTAGCTGCCGGCGCACGGCTTGTCACCCTCATAACCCGTTGGCTCTCCAGCGGTATCCGCCTGCATGGATGCCGCCGCGATCGCACCGCCGGCCAAGCTCGGCCGTTCTCCGATCCGCTCTACGAGAATTCCGTTGCCGCGGCAACGGTTTCGCGGGGCCGGCGTCCCGGAGGCCTCCCATCCCGTGCGGGCCTCCCATCTCAGGAACGTCCGCGTCCCTGCGCGGTCGCCGCCCGGCGCAACGCGTCGGCGAGGGCCCCCCCCGATTCCGGCGCCGGCGCGGCGGCGGATCGCGGCGCGGGCCCGCGCGTCGACGCCGCAAGCTCCTGGCGTGCCTGGTCCTGGCGTGCCTGGTCTTGGCGCCCCTGCTCGCGGCGCGCCGGCCGCTCGCCGTCTTCCGCGCGCATGCTCAGGGCGATGCGCTTGCGCGCCGGGTCGACCTCGACGACGCGGACCTGCACCACGTCGCCGGGCTTCACCACCTCGCGCGGGTCCTTCACGAAGCGGTCGGCGAGCACCGAGATGTGCACCAGCCCGTCCTGATGCACCCCGACGTCGACGAAGGCGCCGAACGCGGCCACGTTGGTGACGACGCCCTCGAGCCGCATGCCGGGCTTCAGGTCCGCGATCGTCTCGACGCCGTCCTGGAAGGTCGCGGTGCGGAAGGCCGGGCGCGGGTCGCGGCCGGGCTTCTCGAGCTCGGCGATGATGTCGCCGATCGTCGGCAGGCCGAAGGTGGCGTCGACGAATGCCCGCGGGTTCAGCGCCCTGAGCACCCCCCCATTGCCGATCAGGGCGCCGATCGGCTGGCCGGTGGCGGCCAGGATCTTCTTCACCACCGGATAGGCCTCCGGGTGCACGCCCGAGGCGTCGAGCGGATCGCTGCCGCCGCGAATCCGCAGGAAGCCGGCGGCGAGCTCGTAGGCCTTCGGCCCGAGGCCGGCGACCTTCCTCAGCGCGGCGCGCGAGCGGAACGGGCCGTTGGCGTCGCGGTGCACGACGATGTTGGCCGCCACCCGCTCGCTCAGCCCCGACACGCGGGCGAGCAGCGGC
This sequence comes from Methylobacterium sp. WL119, assembly GCF_008039875.1. Classification (GTDB taxonomy): domain Bacteria; phylum Pseudomonadota; class Alphaproteobacteria; order Rhizobiales; family Beijerinckiaceae; genus Methylobacterium. The sequence goes on along the minus strand of NZ_VRUU01000156.1, from coordinate 1,591 downwards.
GCGGAGGCCACGTTGACGTCGACGCCGACGCCGTTGACGCAATCCTCCACCACCGCGTCGAGCGAGCGCGACAGCTTCCCCTCGGCAAGGTCGTGCTGGTACTGCCCGACGCCGATCGCCCGCGGCTCGATCTTCACGAGCTCGGCCAGCGGGTCCTGCAGCCGCCGCGCGATCGAGACCGCGCCGCGCAGGGTCACGTCGAGGCCCGGCAGCTCGGCCGAGGCGTAGGCCGAGGCCGAGTAGACCGAGGCGCCGGCCTCCGAGACCATCACCTTGGTCAGCGTCAGCTCCGGGTGCTTGCCCAGCAGCTCGGCGGCCAGCCTGTCGGTCTCGCGCGAGGCGGTGCCGTTGCCGATGGCGATCAGCTCGACCCGATGCGCGCGGCACAGCTTGGCCAGCGTCGCCAGGGCGCCGTTCCAGTCGCGCCGCGGCTCGTGCGGGAAGATCGCGTCGGTGGCCACGACTTTGCCGGTGGCGTCGACCACCGCGACCTTCACGCCGCTGCGGAAGCCCGGATCGAGCCCGAGCGTCGGCCGCGCGCCGGCGGGCGCGGCCAGCAGCAGGTCGCGCAGGTTGCCGGCGAAGACCGAGATCGCGCCGGCCTCCGCCACCGCCCAGAGCCGGGCCCGCAGGTCCGTGTCGATCGCCGGCTTCAGCTTGGTCCGCCAGGTCTTGCGCACCGTCTCGGCGAGGAAGCGGTCGCCCGGCCGTCCGCGCTCGGCGATCCCGAAGGCCTCGGCGATGCCGAAGGTCTGGGCGATCCGCGCCTCCTGCCAGGCCGGCCGGCCGGGCGGCGGCGTCTCGGCGTCGGTGAGGTCTAGGTCGAGCACCTCCTCCTTCTCGCCGCGGAACAGCGCCAGGATCCGGTGCGAGGGCAGGCGGGCGAGCGGCTCCTCGAACGAAAAGTAGTCGGCAAACTTCTGCCCGGCCTCGGCCTTGCCCTTGCGCACCGAGGCGCGCATCCGCCCGCGCCGCCAGGTCTCCTCGCGCAGGCCGCCGACCAGCTCGGCATCCTCGCCGAAGCGCTCGATCAGGATCGCGCGGGCGCCCTCCAGGGTCGCCTCGACGTCGGGGAAGCCGTCCTTGCCCGAGAAGCTCTTCGCCGCCTGCTCGGGGGCCTGGTCCGGCCGCGCCAGCAGCGCCTCGGCGAGCGGCCCGAGCCCGGCCTCGCGGGCGATCTGCGCCTTGGTGCGGCGCTTGACCTTGAACGGCGCGTAGAGGTCCTCGAGCCGCGCCTTGGTCTCGGCCGCCGCGATCTTCCGGGCGAGGTCCGCATCGAGCTTGCCGAGGGCCCGGATCGCGTCCTGCACGGCGGCGCGGCGCTCCTCGAGGTCGCGCAGGTAGCCGAGGCGCTCCTCCAGGGTGCGCAGCTGCGCGTCGTCCAGTGCCCCGGTCGCCTCCTTGCGGTAGCGGGCGACGAACGGCACCGTCGCGCCGCCGTCGAGGAGGTCGACCGCCGCCCTCACCTGCGCCTCGGCGACGCCGAGCTCGGTGGCGATGCGCTGCGTGATGCCGATCATCCGGTCGCGTCCTGCAGATGGCGTGGGGCGCGGTGTCTAACCCGGATGGGGGAGGGGGGCCAGAGCGGGCG
>NZ_VRUU01000155.1 GCF_008039875.1 Methylobacterium sp. WL119 | reverse complement strand
CGCCTCTGGGCCAGGCTCAAAGAGTGGCGCGCCATCGCCACCCGCTACGAGAAGACTGCCGTCAGCTTCATGGGCGTCCTCTCCCTCGCAGCCGCCCTCGATTGGCTCAAGCGATGACACGCCCTAGCCTGCTTGGCGGCTTGGTACTTCACGGAACAGTCCTTGGCGATAGCGCCAAAACCGGTGTGGCCAGCATGGTCACACCAAAGGCGAGCGACAGGACGGACAGTTCGAGGCGAGCCATAAGGGGTAGGTCTCCAGACCGAATCAAGCGCGGCCGACAGTGATCCAAGATGGCCCGGCACCGCCTATTCGACAACCTGCTCACTCGGTTGCAGCACACACGGGAGTGCCAGGGGCAGGGTAAGGTTGCTGGTTCCTCAGCAGCCCCATCAGCTTATACCAACCCTTGTTGATCAGAACCCATGGGTCCATCGGCGCATTCCGATGGACATGATGCGCCAGGGCTGGGCGACGATCTTGTTCCAGGCGTCGCAGCAGTGGTCGAGGATGTCGGCGTAGGATTGGAAGATCCGGTTGCCGAGCCAGTTCTCTCGCATGAACTGCCAGAGGTTCTCGACCGGGTTGAGTTCGGGCGAACGAGTTGGAAGAGGGAGCAGGGTGATGTTGCCTGGAACGCGCAGCTTCTTCGTGGTGTGCCAGCCAGCCTGATCGAGCAGGAGGACAGCGTGGGCGCCGGGCGCGACGGTTGCGGAGATTTCTTCAAGGTGATGGGCCATGGCCGACGTGGTGCAACGGGGCATGACCAGGCCCGCGCCGACGCCTCGGGCCGGGCAGATTGCCCCAAAGATGTAGGCTGACTGCGTGCGCTGATCCTTGGGAGCCGAGGGGCGCGTTCCGCGTGCTGCCCAACGCCGGGTCAGGGTGTTCTTCTGGCCGACCCGCGCCTCGTCGCAGAACCAGACCTCTACGGGTTTGCCGCCGACAGCCTGCCCGATCTGCGCCAGACGGTGGGGGAAGCTTTTATAAAAACAGCTGCGGCGTCCGGGTCCTGGGCGTGATGGCGCGGACGGGCTGAGAGCTTGCGGTAGCCCATCGCCCGCAAGACCCGGCTCAAGGTCTGCTCGGAGATCGACACGCTCTGATCCTCGACCAGGATCTGTGCCAGATCGCACAAGCGCCAGCGCACTACGCCATGAGCGGCGGACGTCGAACCTTGTTCGATTAGGGCCTTCAGGAAATCGCGCTGCCCGGCGTTCAGGCGCGGACGGGCACCAGGCGCCTTGCCGTCGATCAGCCCGTCCGGACCGGCCGCGTTGAAGGCCAACACCCAGTCACGCACCGTCTGCAACCCGACCCCGCCGATCTCGGCCGCCTCCAAGCGCGAGCCGCCCGCCGAGATCACCGATAGCGCCAACAGGAGGCGGATCTGGGCCGGATTGCGCGATACCTTGGCCAGAGCGCGCAAAGCTTCGGCACCATAATCCGATCGCAGTGGCACCGGAGCAGCCATTACATCCTCCTCAGGCTCCAAACCTGAAAAGTGAATCACGACCTGGATCGCGATGCTACCTCGCGTGAGTCATATTCAACGGGGCTTGGTATTAATCGTACAGGGCAGGAATTTCTGTAGAAGCGGGAATGCGGACAGGACGTAGTAATAGACCGTTGATGCAATCCCGATCCTTTGACTGTACTCCGGGTGGAACTCGACCTTGACGTCGAAACAGAAGTTTTCCGCGTCCCGGCGCAGCCGTTCGATCAGGATAACGTCCTCGTCGACCTGGGCGACGTGGCGCTTACTCTCGGTCCGGCGTTTGGCGCGGCCGTAGAGGATCGGCGGTGCAGACGGTTCGTAGAGCATCACGAGCCGCCCGCCCGGCTTGAGCACGCGATGCACCTGCCGCAGGACAGCCTCGTAGCGTAGGCCGATGATGAAGTGGTCGAAGGCCGCAAAGCAGAACACGAGATCGAAGCGGTTGTCGCTGAACGGTAACGACACGGCGGAGCAGGCCCACTTCTCATCGAGCCGTGCACCGATCAGGCCTTCATAGAGCTCGGATGTACGGATTGCATCCGTACTGAGATCGGTGGCGGCGAAGTGGGCTGTCGGAACCTGAGATTTCGCCATTACGCTGGCCCATCCGTGGCCCGCGCCTAGTTTGAGAACCTGATCGCCCGGTCGGATTTGCAGGCGATCCAGCAGGGACTGGAACGCGATCATGACCCGCGATTTGTAGATCACGTTCTCGAAGAGGTCAGCCTCGGGCCCCTCACCGCGATCCGTTGACCAGAACACGAGTTCTTTCTGGTCGCTGCTCGATAGCAGCGCTTCGTCGACGGCGATGTGAACGCCGCGATCTTCGGCAATGGTAGCTGCAGGAGGGCGTAACGGAGCTTCGGGTGACACGGGCGGCATCCAATCCTCGCAAGCTATCAAGTTCCCCGCGATGAACACCATCCTCGTTCCTATACGTTGGGACAGCCCTGAGAGGCGATAGAGCGGTGGTGTTTCAATCTGATATCTGAAGAGAGACAAAGGCGAGCTGTCATCAGATGTTCTCCGTAGGCGCTAGCGGATTTCGAGCTTAGACTCATGGAAAGCCCGCCGCAGCGGACGCCGGGCGGGCTTGTCTGACGAGTTCCCTGAGGTTGGATACGTTCATCCTAGTGGAAGGTTTCGCTTCGCTTCGCTGGCGCGGGGGCGCTCGTTGAGCGACAGTTCCATCCGAGATCGCAGGGGAAGCCGCGATGCGGATGGAGAAAACCGACCTGACGGACGAACTTGCTCCCGAGATCCGCGAGATCTGCGAGGGCTTCAATCAATTGTACGAACGCGCCTCACTGGCTGAGCAGATCGTCTGGCACCGCACGCGAGCTGTCCGGACCTGTCGGAACAACCGCAAGATCCTGAGGCTGCCAGGCGATCCAGCGCTTCAGGGCTATGCCGGCTCGGCGCTGCGGCGCGCGCAGATCCGGCTGCTCCGAATTCGGATATGGCGGGCGACCGGGGTGTATCCGGCTGAGGGGTAGTGCAGGTACGAAAAAGCCCGCCACGGCGGCTACCGGGCGGGCTGAGGTGATGTCAGGGCCAGAGGAACCCCTTCGATGGCTGGGTCGTAGCGCGGGCTGGTTAACGGAGAACGAAAGAGCCCCGCGCGGCGGATGCCGGCGGGGCTAAGTGCGACTTGGGTAGGAATGAGCGTGAAACGGAAGTGCCCCACGCCGTGGCCGTAAGCGATCGCTGTGCCACCGAGTGCGTGCCGGCTTACGCACCTACGCGCCGGTGGACGAGATCGATCGGCAGTTGGCCCGTCCCGACTTCGCGGCCCTGATCTATCCGGTCGTCACGCTGGAGCCGCCTTACGACAATACGGGCACTCGGCGGAACCTCTTCGGCGAGCAGCCGAAGCCCGAAGCGCGGACCGCCTGGTCGCTCCAGACACAGTTGCGTCCGGGCTGCCCGCCGCTCTTCCTCGTGCAGACCGACGACGATCCCGTGATCAGTCCGGAGAACAGCCGCATCCTCGACACGGTCTGTCGGCACATGAGCGTACCAGTCGAGTTCCACCGCTTCAGCAAGGGCGGCCATGGCTTCGGCATTGGGGAGCCTGACACACCCGCAAGTGTCTGGCCCACCCTGTGTCATGCGTGGCTCCAGACCCTCGACATGCTGGGTTGAAGGCTGAACGTCGCTTCCGGTGCGGCCGACCGGGGCGCTGATCTCACCTAGATCAGGGGCTCATCCGGACACCGCGATCCGCGCACGGCGCCTGGATATGTCAGGCCGGCGAACACCTTCAAGGATCATGCGGGGAGCGGGTTTTCGTGAAGTCCGCTGCAGCCAGGTTGCCTTTGGAGCAATTTTTGCAGTCCGTTCAACCTGAGATAATTTGTAAACGTCTAAGCTGCTATATAGGAACAGTAATAGTAATCTAGCCATATATATGACGCCACATGATTGAAACTTATGGAAAATTTCTTCTGGAGACTAACAGTGAAGCGACATGCGTCGCCATCATATCAACAAGTGCACGCGTCGAAGTAAGAAGGCGTGGCGGGCTACCAGCAGTCCGCCTTGGCATGAAGGCGACGTGCTATCTTGATGCAATCGGCGTGGTGCCTGGGCGGATAAGCGAAGTGAGTTCCGCTGGTTTCACTCTGCTCGTTGAAGCCAGTGCAGAGCGCAAAGCGAGGATCGACGATCGCCTCGCCTGGCTTCGTGCTCACGTCAACGACACGGCCGATCAGCGGAATGATCCCCGGATCGTACCCACCCGGCGCGCTGTGAGCGTCACGCTATCGAACGGTCAGACCGTCGGCGCAGAAATCGTTGATCTTTCGATGTCAGGCGTGGCCCTCGCGACGAGTGAACGACCTGATCCTGGTTCAGCCGTAACCGTCGGAAAGCGGTTCGCCACTGTCGTCCGACATACTGCCGACGGGATCGCTGTTCGTTTCAAGCTTCCATACAGCCCAACGACCTTCAATGAACAAGCGGTGCTGTGATGGGACATCCAGAGATCGAGCGCCGCAGTGCGCCGCGCAAGCGAGTTCTGAAGGCCGTCAAGATCATCTTCCCCAACGGGGCATCAGTGATGGACTGCACAGTCCGAAACGTCTCAGACGTGGGGGCAAAGCTCACCCTGCCGTCAGCAATCAGGGTGCTGGAGGCGTTCACGCTGCTGATCGATTCTGATGACGTTCAGCATACCTGCAGGATCGTGCGTCGGGAAAGCGCGGCAATCGGAGTTCAGTTCATTTCGAAACCATGGGATTTCGAAGTAAATTAGCCCTTCAGCGAAAGGCATCAGTTCAACTGCAAACTACCTCTTGGACTTGTCGTGAGACCGCTGAGGTGGGCATCGAGCTGATCGCGGATTTCTCTGGCCATCGCCAGATCGAGGCGTAGACGCGCAGCTACAATGGGATCAGGCTGCACGCTGCCATCCATGAGCACGGCCATCCGGTCCGTGAACAAATTGAGCGCGACGGTCTGCCCGTTTAGGACGATACTGACAGCGCCTGTAATATGCCGAACGGGAACTTCATCAGGATCGGGCGTGGCATCAATTGGCATCCCTTGAATTCCTATAAAACCGAGAAAATACAAGCGAGACTTCAGGTCCTACAATGCTCTGCGAGCCAGCCGGCGCACTCAAATAGCATTCGCAGAATTAGATATCAAAGTTAATGAAAAGTAAAAATATAGGTCAGGTTGCGCGCTTTCCGCTCGCCCCATGAAGTTTCTTCGATAAGCCGCCATCTCACATTGTGCTTGGCCGCCACAACAGCCCAGGCGTGCCCAATTATCCTAAACAGGATTGATGCTGGCGACCTTGCCCGACACCCGAGGCGACCGATCTCATTGTGGGCGCCGTCCCCAAGCGTCCCGGACAGGTCGCCCTGACCGACCTGCTCGACGAAGGTCATCACCCGCCCGAGCGGCCGGACGATCACGCGGTTGATGGCGATCCCGATGCCGATGCAAACGGTTCGCGGCCTTGTTCGAGGCGACGTACCAGGCCATCCTCGAACCGCGCGTGACGGTTCAGCCGAACCTGCAGTACGTCTTACATCCGGGGGGCAACATCCCGGATCCACGCGACGAACTTGGGCGAAGGATCAAGAACGCCACGGTCGTCGGCCTGCGGGCGACGCTGATCTACTGAGCGAGGTTCAACTTCATGCGGGCCATCGGAAATGCCCAACCGACCCCAGAGCGAACCTTATGAGTCTGAACGCTGTACGCAAACCGCTTATCAGACGTGCGCTAGAGACGGCTCTCCCGCCATATCGAGGTGAGGAATATTCGGCGCGGCGAACGCAAGCATGCGGTCCCCCTCGTTTGGGGCGGCACGCTCGTTGTCGACCGAAAGGAGTTCGACCACCCCGTCCGTCTTGATGATCAGCAGGTCGATCACGTCGGTCTGCGCACCCCCGTTCGTGGGGACGACTTCGAAACGCCAGCCGGCCTCGTGTCGCCCGGCCAGGGCATCGAAATCGATCTTGCCGTCACCGAGTACTTTGCCGCGGGTATCCCGGCTGACGCCCGTGTCCGCATGCAGGAGGTGGTCCGCCGACGGCGCGAGTTGGTAGACGCGCTCGCGGCCGATCTCGGGGGCAAGTCTGGTGCACACCAGCGCGTTGTAAAGTTCGTCCCGAGTCGCAGCGAGCATATGGTCCGGGGGGTGGTCGGCGAGACCTTCCTCGGCATGCCGCGACAGCAGCTCGGCCTGCAGCGTTGGCACACCCGCGTCACGGGCGGCCTGGAGCGCGCCGGGATAGGTGTCGATCAGTACCACCGGCACGCCCGCGCGATGCAGGGCGACGACCATGTCGCTCGCCCATGGGGACGCTCCGACGACGGCGAGCCGCTGGGTCTCGGCCGCGGTAGACAGGCTCAGTCGCCGGGCCAGCGGTCCCAGCGAGAAGCCGTGGAGGATGACCGTGGCCACGATGACCGCGAATACGGTGGGCTGGATCAGATCGCCGCCGGCGTAGCCCGCCTCGCTCAGACGGGGCCCGGCCAAACCTGCGACGGCAGCCGCGACGATGCCGCGGGGGCCGATCCAACCCACGAACAGGCGCTCCCGCCGCGACAGGTCGCTGCCCAGCGTCGCGAGCCAGATGGCGGCCGGGCGGACCGCGAACAGGACGGCGGCCGTAAGAGCGAGGATGGGCAGGGACAACTTGCCGAGGACGCCGAGGTCGAGGTCGGCGGTCAACACAACGAACAGGCACGACACCAGAAGCACGACAAGCGCCTCCTTGAACCGACGCAACTCGCCCAAGCCTGGCACATGGCGGTTCGCCAGGGCGATGCCGAACACGGTCGCGCCGATCAGCCCGGCCTCGTGCATGAGCAGGTTCGGTACGACGTAGGCAACGAGTGCGAGCGCGAGCAGCACCGGCGTCTTGAGCGTCTCCGGGACGAGATCCCGCCGGACCGCCCAGGCCACCAATATAGCGAAGCCAATGCCGAGGCCGCCCGCCACCAGCACGCCCTCGGCGAGGTGGATCGCCAGTGCGACCGCCGGGGTCTCGCCGGCACCGTGCGGCACGCCCACCAGGATCTCGATGACGACCGCCGTGAGGATCGCCCCGACCGGGTCGTTGACGATGGCCTCCCATTTCAGGAAGGCGGCGGATCGGCGCTCCAGGCGGGCGTGGCGCAGCAGCGGCAGGATCACGGTTGGTCCGGTCACGACGAGGATGGCGCCGAACACCGACGCGGGGCCCCACATCATCCCGCCGATGAGGTGCGCCGCGAGGGTGCCGAGGACGAAGTTGATGGGCAGCGCGAAGGCGGTGAGCCGGAGAACACCTTCGCCGGAAGCCCTGAGTTCGCGGAGGTCGAGCGCAAGGCCCCCCTCGAACACTACGATGGCGACCGCCAAGCCGATCAAGGGGCGCAGGTTCTCCCCGAAGTCGCGGGACGGGTGTAGCAAGCCGAGCACGGGTCCGACAAGGAACCCAAGCGCGAGCAGCAGCACGATGGCGGGGACGCGTAGGCGCGCGGCGAGCACCTGGGCGGCGATGCCACCGCCCACGATGCAAAGGACGGCTGTCGCCAAACCGTGTTCCATCCATCTCCCTCCGGGCAAACATGTCGTCGCGACCGGCCGACGCTTCACCGGTTGAGGGATCGGCACCTCCGCCGTCATGCGGGTCGGATCACATGCCCTACTACGGGTTGGAGCTTATGGGATTCCCGCCAAGGCCCCTGTCGCGGTCGCACCCCCGGCGTCGGTTTGGCGGTTATCGATTTTGCGCAGCTCGGTAGCAATGTCCTGCAGGCTGGTGTCGCCCTTGCGCAGCACCTGATCTGCCCCGGACAGACGGTCACGCTCGGCTGCGGTGACGTCGCGAG
>NZ_VRUU01000154.1 GCF_008039875.1 Methylobacterium sp. WL119 | reverse complement strand
CCCGGGCATCGCCGCGCGGCCCTCGCTGCGCCGCATGACCGTGCCGGCCGGCAGCTTCCGCGGGCAGGATTCGGCGATCGAGACCGTGGGCTCGTGGAGCCTCGTCCTCGCCCGGCCGGGCCTCGACCCCGAGGCGGCCCACCGCCTGGTCGCGGCGATCGGACGGGCCGGCGCCGGGCTGGCCGGACGCCTGCCGCAGGGACGCGACAGCGATCCCGCGAACCTCGCCGCCACGGTGCCGGCGGGGAGCCTCAACCCCGGGACGGCGCGGTACCTGCGCGAGATCGGCGCGGCGCGCTGAGCCGCCGGCCCGGGGCAGGTCCCCGTCGGCGCATCCTCGATCGGGCTCGAACCCCGTGATCCGCGATGCGGTCGGGCATCCGGCGCAGCGTCGGCGCGCGAGGTTCCGGCCGGCGCCGCCTGCGGCCGATCATGTGGCCCGGGGGCCTGTGGCGCGGCCGGCCCGAACGTCGCGGTCGCGAGATCCCCGTGCACGACGCGCGATGCGAGAAATTCGCGCGCCTGCGCGCATCGCGCGCTTGTGGAGCCCTCGGGGACGAGGTTAGGAAATCTTGCTGAACGAACCGTAAAGGCCTCCCCGCAGCGCGGCGGATCCGTCAGGCGCCGTTCAGCCAGCCCCTGGCATAAGTCCCGTCGCGCCAAGCGTTTGGGAGCCCGGTGCTCGGGACTCCCGAATTCACCGTTCCGGCGATCGGACGGAGCGCGACGGAAGAAGGAAGACCCGGACCGCAGCCGCGGACCGGGTTCGAGGGGGAAGAGCGCGCTGGGCCCGGACAACACGGGGCGCGCCTGAGGTCGGTGTTCGGAGCTGACATGTCGCTGTTTCGTCTGTACGCGCGCGTTCTGAGCCTTCTGGGCAACGACAAGCGGCTCGCCATCGGCCTCGGGTTCGCCAACGTCGCGCTGGCGGTGGCGGCCTTCGCCGAACCCCTGATCATGGGCCGCATCATCGACGGGCTGACCCACCTCAAGCGCGGCGGCAACGGCCTGCAGACCATGCTGCCGCTGATCGCGGCCTGGGTCGCGTTCGGCTTCTTCACCATCGCGGCAGGCGTCGCCATTGCGCTCCACGCCGACCGGCTAGCCCACCGCAATCGCCTCTCCACCATGGCGAACTACTTCGAGCACGTCCTCGACCTGCCGCTCGCCTTCCACTCGGCGAACCATTCCGGCCGCGTGCTGAAGGCGATGCTGGAGGGCACCAACGGCATGTCGGCCCTGTGGCTCGGCTTCTTCCGCGACCACTTCGCGGCCCTGGTCTCGCTCGGCGTGCTGCTGCCGATGACGCTGTTCGTGAACTGGCAGCTCGGCTCGATCCTGCTCGTGCTGGTGCTGGTCTTCACCGCGCTGACCACCTTCGTCATGCGCCGCACCGAGACGCTGCAGGGCGAGGTCGAGTTCTACAATTCGGGCCTGGCCGCGCACGCCTCCGACGCGCTCGGCAACGTCGCCGTGATCCAGTCCTTCACCCGCGCCAAGGCCGAGAAGGACGCGATGCGCGACATCATCGGCAACCTGCTCGCCGCGCAGATCCCGGTGCTGTCGTGGTGGGCGCTGGCCAACGTCGCGACCCGCGCGTCGGCCACCATCACCATGACCGCGGTGTTCGTCACCGGCATCATGCTCTACCAGGCCGGCCAGACCTCGGTCGGCGAGGTCGTCGCCTTCATGAGCCTCGCCACCGCCCTGGTGACGCGCCTCGACCACGTGGTCGGCTTCGTCAACGGCCTGTTCCAGCAGGCGCCGAAGATCGCCGAGTTCTTCACGATCTTCGACACGGTGCCGGCCGTCCGCGACCGCTCGCACGCCGTCCAGGTCGCCCGCTTCGCCGGCGAGGTCGAGTTCGAGGGCGTCGGGTTCTCCTACGACGGCCGCCGCAAGGCGCTCGACGGGGTGTCGTTCGCGGCCCGCGCCGGCGAGACCATCGCGCTCGTCGGCACCACCGGCTCGGGCAAGTCGACGACGCTGGGCCTGCTGCACCGCAGCTTCGACCCGGGCGCCGGCGCGATCCGCATCGACGGGATGGACATCCGCGACGTCGCGGTGTCGTCGCTGCGCCACAACATCGGCGTGGTGTTCCAGGAGCCGATGCTGTTCGCCCGCTCGATCCGCGAGAACCTCCAGGTCGGCCGCCCGGACGCCACCGATGCCGAGATGCTCGACGCCCTGGAGCGCGCCCAGGCCTCCGCCTTCATGGCGCGCCAGCCCGACGGCCTCGACACGGTGATCGGCGAGCGCGGCCGCTCGCTCTCGGGCGGCGAGCGCCAGCGCCTCTCGATCGCCCGGGCGATCCTGAAGAACCCGCCGATCCTGATCCTCGACGAGGCGACGAGCGCGCTCGACGCCGCCACCGAGCGCCGCCTGCAGGGCGCGCTGGAAGCCGTGATGGAAGGCCGCACCACCTTCGTCATCGCCCACCGCCTCGCGACGATCCGCAACGCCGACCGCATCCTGGTCTTCCACGAGGGCCGCATCGTCGAGAGCGGCACCTTCGACGGCCTGGTCGCGCAGAACGGCCGCTTCGCCGAGCTCGCCCGGGCGCAGTTCATGGCCGCCGAGGCGGACGAGGGCGAAGCGGTGCTGGCTCTGGCGGCCTGAGGTCGAGCCGAACCACCGGGACCGCGCTTCCGCGCGCGCGGTCCCGGACTTCGAGCGCCGATATAGCGATATGCTATAGGTAGACCTTGAAGCGAATTGCCTACGGCAAGGCCGCCCTCAAGACCCTGAGCCGCATGCCGACCAACGTGTCGGCGATGATTCGTTCGAAGCTCACGCAGTACGCAGCCGACCCGGCAGCGCAGGCCCACAACGTGACGCGCCCGAAGAACATGGCCAGCGCCTGCCGGCTCCGGGTGGGCGACTGGCGGGTCCTGTTCACCGAAGACGGCGAGATCGTCGCGATCATCAAGGTGACGCCCCGGGGAAGCGCCCACGATTGAGCGGTCGATCCCGACGATTCCCGCGCCATCGCGCCCGACCGAAGAGGACGTTGCCATGAACGCGCATCGCTTCACGACACCGGCCGGCGAGCGACTCGTGATCCTGAGCGAGGCCGACTACACCGCGCTGACCCAGGCCGCGGAGGACGCGGCCGACCAGGCCGCCGTCGCGCAGTTCCGCCTGAAGTTTGAGACCGGCGAGGAGGAGCTGATCCCCGCCGAGGTCGTGGACCGGCTGCTCGGCGGCGACAACCGCATCCGGGTCTGGCGCGAGCATCGCGGGCTCACGATGGCGGCGCAAGCCGGCATCGCCCAACCGTTCCTCTCGCAGATCGAGACCGGCAAGCGCGACGGCACCGTGGAGACCCTTCGGAGGATCGCGGACGCCCTCGCGGTCACGCTCGACGACCTCGTCGGCTGACGCCGGCGCGAGCGGCCAAAAGAAAACGGCCCGCCTCCCGTTTCGGGGAAGCTGGCCGGATGAGGTTTCGGATCACATGGAGTCCTGGGGCCAACAGCCCGAGGCGGACTCGGTTCCCGGCAAAGCGTCTCGTCCTAGGCAACCGGCGGACGCGCCTGGCGCGCGTGCATCCGCGCCCGCAGCCGGCTGCGCTTGGCCGCGATCACGGTGCCGTTGATCTCGCCGCCGAACAGGAACATCGCCGCGAGCCAGTACAGGAACACCAGGAACACCATCGCGGTGGCGAGGCCGCCGTAGGTCGAGGCGTAGGCGTTCGAGAAGCGGTCGAGGTAGAACCCGAAGCCGAGCCCGGCGAAGAACCACAGCAGCAGCGTCACGCCGATGCCCGGCAGCACCGCCAGGAACGAGCGCCGGCCGGCGGCGACGAACTTGTGGGCGATGATCAGCACCGCGGCGAGCAGCAGCGCGGTGATGCCGATCCGGGCGATCGCGACGGTGAGGCCCAGGGGCTCGAGCCCCGGCGCGACGAGAACGACGTTGCGCCAGATCAGCGGGCCGAGCACCACCAGCAGCGCGAAGGCCAGCATCGCGCAGGCGCCGCAGACGACGTAGCCGATCGATTCGAGCCGGGTCAGCCACCACGGCCGCATCTCGCGCAGGCCGTAGGCGCGGTTCAAGCCCACCCGCAGGCTCTCGACGCCGGAGGACGAGAAGTACAGCGCCAGCAGCGCGCCGACCGTCAGCACCCCGCCGCGCTGCTCGGTGAGCACCCGGTGGACCTCGCCGACGATCGGCTTGGCGACCTCCCGCGGCCACGCGTCGAAGATTAGCAGGCCGGCCTCGTCGGCCAGGGACTTGGTGCCGAGCAGCCCCGCGAGCGCCGCGAGCAGGATCAGGAACGGGAACAGCGAGGTCAGGATCGACAGCGCGATGTGGCTCGCGATCGCCCAGCCGTCATGGGAGACGAAGCGCTGCGCGGCGATGCCCGCGACCTCGAGGGCGGTGCGGAGGGGTTTCATGCCGCCCTCCCCGCTCCCCGCACGCGGGGAGAGGGCTTTGCCGACCACGTCGTCGGCAAAGCGAGGCGGCAGCCGATGGTGAGGGGGCGTCGACGGAGGAGGCTCTTTCGGGGCCGCCCCCTCACCGCCGCTCCGGCTTCGCCTGCGCTTCCCGCACGGACGACGAGGTCCGTGCGGGCCTCTCCCCGCGTGCGGGGCGAGGGGATGCGCGGTGATCGCCGAGATCCTTCCGTCAAAGCGTGTGTCACGTGCGGCGATGCTACCCGATGGAGGATGCGTTTTTTGGGATACGTGATCGCGTTCCCGTCCCCGTCAACGCGTCGAGGGCCGGGGGGCGGCGTTCGGTGCCGGGGTGAAGCCTTCGGGCAACGGCGGGGCGCCCCCTGTCCCGGGGCGGGGGCGCCCCGGCTTTTTCGGTTGTCAGCGCGGACGGCGCGTGCTGCCTGCGCGGCACCATGCCCGCCCTCCTCGCAAACGTCCTGATCCCGAGCCTGTTCGTCCTGATCTGGGCGACCGGCTTTATCGCGGCCCGGTTCGTGGCTCCCCATGCCCAGCCTCTGCCCTTCGTGGCGTTGCGGGTGATCGGCGTGGCCCTGGTGCTCGGCGCGATCGCCCTCGCGCTTCGCGCCCGCTGGCCGCGGACCCGCGCGGGATGGCGCGACGCGATGGTCGCGGGCGTGCTGATGCAGGGCTGCTACATCGTCGGCGTGTTCTGGGCGATCCATCGCGGCCTGCCCGCGGGAATCGCGGCCCTCGTCGGCAGCCTGCAGCCGCTGGCGACGGCGATGCTGGCCGGGCCGGTGCTCGGCGAGGCGGTGAGCCTGCGCCGCTGGTGCGGAATCGGGCTCGGCTTCCTCGGGGCCGGGCTCGTGCTCGCCCCGAAGATCGGCGCCGCCGACCCGGCCGGCATCCCGCCGGTCGCGCTCGCCGCCTGCGCCGGCGCGGTCGCCGCGATCACCCTGGGCACGCTCTGGCAGAAGCGCACCGGCGCCGACGCCGACCTGCTGGCCACCGCGACCCTGCAGTTCGTCGGCGCCTGCGGCGTCGCGGTGCCGCTGGCGCTGCTGTCGGGCGACGGCCTCGCCGTGCCGCCGCTGCTGCCGGTCTGGCTCGGGATGGCATGGTCGGTGCTGGTCAGCTCCGTCGCCGGGATCCTGCTGCTGCTCGTGCTGATCCGGCGCGGCGCGGTGGCCGGCGTCTCGGCGCTGCTGTTCCTGGTGCCGCCGGTCTCGGCGACCATGGCCTACCTGATGTTCGGCGAGGCGCTGACCGGGCTCCAGGTCGCCGGCATGGCGGTGGCCGCGATCGGCGTCGCGGTGGCGAACCGGGGCTAGGCGAGAGGGCGCGGCGACGGCACCCGCCACGGCGCGCCGGTTTCGCCAACCGGTTGCGGCGTTGAGGAAAATTGCACGCGACTGGATAGAAAATTCAAGACGAATTGCGGCTCCGAGCCTCAAGAATTTGCTACGTCCCGGTGGATCGGGCCTATATTGCTCGCAACCGGAAACGTTCAGACGAAAGTGCCAGCCATGTCCGCTTCGCCCGCCTTCCAGCCTGAGCCGCAGGATCTCGTCGCCCTCACGCAGGCCGCCGGCGAATCCGCGAAACGTCTCGTCGCCGAGGCGACCCGCCGGGTCCGCACCCGCGTGCTGGGCACGGACGGCAAGGTCGACGCCGCCAAGCTGGAGGCCGAGCAGCACGCCGCCCACGGCCTCGCCTGGATCGCCACCTACGGCGAGGCGGTGCGCGAGCTCGGCACCTACGCCGCCAACCTGCGCGCGGCCGGCCGCCTCGGCGAGACCGAGACGCTGCTCGTGAAGATCGGCGCGGGCGAGTACCTCGAGCAGATGGTCTCGGGCATCCCGATGAGCCAGGGCGAGATGGTGCGCCCGGTCGGCTCGCTCGGGCTCACCGCCCGCGAGGTGCAGCAGTTCCGCACCGACGCGGTCGAGGCGCTGATCGCCGACGGCAACACCCCGGAGAACCGCGCCGCCCTGGTCCAGAAGATCCGCGACGGCGTGGCGTCGGCCACCGTCGGCGATTCCGGCCTCGACGAGGACATGGAGGCGATCCGCTCCGAGATGCGCCGTTTCGGCAAGGCCGAGGTGGTGTCCCAGGCGCACGAGTGGCACCTCAAGAACGACTACATCCCGATGGAGATCGTCACCAAGATGGCCGAGCTCGGCGTCTTCGGCCTGACGATCCCGGAGGAATACGGCGGCATGGGCCTGCCGAAGATCTCGATGTGCGTCGTCTCCGAGGAGCTGTCGCGCGCCTATATCGGCGTCGGCTCCCTCGGCACCCGCTCGGAGATCGCCGCCGAGCTGATCCTGTGCGGCGGCACCGAGGAGCAGAAGCAGCGCTTCCTGCCCAAGATCGCCTCGGGCGACATCCTGCCGACGGCCGTGTTCACCGAGCCGAACACCGGCTCGGACCTCGCCTCGCTGCGCACCAAGGCGGTGAAGGACGGCGAGACCTGGAAGATCTCCGGCAACAAGACCTGGATCACCCATCCCGTCCGCGCCGACATCATGACGGTGCTGGTCCGCACCAAGCCCGAGGAGAAGGGCCACCGCGGCCTGTCGATGCTGATCGCCGAGAAGCCCCGCGGCACCGACGCGGAGCCGTTCCCGGTCCAGGGCCTCACCGGCGGCGAGATCCACGTGCTCGGCTACCGCGGCATGAAGGAGTACGAGCTCGCCTTCGAGAACTTCGAGGTGCCGGGCAACAACCTCCTCGGCGAGGTCGAGGGCAAGGGCTTCGCCCAACTGATGCAGACCTTCGAGTCGGCCCGCATCCAGACCGCGGCCCGCGCCATCGGCGTCGCCCAGTCGGCCCTCGACCTCGGCCTTCGCTACGCCGAGGAGCGGATGCAGTTCGGAAAAGCCCTGATCAGCTTCCCGCGGGTCGCCGACAAGCTTGCGATGATGGCGGTGGAGATCAACATCGCCCGCCAGCTCACCTACTTCTCGGCCCGCGAGAAGGACGAGGGCAAGCGCTGCGACCTCGAGGCCGGCATGGCGAAGCTCCTCGGCGCCCGCGTCGCCTGGGCGGCGGCCGACAACGCCCTGCAGATCCACGGCGGCAACGGCTTCGCGCTCGAGTACGCCGTCAGCCGCGTGCTCTGCGACGCCCGCATCCTCTCGATCTTCGAGGGCGCGGCCGAGATCCAGGCCCAGGTCATCGCCCGCCGCCTGCTCGAGGCGGCGTGAGACGACGCCCGGGCCGGGAGACGGCCCGGGCACCGCTCGGATCTTCCCGCCCCCCCAAAATCGGGCCCGCCCGAACCGGGGGCACGCGGAATCGGGCACGCAAGCGATGCGGATTCCGGGCAAGCCCGTGATCCGTCGAGGGGAGGGACGCGTGGACGCGTCCGCTCCGAAACGGCCCCGGCCGGACAGCGGCCACGCCCGCAATCCGGATCAGGGGTGCAGCCTCGGCTTACCGCGGCGCCGGCTCCGGCGGGCGCCGCGCATCCTCACCGGTGCCGGGGGCGGCCACGGCCTTCGTCTTCCGGTCCCCGCGGTTTCGCGGCTGACGGAACCGGTCGTCGCCCGGCGACGGACGGCGCGCGAGGCTCACGGCGCGGCGATCGCGGCGACCTGCGGCGCCTCCGTCAGGAGCAGCCCCCGCACCTCGGCCGCCGCCTCGCGGGCCGGGCGGTCCAGCGCCTGCCGCAGCGCCGCGATCCGGGCCGCGCAGCGC
>NZ_VRUU01000153.1 GCF_008039875.1 Methylobacterium sp. WL119 | reverse complement strand
GTGTCCGAGCGCGCGGCCGAGGAGGGCGGCGCCGGCCATCAGGCCGAGGGCGCCGAGGAGGGTGAGGCTCAGCATCGCCAGGATCAGGTCGGAGACCCGGACCGGCGGGCGGCGCCCGGCGACGGCCGGGCGCGGGCGCTGCGCGCCCCGCTTGCGCCGCGGCAAGGGGCGGTGTGCTGTGCGGGGGGCGGCGTGGAGGAGGGTGCGGCCCACGGGTCAGCCCCCCGCCGCGAAGGTCTGGCCGAGGCCGCCGGCGAGGTGCTCGACGATCGGCCCCAGCGCCAGCGCCGGGAAGAAGGTCAGGCCGCCGACGATGAGGATCACGCCGACGAGGAGCCCGACGAACAGGCCGCCGTCGGTGGGGAACGTTCCGGACGAGGCCGGCACGGTCTTCTTGGCGGCGAGCGCGCCGGCGATGGCGAGCGCCGGGACGATCACGAAGAACCGCCCGACCAGCATGCCGGCCGCCAGCGTGGTGTTGTAGAAGGTCGTGTTCGCCGTCAGCCCGCCGAAGGCCGAGCCGTTGTTGGCCGCCGCCGAGGTGAAGGCGTAGAGCATCTCGGAGAAGCCGTGCGGGCCGGCATTGGCGGGCCCCGCGAGCCCCGCCGCGACCACGGTGGCGAGCGCGGTGCCGCCGAGCATCATCAGCGGCAGGCAGAGGATGGCGAGCATCGCCATCTTCACCTCGCGCGCCTCGATCTTCTTGCCGAGGTATTCCGGCGTGCGCCCGACCATCAGCCCGGCGACGAAGATCGTGACGATGACGAAGACCAGCATGCCGTAGAGCCCGGCGCCGACGCCGCCGACGATGATCTCGCCGAGCTCCATGTTGATCAGCGGGATCATGCCGCCGAGCGCGGTGAACGAGTCGTGCATGGCGTTGACCGCGCCGCAGGAGGCGGCGGTGGTGACGACGGCAAACAGCGCCGAGGCCACGATCCCGAACCGGATCTCCTTGCCCTCCATGTTGCCGCCGGGAAGCCCGAGCGCGTTCAGGACCGGGCTGCCGGCGGCTTCGGCGCCGTAGGTGACCGCGATCCCGGCCCCGAACAGCACGGCCATCGCGGCCAGGATCGCCCAGCCCTGACGCTCGTCGCCGACGCTGCGGCCGAACAGGTTGGTGAGCGCGGCGCCGATCGCGAAGATCGAGACCATCTGCACGAAGTTCGACAGCGCGGTCGGGTTCTCGAACGGGTGGGCGGCGTTGGCGTTGAAGAAGCCGCCGCCGTTGGTGCCGAGCATCTTGATCGCGACCTGGCTCGCCACCGGCCCGACCGCGATGGTCTGCTGCGCGCCCTCGAGCGTCGTCGCCGCGACGGCGCCGCCGAAGGTCTGCGGGATGCCCTGCCAGACCAGGAACAGCGTGAACACGACGCAGAGCGGCAGCAGCAGGTAGAGGGTGCAGCGGGTGAGATCGACCCAGAACGAGCCCACCGTCCGCGCCGAGGCCCGCGAGAATCCCCGGACGAGGGCGACGGCCAGGGCGATGCCGGTCGCGGCCGACAGGAAGTTCTGGTGGGTCAGCCCCAGCATCTGCGACAGGTACGAGAGCGTGGTCTCGCCGCCGTAGGACTGCCAGTTGGTGTTGGTGACGAAGCTCGCCGCGGTGTTGAAGGCGAGGTCCGGCGCCACGGCGCCCTGCCCGTCCGGGTTCAGCGGCAGGGCCGCCTGCAGCCGCAGCAGGCCGTAGAGCAGCACGAAGCCGGCCGCGTGGAAGACGAGCATCGCGGTGGCGTAGGCGAGCCAGTGCTGCTCGTGGGTCCGGTCGATGCCGGCCAGGCGATAGAGCCCGCGCTCGATCGGCTCGAGCACGGGCGAGAGCAACGTCCGCTCGCCCGCGAACACGCGGGTCATGTAGCCGCCGAGGGGGCGCACGAGCGCCAGCACGACCGCGCAGAAGAGCGCGATCTGGATCCAGCCGTTCACGGTCATGGGCTTGGTGTCCTTCAGAACCGCTCGGGGCGGACGAGGGCGTAGGCGAGGTAGGCGAGGAGGCCGACCGTCACGAGGGCGCCGAGGGTCAGGTCGAGAGACAGGCCGTAGGGCATGGCGGGGCCCTCACAGGCGCGCGCACAGGCCGGCATAGCCGACCGCGAGGGCGAAGAAGGCGAGGCCTTCGGCGAGGAAGACGAGGTCGAGCATGGCGGGCGTCCGGACGACGAGGAGCCGGCAACGCGGTCGTGGGCCGACCGGTCCGCTTCGACCGATCCGCCCCGGCGACCTGCTTGCCGTGATCGTCAGAGTGGCCGGACGCGCCGTAGGAATGCGAGAGGGAGGCGGCGCCGAATCCATAAGGATCCCATCAGGATCGGGCCGGCTCGGCGGTGTCGGGCACGGACGACCGCGTCCGGTCGAAGGCGCGGCGGATCGCGCGCTGTCCCGGCGTCTCGACGGCGTAGCGGATCACGGTCGCGAGCCCGACCGAGGCGAGGACGGCCGCGAGGATCGCCGATCCGGACGACCATCCGCCGGCCTCCAGCGCCCGGATGATCGCGTAGCCGAGGATCTGGTGGACGAGGTAGAGCGGGTAGGAGATCGCCCCGAGGAAAACCAGGGGCGCGCAGCCGAGCCAGGGCAGCCGCCCGGTCGCGGCGGCGAGGACCGTGCCGGCAAAGCCGAGCACGAGCAGGACATAGAAGCCCGTCCCGACGCCGCCGTAGTCGACGGCGGGCCCGAGGGCGGTGAAGCCGAACACGGCGGCGAGCGCCCCGAGGCCGAGGGGGGTCAGCGCGCCCGCCGCGAGGCGCGCGAGCATCGCCCCAATCACGAACAGCAGCGCGAAGGGAAGGTTGAGGAGCACGACCACCTGCAGCGTCCGGACCGGAAGGACCAGCGTGCCGACGAACGCCGCGGCGAGCCATCCGGCGCAGATCCGCTCCAGGCGCAGCCCGGGATCGGTCGCCGGGCCCCTATGGATCAGGGCGAGGGCGGCGAGGGCGTAGAAGGCGACCTCGTAGGTCAGCGTCCAGTGGGACGGATCGATCGGCGGCACCCGGATCAGCGAACTGAGCATCGTCAGACCCGCGAGGGCCGCGCCCGGCGTGATCCCCACGGGATTCGGGCCGCCGAGGGCGAAGATCCCCAGCGTGACCCCCGAGCAGACGAGGAAGGCGGGATACAGCCGCGCGACCCGCCGCACGGCGTAGTCTCCGAGGGACGGCGTCCGCCCGAGCGTACCGGCAATCACGAAACCGCTCAGGATGAAGAACAGCTCGACGCCGAAATGCCCGGCGGCGAAGCTCGGAACGCGGTCGACATGCGGCCCGATGCGGCCTTCGTAGCTGAAGAGGTAATGGTGCAGCATCACCATCGTTGCGGCGAGACCACGCAGGGCGTCGATGGATCGGATTCGGCCGATGGGGCGGACGGGGGTGTTGCCCGAATCAATCGACATACTTTAGGTACGTTTTCCGCAACGCGTTCCCGTCACGCCATGACAGCGCGGTTGCCTTAAGAAACGTCGACCCCTGCCGTGCGGGATACCGGCCATTCGAAAAAAGCGTGGCTGCACCGTTGGAAAGGTATAGATTGATACCACGATTACAGTGCTCCTCTTGATTATATTCCGAGAGCGCCGGTTACACCGCACATCCGGGCATCCCGCCCGACAGCACGAACCCTGTGACGCCAGCCCCATGACGACCGCGGAACAGAAGAAGCCGACCGATGCCGACCACACCGTCGGCAACCGCATCGCGGTGCTTCGGGCCGCCCGCGGGATCAGCCAGACCGCCCTGGGCCAGGCGCTGGGGGTAAGCTTCCAGCAGGTCCAGAAGTACGAGAAGGGCCGCAACCGCGTCGGCGCCGGCCGCCTGCAGACGATCGCCGACCATCTCGGCGTCCCGGTCTCGACCTTCTTCGAGAGCGAGCCCGGCGAGGCCCGCAGCTTCGAGGACGGCACGAGCCTGCCCTTCCTCGGCATCGCCGGCGCCGCGGAGCTGCTGAAGGCCTACGCCGCGATCGCCGACCTGCAGATGCGCCGCGACGTCCTGGCGATGGTGAAGTCCGCCGCCCGGATCGCCCGCGCCAGCACGCCCGACGCGTCCGCTTCCGACATCGCCTGACACGCGGGCCGACGCCACGGCGCCGGCCGCACGCGACAACGTGATCGCCGGGCGCTCCGATGCGCCTATCTTCCCGGATGCGAGCCACGCCGGCTTGCCGAAAGGGAGGATCCGATGATCCGCATCGTCCGCGGCGGCTTCGCCGCATTGGCGCTGTCCGCCTTCGCGCTGTCCGCGACCGTCTCCGGGGCGTCGGCAGCCGAAGGCCTGGCGTACCGGGCTGCGCTGAAGGCAAGCTCGGAAGTGCCCGCCAACGACAGCAAGGGCACCGGAGAGGTCTCGGCGACCTACGATCCGGCGAGCAAGACGCTGACCTGGAAGGGCAGCTACAATGGGCTGACCGGGCCCGTGACGGCCGCGCATTTCCATGGTCCGGCCGAGGCCGGCGCCAATGCCGGCGTGCTGATCCCGGTGACCGCCGCCGCCAGCCCGTTCGAGGGCTCGGCCACGATCGACGACGCCAAGGCGGCCGACCTCGTCGCGGGCAAGATCTACGTCAACCTCCACACCGCCGCGAACCCGAAGGGCGAGATCCGCGGGCAGGTGGTGCGCGCGCCGTAGGCCTTTTCCGGGCCGCGCGCTTTCTGTAGGCCGCTCGCCGGGGGACGGCATGCGGAGGCTCGGTCGGTGAAGCAATCGGACGCCATCATCGCCTGGACGCCGGCGCGCTGGGCGGAGCTGCGCCCGGACACCGCCGGCCAGGTCGCGGTGCTGCCCCTCCCCGACACGGAGGGCGCGGCCAAGCGCTTCATGATGCGCGGCGGGGCCGGCTCCTCGGCCCTCCAAGCCCTGACGGGGGAGGCGCGCATCGCCCGCCTGTTCATCGACTTCCAGACCCTGGTGGTGCGCGACGGCCTCGACCCGCAGGCGGTGCACCGGGCGTTCCTCGCCATCGACGAGTACCGGTTCCGCATCGCCCCCGACACGGAGGGCGCGGAGTTCGAGGATCCGCCGGAAGAGGATTGATCGCAGAGCCGCCCGAACGGCTCGCGGAGTCACAATCGAGAAAAGGCGGGCGCTTACTCACGGTTGCCCTAGTTGAGTCCCGGCACGCCTTGCGCCACGGAGCCTTCCGCGATGCCTCTCGCAGCCTCTTCCGCACCCAGCCGCCTGTCCCGCCGCGCGCTGATCGCCGCCGCCGGGCTGCTACCCTTGGCCCAAACCCTCGCGGCGGAGGAGGCGCTGATCCGCCGGCCGATCCCGTCGACGGGCGAGCTGCTGCCGGTGGTCGGCATCGGCACCTCGCGCCGCTACGAGGTCGCGCCGACGCCGGACGCCGTCGCGCCGCTGCGGGCGGCGGTGGAGCGCTTCGTGGCGCTCGGCGGATCGGTGATCGACACCGCCCCGAGCTACGGCACGGCGGAGGACGTGCTCGGCCTCATCCTCCCGGACGGGGCCCTGCGCGAGAAGGTGTTCCTGGCGAGCAAGGTGGACACCACCGGCCGCGAGGCGACGCGCGCCGAGTTCGAGCGCTCGCTGGCGCGGATGAAGGTCGCGCGGATCGATCTGCTGGCCGTGCACAACCTGATCGACGCGACCGAGAACCTCGCGGTGCTGCGCGACCTCAAGGCCGAGAAGCGGATCCGCTACCTCGGCGTCACGGTCTGGCGCGACGGGCAGTTCGACGGGCTGGAGCGGGTGATGCGCGGCGAGACCCTCGACGCGATCCAGGTCAACTACGCGATCGACAACCGCGAGGCCGCCGAGCGCATCCTGCCGCTCGCCGCCGACCGGGGGCAGGCGGTGATGGTCAACGTGCCGTTCGGGCGCGACCGCCTGTTCAAGGCGGTCCAGGGCAAGGCGGTGCCGGACTTCGCCAAGGGCTTCGGCTGCGAGACCTGGCCGCAATTCTTCCTGAAATACGTCCTCGGCCACCCGGCCGTGACCTGCCCGATCCCCGGCATGGCGAAGGTCGCCTACGTCGAGGACAACCTCGCCGCAGCCCGCGGGCGCCTGCCCGACGCGGCCGAGCGGAAACGAATGGAGGCCTTCATCGATGCGCTCTGACCTTTTGGGACTTTCCCGTCGTGCCGCGCTCATCGCCGGCCTCGCATGCCTCGCGTTTCCGGCGATGGCGCAGGAAGCATCCAAGAAAATCCGGATCGGCGTGATCGGCTCGGGCAACATCGGCGGCACGATCGGGAGCCTCTGGGTCAAGGACGGGCACGAGGTGATGTTCTCCTCCCGCCATCCCGAGACCCTGAAGGCCCTGATCGAGGCCCTCGGGAGCAAGGCCAAGGCCGGCACGCCCGAGGAGGCGATCGCCTTCGGCGACGCGGTGCTCGTGGCGGTGCCGTACAAGGCCTATCCGGAGCTCTCGACATCCTACGCCGCCGCGCTCAAGGGCAAGGTCGTGCTCGATGCCGGCAACGCCACCAAGGCGCGCGACGGCGAGCTCTACGACGAGGTCCAGGCCAACGGCATCGGCGCCACCTCGGAGAAGTACTTCCCCGGCGCCAGGCTCGTCCGGGCGTTCAACGCCGCCAACTACAAGGTCTTCGCCAAGGAGGGCGCCAACGGCGGGGCCGACCGGGCCGGCGGCCGCATGGCGATCCCGATCGCCGGCGACGACGCCAGCGCCCTCAAGGTCGCCGAGGGCCTCGTGCACGATGCCGGCTTCGACCCGGTGGTGGTCGGCGGCCTGAAGGACGCGAGCAAGTTCGCCATGGGCTCGCCGGGCTTCGGCCACGAGAAGACCGCGCCGGAGCTGCGCAAGACCCTCGGGCTGACGCCGTGACGATGGCCACCGGGCAACTCCCTCTCCCCTCTGCGGGGGAGGGCGCGTCGGAGCCGGTCCTTGCAACAAGTTGACCCGATGAATCACGCAACGCCGCCGAGCGAGGCCGCGCCTTCGAACGCCCTCGCGCGCCTGATCGGCGTCCGGCCCGGAGAGGGGCCGGCCCTGGCCTGGTCCTGGGCCTACATCTTCTCGATCCTGGCCGCCTACTACGTGCTGCGGCCGATCCGCGACCAGATGGGCGTGGCCGGCGGCATCGAGAACCTGCCCTGGCTGTTCACGGCGACGCTGGTCGGGATGCTGGCGCTGAACCTGCCCTTCGCCTGGCTGGTCAAGCGCATGCCGCGCGCGCGCTTCGTGCCGCTGACCTACCGGTTCTTCGGCGCCAACATCCTTTTGTTCGCGCTGGCGCTCTACCTCGCCCCGCCGGACTGGGACGTGTGGATCGGGCGGGTGTTCTTCGTCTGGCTCTCGATCTTCAACCTGTTCGTGGTGTCGATCTTCTGGGCGACCATCGTCGACGTGTTCTCGACGAGCCAGGGCAAGCGCCTGTTCGGCTTCATCGCGGCCGGCGCGACGCTCGGGGCGATCGCCGGCTCGGCGACGACCGCGCTGCTCGCCAAGACCGTGCCGACCTGGGGCCTGATGCTCGGCGCGGTCGCGCTGCTCGAATGCGCCGTGTTCAGCATGCGCGGGCTCGCCCGCCTGTCGGAACGGCTGCGGCAGGCGCCGTCCGGCGGGCCGGAGCAGGGGACGGGACAGGTGATCGGCGGCAGCGTGTTCGCCGGCGTCACCCGGACGTTCGCCTCGCCCTACCTCCTGAACATCTCGCTGTTCCTGCTGCTGTTCTCGGTGACCTCGACCTACCTGTATTTCCAGCAGGCGGCGATCGCCAAGGCGAGCTTCCCCGACCGGGCGGCGCAGACGGCGTTCTTCGCCGGCGTCGACCTGGCGGTGAACGTGCTGACGCTGGGGGTGCAGTTCTTCCTCACCGGGCGGATCGTGCGCCGGATCGGCGTCGGGCTCACCCTGGCGATCCTGCCCGCGCTGAGCATCCTCGGCTTCGGGCTGCTGGCGCTGGCGCCGTCCATCGCCGCCATCGTCGGCTTCCAGGTGCTGCGGCGGGCGGGCAACTTCGCGATCAGCCGGCCGATCCGCGAGGTGCTGTTCACGGTGGTGCCGCGGGAGGACCGCTACAAGGCCAAGAGCTTCATCGACACGGTGGTCTACCGCCTGGGCGACCAGGCCGGCGCGTGGTCCTATGCCGGCCTCGGGGCGCTCGGGTTCGGCGCGGCGGCGGCCTCGGTGGTGGCGGTGCCGCTCTCGGCGGCCTGGCTCGTCAACAGCCTATGGCTCGGGCGGGCGCAGGAGCGGCGCCACCGTGCCGCGCGGGCGGCCGAAGCCCCCGGCTACGCCGACGGGATCTGAGGCCCGGCCGGCGGCTCAGCGGCGGCGGGCGCGCACCCGGACCGGCCGAAGGACGGGCGCGCCCGCGTGGCGGTCGCCGAGCGCCCGGCCGACGAG
>NZ_VRUU01000152.1 GCF_008039875.1 Methylobacterium sp. WL119 | reverse complement strand
GGTTGGGGCGGGTTCGCCGTACTGCACGCACACGCGCACGGGCGCGAATGGCAAGGTAACCGGATGGTCCGCCCCAACCCGCCCCAGCCAGTCTTGGGATGTGGCCGGACAAGGCCGCTGCGGGAACGTAGAATTTCACTGATCCATCACAAGTAAGGCCAAGCAACAACGCGCATTGTTGCATCTCTATAAGCTGAGACTGATAATCCGTGACACTAGGCGGCAGCAGATGTCGCACTTGTTAGGGAGATTGACCGTGCAGAACACTGCTCGCACGCTGAACTTCCCTGAAATGGTCCGCTTCCGGGCCGAGCGCGGCCTCTCTGGTGCTGTTGCAGCGGCAGCGCAGCAGTCCCGTACATCGCCTGGCGAGTACCTGCGCCGAGCCCTTCGCGCGCAGCTCAATGCCGACGGCGTGAAGCTCCCGCCCTTCCGCAGCGGTGACGACGGCCCCGGCCCGGCGCCGTCTGCCCCAGCGATGCGGCAGGCCGCCTGATGGGGGTTCTCAGCATGATCCCGACCTTCACGATCCGTCCCCGCGACTACGTCGAGTCGCACGTGATGATGCGGTCGCCCCGTGAACTTCCGCGTCCGGATTGGAGCGCTGGTCTCGCGCTTCGCGCCTCAACTGAGATCGCGGCTGACCGTGATGCCGCCGTCGCGGAGCGGAGTGCCCTGGAGGCTAGCCGCACCGACCTGATGCTGACTGGCACCGTCGACGATGTAGCCGATCTCGACCACCGCATCGCCGTCGCCAAGGTCCGCATCGATCAGGCCGAAATGCAGCACGCCGCGGCGGTGATCGCTGAGGCCAAGACCAAGGCCGACCATGAGGCTGAGCAGACCCGCCGCAGAGCTCTGCGCAAGCAGGCTATGAAGGCCAGCGCCGAGGTCGGCCGAATGGCTGATGACTACCTCGCGGCTGCCGGAAAGCTGGTGACGCTGCTGGCACAGATCCGCGAGCGCGAGCGGCTAATCGCTGAGGCCAACGGCAATCTGCCCGACGATGCCGAGGCGGTGCCGCCCGGTGAGCCATTCAATGGCAAGGCCGGCACGCCGTCGCGTCACGAAACGACGGTGGAGCAGATCTACAGCGGCATGGGTGACGACCGGAGGCCGACCTACCGGAAGCACCCGACCACGACTTTCACCCCCAGCGTACCCGAAGAGCCGCACAAGCCGCTTTCGGCTCGCGTCTACCTCCCTGGTCTCGGTCGCGATGCCGCGCCGCTCTGGGGCGTCCGGTATTACGTCAACGGAGAACCCCGATGAACTTCGATCAAAGAGAGGTCGAGGCCGGCGCTGCTATGGCACGTCGCGCCCTCGGCAAGCCCGAGCCTGGCACGACCCCGAAGACGCAGGCCGAGCGCATGGCCGAATGGTCCAAGGCACGCGAGGCCGAGCGGCAGGCAGCGGCGACAGCAGCCCCGGCGCGTTGCGCGCCGGCTTACACGAAGCGCGATCTGCACACGCCCGGCTCCGCCTATCAGCTCGGCTCTGAGCGCCACGCCGCCGACGGGACGCTCTGGCGCCGCGTGGCCTGACACGAGATTGCGTGGCCGACCCGCGAGGGCCTCCAGCCGCGCCATTGAGGGCGATCCGGTCAGCCCAACAGCGACAAGCCAGCCTGTTCGTTGCCTGATCTACGATCACGAGAACGATGAATACCAAGGCCGGCAAGACCGCCCGCTCTCCAAGCCAGCGGGACCACCGGAGATCGCGGCGGAGGGGTCACCCCGCTGCGGTCTCCTTCCTCATCGGAGACGCATCATGCCCGCGAACGAGCCCAAGACGGTCGACGCCGAGCCAGCCCCGGATGCACCCACTGCGGTGATCTGGACCCCGCCTGCCGACCCCGGTGACGCTGGCGGCATGGGGAACAGCACTGATCGCGCCATCGTCCCTGGTACGCTCCACGAGACCGCAGAGGATGTGAAGGCTCGCGGCGGGATGTGGGGTCGAGGGTGAGCGAGGGCCTGACCGGACGCCTATGCGAGTTCCGGGGTCCCTCTGAGGCCCCGCGGAGGGTCGGGGGTCAGCGCGAGCTCAAGCTCTCCGCAGGTCTGAGCTTCCAAAACCCGGCAACGACAACAGCGGCAACAGGCAACGGCAGCAGTGACAACAACGGCAACCAAGGCAGCGTTCGCACGGCGTCACAAGGTGAACCGCTCGACGGTGAACAAGTGGGAGGCGCGCGGCCACCTCGTGATGACGGTTGACGGCTTGGTCAACGTCGAGGCGTCCGACGACCTACTGACCAAGCGCCCGGTGGCCTATCGCGGTGGGACGGCGAAGGGTCCGGTGGCGGCGGCGCCACCTTCGTCAGCTGCAGGCGCCAAGTTGGCATCTGCATCGCCCCTCCCAGCTTCTCCCAATCTGGATCCGCCCGCACAGTCCGATGCCACCGAGGTGGTGATCGCTGCGCTCAGCACCATCGTCCGCGAGATCGGGGCTTGTGCCGCTCGCCGTGCAGTCGAGTTCGGCGCCACCCTCCAGATGGCCTTCGCTCTCGATGTCGCGACCTGCCTCGATGCCAGTGAGATCGGCGAGCGCTTCCTCGCCAGCATCGGTGCCCCGCTCGCAGCCCTTTGGAGCCTCGTCGAGGTCGCCGACTCGCACCACGGTGGGATCGTCGAGGCAGATTGGCCCGCTCTGGCAGAGGCCGCAGGCAAACCGCTCGACCTCACCGCGCTGGAGGACTGGTTCTCCCGCCTGCCGAACTTCGACCCGCCGAAGGATGCCTCCCATGCCAAATGCTGACTTGATTTGCGAGGTTCGCACCACGGGCGGCACCTACCGCGACTGGCTGCAGGTTGCGATCTCTCAATCCTTCGATGCTGCGTGGCAGCGCAATTTTTCGCTGATCTGCGCCGAGCCGAACGCCGTGGCCAATTTCCGCCTGAAGCCAGGAGATCGTGTCGATATCGCCATCGCTGGGCAGGTCGTGATCCGCGAGGGCTACATTGTAAACCGTGAGGCAGCCTACGACGCAAACCGGCATGGCGTGAAAATCGATGGCTATTCGAAGGCCGGCGTGGCGGCTGAGGGATCGATCGACAGCGGGACGGGGCAGTATCGGGGCTACAAGCTCGATGCCATCGCGAACTCGGTGCTGAAGCCCTACGGCGTGAAGTTCCGGATTGAGAACCCGCCGGCTGGGGCCAATGAGCCGTTCCCGCAGGTGATGGTTCGTTACGGAGAGTCACCGTTCGACCTGATCTCGCGGCTTTGCAATCAGAGAGGACTTTGGCTCAGAGCGGATGCCGATGGCACGATGGTCGCCGGCACAAAGCCGGATGGAACGACTGCAACCTTCGTTGAGGGTCAGAACATCCTGGCAGCCTCATGCTCAATCCAGATGCCGAAGGTGGCGGAGACGATTTACAACAGCCAGATGCACGGCAACGACACGTTGTTCGGGAAAAAGGCGTCCGAGATCCAGGCCAGGTCGTCGATCTCGGATGGGATCCCTGGCATCGTTCGGAAGAGCCTTGCGGAGATGCCGCTCGATGCGAAGGGTATCCAGCTTCGCACAAATATGGATGCGCAGGCGATTGAGTCGTCCCGGCTCCGGGTATCCTTGACCTACGCGGGCTGGCTTAAGCCGGACGGTAGCCTGTGGTCTCTTACGGACAAGGTGACGGTCAAGTCGCCCATGCTGTTTCCGACCGACAGCGGACAGATGCAGCTGAAGCTATGGGGCTATGTCTACAGCCAAACTGAGGCCGGCACGACGACGACCATCGAGATGGTGAACGCAGGCGCCTTCGCCATTAAGTATCCCGACGCAAAGGCTGATGACGCTTCTACAGACCAGGCGCGTCCGAAGCCAAACCCGATGCCGCAACGTGAGCGTTCCGAAGAGCCGTCAGATGGAGACGACGAGCGTCTGAGACCCAGCGCCGTCGCCATCCGAAACCGCCGTTCCGCGACTTATGACGTTTGGTATCGGCCTAGCACGACAAAGCCTACGAGTGGTCGAACCTAGCACTCGGTACCGTCCGTTCTGCGCTGCTTCAGCCTTTGACCAACGCCGCCACGCGAGCCACGATCTCTGCAACCGGCAGGCTGGCGTCAGGATGATCGGCCATGATTGCCGCCCAAGGCATTGCAGGCTGCTCGGCTTCCTCAGGCTTCTGGACGAGGGCCAAGCCGCCGCGTGCCTTGACGGTCGCCAAGCCATCCGCACCGTCCGCACCATAGCCGCTGAGGACAATGCCAACGACGCGTTCGCCGTAGGCCTCTGCGGCTGACACGAACAACGGGTCCGCCGCAGGGCGGGTGAAGTGGACCTTCGCCCCGTGATCGAGACGGATCACGCCGTGATCAAGGTACATGTGCTTGTCGGGAGGGGCGACGTAGACGCGACCGTCCTCAAAGGGTTCGCCATCCTCGCCATGGGAGATGCGCAGGTGGCTCGTCATGCTCAGCATTTCCGGAACTATGCTGGGATGGCTGCCGATGTGCCAGACGATGAACACCGACGCCGAGCAACCTGCCGGTAGCCCTCCGATGATCTGTCGGAGCGGTATGAGGCCGCCCGCTGATGCCGCGATGACGATGATGAGTCCCATGAGACTGCCAACAGTGCCTCAGGTGGAATGTTCAAAGGCAGGATTGCGGAAGACCCAGTGGTTTAGGGGGCAGATCCCGTGTGCGATCCGCTCCCTCATGCGGCACGCCCGCATACCACCTAATGCGGATGCCAAGCGTCTGATTTCCACCATCACGTGATGGCAGCAACCACCTGCGCTAATGCTGCAGGATCAGGTACTTGCAGCTTTATCCTCATCACCCCGCATAGCTTGAGCAACACTGCTAAACGCGGCAACGACCGCCCACGCATTAGCTTCGCGGATCGTATCGAGATCGGTCCGGCTGGCCCCCGGTATCTCAATGTCTGACATCTCGGCGCTCAGGCTTTGCCCAAGAGCACGCACCCGTACCGGCGACATGCCACACTGCTCGAACACCAGCACCGCTACCGTTTGCATGAGCACCCGCAAGGCTGAGGCCTCAGCATGCTGCTCAACCGCATCCTTATCTATCGCCATGGCCATCCTGCCGACCGGATCAGATTGAAGTCCAACCGCCGCGACGCACGTCATGCATCCCCGCAGACACCTGCACAACTATGGATTGCATGTACCGAGATAGGGTTCAAGCCGTAGTTGCCCAAAGATCCTCACTTGAGGCGGATTGGCCGATGACTGTTGGTACCAGCCCGGGGTAATTGGGGCGCATCCGGATACGCCGCCCTGCCGGCTTGGCAGTGACGAGGGATTGACGTGCTTCGCCACCCAACTGCAATCTTGGGATCAGAGTGAGCTGCGAAGGCGTTGCTCTGACCCACTCGCACGGTGGTCGAAAACAGCGAGAGCCGGCGGCTCGGGTCGTGGAGCGTGGCCGGCACACAAAAGAAGCTCAGGTCGTTTCAAACAAGCCTTTCCGCGTTTACTCGCCCGACTCGCTTCCGTGAGTGGTGGAACGAGGTGCTACTTTAGCGTGTACCCAGAGGGCCCATCGTACACCTGACGCCAATAACGCGTTTAAAGCTAACACTGAAAGAAGCCACGCTGCTTCGAGTATGAATAACAGTACAACTGTCTGCGCTACGACCTGCAGCAGCGGCAGATGGTGGATTGCGCCAGCAAATCCAGACGCCAATGCTACAACAGCCACAACCAGTAACAACATCTGCCAAGAAGCAAACACGCCGCACGCGGTGCCTAGAAACGCAACCAATATGTAGGACATGACTTTTCCGGTGTTTCCCTCTGCCAGAAGCATAAGGATCGGTCTGGGATGAACAACAACTGTTTAACAAATGTTTGCAGCAAATAATCCGGTTTGTAACACCCTGCGGTTGCATGCCGCATCCTGCAGCGGGGCTTCTGAAAATACGGCATCAATCATAATAATTCCACATTCATAGAAAACTTTTTACTGAAATCGTGATAATGTACGCTGTAATTGCCAAAAAGACACCCACCGTCCCGATTGCAAAAAGCACGCATAAGTTGATGCGCAGTGACCGGAAGCGATCCTTGTTCCCGTTGCCTGAACCTGACGATGGAAGGGCAAAGGTTTTGTTTTGTAGATTACAGAAAACTCTACGAACTTTTGACATAAAAATCCTTCTGTATCAGTCGCTGCGAAATTATATTCAGGCCGAAGCCTGTATAGAGCGTCGATCAACACGCAGATCGCGATTGGCCACACCCACAGGTATGGGTGTGCTGTTAGAAGAAATCGGACTCCAGGGGCACCTAACGGGAGAGTGCGCAATTTAGTTTCGAGCAGGACGAAAATCTTTCGCTCACTGCTAAGGTTGGCTTTAAAGCCACAACCGCGTCCGAGCTGCACTAATTAGCGCTGATGCAGCGCCGAGGCGGACGGGTATCCCACGTCACGCAAACGCCCGAATATGTGACAAAGGGGTCGAACCAGTGCATTCGTCGCGAATGACGCTCCATAAGCGGTCACTATCTATAAGATCCGCAATCCTATCGCTCGGCACAGCTTCAGTGCGTGTGGTGTGATACCCCTGCCCCTACCGTGCTTCTTGCCGTAGCGCTGCCGTACCTACCTCGCTGCTACCGCGGGTGGCTATCGCGGCACCATGTTGTCGAGGAAGGCACGCTTCGCTACACGACCGTCGATGGAAACCCTTGCTCGTCTCCTGGACCGCCTCAAGGCCCGCCAGCGCGACCTCATCATGGAAGCGGCGCAGTACGACACGATGCCAGCCGACAGCACGCTGAAGCGGATTGCCGAGCTTGAGAATGTGATTGCAGCGGTTGAGGCCGTGGCGGACGAAGAGCGAAGACATCAGCGGCAGTAGGCCCCGGTAGGACAGCCGCAGGGATAGGGTTGTCGAGCTGTGCCGCGACCGCATCGAGACACGCGTCATGCGACGACGCTCGACCTCATCAACACGCTGGCCTGGGAGCAGTGCAAGGGCGACGCGACCAAGAACGATGGCTTCTACGACCTCGGCAACGCGCCTGCGCAGCCGGAGGCGGTGACTTGATATAGAACCGCTATCGTTCAAATGGCCGTCAAATCGAGGGAAGCTCGTATGAATTCGGTAGAGGTGCTCACCGACGCACGTTCGAGAGAAGTGCCTTGGCCCCTCATCGTGGAAGCTCTTCGCGATCTCATGTCAGCAGGCAGCGTCGACGACCAAGGTAGGCCATGGGTCGAAGTGGCTGCAAATCTAACCGGCTACACAACAAGCCAATTGTGGATTGGCATCAGAACATACGCCTTCATTCAAAAATTTATTAGTTCGCATGAGTTGCCAGCCCACGCGCTTGGATGGCCCATGTCAAATCTTGAAGTAGTTACCCGCATAGCGAAAGCAAACGAACACCGGGCTAAGAAAATAGTTTGTAGCACAGATCAGCTTACATTACGCAATTTGCGCAGCATCTATGACCAAACTAAAAAAGATCCTACTAGCAAGATTTCTGCCATGAGTGCAGGCCTGCAATCGTCGAAGTCTTTTACAGACAAGCTATTCCAAAATCTGTCAAATAAAGACGCTCTCCAACAAATCCTGGGTTTGGCGCAAAGTTCGTCGGTTGGACATCTTAAGATCTGGCCTGGGCGATATCCTTACTGTCACCCAAATTTCTACGTCGATTTCATGAGCGATGGCAAACTTTGTCTTGCTGCGTTCGAGGGTTTGAGATTT
Organism: Methylobacterium sp. WL119; assembly: GCF_008039875.1. Classification (GTDB taxonomy): domain Bacteria; phylum Pseudomonadota; class Alphaproteobacteria; order Rhizobiales; family Beijerinckiaceae; genus Methylobacterium. The sequence continues at coordinate 669 of NZ_VRUU01000152.1, read as the reverse complement.
TTTGGCGATGTTAATTCACAGGTTGCAACGAAAGCAGCCTTGAAAGCAGCCGTCGAAGCAACATTTTTCGCTCAGTATTATCTGTGTGCTCCAAGTTGGGTGTCAACTAATGACCTTGTATCGCTTAGAGAAAAATTAGGCCTCTTCAACGTTGGGGTCATTAGTGTCGGCGAGGAAAACGTCGTTGCAACTGCGCATCCCCTTGGGCCATCCGTGCATGACCGGCAAAGCGTTCTGTTGGAAGACTGCGCAATTCGAGCCCGATTGGGGATCGTCCTCTAGCGAAGCATGGACTTGAAGAGCGCTAAAAAGCAAAAGGCCCAGCTTTGCAGCTGGGCCCTGAGTAAGTCTCGGCTACCTGAACGAGTATGTGCGCGACCAATCGAAGCCGCGCACATATCAAGTTGACCTAGAAGTCGCGCTGGACGCGGACCTTGGCCTGGAAGACGTCGTCGCTGACTGTGGTGCGGACGAAGCCGCCGGCGTTGATCGCGGCGATGCGCGAGTAGGCGGTCGGATCCTTGTCGGTGTCGATCACGCGACCGTTCTTGACGCCGATCTGGGTGTAGAGGCCTTCCACACCGATATCGAGGTCCTTCACCGGCGACCAGATCAGGCTCGCGCCGGCGACGAACTGGTAGGTGTCGCGAAGCGCCTGGCTGAGCTGGT
>NZ_VRUU01000151.1 GCF_008039875.1 Methylobacterium sp. WL119 | reverse complement strand
GGCTGGAGGCGCTGGCCGAGCCGCGCCGGATCGTGCCCGAGATCGGGCTGATCGAGACCGCCGCGCCCTTCGCCTGGAGCGCCACCCGGACCGCCCCCGACCGCATCGCGTTCTCCGGCAGCCGCCCGGCGGAGATCGGCCGCGCCGCCCTGCGGACGCGCCTGGCCGCCGAGATCCCCGACGAGACGGCGATCGACGACGCGGCCCATGCCGCCCGCGGCGCACCGCCCGACTTCCCCGCGGCGGCGGCCTACGCGGTCGCGCGCCTGCGCAACCTCGCGCCGGGCGCCATCGCCACGGTGACGGACATGGCGATCGCCGTTTCGGGCGAGGCGGTGGACGTCGCCGCCTACGACGCGCTGCGCGCCGCGCTCGCCGAGCCGCCGCCGGGCTACACGCTCGGCCGGGTCGACGTCCTGCCGGCGCGGATCGACGACTTCACCATGGCCGTGTCGCGAAACCCCGGCGGCGGGGTGGTGCTCACGGGCTCGGTGGTCTCGGAGGCGGCGCGCGCCGAGATCGGGCGACTGGCCGCGGAGATCGCCGACGGCGTCGCGGTCGAGGACCGGATGCGCACCGCCCGCGGCCTCGCCAAGGATATCGAGCCGGACGCGCTCGCCAGGTTCCTGGTCCGCCTCATCGGGCTGATGCAAAGCGGCGGCGCCCGCTTCGACGGCGCCCGGGTGTCGGTCGCGGGCGACGCCGTCGACGGCCAGGCCGTCGGCGAGATCGAGACGGTGATGCGCGACGCCAGGCCTCCCGGGGTCGGAGCCGGCGCGGTGGCGCTCACGGTGAAGCCGCTCTCGCCCTACCGCGTCGCGATCCGGCGCGAGGCCGACAGCGTCAGCCTGTCCGGCCACCTGCCCGATACGGAAGCGCGCGACCGGCTGCTCGCGGTGGTGAAGCCGCGCTTCTTCCGCGAGCGCATCCTCGACCGCACCCGCATCGCCGACGGCGCGCCGCCGGACCTCGCCGCCGCCCTGTCCGCCGCGGTGCCGGTGCTGGCGAGCCTGTCGAGCGGCGAAGTCGCGGTCGCCGACCGCACCCTGACGCTGTCGGGCGAGAGCCTGTATCGCGAGGCCGCGGGACGGGTCGCCCGGACACTGCCGGCCGCGATGCCGCCGGGCTGGAGCGCCACCGTCGCGGTGGTGCCGAAGACCCCCGTGCCGACGCGCGATCCCGAGGCCTGCCGCGCCGAGGCGACGGCGCTCGTCGGCGGAACCAGCCTGCGCTTCCCGCCCGGCTCGGGCGCGCTGGCGCCGATCTTCTATCCGGTGCTCGATCGTCTCGCCGACCTCGCCAAAAGCTGCCCCGCGCTGCGCATCGCGGTCGCCGGCCACGGCGATCCGGCCAAGCCCGCGCCCGCTCCGCCCGAGGCGAAGGTCGCCGACGCGCCCGGGGCGCAGGCAGGGGCCAAGCCCGATCCGGCCAAGAGCGACGCGGCGAAGCCCGACGCCAAGGCATCGGACAAGAAGGCCGCGCCGGCGTCCAAGGATGCCAAGCCTGCCAAGGATGCCAAGCCGAAGGACGCCAAGCCCAGGGAGGCGACCGAAGCGCCCGAGCCCGACCTGGCGCGGCTGCGCGCCGGGGTGGTCGTCGAGTACCTGCTCCAGGCCGGCGCCGGCGTCGATCAGCTCAGCATCGCGGACAAACCCTCGGACCGGCCGGGCATCGCCTTCGCCGTGCTGCCCTGACCGTCAAGAGGCCGTTCGCCCGTGATGCTTCTCCTCACCGGCCTGTGGCCGGGATCGCTCGCCGCCCTGATGCTCGGGCTCGGCGTCGGCCGGCTCGCCGGGTTGCCTTCCGGCCCCGCGATTCCCGCCGCGCTCGGGATCGCGACCCTGGTGCTGGCCGGCATCGCCCTCGCGGGGATCGTGCCCGGCGTCGCCGGGTTCTGGCTCGAGAGCGCGGTCGCGATGCTGGCGCCCTACCTTGCCGGCTGCGCGCTCGGCGGGCTCGCCCGGCGCCTCGCGGGGGTGCGACCGAGCGAGCCCCCCACAACCTGAAGCCGGCGCGGAACCGAGGCGCCCCGGTCCGGCGTTGCCCCTCCAGAGAGAGCCTTCGGGCTCACCGGAGACACGCAACGGACCCCAAACCATGAGACTCGATCGCTCCGCCCGCCGTCGCCTCGCCCTGCGCCCGCGCGCTGGCCTCGCCGCCACCGCGCTCCTCGCCGCCGGCCTCGCCGGCTCCGGTGCTCTCGCAATGCTCGGCGACTTCGTCGAGCCGGCGCACGCGCAGTCGGCGGCCAGCCGCATCGACCAGCCCACCGCCGCGACCCTGCCGGAGGCCGAAGGGCGGCCGAACGGGACCGTCCCCTCGGCCCGCGCCCTCGCGCCCGGCACCGACGTGATGGACACCGGCACCGTCGGCGCCGCGCGGGTGAACCCGAAGGAGCACCTGCCCGACGCCACGCGCTCCACCCGCTAGGCGCGACGCAACCTCGGCCCGGCCCCCGTCGTTGATCGGCGGGGGCTTTTTCGTGCGCTCCGTCCATCCTGATAGAAGGAAACCACCATGGGTCTGCTCGATTCGGTGATCGGCGGCGTGCTCGGGCAGGTGCTCGGCGGCGGACGCGGCGGCAACCCAGGCGGCGCAGCCGGTGGCGCGATGTCGCCGATCGTGAAGGCGCTGCTGATGCTGCTGCTCGCCAAGGGCGCGAGCGGCGGCTTGGGCGGCGCCCTCGGCGACGTGTTCGGCGGCGGCCAGCGCCGGCCGGAGCCCGGCCCCGACACCGAGCGCTCCGGCGGCGCCGGTCCCTACGGCCGCGATCCCGGCCACTCCGCCGACGATTCCGCCCAGGATCCCGGCGACATCGGCGGCTTCGACCAGGAGGGCGGCCGCCGCGACGCGCCGCTGCCGCCCGGCGATTTCAGCGATCTCTCCGGCATGCTCGACGGTCCCGGCGACCGAGCCAGTGTTCCTCAATCAGGAAATGTTTCATATGAAACATCGGGCGAGACCGGCGGGCTCGACGGCCTCGTCGACCGCTTCCGCCAGGGCGGCCTCGCCGACGTGATCGACTCGTGGATCGGCCACGGCAGCAACCGCAGCATCGAGCCCCACGACCTCGCCCGCGCGCTCGGCCCCGACACCCTCGGCGCGCTCCAGAGCCAGACCGGGATGGACCGGGACTCGCTGCTGTCGCAGCTGTCTCAGGTGTTGCCGGAGGTGGTGCACGGGCTCACGCCGCAGGGGCGCGTGCCGGATGCGGGGGAGCGGCGGGGGTGGTGAGCGTTTTTAAATAAGAAGATCCTATTCGGTATTTATTGTTGAAAGTCGCTTAACAAAAGAAGATCCGTCGAACCCCGAATACGAAGCGACGCATGAAATGCTGGATTTAAAACAAGTAAAGGATCTTCGAGTTTTTCTACTATTATGTTCATCTTCGTCATGTCATATCCAAGATTATATATGACAAGTCCTGATGGCCACCCCTGCGGATACCAAAAAATCCATAGTACAGAAGATGATTAACAATTTGTAGGCTTTTTTCGTTAGTTAGCTTGTGCTTCGCGAACATCGAGATAACTTCAGTTTTTCTATGAACTTCGTTCTCTTCAAAAAATCGATACAAAATTTTATCTGCATCAACTTCAATATCAATAAGCTCGCGGTTTGCATCAGCGAGGACGTCATTGGAGTATGCTTCTAGGCCTTTGATAATGTCGTCACGTAGAATCGAATCATGGCCCATATTCACAGCAATGCCACGGCACAACGAGAAAGCCTTCAATAGATTTCTCGGTCTCATAAGGCATCGATCTATTATATAGTTTGATGTTTCCTCTCCTAATATATGGGATATACACAGAACCGACCAGATGTCTGAAAACGTCTTATCCTTATAAAAATCATTTTGAACAAATCTTTTTCTCATCATTTCTCTGAGAAGATCTCGGTCTTGCCAATCCAGAGAAGCTCGAAGTTCTTTACCGAAATCAGAAGATCTTCTTACAAGCAATTCGTATATATCGTTTCGGATGAAGACAATAGCGCTGATTAAAACTGCCTTTTTGGAAAGTTCGCGTTGTATTTTTCGGTTTGCGTCAATCAAACACCTCAACATTAACACGTCGGTTTTGGATACGCCATCAGATGCCCAGCCTTTATCTAAGTTATCGAGCAATATCCAAATCGAATCTTTCTGCAGTAAGTATTGAGTGACCTTTTCCCTCAACTGTCTAATGTCACTGAGATATATCAACTGAGTTATCTGTGAATTACTCAGCTTGAAATCCGATGAGCCTGCATCGGACAGCTTTATTTCATGAAATTTCTCGGCAATTGATTCAGATAAAATCGAAAGTCTTTCTGAGAAATCAGCTGCTTCGCCTAAACTATCTGATCCAAAGCTACTTTCTAGATCATCATATAGCCGCTTAAGCTTGACATCCCGATAGTGGAACTTCTTGTCTTTCTCAAGTATTTTATAGCAAATTTCCATCAAAATAATGTATTCCCAGAGTGCTGTTATCAAATGACTCTGGGCCTCTTCTGCAAGATAACTTAGAACATCGTCTTTCAGTTTAGGTGGTTGGAAGGCTTCGGGGTGTAAATCAACAACTATGTTTTTGTTGTTCTGACTAAAGCGAGATACAAGCTGCAAAAATAGAGCTGTCTTTCCAGTTCCTTTGCGTCCGACAATCAAATTGACTTCACCACGCATTGCGCGGTGAAATTCATCAGTTCGCAAGTAGTATTGCGAGAGTGTAGAGTCTTCGTTTTCTGCCATTGGATCGCCGAGGCGCAGATCCGCTAGAAAGTTTTTGTTTTCTATTTCTTCTCTGACGGCACTTCCTTTGAGTTCGTAAAACTCAAAAGCAAAATCGTGTACGAACTCATCGATTTGAGTAAAATTTCGATACGTCTGAACAAAGTCACGAACATCGAGAGGGGCAGGCCCTCCGTCATTCTGGATAAGGAGCAATTTTTTTCCTAGACCATAAGCTAGGCCAGCGACGAAGGCCGCTCTAATATTGTGGATATCGGCGTCTTTCTCATCAGAAGAGAGAATGGGTACTATCATTCCAAGAGATTTACTTACCTGCTCCATCGCGAATGGAGCGGACAATCTCATGTCCTCAAAGGGATTGAAACTACGAAATTTAAGTCGAGCTTTCTTAACTCTTCCGACTAAACGCATCATTGCGTCGGTTCGAGTCGGAGGCTCTAATATAAGCACCGGAATATTTTGGTCTAATGCTTTTGTAAATTTTAATGCAGGCGTGCGCCTCGCTCTATTGACTACATCTAAAAGTTGAGACGAATTTTGATATTCAAGATAGCCCAGGGTGTCAAAGATACCAATTTGAGAAAATGTATACTTCTCTTTATCTATTCCACTATTCATAGTCAGAATGACGGGCTTGGATTTTGCAATAGCATAACCGATTTCAAATGTGACATTGAAATTTGTGATTGTTATGTCTGCAACTAGATGCTGACTTGCATCAATATGCTCAAGGATAGGTGATATTAAGGGTTGACCGACGATCTCGTTCTCCCCAAAGTCGCAAATGGAATGGGTCGTTGATTTCCTTCAAGTCGACTGCTGCTAAATTAAAACAATCAGATATAATGCGAGGCTTTGATGGATACGCTGCAAACGAATTGATCAAGCTCGCCATTATTTACCTCAGATGGCGGACCAAGCCAATCCGCTTCTGTAGGTATGTTATTCAACTTTAGGTCGCTGTAAAGGATCAAACCCGCCGCATCACCAAGCTCGCATTCGTCCCGCCAAACCCGAACGAGTTCGACAGGGCGATGTCCACCCGCCGGCGCTTGGCCTCGTGCGGGACGAGGTCGAGGGCGGTCTCGACGCTCGGGTCGTCGAGGTTGAGGGTCGGGGGGATGACGCCGTCGCGGATGGTCAGGATCGAGAAGATCGCCTCGATCGCGCCGGCGGCGCCGAGGAGGTGGCCGACGGCGGACTTGGTCGAGGACATCGCGACGCCCTGGGCCGAGGCGCCGAGCAGGCGCTCGACGGCGCGCAGCTCGAGCTCGTCGCCCATCGGCGTCGAGGTGCCGTGGGCGTTGATGTAGTCGATCGCGCCCGGGTCGATGCCGGCGCGCTTCACGGCCGCCGTCATGCAGCGGAAGGCGCCGTCGCCGTCCGGCGAGGGAGAGGTGATGTGGTAGGCGTCGCCCGACATGCCGTAGCCGACCACCTCGGCGTAGATCTTGGCGCCGCGGGCCTTGGCGTGCTCGTACTCCTCGAGCACCACCACGCCGGCGCCTTCGCCCATCACGAAGCCGTCGCGGGCCTTGTCGTAGGGGCGCGAGGCCTTGGTCGGCGTGTCGTTGAAGCCGGTGGACAGCGCCCGGCAGGCGGCGAAGCCCGCGATCGACAGCCGGTCGACCGGCGATTCGGCGCCGCCCGCGACCATCACCTCGGCATCGCCTAGCATGATCAGGCGGGCGGCGTCGCCGATCGCGTGCGTGCCGGTGGAGCAGGCGGTGACGACGGCGCTGTTCGGACCTTTCAACCCGTGCGCGATCGAGACCTGGCCCGAGGCCATGTTGATGATGCGGCCGGGGATGAAGAACGGCGAGATCCGCCGCGGGCCCTTGTCCTTCAGGGTCACCGAGGCGTCGTAGATGCCGCCGATGCCGCCGATGCCGGAGCCGATCATCACGCCGGTGGCGCACTGGTCCTCGTAGCTCGTCGGGTGCCAGCCGGCGTCGTCGAGCGCCTGGCCCGCGGCGGCCATCGCGAAGACGATGAACGGGTCGACCTTGCGCTGCTCCTTCGGCTCCATCCAGGCGTCGGGATCGAAGGTGCCGTCGCTGCCGTCGCCCAGCGGCACCGTGCAGGCGATGCGGCAGGCGAGGTCCGAGGTCTCGAAGGTGGTGATCGGCCCGGCGCCGCTGTCGCCGGCGATCAGCCGGCTCCAGGTGTGCTCGACTCCGCTGCCGAGCGGCGTGACCATCCCCAGACCCGTAACCACCACCCGCCGCATCGCGCTATCCCGAACCCGTTCCGCTTGAACAACGACAGCGGCGCGTCGGGTGTTTCCACCCCGCCCGCGCCGCGTCGACCCGAAGGACGTTTTGGCCGATCAGGCGGCCGAGTTCTTCTCCAGGAACTTCACCGCATCGCCGACCGTCTGGATGGTCTCGGCGGCGTCGTCCGGAATCTCGACGTTGAACTCTTCCTCGAACGCCATCACGAGCTCGACGGTGTCGAGGCTGTCGGCACCGAGGTCGTCGATGAAGTTGGCGCCCTCGACCACCTTCTCGGGCTCGACGCCCAGGTGCTCGACGACGATCTTCTTCACGCGCTCAGCGATATCGCTCATCGTTGCTGGTCCTCGGTCTTCACGTTACGTGGGTGAAAGGAATGGCGCCGTTGCCGCCGTGGCCCTTGCTTCGGGCCGGTCCTGTTTCGAGCAGCTGGTGACCGAACGCGCTGGGTCCTGAAATCCTGTTGGCCTTGGACTCGGAACCCGCCGAACCGTCAACCCCTTGCACGGCAGCCGGGGTGTTAACACAGGGTTTAGGCGCTGGCGAGGCCCGGTTCACGAACCGTTCATCGGTGTGCTCCGGGCGCCGATTCCGCCGCGTTTTCCGCGGGATGGCCGGGCCGCGCGCCCCGGCGTCACACCATCGCCATGCCGCCGTTGACGTGCAGCGTCTGGCCGGTGACGTAGGCCGCTTCCGCCGAGGCGAGGTAGACCACGGCGGCGGCCACCTCCGCGCCCTCGCCGAGGCGCCCGGCCGGCACCCGGCCGAGGATGCCCTCGCGCTGCTTCTCGTTGAGCACGTCGGTCATCGGCGAGGCGATGAAGCCGGGGCTGACGCAGTTCACGGTGACGTTGCGCGAGGCGACCTCCGCCGCCAGCGCCTTGGTCAGCCCGACGAGCCCGGCCTTGGCCGCCGCGTAGTTGCCCTGGCCGGGGTTGCCGGTGGTGCCGACCACCGAGCCGATGTTGACGATGCGCCCGGCCCGCCGCCGCATCATCCCCCGCACCGCCGCCCGCGACAGGCGGAACGCGGCGGTGAGGTTGACGGCGATGACCTGGTCCCACTCCTCGTCCTTCATCCGCACGAAGATGTTGTCCCGGGTGATGCCGGCGTTGTTGACGAGGATGTCGAGACCGCCGAGCGCGGCCTCCGCCGCCGGCACCAGCGCCTCGACGGCGGTCGTGTCGGACAGGTTCGTCGGCAGCACGTGGGCGCGCGCGCCGAGCTCGGCCGCCAGCGCCTCCAGCGCCTCGGCGCGGGTGCCCGACAGGGCCACCGCGGCCCCCTGCGCATGCAGCGCCCGCGCGATGGCGCCGCCGAGCCCGCCGGTGGCGCCGGTGACGAGGGCTTTCTTGCCGGTGAGATCGAACATGGGGATCACCTCATCTGTGGGTGTCGAAGTCTTGGTATCGGCTCCGCGCGTCTCCCTCCCCCCTCTGCGGGGGAGGGTGGCCCCCGCGTCAGCGG
>NZ_VRUU01000150.1 GCF_008039875.1 Methylobacterium sp. WL119 | reverse complement strand
CCGCCGCACGGCCGCCGCTGACCGCGCGTCCGACCCCGGCCGAGCCGCGCAAGACCATCACCGCGGACGTGCGCAAGCCGCAGAACCTGAACTTCATGGCGCGCCCCGCCCCGGCGCCCGAGCCCGAGAAGAGCGCGAGCCCGACCACCGCGGCACGGCCCGCGGGGACCGCTGCGCGTCCGGCCGGCCGCCCGGCGGCGAACGAGGACGAGAGCGAGACCAAGCGCGTCATCCGCCGTCCCGGCATGCCGCTGAAGATCATCACGCCGCCGAAGACGCCCAAGCAGCCCGGCGGCGACCGCAACCGCGGCCGCCTGACCATCGCGACCGCGACGTCCGGCGAGGACGAGCGCACCCGCTCGATCGCCTCCTTCCGTCGTCGCCAGCAGCGCATGAGCGGAAGCCGGCAGGTCGAGCAGAAGGAGAAGCTGTCGCGTGAGGTGACGATCCCGGAGACGATCACGATCCAGGAGCTCGCCAACCGCATGTCGGAGCGGGCGGTCGACGTGATCCGCCTGCTGATGAAGCAGGGCGAGATCCACAAGATCACCGACGTGATCGACTCGGATTCGGCGCAGCTCATCGCCGAGGAGATGGGCCACACCGTGCGCCGCGTCGCCGAGTCGGACGTGGAAGAGGGCCTGACCTCCGACGAGCCGGATCTCGACGAGGATCTCGATCCCCGTCCCCCGGTCGTCACGATCATGGGCCACGTCGACCACGGCAAGACGTCGCTCCTCGACGCGATCCGCAAGGAGAACGTGGTCGAGGGCGAGGCCGGCGGCATCACCCAGCACATCGGCGCCTATCAGGTCGCGTCGCCGTCGGGCGACATGATCACCTTCATCGACACCCCCGGCCACGCGGCCTTCACCTCCATGCGCGCCCGCGGCGCCAAGGTGACGGACATCGTCGTGCTCGTGGTGGCGGCCGACGACGGCGTGATGCCCCAGACGATCGAGGCGATCCAGCACGCCAAGGCGGCGGGCGTTCCGCTGATCCTGGCGATCAACAAGATCGACAAGCCCGAGGCGAACCCGCAGCGGGTCCGCACCGAGCTGCTCCAGCACGACATCCAGGTCGAGTCGATGGGCGGCGAGACGCTGGAGTTCGAGGTTTCGGCCAAGACCGGCGACGGCCTGCCCGATCTGCTCGAGGGCCTGCAGCTGCAGGCCGAGATCATGAACCTGCGCGCCAACGAGAAGCGCGACGGCGAGGGCACGGTCATCGAGGCCAAGCTCGATCGCGGCCGCGGCCCCGTCGCGACCGTGCTGGTGCAGCGCGGCACCCTGTTCACCGGCGACATCGTCGTCGCCGGGGCCGAATGGGGCCGCGTCCGCGCGCTCATCGACGACCAGGGCGAGAACATCCAGTACGCGGGACCGTCGGTCCCGGTGGAGGTCCTCGGCTTCAACGGCACGCCGGATGCCGGCGACCGCGTGATCGTGGTGCCGAGCGAGGCCCGCGCCCGCGAGGTCACGGAGTATCGTGCCCGGACGAAGCGCGAGCGCCAGAACGCCCGCACCGGCGGCGCCAATCGCTCGCTCGTCGACATGATGCGCGACCTGAAGGAAGGCGCCGGCCGCAAGGAGCTGCCCGTCATCATCAAGGGCGACGTGCAGGGCTCGGTCGAGGCGATCTCGGGCGCGTTGGAGAAGCTCGGCAACGACGAGGTCTCGGCCCGGATCCTGCTCGCCGGCGTCGGCGGCATCACCGAGTCGGACGTGACCCTCGCGACCGCCTCGAAGGCGGTGGTGATCGGCTTCAACATCCGCGCCCACAAGGAAGCGCGGGAGCTCGCCGAGCGCAACGACGTCGAGATCCGCTACTACAACATCATCTACGACCTCGTGGACGACATCAAAGCGACCCTGTCGGGCATGCTGCCTCCGACGCTCCGCGAGGAGCGCCTGGGCGAAGCCTTCATCCAGGAGATCTTCGAGGTCTCGAAGGTCGGCAAGGTCGCCGGTTGCCGCGTCTCCGACGGCGTGGTCCAGCGCGGCGCCCATGTCCGCCTGATCCGCGACAGCGTGGTGATCCACGAGGGCAAGCTCTCGACCCTGAAGCGCTTCAAGGACGACGTGAAGGAAGTCACGTCGGGCCAGGATTGCGGCATGGCGTTCGAGAACTTCGAGAACATGCGCGCCGGCGACACCATCGAGTGCTACCGGGTCGAAGAGATCCGCCGCACGCTCTGATCGCGTTCGACAGCGCATCGACACGGCGGCCGCGGCTCCTGCCGCGGCCGTCTTTTTTCGTACTCCAGTCCTGCCTCGTCTGCTCGACGACCCGGTGCCGGACCGCAGAAGACAATGGCTCAGAAACCCAACCCGAACGGCCCCACCCAGCGCCAGCAGCGCGTCGCCGAGCTCGTGCGCCACGCGCTGGCCGAGGTGCTCCAGCGCGGCGACATCCAGGATCCGGTCCTCGGCACCCACGTGGTGACCGTGCCGGAAGTTCGGATGTCGCCCGACCTCAAGCTCGCCACCGCCTACGTGATGCCGCTCGGCGGCATGGACGAGGCGCCGGTGATCGCCGCGCTCGAGCGCAACCGCAAGGCGCTCCGGCAGGAGGTGGCCCGGCGGGTGAACCTCAAATTCGCCCCCGAGCTGCGCTTCCTGCGCGACGACACGTTCGACGAGGCCGCGCGGATCGACGCGCTGCTGCGCAACGAGCGCGTCCAGCGCGACCTCGACAAGGGAGTGCCGGACGAGGACGACGCGGAGGTCGGCGGGGGGCGCCCGTGAGGGTCGGCCCCGACCCGATCGAAGACGCCATCGCGGCGCGGCACCGGCAGGCGGGCGCGCACCGATCCAGATTCCGTTTCGCCGATTGACGTAAAAAAGCATGATGCCGACCGAGGTTTCCATGAACGACGTCCCGACCTCCGAGCATCCGGTCTCCGCGCCCGAGATGCCGTCTTCGGGCGAGCGCCGCAGCGAGGAGGGCCGTCGCCCGTCCCGCGGCGGTCCGCGGCCCGACCGGCCGAAGAAGCGCGACGTGTCGGGCTGGGTCATCCTCGACAAGGGCGTCGGCATGACCTCGACGCACGCGGTCGCGGTGGTGAAGCGCGCCTTCAACGCCAAGAAGGCGGGGCATGCCGGCACCCTCGATCCGCTGGCATCCGGGATCCTGCCGATCGCGCTCGGCGAGGCCACCAAGACCGTCCCCTTCGTGATGGACGGCCGCAAGGCCTACCGCTTCACCGTGAGCTGGGGCATCGAGACCGACACCGACGACGCCGAGGGCCGCCCGGTGGCGACGAGCGAGGACCGCCCGACCCGCGCGGCGGTCGAGGCCGCCCTGCCGAGCTTCGTCGGCGCGATCGAGCAGGTGCCGCCGCGCTACTCGGCGATCAAAATCCAGGGCGAGCGCGCCTACGACCTCGCCCGCGACGGCGAGGTGGTCGAGCTGGTGGCGCGTCCCGTCCAGATCGATCGCCTCGCGGTGGTCGAGCACGAGACCGACCGCACGGTGATCGAGGCCGAGTGCGGCAAGGGCACCTACGTGCGGGCGCTCGCGCGCGACCTCGGGCGCATGCTCGGCTGCCGCGGCCACGTCTCGGCTCTGCGCCGCACCCGGGTCGGGCCGTTCGCGGAGGCCGATTCCTGCAACGTCGCCGGGCTTGACGCCGCCGGGCCCGAGGGCAGCCTCGCCCACCTGATGCCGGTCGAGACCGCTCTCGACGCGATCCCCTCCGTCTCGGTCTCGCGCGACATGGCGATGCGCCTGATGCGCGGCCAGTCGGTGATCCTGCGCGGCCGCGACGCGCCGGTCGAGGGCAAGATCTTCGCGACCTGCGGCGGCATCCTCGTCGCGGTGGGCGACGTCGAGCGCGGCGAGCTGGTGCCCCACCGGGTGTTCCACCTCGGCGGAACGGCCGCCGGCCGGGCATCCTGACGTCGATGGCGTGAACCGGGGCGGTGTGGTTTGCGCCTCTTCCCTCCCCCCGCAGAGGGGGGAGGGAAAGCGCGGATGGAATAACCGTCCGTGATGCTACTCTCCGCGGTCCACCTTCGCCGCCGCGCGGTCCCGCCGGATGCCGCGCCTGAGCGCGACGAGCTGCCAGATCGCCAGCCCGAGGGCGAGCGCGAAGACCAGCCCGATGTCGAAGGCGGCGAAGAGCGGGTCGCTCACGCCGGCTCGCGCCCCGTCGCCTCACGCTCGCGCAACGCCTCAATCATCTCGAGCACCCGCACCGCCTGGCCCGGGATGTCCCACCAGGGGCGGGCCAAGGGCGTGCGCGTCGGCACGGCCTCGATGAGGTAGGCGGTCTCGGGCAGGCTCGGCGCGTCGCGCTCGGTGCCGCCACCGAGCGGCAGCGCGGCGCGGGCGAGCAGCTGCAGCTTTCGCCCCGCCCCGACGCGGGCGCGCCGGGTGACGCTGTCGAACCCGTTCCGGACGATCTCCGTACCGATCTCGGCATAGATCAGACGCGCGGCCCGAATCGCCGGACGGCAGGCGAGCGGCAGGCCGCCGATGCCGGCCTCCGAGCGGGCGTAGAGCACGTCCGCGGCGGCGAGCAGCCGGGCGACCACGTCGCGCAGCGCGTCCGTCGCGACCGGCTCGGCCAGGAACGCGTCCGGATCGATGCCGGCCTCGTCGAGCCAGTCGAGCGGCAGGTAGAGGCGGCCGGCCCGCGCATCCTCGCCGACGTCGCGGGCGATGTTGGTGAGCTGCATCGCCACGCCGAGGTCGCAGGCCCGCGCCAGCACGTCGGCATCGCGCACGCCCATGATCAGCGTCATCGTCGCGCCGACGGAGGCCGCGACGCGGGCGGCGTAGGCGCAGAGCGCGCTCAAGGTCGCGTAGCGCCGCCCTTCGGAGTCCCAGGCGAGGCCTTCGAGCAACGCCGCCGGCAGCGCCTGCGGGATCGCGTGGTCGGCGACGACGTCGGCGAGCGCCCGGTCGGCGGCATGGTCGGCGGGGTGGCCGGCATGGATGCGCGCGAGCCGCGCATCGAGCCGAAGCACCGCCCCGGGCGCCGCGCCGGCCTCCGCGTCGTCGACGAGATCGTCCGACAACCGGCAGAAGGCGTAGAGCCCGTAAGCCGCGCGCCGGACGCGCGGCGGCAGCAGGTGTGCGGCGGCGTAGAAGCTGCGCGACCCCGCCCGGATCGCGGCGCGGCAGGCGGCGTGGTCGGCCTCCGACGCGTGCGACGAGGCCGGGCGCAGGGCGGCCAGGAACGCGGCCGGAAGCGACTCAGGCGAAGACGCGCGCATCGGGAACCACCGTATCGAGGACGCGGGCCGTGGACAGGACGCCGGGCAGGCCGGCGCCGGGATGGGTTCCGGCGCCGACGAGGAACAGGTTGCGCACGTCTTCCGAGGCGTTGTGCGGACGGAACCACGCCGACTGCGTCAGCACCGGCTCCAGCCCGAAGCCGGAGCCGCGGAAGCTCAGGAAATCGTCGCGGAAATCCTGCGGCGTCGTCACCTTCGAGGTGACGAGCTCGGCCGAGAGGCCCGGCAGCACGGTCGCCTCAAGGGACGCCTCGATGAGCCGGCGGTAGGGCTCGGCGAGCGCCGCCCAATCCTGGCCGCCGGCGAGGTTCGGCACCGGCGAGAGCACGTAGAACGCGTCGCATCCCGGCGGCGCCAGCATCGGGTCGGTCTCGGTCGGCCGGTGGAGATAGAGCGAGAAGTCGTCGGCGAGGTGCTTCCTGCGGAAGATGTCGTCGATCAGCGCGCGGTAGCGCGGCCCCATCAGGATGGTGTGGTGGGCGACGTCCGGATATTTCCGCTTCGTTCCGAAGTACCAGACGAACAGGCCCATGGAGGAATGGGCCTTGTCGACCTTGCGATCGGTCCAGCGCCGTCTGGCGGATGCCGGGATCAGATTGCGGTAGGTGTGGGCGGAATCGGCGTTCGAGACGACGATGTCGGCGGCGATCGTCGTGCCGTCGGCCAGGCGCACGCCGGTGGCCGCGCCGCGGGCGACGGTGATCTCGGCGACCTCCGCGTCGCAGTGCAGGGCGCCCCCCTGCCCCGCGATCAGGCCGACGAGGCCGTTGACGAGGCGGCCGGTGCCGCCCATGGCGAAGTGCACGCCCCAGCGCCGCTCGAGATGGGCGATCAGGCAGTAGATCGCGCTCGCCCGGAACGGGCTGCCGCCGATCAGCAGCGGGTGGAAGCTGAAGATGGTCCGCAGGCGCTCGTCGCGGATGTACTTCGCCACCACGTCGTAGACGCTGCGGTGGCCGCCGAGCCGCACGAGGTCCGGCGCGATCCGCAGCATGTCCCGGATGCGGCCGAAGGGCACGTGGCCGAGCTCTTCGAAGCCGACGCGGAAGATGGCCTCGCTCTGCGCCATGAAGCGCTCGTAGCCGGCCACGTCGGCGGGCGAGAACTTGGCGACCTCCGCCCGCATGGCGGCCAGGTCGCCGGAATAGTCGAAGGTGGCGCCGTCGTCGAACCGGATGCGGTAGTAGGGCCGCATCGGCACCAGGGTGACGTCGTCCGCCATGCGCCGCCCGCACAGCGTCCACAGTTCCTCGAACAGGAACGGCGCGGTAACGATGGTCGGGCCGGCGTCGAAGGTGAAGCCGTCCTGCCGGTGGACGCGGGCCCGCCCGCCCGGCTTGTCGAGCCGTTCCAGCACCGTGACCCGGTAGCCGCGGGCACCGAGGCGGATCGCGGCGGCGAGCCCGCCGAAACCGCTGCCCACGACGACGGCGTGGGGCCGGCGATCCGCATGTGTCAACGGTACCGACGCATCGAGTGTCAACATGGTTTGACACTAAGGTCGATTGCCGACCTCAGGCAAGGGCCTTTCTGAGGCTCGGGCGGACCGCGGCGCCTCGGCTGCGGTCAGGGCGTCGAACTCCGCGAGGATCGCCGCAGTGACGCGCTCGGGCGCTTCCTCGTGCGCGAGGTGGCCGAGGCCGCGCATCAGCTCGACGCGGGCATCGGGCAGGCGGTCGCGCACCGCGAAGGCGGTGTCGGGCGCGATCGCCTTGTCGTCGGAGCCGACGACGAGCAGCGTGCGGACGCCGAGCCGCGGCAGCGCGCGGTCAAGGGCGTCGAGGTTCCAGTTCGCCATCATGCCGAGCGCTCCGGCGACGTGGGCGGGCTTCCGGAACAGGCGGCGATAGAGGTCGAGCCCGACGGGGTCGATGCGCGAGCCGGTGCCCTGGATCAGCCGCTGCACCGCGGCGCGGTCCGCCGTCCAGGCGAAGATCTTCGGCGTCATCCGATTGAGGAACAGCATCCGCGCCATGCTTGGGAACAGGATCGAGGCAAGACCTGGGAACGGCTTGAGGGCGCCGTTCAGCGCCACCAGTAGCCTCGGCGATAGCCGCGCGTCGAGGCAGGTCCGGGCCAGGATCGCGGCGCCCGCCGAATGGCCGACCGCCACGACCGGCCTCACGTCGAGCTGCGTCGTCAGGTCGGCCAGGGCGGACGCCATGCCGGGAAGCGACAGGCGGCCGGCCGGCAGCGGATCGGTGAAGCCGTGGCCGGGCAGGTCCGGCGCGATCACGCGGAAGCGCCCGGCCAAGGCCGGCATCAGCCCGCGCCAGGAATGCGTCGCCGCGCCCGTCCCGTGGACGAGGAGCAGCACGGGGGCGTCGGCCGGCCCCATCGCCTGCACGTGCCAGCGCAGGCCGGAAGCCTCGACGAAGCGGCTGGCGTCGCGATGCGGCCAGTCGCGCCCGTCGCGCTCCCAGTCCGGGCGGTCCTCGGACATGCGTGTCATGGTTTCCTGAAGGACCTGGTTTCCTGAAGGACCTGCCGATGCGAGCCGTCACGCCGCCGCGCCCGCCGCCCGCACCGCGGCGCTGAGCTTGCGGGCGTCGGCCTGCGGCAACGGGAGATAGCGGGCGCCCATCGCCTCGGCCAGGGCGCGCGCCGAATCCTGCGGGCGCGGCGCGGTGTCGATCAGGATCGCGGAGAACGCCGCCGCGCGGAAGCGCCGGGCCGCGGCGAGCGCGTCCTCGGCGGCGCGCGGCCGGCCCGGTGCGCCGGCGCGGTCGACGTTGGCGCGCCCGTCGGTGAGCAGCACGACGACCGGGGTGCCGCCGCCGCGGCGGACGGCGAGCGCCACGTCGGCCGCCGCATCGAGCCCCGCGGCCAGCGGCGTGCCGCCGCCGCCGGGCAGCTCGGCGAGCTCGCGCTTGGCCCGCACCAGCGAGCGGGTCGGCGGCAGCACGAGCTCGGCCGCCCGGCCGCGGAAGGCGACGAGCGCCACCCGGTCGCGGCGGACATAGGCCTCGGCCAGCAGCAGCTCGACCGCCCCCTTCGCCTCGGCGAGCCGCTCGATCGCCGCCGAGCCGGAGGCGTCGACCGCGAAGATCGTCGTGCTCTCGGTCCGCTGGCGAAAGCGCGTGATCCGAAAATCCTCCGGCCGCACCAGGATCGCCCGGGCGTCGCCCGCTTCGGCCTCGGATCGCCGGAGGGCCTGCCACGGGGCGGCGGCGCGCAGGGTCGCCAGCAGCGCCAGGCGCCCGCGGCGCGGGTCGCCGG
>NZ_VRUU01000014.1 GCF_008039875.1 Methylobacterium sp. WL119 | reverse complement strand
GGGCACCGCGCGGGCGATCCCGACCGGGTCGAGCGCGACGCCGGCCGCCGCGCAGGCCGCGCGGAGCGCCGCCGCCAGCGTCTCCGCCTCGACCATGTGGGCGAAGGGGCCGTCGGAATCGCGCGGCGTCTGCGCGAAGGTCAGGAAGACCGGGCGGACCGGGTCGGCGAGCCGGCTGTCGCTGATCGCCATCTCGGTGATCGGCGCGGCCGCCGCCCCGAGCCGGTCCCAGATCCCGAGCCGCTCCAGCATGCGCCGGCCGCCGGCCGCGATGGCGAAGGCCCGGCCGCGCTGCCGCTCGGCCGCGCGCGGAAGGCCCGGATCGCAGACCGTGACGGCGAGCGCGTCGCCGTGCGCCTGGCTCAGCGCCAGGGCCAGCGACAGGCCCGGGATGCCTGCGCCCGCGAGCAGCAGGTGGCGGCTGCCCGGGCGGGTCGTCGAACCCCTCATCGCCTCGTCCTCATCGTTCCCTCGCGCGAGGAAGTGACACCGCTTCCGCCCGCAGGCAACGCGCGGGCTCGTCCGGCGGGCGCAGGGAAGCGCGGTCGCACCGCGAGCCCGATGGCGAGGCAGGCCGCGCGGATGCTATGGCGGACGCCTCCTCGCCCCGAAAGCCCGCCGCACAGCCATGCCGACCGATCCCGTCCCGCCGACCGATTCCGGCATCGTCGCCGAGCTTCTCGCCATCCTCGACCTCGAGCGGCTGGAGACCGACCTGTTCCGCGGCGTCAGCCCGCGGAACGGCTGGAAGCGGGTGTTCGGCGGGCAGGTGGTGGGTCAGGCGCTGGTCGCCGCGACCCGGACGGTGCCGAGCGCCCGCGCGCCGCACTCGCTCCACGCCTACTTCCTGCTCGGCGGCGACCCGAGCGTCCCGATCGTCTACGAGGTCGAGCGCATCCGCGACGGGCAGAGCTTCACCACGCGCCGGGTCAAGGCGATCCAGCACGGGCGCGCGATCTTCGCGATGACCGCCTCGTACCAGGTGACGGAAGCCGGCCACGCCCACCAGGCGGCGATGCCCGACGCGCCGCCCCCGGAATCGCTGCCCGACACCAAGTCCCTGCTCGCCAGGGGCATGCCCGGCATCCCCGCGGCGGTGGCCGGCTATTTCGGCCGTCCGCGCCCGATCGAGCTGAAGCCGGTCGACCTGCGACGCTATCTCGAAGGCGGGCCGCAGGCGCCGCTGTGCAACGTCTGGCTGCGCGCGGCCTCGCAGCTCCCCGACGATCCGGCGATCCACCAGGCGGTGCTCGCCTACGCGTCCGACATGACGCTGCTCGATGCCACGCTGATCGTCCACGGGCGCTCGGTGTTCGATGCCGACATCCAGTCGGCGAGCCTCGACCACGCCCTGTGGTTCCACCGCCCGTTCCGGGCCGACGAGTGGCTGCTCTACGCCCAGGACAGCCCCAATTCCGCCGGCGCGCGGGGGTTCGCCCGCGGCCAGATCTTCGCGCGCGACGGGACGCTGGTGGCGTCGGTGGCGCAGGAGGGCCTGATCCGCCCGCGGCCGGCCTAGTTTGGCGTCAAACCGCCGGCAGGCCGCCGCACGCGCCGAATTACTGCGCTTCTGATGAGCATTTGCCCGTTTTGTGTGCGATTACTGCTCAGCTTGAGCCCGTCCCGGCGCCAGTTCGCGACCAAAGCGTGTGCATCCGGCGGTCGCGTGAAAAGGTTCCCAAAAAGTTCGGCGCTGGCATAGTCCTTGAATGAGGGCCCGGCGATCGCGGGGTCATTCGGATCCTGCGCGACCATCCTGGACCGGAACCCCCTGCCGAGCGTCGGCTGCGGCACACGGTTCCCAACCCACGCAGGGGGCGCCAAGCATGAAGATCGTGATGGCCATCATCAAGCCGTTCAAGCTGGAGGAGGTGCGCGACGCACTGACCGGCATCGGCGTGCACGGCCTGACGGTGACCGAGGTCAAGGGCTACGGCCGCCAGAAGGGCCACACCGAGATCTACCGCGGCGCGGAATACGCCGTGAGCTTCCTGCCCAAGCTGAAGATCGAGGTCGCGGTCGCCGCCGACCTGACCAGCACGGTGATCGACGCCATCGCGGGCGCCGCCCGCACCGGCCAGATCGGCGACGGCAAGATCTTCGTCATGCCGCTGGAGAAGGCCGTCCGGATCCGCACCGGCGAGACCGACGCCGACGCGCTCTGAGCCGGCCCGCGAGGGCCGCCGCCCTCACCACCCATTTCTGCCTCGCAACAATCCTGACAGCACCGCGACCCGGGAGTCTCGTGTCCATGAAACTTCGCAACGCCCTCGCGCTCGGACTGGGAGGGGCCGCGCTCGCCCTGGTCCTCGTCGAGCCGTCCCTCGCGCAGACGCCGGTGCCGGAAGCGGCCTCGGCGCCCGCGCCCGTCGCCCTGGTGCCCAACAAGGGCGACACCTCCTGGATGCTGATCTCGTCGGCCCTCGTGCTGATGATGAGCGTGCCGGGCCTGGCGCTGTTCTACGGCGGCCTCGTGCGCACCAAGAACATGCTCTCCGTCCTGACCCAGGTCTTCGCGATCGTCTCGATCGTCTGCCTGCTGTGGGTGTTCTACGGCTACAGCCTCGCCTTCACCAACGGCGGCACCATCAACGACTTCGTCGGCGGCTTCTCGAAGGCGTTCCTGAAGGGCGTTGACCCGAACTCGACCGTCGCCACCTTCTCCAACGGCGTCGTCATC
Organism: Methylobacterium sp. WL119; assembly: GCF_008039875.1. Lineage (GTDB taxonomy): Bacteria > Pseudomonadota > Alphaproteobacteria > Rhizobiales > Beijerinckiaceae > Methylobacterium. The sequence goes on along the minus strand of NZ_VRUU01000014.1, from coordinate 70,849 downwards.
CCGGAATACGTCTACATCTGCTTCCAGATGACGTTCGCGATGATCACCCCGGCCCTCATCGTCGGCGCCTTCGCCGAGCGGATGAAGTTCTCGGCGCTCGTGGTGTTCACCATCCTCTGGGTGACGCTGATCTACTTCCCGATGGCGCACATGGTCTGGTACTGGGGCGGCCCGGACGCGGTCGGCAACGCCGCCAAGGCGCTCGCCATGGCGACCGACGACGCGGCCAAGAAGACCGCGCAGGACGCGCTCGACGCCGTCAACGCCGATGCGGGCTTCCTGTTCAAGAAGGGCGCCCTCGACTTCGCCGGCGGCACCGTCGTGCACATCAACGCGGGCATCGCCGGCTTCGTCGGCTGCCTGATGCTCGGCAAGCGCATCGGCTACGGCCGTGACCTGCTCGCCCCGCACTCGCTGACCATGACCATGATCGGCGCCTCGCTGCTCTGGGTCGGCTGGTTCGGCTTCAACGCCGGTTCCAACCTCGAGTCGAACGGCACCACGGCGCTCGCCATGATCAACACCTTCGTCGCGACCGCGGCGGCGGCGGTCTCCTGGCTGTTCGTGGAGTGGGCGATGAAGGGCAAGCCGTCGCTGCTCGGCATGGTCTCCGGCGCCATCGCCGGCCTCGTCGCCGTCACCCCGGCCTCGGGCTTCGCCGGCCCGATGGGCTCGATCGTCCTCGGCCTCGTCGCCGGCGGCGTCTGCTTCGTGATGTGCTCCACCGTGAAGAACGCGATCGGCTACGACGACTCGCTCGACGTGTTCGGCGTCCACTGCATCGGCGGCATCCTCGGCGCCCTGGCGACGGGCATCCTGGTGGATCCGAAGCTCGGCGGCGTCGGCATCCCCGACTACGCGACCAAGCCCGGCGAGATGGTTCTCGGCACCTACGACATGATGAGCCAGTTCATCATCCAGGCCGAGGCCGTCGGCCTCACCCTGCTGTGGTCGGGCATCGGCTCGGCGATCCTGTACAAGCTCGTCGACCTGACGATCGGCCTGCGCGTGACCCAGGACGAGGAGCGCGAGGGCCTCGACATCGCCGATCACGGCGAGCGCGCCTACAATTACTGATCCATCGACGTCCCCGTGACGCCGACGAAGCCCCGGTGCCCCGCACCGGGGCTTCTTTCGTGACGGCCATCCCCGAGGCGGTCGCGGGGCAGCGGTCGGGGGATCCGGTCCTTCGTCCGGAGGCGTCTCGAACCAAGCCGATGCGTGCAACGTGTCCCGAGGCTCGCGACCAAGTCCAGGATCAGTCCTCGATCGTCGAGCGATTCGCCGATGCAGTCGATCCGGCCCGGTCCGGCGGCGCTTGGTAACGATCCGTTAACGAAGACGCACGGAATTCCGGATGATCCACGCCGGATGGGCCGACTGGTTGTGGTGCGACGGCAACACATCTTGAGCTTGGGGCGGCTGCGGCCGCGATTGCCCGTTTCGTAGGCAATTGCCCGAAAGTTGTTTTTGCGGAGGGTGGGAACTTTCGGCACCTTGGCCGCAGCAAAAAACAAACGGGGCTCGGACTATGACCTTGAAGCTGTTCCTCCAGGGCGCCACGGCGTCGATCGCCACGCTGCTCTGCGTCGGACAGGTGTCGGCCGCCGACCTGTCGGCCAAGCCCGCTCCGCCCCCGGTCCCCGAGGCCTGCAAGGTCGCGATCACCTTCCCGGCCTACGGCGGCGTCATCAAGCAGAACCCGAACCCGAGCTGCTTCACCATCGGCGGCATCGGCGAGATCTACGTCGGCGGCGCGGTGACCGGCTACGCCTACACGCAGACCAACCCGTTCAACACCGCGGTCACGCCGCCCGGCGTTCCCGCCGACCGCGCCGGGCGCGTCGACTTCTCGAACCTGCAGGGCTTCATCCAGAAGGCCGACGGCCCGTTCCAGTTCTACGTCGCGGTCGGCGCCTACACGATCCCCGGCCTCGGCGCGCCGATCTACAGCGCCTTCGACCAGACCGACCTGCTCTTCACCCCGGTCTCGATCGCGTTCGGCAAGTACCAGATCAACGACGAGTGGTCGCTCCAGGGCGGCCGCATGCCGACCAACATCGGCTCGGAGCTGCCGTTCACCTTCCAGAACCTGAACATCTCCCGCGGCCTGCTGTTCAACCAGGAGAACGTGATCAACCAGGGCGTCCAGGTGAACTACGCCAGCGGCCCGTGGGCGGCCTCGCTGGCGGCGACCGACGGGTTCTTCTCGGGTGAGCTCAACTGGATCACCGGCCTGATCACCTACAAGATCGACGACGCCAACACGATCGGCATCAACGGCGGCACGCACTTCAGCAGCTTCAATTCCGGCCTGCAGAGCCTGCGCTTCCAGTACGCCACGCCCCTGTCGCTGCAGAACAGCAGCATCATCAGCCTGAACTACAACTACTCGGCCGGCCCCTGGATCGTGACGCCCTACATCCAGTACACCAACGTCGAGCGCAACGCCGCCCTCGGGCTCAACGGCGCCGAGACCTTCGGCGGCGCGATCCTCGCGAGCTACGCCTTCACCGACAACTTCGCCCTGGCCGGCCGCTTCGAGTACATCGCCCAGAGCGGAAACCGCTTGAGCCTGTTCCCCGACACCTCCGTCCTCTACGGCGCCGGCAGCGAGGCGCTCTCCTTCACCGTCACGCCGACCTTCACCTTCGGCCAGTACTTCCTCCGCGGCGAGTACTCGCGGGTCGAGCTCTACGACATCACCCGCGGCAGCCTGGCGGCCGGCACCCTCGGCACCGGCTTCGGCCGCACCGGCAACCGCACCTCGCAGGACCGCTACATGGTCGAGACCGGCATCACCTTCTGATCCCGGCAGCCTGCGGGGCCGTCCTCACGGTCCCGCATCCACCACGCCAACGAAAACGGGCGGCCCGATCGGGCCGCCCGTTTTCGTTGGCGCGCTGCCGGGTGGCGCGCGGGCCGCGTTCCTACGCCGCCTGCGTCAGGGCCGCCTTCTCCCGGGCGAAGGCCCAGTCGAGCCAGGGCGTCAGCGCCTCGAGGTCGCTCCGCTCCACCGTGCCGCCGCACCAGATGCGCAGGCCGGGCGGCGCGTCGCGGTAGGCGCCGATGTCGAGGGCCACGCCCTCGCGCTCCAGCATCTCGACGATGCCCTTGGCCACGCGCTCCACCACCGCGTCGCCCAGCGCCAGCACGTCGGCATCGGCGATGACGAGGCACACGCCGGTGTTGGAATACGTCGCCGGGTCGACCGCGAGGTTGGCGATCCAGGGCGTGCGCGCGACCCAGTCGTGGATCACCCGCGCGTTGCCGTCCGCCCGCGCATGCAGGGCGTCGAGCCCGCCGAGGTCCTGCGCCCAGGCCAGCGTGTCGAGGTAGTCCTCGACCGCGAGCATGGAGGGCGTGTTGATGGTGTCGCCGGAGAAGATCCCCTCGATCAGCTTTCCGCCCTTGGTCAGGCGGAACACCTTCGGCAGCGGCCAGGCCGGGACGTGGCTCTCGAGGCGGGCGACGGCGCGGGGCGAGAGCACCAGCATGCCGTGCGCCGCCTCGCCGCCCATCACCTTCTGCCAGGAGAAGGTCATCACATCGAGCTTGTCCCAGTCGAGCGCCTGGGCGAAGGCGGCCGAGGTCGCGTCGCAGATCGTCAGCCCCTCGCGGTCGGCGGCGATCCAGTCGCCGTTCGGCACCTTCACCCCGGCGGCGGTGCCGTTCCAGGTGAAAACCACGTCGTTGTGCTTCGTGTCGATCGCCGACAGGTCGGGCAGCACGCCGTAGGGCGTCTGGTGGATGCGCGGGCTGATCTTGAGCTGCCTCAACGCGTCGGTGACCCACTCCGAGCCGAACGCCTCCCAGGCCGCCACCTCCACGGTCCGCGGCCCGAGCATCGACCACATCGCCATCTCGACGGCGCCGGTGTCGGAGGCCGGGACGATGCCGATGCGGTAGTCGGCCGGCACGCGCAGCACGTCGCGGGTCAGGTCGATCGCCCGGCGGAGCTTGGCCTTGCCGGCGACCGAGCGATGCGAGCGGCCGAGCGGCGCGTCGGCCAGGGCCGCCGGGGTCCAGCCGGGGCGCTTGGCGCAGGGGCCGGAGGAGAAATGGGGCACCCGGGGGCGGGTGTCGGGTCGGCGCAACATGAGGATCCATCCTTACAGATGGGCGCACCTCGTCGGGGAGGCGTGTCCCGCCGCCGGGATGCGCCGATGCCGGCGGCCGTGCAAGGGCCGGATGCCGGTTCTCGCCGGCACTGCTGCCCGGAACGCGTTGCGGAAAGGATGTCCGTCTCGCCGCCGGCATCGGATGCGCGCTGTCGGCCCGTCGCATCCCTCCGCTCCAGGGACGCAGCGTGCCTTCCATCATCGGAGACCAGGCCTGCTCTCCGGGAAGAGGTCGTGTCGCCGCGAGGCGGCTCTCATCGCGAAGAGGTAGGACCGCTCAGCACATGGCCGTTGCCGTCACGGATGTCTCTTGCCCTGCGGCCGGCTTCACCGTCTCATGGGCCCGATTCGAGCGTTCAGGTTGCGCGATCGCGCAGAGCGGGGACCTATTCATGAGCATTCGAGCACGCCAGATCGCGATGATCACGACTGCGATGGCGATGATGATCGGCATGTCGATGTGGATGCGTAGCACCTGGGGCCTGACGAGCGATCGCGCTTACGGATTTTCGGGTGTCTTTACGTGGGCTGTCGCGATCATCATCGTTGGCCAACGGTACGCACGGGTGCATCTGAGCCTTTCAGACTATCACGCCATCCACTCGGCCGGATTTGGCGCCCTCTTGCAGGGAGCGATGGCGTCAGGATTTGCACTGGGCCCATCGGGTGATGATCCGAGCACGGTGCTGGCGTGCCTTGCGATGGTTCCCGCCCTGGCAATCGACACCATCAGCCTGCGTGCCTTGTTCTCACGTGAAGAGCGAGAAATTCTCGAGAGCCATCGAGGCTGGTGGCGCGCGAAGTCTGCGACGGACGGGCCTGCGAAAGCCGAGTCGATCTCGTAGCCGTTCCGTCTCCGAACATTCGTCGGGTCGGATGCCTCATCCGTCCTGCGACGGGCCGTGCCTCGACCCGAGCAGATCCGGCCGGCGCTCGGCGGTGATCCGCTCGGATTCGGCCCGGCGCCAGGCGCGGATTGCGCCGTGGTCGCCGCCGGTCAGCACCTCCGGGATCGTCCGGCCCTCCCAGTCGCGGGGGCGGGTGTAGTGCGGATATTCGAGCCGGCCGCTCTCGAAGCTCTCCTCGTCGCCGGACGCCGCCTTGCCCATCACGCCGGGCAGCAGGCGCACGCAGGCGTCGATCAGGGTGATCGCCGCGATCTCGCCGCCGGAGAGCACGTAGTCGCCGATCGAGACCTCCTCGAGAGCGCGGCCGGCGATCACCCGCTCGTCGACCCCCTCGAAGCGGCCGCAGACGATCAGCGCGCCCGGCCCGGCGCTCAGCGCCCGCACCCGCGCCTGCGTCAGCGGCTTTCCGCGGGGCGACATCAGCAGGCGGGGGCGGGCGTCATCCGGCCCGGTCGCGGCGTCGATGGCGGGGCCGAGCACGTCGCAGCGCAGCACCATGCCGGCGCCGCCGCCGGCCGGGTTGTCGTCGACGCTGCGGTGGCGGCCGAGCCCGTGCTCGCGGATGTCGCGGGCCTCGCAGACCCAGTCGCCGCGGGCGAGCGCGCTCCCCGACAGCGAGGCACCGAGCGGCCCGGGAAACATCTCGGGGTAGAGCGTGAGGATGGTCGCCCGCCAGGGCGGGGCGGAAGGGGGCGGGTTCGTCATGGCCGCTTGATGGCGCCGGGACGCCTGCGCGGTCAACGCCGCGGCACCGAGCGCCGCCCTCGCGCGTTCAGGACTTCGATGATCAGACCGCTCCTCGCCCTCCTTCTCGCTCTCCCGGCCCTGGCGCACGGCGCGCAGGCGGCGGAACCCCTGGGACCGCCCGGCGCCCCGGCTGCCGCCTTCCCGAAGCCGGACCGGCCGGTGGCCGAGATCGTCGCGGCGCAATGGGCCTTCGAGGCGCAGCGCGACAAGGCCGACGAGTTCGGGCAGGTCGCCCGCCTGATGGGCTTCAAGCCGGGCGAGACGGTGGCCGACATCGGCGCCGGCAGCGGCTACTACGTCACGCGGCTGAGCCCGCTGGTCGGGCCGCAGGGCCGGGTGCTCGCCGAGGACGTGACGCCGCGCTACCTCGCCGACCTCGAAGCCCGGCTGCGCAAGGCCGACCTGTCCAACGTCACGGTGGTGCGCGGCGAGCCGCACGACCCGCGCCTCGCGCCCGGATCGGTCGACGCGGCGATCCTGGTGCACATGTACCACGAGATCACCCAGCCCTACGGCCTGCTCCACAACCTCGCCGCCGCGATGAGGCCCGGCAGCCGGGTCGGGATCGTGGACGCCGACGACATCCCCTCGCGCCACGGCACGCCGCCCAAGCTCCTGCGCTGCGAGCTGTCCGCCGCGGGTTTTCGCGAGACGGGCTTTTCGGTGCTCGACGGCGGGGTGGGCTACCTCGCGGTGTTCGAGGCGCCGGCCCCCGACCGGCGGCCCGATCCGAAGACGATCACGCCTTGCAGGGACGAGGCGACGCGGGGGAAGGCGCGATAGGGGTCGAGGCCCGGTTTCGCGACCGCCCTCCTCCGATCCATGTCGGGCATGCGGACGGGCGCCGGCACTGGTCGGAAGGCGGCGTCTGCAGGCCGCCGTCCAATGCAAGCCGGCGTCCAAGGGCGGCACGGGGCGGCTCGCGGTGGGGCGATGACCGGAACCGACCGCCGGACGCTCAGGCGCGTTCGTCGATCTCCGGGACGCCGCTGCTCCGGTCGGCGTAGGCGGCGATGAAGGTCGGCCGGGTCTGCCAGCGCCGCCAGAAGGCATCGAGATGCTCGAAGCGCTCATCGAGGGGCGTCGCGTTGACCGGAAACTTGGAGAACGCGATCGCCGTCGCCAGCGTGATGTCCGAGAAGGTCGGCTGATCGCCACCCAGGAGCCACGCGCGGCCGTCGGCGAGATGCCGGTCGACCAGGCCGGCATGCGCCAGCGCCACCTTGCGCGAATGCTCGCCCCAGGCCGGGTTGCTGGTCAGCTCGAGCTTCGGGCCCAGGCCCTGGTGCAGGACGTGGAACGCGGTGACGATGGGGTAGAGGATGTGCACCCACACCCGGCTGTCCCACATCTGGTCGAGGCCGCGCTCGAGCGCCGTTTCGCCCATGATCTTGCGGCCTTCGAACGCCTCGTCGAGGTAGCGGGCGATGGCGGAGGTCTCGCTGAGAAAGGACCCGTCCGCGAGCGCGAGGGTCGGCGTCTCGCCCCAGGCGTTCATCTTCAGGTGCTTCCATCCCCGTTGCTCGCCGACGGGCGACATGTCGTAGACCGTCTCGTCGAAGCGGTCGGCGATGCCCTTCTCGTGCATGAAGATCCGCAGGCGCTGCGGGTTCGGGAAGGCCGAGGGGGAGGTGAAGAGCCTGAGCTTGTCGGACATCGTCGTCTCGCTTTCCATCACGTTCGCCTGTCTGTCAGATGACAGGCAGCACGCTACGTTCCGGCGCTTGTCTCGTCAACCCCTGTCTGCCATATGACAGATGGAGGTTGGGCATGGCAGCGACGTCGAAGGAGAACGTGCGGGAGGCGATCCTGGCGGCCGCCCGGGAGGCGGCGATGGCCTACGGCTACGGCGGTCTCAATTTCCGCGACCTCGCCGAGACCGTCGGCATCAAGGCCGCGAGCATCAACTACTACTTCGCCAACAAGGCCCTCCTCGGCGAGGCGGTCGCGCGCCGCTATTGGGAGGACATCGCCCGCGACCTCGAGGACGTGTCGGCGCATGCCTCGAGCCCGACGGAGGCGCTGAGACGGTACCCCGGCATCTTTCGCCTGTCGCTGGCGCGCGACAACCGCATGTGCCTCAGCAGCTTCATGGCGACGGAATACGATGCGTTGCCCGAGCCGGTCCTGAAGGAGGTTCAGGCTTTCGCCGACGTCAACACGGCGTGGCTGCGTCGGCAGCTCGTCGCCGCCGAGCTGGTCGCGCCGAACGAGGGCGAGGCGAGAGCGCGTGCCGTCTACGCGGCGGTCGCCGGCGCACAGATCGTCGCGCGAAGCCGCGCGGACATAACGCTGTTCGATTCCCTGATCCAGAGTTATCGGGAAGCGGGGCTGCTGCCGAACTGATCGGAGCTGAACGGCAAGATCGCGCTGTCCGAACCGACGTTCCCGCGCGGGATCGCGACCGAGACGCGCATCGGGTCGCCCCGATGCCTCTCACGAGCGCCAGCGCAGCTCCCGCGACTCCAGCGGGTTCGCGAACGGGCGCCCGGCGCGCGCGGCCTCCAGCGCCTCGCGCTTCAGGCGAAAGTACCATTGCGAGGGCAGGTCGCCCTGGCCGAACAGCACCATGGTCGGCTTGCGGTCGAGGCCCAGTTGCGCGTGCTGGAGCACCTGCTGGTCCTGGGTCAGGAACTGGCGCATCAGCGGGCGGGCGACGGGCTTGAGCAGGTTGAGGCCGGGGACGCTCCAGTAGAGGGCGTTGGTGAGCATCGTGCGGTTGGCGGTCAGCGGCGTCGCGAAGGTGTAGTTCGCCAGGCGCTTGGCGCCCGCCGTGATCCGCTCCAGGCGCACGCCGGGAAGGCGGAACTCGATCTCGACGTCGGGCACCCCGCCGAGCAGGCGGTAGACCGGCGAGCTCGTCGTCGTCGCGTGGCTCGACATGACGAAGCCGTGCGGCACCGGCCGAAACGTCTTCTTCTTCTCGCGCAGCGCCTTGGACGGCCGGAACCACCACGAATCGTGAACGAAGGCGACGTGGCCGGGATCGACGAGGCTCAAGGTCGTCAGGTCGAACGAGGCCTCGACCACGAGTTCGACCACGAGCGAGCCGACCGGGTGGAAGTCGAGCGCCGGCAGGGCGGGCGTCTCGCCCGGCGTCCCGAGATGCGGGTTGACCCAGACGAAGCCGGCGCTCTCGATCACGGGGAAGCGCTGCACCACGATCTTCGAGAAGTCGGCCGTGTCGTGCTCGGAGAGGGTCGGCACGTCGCGGCAGCGGCCTTCGGTGGAGAAGCGCCAGCCGTGGAACGGGCAGACCAGCTCGGCGCCGTCGAAGCCGCCCTTGGACAGCGCCATGCCGCGGTGCGGGCAGCGGTCGCGCAGCGCGAACGGGGCGCCGTCCGCATCGCGCCCGATCACGATCTGCTCGCCGTTTAGCTCGACCGCGCGGAGCGCCTTGCCGGTCAGGCCCGAGGCTTGGCCGACGCAGTACCACGCATCCGGCAGCGGCCGGCGCATCGCATCGGGGTCGAGGGCCTCGTCGGCGGCCGGGTCGCGTGCGGGACCGCTCGCGTGGAGAGCGATCGGGGAGGCGGACATGGGGTCTCGCAACGGTTCGGGAACGTCCTCATACGCCGCCCCGCCGGATGGGGAAAGCGAGGCCGCCGTTCCAACCCCGCCGCGCGACGGTGTGACCCCGCGGAACGCGTGCCACGAGCGCGATGGCCCGTCATGCCCCCGCCCGCACGCCCGCCGCGCCGGCGTCGCGCGGCCGGCCCTGCAGCCAGCGCAGCACCGGCCGCTCGACGCTGCGATGGAAGGCCTCGGTCGCGGCGATCGACACGGCGACGAGGAGCAGCGTCAGCGGCCAGAGCAGGCCGGCGCTCAGCGGCAGCCGCGGCAGGACCGCCTTGGCGGCAAGGAAGACGAAGGGGTGCAGCAGGTAGAGCGCGTAGGACGCGTCGCCGATCCGCGCGATCCGCCGGGCGATCGCCTGGTCGAACCGGTGCCCGCCGAGGACGAGGCCGGCGACGATCAGCACCGCGCCGCCGCCCCAGATCAGGGTGCGGGCCCAGCCGTAATTCCCGGGCGCAGACGAGGCGTCGAACCCGGACAGGTCGATCGACGCCCAGACGCCGACCCCGAGGCCGCAGAGCAGGACGCCGCCGGCGACGCCGAGCCGGACGCCGCGGCGGAACAGCAGCGCGAGGCCGATGCCGGCGGCGAATTCGAGCACGATCGGCCGCAGCCAGAACCGGAGCGGGTCGAAGGCCGGCGGCCGCAGCCAGGCCAGGAGCACGCCGACGGCGAGGATCGAAACGGCCGCCAGCGCCGCCCGCTCGCGCAGGGCCGCGGCGGGCGCGGAGGCCTTCATCGCCCGCGCCGCGAGCATCATCGCCCCGGCGAAGACGAGGTAGAACGCCATCTCGTAGTTCAGCGTCCAGCCGAGATCGAGGATCGGGAACGGGTAGTCCGGCCCGAAGCCGCGGGTGTCGAACGGGATGAACAGGTACGAGGTCGCCACGTCCGCCAGGCTCGGCGCGGCGGCCTGGCCGGCGGCGGCCGCGGCCAGCAGGACGACGAGGCGCAGCGTGAGCGCGAACCAGTACAGCGGCACGATCCGCAGCAGGCGGCGCTTGAGGAAGCGCGCGGCGCCCCCGGGCGCGCCGAACAGCGGCTCGGACGCGTAGACGATGATGAAGCCGGAGATGACGAAGAACAGGTCGACGCCGGCCCCGAGCGGCAGGGCGGCGAAGCGCGGCATGGCGAGGCCGCGCGCCTCCGCCTGGAGCGCGAGCAGGAGCTCGGCATGGAGCAGGACGACCATCACCGCCGCCACCGCCCGCAGGATCTGCACGCCGTCGAGGCGGTGAAGGCGCCCCGGCGCCGGCCGATCGAGGGCGCCCGTCGTCGTCGCGGCGGTCATGCCGGCCGGTCCAGCGAAGCGCCCGCGATCGCGGCGGCCCGTCGCTTACCGGCCGCCACGCGGCGGACGATCTCGGCCAGGCTCGCCTGCATCCGCGCGGCGCCGTAGCGCGCGCGGGCCGTCGCCTGCGCCCGGGCGACCTGGGCCGAGAGCCCCGGCGGCGCGGACAGGACGCGGGCGATGGCGTCGGCGAGCGCCCCCGCGTCGCCGGGCGGCACCAGGGTCCCCGCCGCGCCCCGGTCGAGGATCTCGGCCGCCGCGCCCGTATCGGTGGCGATCACCGGCGTCCCGACCAGCATCGCCTCGACCAGGGTGCGCCCGAACGGCTCGGGTGCGATCGAGGGATGGATCACCGCGTCCACCGCGCGCATCAGGCGCGTCACGTCCCCGCGCTGGCCGAGGAAGTGGACGCGGTCGGCGAGCCCGCGCTCGGCCGCGCGCGCATGCAGACCGTTCGCGTAGGCGTCCTCGCCGAACAGGGCGGTGCCGGCGACGATGCACGCCGTGCCGGGCGAGCGGGCCAGGGCCTCCAGCACCACGTGCTGCCCCTTCCACGGGGCGAGCCGGCTGAAGACGCCGACCAGCGGGCCGTGCGGCAACCCGAGGCTCGTGCGCAGGGCGGCCGGGTCGCCGGGCTCGCCGTCGAGGTCGAGGCCGTTGGGCACAATCTCTATGAGATCCCGGCGCCCGCCCGCCGCGACGAAGGCGTCGGCGGCGGCCTGCGACGGAACCACGACCCGGGCGGCGAACGCGTTGGCGAGGCGGACCTGAAGCCCACGCTGCGCCGCCCCGAAATGCGCGGGATCGAGGATGTCGTGCAGGTGCCAGATCAGCGGGCGGCGCACGAGAGCCGCGGCGAGGGCCGAGAGGACGAAGGCCTTCTGCGAGTTGGCGTAGACCACGTCGTGGGCCTTCGCGGTCCGCGCCAGCGCCAGGATCGTCGCGGCGAGCCGTCCGGCCAGTGGAATCGCGCGCCAGGGCGAGCCGTCGCGGCGCAGGGACGACAGCCCGGATCCGTGCCGCGCACGGACGACCGCCAGCCCCCGCTCCCGCAGCGCGGTCGCGAGCGGCCCGTCCTCGAACAGGAAGGCGGTGGCGCCGCGCCAGGGTCCGACGGCATCGCACAGCACCATCTCGGCGCCCGACATCGTGCTGGTGTGGTTGACGAACACGACCCGCGGACGGTCCATCACGCGGCTCCGAGATAGCGGCGCGCCGGCTCGTGCCCGGTGTCGTAGAACGGGTGGTCGTCGGCCCGCACCATGGTGATCGCGAGCCCGAACACGTCGCCGCCGGCCTCGCGCAGGCCGTTGACGGTGGCGCTGATCGCCGACACCTGCGAGCGGCCCCAGCGGGTGCAGCACAGCACGCCGTCGACCTGCCGCGCCAGGATCTGGGCGTCCATCAGCATCGCCGCGGGCGGGCTGTCGATCAGCACAAGGTCGTACTTGCGGGCCCAGAGCAGCAGCTCGGTCATGCGCTTGCCCATCAGCAGCTCGGTCGATTCCGTGGTCGCCGCGCCGGCGGGGATGGCGTCGAGGTTGGGCGTCGCCGTCGCGATCACCGCCTCCCGCGGCAGGGCCTCGCCGCGCAGCACGCCGGCGAGGCCGGGGCCGGCGGGCAGGTCCAGAGCCGTCTCGAAGACCGGGCGGCGCAGATCGCATTCGAGGACGAGCACGCGGCGCCCGCTCGCCGCGTTGAGCTGGGCGAGCGCGAGGGTGGTGAAGGACTTGCCCTCGCCGGGCGCGGCCGAGGTGAGCAGGATCGCGCGGCTCGTGCCGTCGACGCCGGCCAGCATCAGCCGGGCGCCGAGGTTGCGCAGGACCTGCTGCATCAGCGGATCGCTGCGCGCGTCGCGCAGCGCCGCGGCGAGCGGCAGCTCGCCGGCGGCGGCCCCCATCCGTCCGAGCAGCGCCGGTCCGCCGGCGGCGCGCAGGTGCGGCAGCTGGGCGAAGACGGGGGCGTGGGCCACCGCGGCGAGCTGCGTCGAGGTCCGAACGCTGCGGTCGGCGCGTTCGCGCAGCAGCGCGGCGGCCGCGGCCAGCGCGGCGGCCAGGACGAAGCCGGCGCCGAGGAACAGCAGCGGCTTCGGGGTGACCGGCGCGGCCGGCACGTCGGCGAGGCTGACGAGCCGGGTGCTGCCGACGAGGATGCGGCGCTCGGTCTCGAGCTCGTTGGCGCGCTTGTACAGGTCGGTGTACTGGCCGCGCTTGATCTCGGCGTTGCGCACCATGCCGGCGACGACCGATTCGTCGTCCATCGCGGACGCCGCCTCGGCCTTCGCGGTCTCCATCTGCTGGCGCAGCGACTCGGCGAGCGCGCTCGACGCGTCGAAGGTCTTCTTCAGGCCGGCGCTGATGCTCGCGACCTCCCGGTCGACGCGCAGCTTCAGGCCGGCGAGCTCCGTGCGCATCGCCTGCAGCGTCGGATGGTTCGGCCCCAGCACCGTGCCGGTGTTGGCGATCTGCGCGGCCACCACGTTCATCTGCTGCTTGAGGTCGCCGATCGTCCGGCTCGCCAGCACCGCCGGGGCGTTGATCGAGCCCCGGGCCTGGTCGGCGTTGATCTCGGAGAGGCGCGCCGCGGCGTCGGCCTTGGCGGTCTCGGCCGCCGAGAGCTGCTGGGTGATGGTGCTGAGCCGCTCGGAGGTGATCGGCGCGTTGGCGCCCGACATCAGGCCCTTGCGCCGGCGGAAGGCCTGGATCTTGGCCTCGTCGTCGCGCAGGGACGCGTCGAGCTGGCGGATCTCCTTCCACAGCCACTCGGTCGCCGCCTCGCGGCTGTTGGCGAGCACGCCGCGCTGGTCGTCGAGGAAGGCGGTGATCAGCGCGTTGGTCAGCGCCTGGGAGGTCTCCGCGTTCGGCGAGCGGTAGGCGATGTTGATGACGCGCGAGCGGCCGGCGCCGGTGACGACGTAGCGGCGCTGCAGGTAGTCGACCACCAGGTCGGTGTTGCCGCGCAGCTTGTCGCAGCCGTCCTCCTTGGGCGGCAGCAGGCTCGCGAGGAGCCCGCCGCGCGCGATTTGCCGGCACTCGGCCACAACCTTCTCGACGACGTCGCCCGAGGCGACGAGGCGCATGATCCGCGGCGCGCGGATCACCAGCATCTGGCTCTCGATGTCGGCCGGGTCGCCGAGCTTCTGGATCCAGGCGACCGACGCGTTGGCGTTGTTGCTGCCGGGCTCCGGCTCGGCCACGATCACCGAGCCGACCGCCAGGTACTGCACCGGCGCGACCATCAGCAGCCCGATCGCCACCGACATGACGCCGATGAAGACCGCCGCGAACAGGCGCCGCCGCCGCCAGATCGTCGCGAACGGGCCGGCTTGGTCGGTGGCCGGGCCCGAACGCGGCGCGGCCGGCACGGCGGTGCGGGCAGGGTTGAGGTAGGACGTCGTCATCGTCGACCACCGGGTCTGGCGCCGGTTCGCGAACGGGGTCGCGCGACCGTGCGGAAGGGATTGTGAGGTTCGGGCCGCCGCGCGCGGGCCGAGCGTGGCGGATTCGGTCAGGCCAGGGCCTTGAGGCGGTGGCCCGAGCGCTCCTGGCCGGCGCCGAGGTCGCGGTGGAGGGCCATCTGCTCGTCGACGAAGCCGGCGAACCGGGTGCGGAACACCTCCGGGGCGAACAGCGCCGCCTGGGCGCGGCAGGCGGCGCGCGAGAACATGCCCTCCTGCTCCGTGAAGTCGCGGACGCAGGCCGCGATCGCGGCGGGGTCCGGCTCGGCGAAGAACATGCCCGAGCGGTTGGGCGGGAGCGTCGCCACGGTCTCGCGCGCGCCGCCGCGGCCGAGCGCCAGCACGGGGGTGCCCTCGGCCTGCGCCTCCACCGGGATGATCCCGAAATCCTCCTCCGCCGCGAACACGAAGGCGCGCGCCGTCCCCATCAGCCGGCGGAGCTCGGAATCCCCGACGAAGCCGGCGAACGTCACGTTCGGCCCGGCCGCCTCGCGCAGGCGCGCCTCCTCGGAGCCGGTCCCGGCGACGACGAGCCGGAGGTCCGGCAACAGGGCGAAGGCCTCGATCACCGCGCGCACGTTCTTGTACGGCACGAGGCGGCTCGCCACGAGGAAGTGGTCGCCGCGCGGCAGATCCGCCCGGATCGCCGATTGCGTGACCGGCGGATGGATCACCTCGGCGGCGCGGCCGTAGACCTTGCGGATGCGCCGGGCGACGAAGGCGGAGTTGGCGACCACCGCGTCCGGCCCGCTGGCGGTGCGGGTGTCCCACAGGCGCATCCGGTGCAGGATCATGCGGGCGACCATGCTCTTGACGCCGTGCTCGTACCCGCTCTCGCGCAGGTAGCTGTGCTGCATGTCCCAGGCGTAGCGCATCGGCGAATGGATGTAGGACACGTGGACCTGGCTCGGCCCGGTCAGGATGCCCTTGGCGACGGCGTAGCTGCTCGAGATCACGAGGTCGTAGGCCGAGAGGTCGAACTGCTCGACGGCGATCGGCATCAGCGGCAGGTAGGCGCGGTGCCGGGTGCGCACCAGCGGCATCCGCTGCAGGAAGCTCGTCCGCGTGGCGCCGACGCCGATCTTGGCGCGGTCGGCCGGGCTCAGGAAGTCGAACAGCGTGAAGACGTCCGCCTCGGGATAGATCGCCAGGATCTCGTGCAGGACGCGCTCGGCACCGCCGACGACGTAGAGCCAATCATGGACGATCGCGACGCGCATCTTCGAGACCTCGAAGGAAGGGGCACCGAGGCGAAGCCCGATGTGGATGCAACTTACAGGTGTAATCACCTGAATGGTCGCGGCCAATGCTGGTGATAGGCGGAGATGCTTGCACTTTTAGAAATATCGACGGCTCAAAGGCCTGCCGACAGCGCAAAGACTGCTGAATTCGCCCGCTTGGTAAATCTTAACTATGCTGAAGCGGCTCGGCGCGCGGTTCCGGCCCGCCGCCGGCCGCGCCGGCCTCAGAGCGGGCGCGGCGGCGGGTCGCCGCCTGCGAGCACGGCGTCGAGGAGGTCGGCGTAGCCGCGGGCGGTGGCGTCCCAGGTGTAGTGGGCCTGGTTGCTCCGGCCCTTCGCGACCAGGCTCTCGCGCAGGGCCGGCTCTTCGATCAGCCGGCGCAGGCAGGCGGCCAGGGCGCCGGCATCGGTGGGATCGAAGGTCAGGGCGCCCTCCCCTGCGACCTCCGGCGTCGCGGAGCGGTCCGAGCACACCACCGGGCAGCCGAGCGCCTGCGCCTCCAGCACCGGCAGGCAGAAGCCTTCCGCGAAGGACGGAACGCAGAGGCACAGCGCGCCGCGGTAGAGCGCGGCGAGCCTCTGGTCGTCGATGCGCGACAGGCGGACCACGCGGGAAGCCGCCCCGAGCCGCCGGAGCGTCCCGGCGACGGCGTCGGCGGGGTCCTCGCCGACATGGACGACGGCGAGATCGGGATGGGCGTGCGCGATCGAGGCCACCGCTTCGGCGAGCAGGCCGAAGTTCTTGTTGTGCGTGGCGTTCCCGACGGCGAGCACGTAGGGGCCGGCGACCTCCGCGGGCGCCCCGACGGCGAGGGCCGCAGGGTCGAGCACGGAAGCCGAGGGGATCACGCGGACGCGCCCGCGGACGGCAGGGTAATGCTGCTCCAGGTCGCGCCGCGTCGCGTCCGAGACGGCGACGACGGCGTGGTTGCGCGCCAGCATCAGCCGGAAGACCCAGTCGGTGATGAGCGCCTCGCGCGGGCCGGTGCTCTGAGGGATCGTGCGGAAGTACAGGTCGTGGACGACGACGATGCGCGCCCGTCCGCCGGCGCCCGCGCCGTAGGGGTCGATGTTCAGCACCACGTCGATGGCGTGCCGCCGGCAGCAGGCCGGAACGGTGACGAGCTGGGCCAGCACGTCGAGGACCACGATGCGTGGGCGGCGCACCGTCACGACCGCGACGGCGTCGCGCCACGCCGCGGGGAGCTCGGCCCGGGTCCAGGGCGAGCGCAGCACCACGGCGACGTCGGGCCGCCGGACGAGCTCGCCGATCAGCGCGAAGGCGACGCGGGCGACGCCGGACGGCTTGCCGCCGAACTGGCTCGGCATGTTGAGCAGGATACGCTTCATCGACTGGCAATAACCCCGGACTAGGGTCGATCTAGCACCGTCAGATTGATCAGATGCGTATTCTCCACCT
The DNA here is from genome assembly GCF_008039875.1 of Methylobacterium sp. WL119. Taxonomy (GTDB): domain Bacteria; phylum Pseudomonadota; class Alphaproteobacteria; order Rhizobiales; family Beijerinckiaceae; genus Methylobacterium. The sequence continues at coordinate 54,089 of NZ_VRUU01000014.1, read as the reverse complement.
CTCATCGCTGTATCAGCCCGAACAGGTCGGGGGGGCGGAGCTGATGGTGGAGACCCTCGTGCGGATGCAGGCGGGTCTCGGGGCGCAGGTCGGCGTCGCCTGCCTGTCGCGCCGGGCGGAGCCGCCCGACCGGTCGGGCGCGGCGACGATCTACCGCCTCGGCCACGGCACCCCGTTCTACGTCCTCGACTGGGCCGAGCACGGGCGGCTCGACCGCCTGCGCTACAAGCTCGCCGCGCAGTGGGACGGGCGCACGCTCGCCGCGATGGAGGCCGCGGTGCGGGATTTTTCGCCCGACGTGGTGAACACGCACTCGATGTCGGAGCTGACGCCGCGGATCTGGCCGATGCTGCGCCTGCTCGGGGTGCCGGTCGTCCACACGCTGCACGACTTCACGAGCCTGTGCAGCAACGGCGCGATGGTGCGGCACGGCCGCGCCTGCGAGCGGCAGCACGCCAAGTGCCGCGCCTACGCGCTCCTGCACCGGCTCTGCCAGCGGCCGGTCGACGCCGTGGTCGGCGTCGGCAGCGACATCCTCGCCCGCCACCTCGCGGCCGGGTTCTTCCGCGACGTGCCGGCCGCGTTGCGGCAGGTGATCTGGAACCCGATCGAGGCGGGGCCGCCGCCGGCGCCGCGCGCCCTCCCCTCGGGCGGGGTCACGTTCGGCTACATCGGCCGGATCGAGCCGTCGAAGGGCGTCGACACCCTGATCGAGGCCTGCCGCCGCCTGCCCGGCACCGGCTGGCGGCTGCGCGTCGCCGGGCGCGCCGTCGACGGGCTCGACCGCTACGAAGGCCTCGCCGCCGGGCTGCCCGTCGCCTTCGACGGGTTCGTCGCGGCCGACGCCTTCCTCGACGGCATCGACTGCCTCGTCGTCCCGCCGGTCTGGCCCGAGGCCTTCGGGCGCACGGTGGCCGAGGCCTACGCCCGCGGCGTCCCGGTGATCGGCACCGCCGTCGGCGGCATCGCCGAGCAGGTCGGCACCGACGATCCCGCCTGGCTCGTGCCGCCCGGCGACGCGGCGGCGCTGGCCGCCGCGATGGCGCGGATCGTCGCCGACCCCGCCCGCCTCGCGACCGGCCTCGGCAACGCCGCCGCGGTCGCCGAAGGAACTCGGCCGCAGGCGGTCGCCGCCCGCTACCTCGACCTCTACCGCAGCCTCCTCGCCCGTGAGCCCGCCGTCGCCCACGGATCGGCGTCCCAAGGATCGACGTCCCAAGGGTCAACGTCCCAGGGGTCAACGCCTCGAGAATCAACGCCTCAAGGATCAAGGCGCCATGCGCATCCTGCACCTTAGCTCGCTCTATCCGCCCCACATCGTCGGCGGCGCCGAGCGGTCCGTCGAGCATCTGGCCGAGGAGCTCGCCGGCCTCGGGCACACGGTCGCCGCCGCCTGCATCGAGCGGCAGGCCGAGCCCAAGACCGTGCGCAACGGCGTCACGGTCTACCGCATGGCGCATCACAACGACTTCTGGCTCGAGGACTGGGCGCAGCACGGCCGCTTCGCGCGCAACGCCGCCAAGCTCAAGCAGCAGTGGAACTTCGCGATCGCCGCCGATTTCGGCCGGGTGCTCGACGACTTCCGGCCGGACGTCGTCAACACCCACTCGCTGCTCGACATCTCGACGCTGGTCTGGCGCGAGGCGGCCCGGCGCGACATCCCGATCGTGCACACGGTCTGCGAGTACGACCTGATCTGCGGCAACGCGGCGATGTTCAAGCACGGCGCGCCGTGCACGCACTGGCACCTCGGCTGCAAGGTCGTGAACGCCTCCAAGCAGCTGACCAACCGCTGGGTCGACGCGGTGGCGAGCGTCGGCACCCGGATCCTGCAGACCCATGTCGACCATGGCCTGTTCCGCCACCTCGCTCCCGAGCGGCGACGGGTGATCTACTATTCCTGCACGGTGCCGGACGGCGATCCCGAGGCGCGCCGCCGGGTCGACCGGAGCGCCAAGCCGATGACCTTCGGCTATCTCGGGCGGATCAACGTCGAGAAGGGCGTCGGCACGCTGATCGACGCGCTGGCCGAGATCGGCTCACGCGCGCACGCCACCGAAGGGAATCCCGCCTCCGGCGGCTGGCGCTGCCTGATCGCGGGCCAGGCGATGGACGACTCGATCGAGCGGTTCAAGGCGAAGGCCGAAGGGCTGCCGATCGAGTTCGTCGGCTGGGTCGACCCGAAGGACTTCCTCACCGAGGTCGACGTCCTCGTCGTGCCCTCGTTCTGGGCCGAGCCCTCGCCGCGCACGGTCTACGAGGCCTACGCCATGGGCGTGCCGGTGATCGGCGCCGATTCCGGCGGCATCCCCGAGCTGATCGGCGAGGACAACGCCGACTGGCTGTTTCGCGCCGGCGACGCGCCCGACCTCGCGGACCGCATCCGCACGGTGCTGGCCCGCGGCCGCGCCAGCCTGCCGGACGAGCGCGCGTTCCAGCACGTCCTGCGCGAATCGACCTCCGAGCGCGTCGCCGAGAAGTATCTCGACCTCTACGCCGAGCTTCTCGCCGAGCGCCGCGGCATCGCGCCGGAACCGTCGCCAGCGCACGGCATCCATCATGGCGCCTAGCCCGCCCGGCCCGTCCGCCGCGGCGCCGGACGCGGCTGCGACCCGGGACGATATGGCCGGCCGCTCCGTCCGGGCGGCCGGGTGGGTCGCCGTCAGCGCAATCGGCAACGTCGTCCTGAGCTTCGTGGTGTTCCTGGTGCTGGCGCGCCTGCTCGACCCGAGCGAGTTCGGCCTCGTCGCCGTGGCGGTCGTGTTCATCGACATCCTGCTCATCGTCACGCGGGGCGGCCTGCCCGACCTCGTCGTGCAGACCGACCGGCTCGACGACGGCTTCGTCGACACCGCCTTCTGGGTGGCTTTGGCCTCCGGCTGCCTCTACGGGCTGGCGCTGGTCGCGCTGTCCTGGCCGATCGCGTGGATGCTGCGGATCCCCGAGCTGCAGCCGGTGCTGGCGGCGCTCGCCGCCACCTTCGTGATCGCGGCCGCGGGCGTGATCCACGAGGCGCGGCTGCAGCGCCTCTTCGGCTTCCGCAGCCTCGCGATCCGGGCCCTCGTCGCCAACCTGATCGGCGGGTCGGTGGCGATCGCGCTCGCGCTGAACGGGTTCGGGGTCTGGAGCCTGGTGATCCAGCGGCTGCTCGCCACCGGCATGACGACGCTGCTGACCTGGGCGGCGTTTCCGTGGCTTCCCGGATGGCGCTTCGTGCGCGCCCATGCCCGCCGCCAGCTCGCCTTCGGCTCCCGGGTGTTCTCGACCCAGCTCCTCCTGACGCTCAGCATCCGCAGCCAGGAGGTGGTCGCCGCCTACTTCCTCTCCACCGCCGATATCGGCCTGCTGCGCATGGCCTGGCGCTGCATCGACCTGATCAGCCAGGTCGCGGTGATCCCGCTCGCGGCGGTCGCGCTGCCGACCTACGCCCGGCTGCAGGACCGGCCGCGCGACCTGGCCGCGGCCTTCGACGGCTTCGTCGCGATGTCGGCGGTGCTGGCGCTGCCGGCCTTCGTCGGCATGGCCGTGGTGGCGCCGCACCTCGTGCCGCTGCTCTTCGGCGAGCAGTGGCGCGACGCGGTGCCGGTGCTGCGCATCCTGGCGCTGCTCGGCCCGGAATTCGTCGCGACCTCGATGCTGTGGATGATCTTCACCGCCTCCGACCGGACCGGCACCGCGCTGGTCCTGTCGGCCGCGCAGTTCACGATCACGATCCTGGCCTCGTTGGTGACGGCGCCGTTCGGCCTGTCGGCCCTCGTCGTCGGGCACGTGCTGCGCGCCTACCTGTTCTCGCCCGTGGTGGTGCGGGCCGCCGGCCGGTTCGTGCCGGTCGGCACCGTGGCGGTCGCCGCCTCGCTGGCGCCGATCCTCGCCTGCTCGCTCGCGATGGGCGCCACCGTGTTCCTGGCGCAGGATCGCCTCTACGCGCGGCTCGGCGACCACGCCGGCCTCGCGGCGGCGATCGGCCTCGGCATCCTGATCTACGGGATCCTGGCGCTGCTGTTCCTGCGCGCGCCGCTGCGCCGGAGCGTCGCGCTGATCCTGAACCGCAAGGCCGCCCTGGTCGCCGCCGCCGCGCCGCGCGCCGAGGCGGTGCCCGCGGCCGCGACGCCTTAGACGAGGTGCGATCGATGAGGCCCCATGGACCGACCCGCCGCCTCGTGCTGGCGGCGGGCGCGTCGGCGCTGGCGGCACGCCCGGCCCTGGCCGGCCCGCTGCCGTCGTATCCCAGCGAGGACTTCGCGCAGTCCGTCGGCATCAACACCCATTTCGGGCACGACGGGACCCCGTACGTCGACCGGTTCGCGCGCTGCGCGGCGGCGCTCGACGCCCTCGGGATCCGGCACCTGCGCGACGACATCGTCCTGCCGGCGGGCGAGCCGCCATCGGGGCCGCCGCCGCAGTTCCGGCGGATCGCCGAGCTGGCGCGGGCCGGCTACCGGTTCAGCCTCGTCTTCTACGACGGGCTCGACGTCGGGCCGCTGGTGCCGCCCCGGCGCCTGCCCGACATCGCCGCCTGGAGCGCGGGCGGGCTCGCGATCGCCGAGGGCAGCAACGAGCCCAACATCGCCGCCGGCGCCGGCCGCCCGCAGGCCTCGGCCGAGCACCAGCGCGCGCTCTACCGGGCGGCACGCAACGCCGGCGGCGCGGTGAAGGTCGCCGGGCCGAGCTACGTCCAGGCCAACGTCGCGGCGGCGGAGTCCCTGGCCAACGCCGTCGACTACGGCAACATCCACCCCTACCCCGGCATGGAGCACCCGGAGAACGCCGGTAACGGCGACCTGCGCCGCTTCGTCGCCGCCGCTCAGCCCATCTTCGGCCGCGCGCCGCTGCTCGCCACCGAGAACGGCTACCACACCGCGCTCGCCACCCGGAGCTTCCACTTCCCGGTCTCGGAGGCCGTGCGGGCGCGCTACACGCCCCGCCTGCTGCTGTGGAGCTTCCTCCAGGGCATCCGCCGCACCTACCTCTACGAGCTGGCCGCCTCGGTCGACCGGGGCGAGGGCGACCCGGAAGGCCGGTTCGGCCTCCTGCGCTTCGACGGCTCAGCCACGCCGACCTTTTCCGCGGTCGCCAACCTGATGCGCCTGTTCCGGGCCGGCCCGGCCGTGGCCGGCCCCGCCCTCGACGTGGCCCTCGACGCGGCCCTCGACGCGGCCCCGCGCGACCTCCAGGCGATCCGCTTCCTGCGCGGCGACGGCGCCGTCCTCGTGCCGCTCTGGCTCGGGATCGACGGCTGGGACCGGGTGCAACGCCGGGCACGGCCCGACGCGCCGGCGCAGGGCGTGACCCTCACCCTCTCGGGCGTCCCGAAGGCGGCGCGGCTGCACCGCTTCGCCGACGACGGCTCGGTCGGCGTGGAAACGCTCGGCCCGGCCCGGACGCTGACCCTCGGCGTGACGGACCGGCTCGCGATCCTCGAGCTGGTGTAGGGCGGCCCTACCGCCCAGCGAAAGCCCGTGGCGATCCGCTCCACCGTCGCCGAGAAGATCCGGTACCGGGCGAACGACGGGTCGAGGATCTCGATCGCCGGGTCGGGCAGGCGCTCGGACGGCTCGAAGGCGGCCTGCGCAGGCCCGGCCCACGCCGTCGTGGCGGCGGCGCCCGCCAGCGCCAGCAGGGTCCGGCGATCGAGTGCGCCCATCGTGTCCTCCCGGCCGGTGTCGTCCCGGCCTGTCCGTCGCTCGGTCCCCGGCGGGCACGGCGCATGGCGTGCGGCGTGTCCGCTCCTTCCGTGGCGTCGGAACCCTCAGGTGATCGGCGCCGGGTTGAACAGCGTCAGGTCGTTGAACAGGCCCCAGCGGTCGGACCACGGCGTCTTGCGCCCGCTCGCCACGTCGAGGATGAGCTGGAACAGCTCGCGGCCGACCTCCTCGATCGTCGCGTGGCCGGTGGCGATGCGGCCGGCGTCGAGGTCGATCAGGTCGGACCAGCGCTGGCTGAGCTCGGTGCGGGTCGCGACCTTGATCACGGGGCATTGCGCGAGGCCGTAGGGCGTGCCGCGGCCCGTCGAGAACACCTGGAGGGTGATCCCGGAGGCGAGCTGCAGCGTGCCGCAGACGAAGTCGCTCGCCGGCGTCGCCGCGAAGATCAGGCCCTTCTCGCGGACCCGCTCGCCCGGGGCGAGCACGCCGGAGATCGCCGAGGTGCCGGATTTGGCGACCGACCCGAGCGCCTTCTCGACGATGTTGTTCAGCCCGCCCTTCTTGTTGCCGGGGGACGGGTTGGCGCGCCGGTCGGCCTCGCCCTTGGCGAGGTAGTCGTCGTACCACGCCATCTCGCGCACCAAAGCCTCGGCCACCGCTGGCGTCTTGGCGCGCGGCGTCAGCAGGTGGATCGCGTCGCGGACCTCGGTGACCTCCGAGAACAGGACCGTGCCGCCGGCGGCGACGATCAGGTCGGCGCAGTACCCGAGCGCCGGGTTGGCGGTGACGCCGGAGAACGCGTCGCTGCCGCCGCATTGCAGGCCGACCACGAGGTCGGAGGCCGGGCAGGTCTCGCGCCGGCGCCGGTTCAGGATCGCGAGCCGGGCCTCGGCCATCGCCATGATGCTGTCGAGCATCATGGAAAAGCCCTGGTGGCGCTCGTCCTGCATCCGCACGACGCCGCCGTCCTGCGCGTCGTCGCCGTCCGGCAGCAGGCGCTCGGAGACGAGCTTCTCGCAGCCGAGGCCCACCACCATCACCTCGCCGCCGAAATTCGGGTTGCGGGCGAGGCTCTGGAGGGTGCGGATCGGGATCACCGCCTGCGGCGCGTTGATCGCGACGCCGCAGCCGTAGGCGTGGGTCAGCCCGACCACGTCGTCGACGTTGGGGAAGCGCGGCAGCAGCTCCGCCTTGATCCGCCGGATCGCCACGTCGAGGGTGCCGGCGACGCATTGCACGCTGATCGAGATGGCGAGGATGTTCTTGGTGCCGACCGAGCCGTCCGGGTTGCGGAACCCCTCGAAGGTGCAGCCGGTCAGCGGCGGCAGGGGCGCCGGCACGCGGGTCGCCATCTCCAGCGCGTCGAGGGCGGGGGCGGTCGGGGTGGCCACGCGCGATTCCTCGACCCAGGCGCCGCACGGGATATCCTGCGTCGCGATGCCGACGACCTCGCCGTAGCGCCGGACCTCGCCGCCCTCGGGGATCGCGGCGAGCGCCACCTTGTGGCCCTGCGGCACGAACTCGACGAGGGTCAGCCCGTCCGAGAACACCGTGCCGGCCGGCAGCCCGAAGGCGTTGACGACGATGGCGACGTTGTCGCTCGCGTGCAGGCGGATGGTGCGGGGGGCGTCGCCCAGGGCGGGCCCGGCCGGCGGCACCGGCGGGGCTTCGATCACGGCGTCTGGCATCGCATGCTCCCTGGCGGTCGGCGGTCGGTCAGGCGCGGCGCAGCTCCACCCGCCGGATGTCGCCGACGAGGAGGAGATAGGCGCTCATCGCCACGAGCGCGTTGATCCCGACGAAGACCAACGCCGTGTCGAACGAGCCCGAGGACTGGACGAGATAGCCGATGATGATCGGCGTGGTGATGCCGGCGGTGTTGCCGAACATGTTGAACAGCGCGCCGCTCAGGCCCGCCGCCTCCTTGGGCGAGGTGTCGGACACCACCGCCCAGCCGAGCGCCCCGAGGCCCTTGCCGAAGAAGGCCGCCGCCATCAGGCCGATCACCAGGGCATGCGAGTCGACGTAGTTGCAGGCGATGATCACCATCGACAGCAGCATGCCGGCGATGATCGGCAGCTTGCGGGCGATGTTGAGCGAGCCGGTCCGGCGCAGGAGCGCGTCGGAGATCACGCCGCCGAGGATGCCGCCGACGAAGCCGCACAAGGCCGGGAGCGAGGCGGTGAAGCCGGCCTGGAGCACGGACATGCCGCGCTGCTTGACGAGGTAGATCGGAAACCACGTCAGGAAGAAGTAGGTCATCACGTTGATGCAGTGCTGCGCCACGTAGATGCCGAGCAGCATCCGGTTGCCGAGGAGCTGCTTGATCGTTCCCCAGGTGCCGGCGGCGGGGGCGGCGCCCGCCCGCACCGGCTTCGCGTCGCGCGCTGTCGACGTGGTCGCGCCCGACGGCGCGGCGCCGACCTGCACCAGCGCGCCGCCCCGGGCGATCTCGTCGAGCTCGCCCGAGGTGACGCTCGGATGGTCCTTGGGGTCGTGGATCAGCCAGACCCAGAGCAGCACCATCGCCAGGCCGATCAGGCCCATGCTGAAGAACGCGTAGCGCCAGCCGAAGCTCTGGGTCACCCAGGCGGTGAGCGGCGCGAACAGCACCGGCGCGAAGTATTGGGCCGCGTTGAACACGGCCGAGGCCTTGCCGCGCTCGGCCGCCGGGAACCAGGCGGTGACGAGGCGGGCGTTGCCGGGGAAGGACGGCGCCTCGGCGATGCCCACCAGCATCCGCATCAGGAAGAACACCGCCACCGCGGAGCCCGCGCCGAGGAAGCCGGCCCAGCCCTGGACGAAGGTGAAGAACGACCAGAAGAACACGCCGCCGGCATAGATCCACTTGGTGCCGTAGCGGTCGAGCAGCCAGCCGCCGGGCAGCTGGGCCGCGACGTAGGACCAGCTGAAGGCGGAGAGGATGTAGCCCATCTGCACGGGCGTGATGCCGAATTCCTGCGCGATCGGCACGCCCGCGATCGAGATGATCGCGCGGTCGGCGTAGTTCAGCACCGTGACCGCGAACAGCACGAGGAGGATCAGGTAGCGCACGCGCATGCGCGTCGCGCTCTGCACCGGAATCGCCAGCGACATGGTTTCCTCCTCGGGATCGCCCGACGGATGCGTGCCCGTCGCGGTCGGTTTCCTTGAGGTTTCCAGATTAGTCCGCCCGGTCGATACCTTCCAATCCAAACGATGGATCGATCGATACCATCGCGGCATCGATCGATCGAGCGTGGGTCAAGCGGCGCCGACCTCGTGGTTCGCCATGATCTCCAGCGCGCGGACCATCGCCGAATGGTCCCAGGCCGCCCCGCCGTTGGCGACGCAGGCCGAGAACAGCTGCTGCGCCAGCGCCGTGGCCGGCAGGCTGAGCCCGAGCGCCCGGGCGCCCTCCAGCGCCAGGTTCAGGTCCTTCTGGTGCAGCCCGATGCGGAAGCCCGGATCGAAGGTGCGGTCGATCATGCGCTTGCCGTGCAGCTCGAGGATGCGCGAGGTGGCCAGGCCCCCGGTGATCGCCTCGCGGACCTTGGCCGGGTCGGCGCCGGCCTTCGAGGCGAACAGCAGACCCTCGGCCACCGCCTCGATGGTGAGCGCGACGATGATCTGGTTGGCGACCTTCGCCACCTGGCCCGATCCGACCGGGCCGACATGGGTCACGGTCTTCCCCATGGCCGCGAACAGCGGTTGTGCGCGCCCGAAATCGGCCTCGTCGCCGCCGACCATGATCGAGAGGGCGGCGTTCTTCGCCCCGACCTCGCCGCCGGAGACCGGCGCGTCGAGATAGGCGCCGCCGCGCTCCCTGATGCGGGCGGCGAAGTCCTTCGTCGCGATCGGCGAGATCGAGCTCATGTCGATCACGGTCGTGCCGGACCTCAGGCCCGCCGCGACGCCGTCCGCGCCGAACAGCACCGTCTCGACGTCGGGGGTGTCCGGCAGCATCAGGATGACGACGTCGGCGCGCTCGGCGACCTCGGCGGCGGTGGCGCAGGGCGTGCCGCCGGCGGCGACCAGGGCCTCGGGCACCGCCCGGCGGCTCTTCAGGAACAGGCTGTGCCCGGCGGCGATCAGGTGCCCGGCCATGGGCGCGCCCATGATGCCGAGGCCGATGAATCCGATGTTCATGGTGGTGTCTCCCGGAATGGCGCATCCGCCCTCCCCCGCGGAGGGGGAGGGTCGATCCTGGCTCAGCCCCTGAAGCGGGCGGCGAGCGCCTCGGACTGCCGCGCGAGCAGGCCCATGTCGGAGCCGACCGCGGTGAAGCGGGTGCCGGCGGCGATGTAGCGGTGGGCCAGTTCCTCGTTGGCGGTGAGGATGCCGGCGTGCTTCCCGGCCTTCCCGATGCGGGCCACGGTCTCCTCGATGATCGCCACCACGTCCGGATGGTTCTGCTGCCCGAGGTAGCCGAGGCTGGTCGAGAGGTCGCCGGGGCCGACGAAGACGCCGTCGACGCCCTCCACGCCGGCGATCTCGTCGAGGTTGTCGAGCGCCCGCCGCGACTCGATCTGCACGGCCACGAAGATCTCGGCCTCGCAGCGGGCGTGGTAGTCGAGGATGCGGCCGAAGCGGGCGGCGCGCGGCGCCTGCGAGAAGCCGCGCACGCCGCGCGGGGCGTAGCGGGTCGCGGCCACCGCGCGGCGGGCCTGGTCGGCGTCGTCGATGTTGGGGATCATCAGCGACTGCACCCCGGTGTCGAGGATGCGCTTGATGGTGATCGCCTCGTCGCTCGGCACCCGCACCATGGCGTGGGCCGGGCTCTCCATCATCGCCTGGACCTGACTGTAGACGTCCCGCAGGTCGTTGGCCGAATGCTCCATGTCGAGGAGCAGCCAGTCGAAGCCGGAGCCGGCCACGACCTCGGTGGAGATCGGGCTGGCGAGGCTGCACCACAGGCCGATCTGCTGCCGGCCCTGGCCGAGCGCCGCCTTGAAGCGGTTGGAGAGGATGTCCATCGGATGTGCTCCTTCGTGGAATCGATCTGAGAGGTCGAGCGTCGTCCGGATCACGCGCCTCCCTCTCCCCTCTGCGGGAGAGGGTGGCCCGCGAAGCGGGTCGGGAGAGGGGAGCGCCGGTGCCGGATACGGCGCTCCCCTCTCCCGACCCCTGCCGACGCAGGGGCCACCCTCCCCCGCAGAGGGGGAGGGATCTGAAGCGTCCGTCGCCCTCAGCGCACGAGGCACGGGCGCTTGTTGTCGAAGGTCCAGTTCGGGACGAGGAACTGCATCGCCGCCGCGTCGTCGCGGGCGCCGAGGCCGTGGTCCAGATAGAGCGCGTGCGCCGCCTCGACCTCGGCCATGTCGATCTCGATGCCCAGCCCCGGACGATCCGGCACCCGCACGAGCCCGCCGCGGATCGCCAGCGGCTCCTTGGTCAGGCGCTGGCCGTCCTGCCAGATCCAGTGCGTGTCGATCGCCGTCACCTTGCCCGGGGCGGCGGCCGCGACGTGGGTGAACATCGCCAGCGACACGTCGAAGTGGTTGTTCGAGTGCGAGCCCCAGGTCAGCCCGTGGTCGCGGCAGAGCTGCGCCACCCGCACCGAGCCGGCCAGCGTCCAGAAATGCGGGTCGGCCAGCGGGATGTCGACGCTGCCGAGCTGGATCGCGTGGTTCATCTGGCGCCAGTCGGTGGCGATCATGTTGGTGGCGGTGGGCAGGCCCGTGGCGCGGCGGAACTCGGCCATGATCTCGCGGCCCGAGAACCCGTCCTCGGCCCCGCACGGATCCTCGGCGTAGGCGAGCACGTCGCCGCGGCCCTTGCACAGGCGGATCGCCTCGGCGAGCGACCACGCGCCGTTCGGGTCGAGGGTGACGCGGGCTTCCGGGAAGCGCTCGTGGATCGCGGTGACGGCGGCGATCTCGTCCTCGCCGGCGAGCACGCCGCCCTTCAGCTTGAAGTCGTTGAAGCCGTAGGCCGCATGCGCGGCCTCGGCCAGGCGTGCGACGGCGTCGGGCGTCAGGGCCTCCTCGTCGCGCAGCCGCATCCAGCCGTCGCGGGCGGTCGGCTCGCGATAGGGCAGATCGGTGCGGCGGCGGTCGCCGACGTAGAACAGGTAGCCCAGCATCTCGACGGCGTCGCGCTGCTGGCCCTCGCCCAGCAGGGCCGCCACCGGCACGTCGAGGAACTGGCCGAGCAGGTCGAGGAAGGCGGATTCCACCGCCGTCACCGCGTGGATCGTGACGCGCAGGTCGAAGGTCTGGAGGCCGCGCCCGCCGGAATCGCGGTCGGCGAAGCGCGCGCGCATCGCGTTGAGCACCGCCTGCCAGGCGCCGAGCGGGCGCCCGACGATCAGGTCGCGGGCCTCCTCCAGCACGCCGCGGATGCGCTCGCCGCCGGGCACCTCGCCGAGGCCCGTCGCGCCGGTGGAATCTTCGAGGATCACCAGGTTGCGGGTGAAGAACGGGCCGTGCGCGCCGCTGAGGTTGAGCAGCATGCTGTCGCGGCCGGCGACCGGCACGACCCGCATTGCGGTGACGGTGGGGGAGCGCGAAAATCCGCGCGACGGGGCATCGACGGCGTCGGCCTGCATGCGTGCCTCCCGGGGCGTTGACGGGACCGGCGTCTGGCGCGCCGTCTGCCGCACGTTCTCGCAAGGATGCCGATGCGGGTCCAAGCCAAAGGCTGGATCGATCGATGCGCGACAGGCATCGATCATCCCGGCGGCAGCGCTGCCAGGATCGCGATCAGGCGCGCGATCAGCGGGTCGTCGCCGTCGCGGCGCCAGGCGAGGTGCAGCTCGGCCGGGCGCGGCGCGGGCAGGTCGAGGGGGCGGAACGCGACGCCCTCGAAGCGCAGACGCTCGGCCGCCGCCGGCACCAGGGCGACCCCGAGGCCGGCACGCACCAGTGCCAGGATCGAGTGGATCTGCGTCAGCTGCTGCAGGATGCGCGGCTGGATGCCGGCCTCGGCGAACAGGCCGCGGACGAGGTCGTGGAAGTAGTGCGCCTCGTTCGGCGCGTAGGCGATGAACGGTTCGCCGTCGAGGTCCGCCAGCGTCAGGCCCGCGTGCGCCGCCAGGCGATTGCCGGCGGGCACGGCGACCACCATCGGCTCGGCCAGCGCCCGCACGGAGGCGAGGTCGGGATGGGTGACCGGCGGGCGCACCAGCGCCGCGTCGATGCGCCCGGCCAGCAGTTCCTCGACCTGATCCTTGGTCACCATCTCGCGCAGCGCGAGCGTCACGTCCGGCAGCGCGGCCCGGGCGGCGATGACGAGGCGGGGCAGGAAGTCGTAGGCCGAAGCCGCCGTGAACCCGAGCTTGAGCACCCCGGCCCTTCCGGCCGCGACCTGGCGGGTGACGTGGGTCGCGGTCTCGGCGAGCCGCAGGATGCGCTGCGCCTCGGGCAGGAAGCTGCGCCCGGCCGCGGTCAGGCGCACCGAGCGGCTGGTGCGGTCGAGGAGCTGCACGTCGAGGATGCGCTCCAGGACCTGGATCTGCCGCGAGAGCGGCGGCTGGGTCATGTTCAGCCGGGCGGCGGCCCGGCCGAAATGCAGCTCCTCGGCGACGGCCGCGAAGCACCGGAGCTGGCTGAAGTCGAACATGCGCGATCCTGGAAAGGCGACCCGGGTTGCGACGTGCCTGGATTGATCGCATCCCGATGCCGGTCGCGGCGAGACGGATGATGGCAGCAAAGCTTCGATCGGTCTCGTCGGCCTGCCTCGCGATGCGCTTGAACGCCTTCGGCTTGCGGAAGACGGTCTCGATCGGGTGGCGTCGCTTCGGCGAGGTGGGTCGTCACGGGCACGTTCGACTTCGCCGTCGTTGACGTTCGTCCGATCGTCCCTCATATTGCGGACATGTTCGCGGGAGTTCCCCGGCTAAATTGCAGGACGACCCCGATGGCCGGCACATCCGCTCCGAACAGCCTCGACATCGCCGAGCAGGTCGCTCGCGTCCTCCGGTCGAACGCCGAGACCCAGAAATTCATTGAGGAACAGGCTAAGCTGCGCGCCGAGGCCGACAAGCTGACGCGCGAGCGAGCCTTGGCACCCTGGCAGATCGCCCTGTCCGGCATGGCCGCGGGTGCTGCGCTGTTCGGCGCGGGCGCCGCCTTCATCAAGGTGTTGGGCGGGTGACTGCCAGCCGCCTCCGCGACGTGCTCGCCCGGCTGCGCTGGTCGCAACGGGGCTTCGCTCAGGCCCTGGCCTGCGATGACCGCCTGGTGCGCCGTTGGGCCTCCGGCGACGCCGCGATCCCACCCGACGTCGCAGGCTGGCTCGAAGCGCTGGCCGAGGCGCATGCCCGCCATCCCGTGCCCGAGGGGTGGCGGCGGCGGTCCGCTTGAGCCGGTTGCGCGGACGTGTTCTGCGGGTCCGCGCAACCTGCGACCGGTCTGGAAGCCGGGCCGGAGACGTGTCGCCTTTGAAGCGTTGCCTTGCCGGCGCGAGCCCGCTCAGCGCAGCTCCACCCGCCGGATCTCGCCGACGACGACGAGGTAGCAGAACACGGCGACGAGCGCGTTCAGCCCGACGAACACCAGCGCGCCGTTGAACGACCCCGTCTGCTGCACGATGTAGCCGATCGCGATCGGGGTGGTGATGCCGGCGGTGTTGCCGAAGGTGTTGAACAGCCCCCCCGAGAGGCCGCCGCCCTGGCGCGGCGAGGTGTCGGAGACGACCGCCCAGCCGAGCGCCCCGACGCCCTTGCCGAAGAAGGCGAGCGCCATCAGCCCGACCACGAGCGCGTCGGTCTGGACGTAGTTGCAGCCGACGATGACCATCGACAGCAGCATCCCGCCGACGATCGGGATCTTCCGCGATGCGGTCAGCGACCAGCCGCGCTTGAGCAGCCGGTCCGAGATCCAGCCGCCCAGGATGCCGCCGACGAAGCCGCAGAGCGCCGGCAGCACCGCGGCGAAGCCCGCCTGCAGGATCGACAGGCCGCGCTCCTTCACGAGGTAGACCGGGAACCAGGTCAGGAAGAAGTACGTCAGCGTGGTGATGCAGTACTGCCCGACGTAGATCCCGAGCAGCATGCGGTTGGCGAGCAGCTGCCGGATCGTGCGGCCGGCGTCGACCTGGGCCACGCCCGCGTCGCGGCCGTCCATGTCGAGGAGGGCGCCGCCCGCCTCGATGTAGTCGCGCTCCCCCTGGTTGATCGCGGGGTGCTCCTTCGGCCCGTAGATCACCTGGGTCCACAGCAGCGCGAAGGCGATGCCGAGCGCGCCCATCAGGGTGAAAACGTGGTGCCAGCCGTAATGGTGGACGACGAAGCCCATCAGCGGCGTGAACAGCACGGTGGCGAAGTACTGCGAGGCATTGAAGAAGGCCGAGGCGGTGCCGCGCTCGGCGGTGGGGAACCACGCCGCGGTGATCCGGGCGTTGGCCGGAAACACCGGCGCCTCGGCGAGGCCGACGAGCAGGCGCAGGCCGAACAGCACCGCCACCGCGGTGAAGCCGGTGAAGAAGCCGACCGCCCCCTGCATCAGCGTGAAGGCCGACCACAGGAAGATCGCGCCGGCATAGACCCACTTCGCGCCGTAGCGGTCGAGCAGCCAGCCGCCGGGCAGCTGCGCCAGGACGTAGGACCAGGCGAAGGCGGAGAAGACGTAGCCCATCGCCACCGCATCGAGGCCCAGGTCCTTGGCCAGCGACGGGCCGGCGATGGAGAGCGTCGCGCGGTCGGCGTAGTTGATGGTGGTGGCGATGAAGAGCATCGTCACGATGAGGAGCCGCACGCGGCTGCGCTTCACCGCGGTCATGGCGAGACCCGCGCTCATACGACCTTCTCCCTGAAGGCGGACCGCCCGGCCGGTGCCGCAGCGGACAGCGGCCGTTCTCTGAAGGCCCCTCGACGGGGCCCCGGCGGCCGCTTGCGATCTCAGGTTAGGAGCGTCCCCGGCGCGGCGTCCAACTCAAAGGCTGGATGGATCGATGCGGCGCGCGCATCGATCGGCGGCGGGAAAGCGACGGGATGACGATGGTCGGGATGAGCGGGGGTGGGGCTTGAGCGCTCGGTACGGGCTGGAGATTCGGGCGGCCAGCGCCGCCGACGCGCCGGGGCTCGCCGCGCTGATCGGCTCGGGCGGCCCGGCGATCGCGGTCCGCGACCTCGCCGAGCGGATCGAGGCCCTGCGCGGCCGCGACGGCGCGGCCCTCGTCGCGGTCGAGTGGGGGCCGCCGGGCGGCCTCGTCGTGCTGCACTGGTACCGCACCCTCGTCGCCGAGCCGACCGCGCAGATCACGACGCTCCTCGTCGCGCCCGACGACCGCCGGCGCGGGCTCGGGCGCCTGCTGCTCAAGGCGGCGGCGCAGGCCGCGCGCACCGCCGGATGCGACGGGCTGGAGATGGTGCTGCCGCCGGACCGGCCGGACCTCGAAGCCTTCTGCGCCGCCACCGGCTTCGTCGCGGCCGGCACCCGCCTGACGCGGCCCCTGCGCAAGCGAAGCGCCGAGCGCTGAGGTCGATGCCGCGTGTCGCGGTCAGTGCAACGTCGCGCCGGGGTCCGGGTCGATCTCGACCGCCTCGGCGAAGGGGAATTCCAGCACGATCTCGCCCGCGGCATCGGTGACGACGAGGTGGGCCGTCATCAGCCGGGCCTGGTCCCGCGCCTCACGCGCTTGGCCGGCGCGCAGCGCCGCCAGGATGGTGTCGCGGGCGGCCTCCCAGGCGGCGTCGGCATCGGGCAGGTCGGCGCCGTCCGGGTCCGTCACCCAGTCGTCGCCGATCCGTGTGTTGAAGAAGTAGCGCGGCACGGTACAGGCTCCTGCAGCATCGGGCTTCACGCACGCGAAGCGGGATCGGAGCAAGACATGGTGAAGCCCAGCCGCGCTGCAACGCCGGACGAGGCCGGCCGGCCCGCGAGGCCGTCGCTGCGGGCGGCGCGGCGGGCTTTTCTGACAGCGGCCCTCGGCCTCGCCTCGCTCGCGGGCGCCCAGGCGCAGCCGGCGGACCTCTCCGACGCGCGGGCGATGGCGCTGGTGCGCGGGCACCGCACGCAGGGCTTCGTCACCGTCGGCCAGAGCCTCGCCTATGCCGAGCGGGCCCGGCCAGACAGCTTTCGGCTGGCGCCCGCCCGGGTCGAGCGACGCGCGGGCGAGCCGTTCACCCGCGTCCGCATCTGCTACTGGCTCCGCCCTGCCGGGCGCCCGGCCGAGCCGGATTGCGGGATCGACTACCTCGTCACCGACGGGCCGCCCCATGTCGAGGTCGCCGAGGCCTTCGGCGGCCTCGGCCGCGAGCTGGAAGCCGGCCGCGAGCGCTTCGTGCGCGCCCTCGACCGGGAGCTCGATCTCCGGCGCGATCCGGCCGCCAAGGCGCTCGGGGATGCGCTCGCGCCCTACGATCCCTACGACCGCCGATAGGGCTGCGGCTGCGGCTGAGCTTGCCGATGGGGGTTCGGATCGCACGGCGTCGAACGTCTTCGAATGGGTCGTGGCCAGCGCCGCGCGGCTCCCTCTGGGGGAAGGGACTCCCGCTTCGACCCGGCCCCTTGGAGGGATCTGCGACGCCGGTCGCTAATGAGGCGCGAGGGCTTTGCGGCCCGGGCGTGCGACCGGCCCAGCGGCGTCCGGCCGCGCTGCCGCGTGGGCCCTGCCCCCCTATCTCCCGGGGGTCGCCAAGAGGACCATCCCGTGCCCGACGAGACGCTGACCGTCTACTACGACGGAGCCTGCCCGCTCTGCCGGGCGGAGATCGGGCATTATCGCCGCTGCCGCGGGGCCGAGCGCATCGCCTTCGTCGACGTGGCGCCGGACGGCGCTCCCCTCGGGCCGGACCTCGACCGTGCGGCGGCCCGCGCCCGCTTCCATGTCCGCGACGCCGACGGCCGGCTCCGGTCGGGGGCGGCGGGCTTCGCCCGGCTGTGGAGCGCGCTGCCGCGCTGGCGCTGGCTCGCGCGGATCGCGCGGCTCCCGGTCGTGCTGCCGCTCGCCGAGATCGCCTATCGCGGGTTCCTGCCGCTCCGCCCCCGCATCGCCCGCTGGCTCGTCCGCAACCGTTGAGAACCTGCCGGCGTGCTTGATCCGGCGCGTCGCGGCCGAGAAGGTAGGGCATGACTCGCAAGCGCATCCACCCGACGACCGACATCCTGGCCGACGCCCTGCACCGGCTCGGGATCGCGGCGGCCGCGATCGACCGCGAGGCCCTGCGCGTCCGGATGGGCCTGCCCGAGCAGGACGGCTTCGTGGAGGATTCCGCCGTCGCCGCGGCGCTCCGCGACGGGACGGCGCGCCAGGCCTTCTCGCAGACCGGCGTCGCGGCCTTGCGGCTCGCCCTGCCGGCGCTCCGGGCCGAGCCGGGGCGGGACGGCGCCCTCGCCTGGCGGCTCCGGGTCGGCCTGCCGCTCCTCGACGACGGCCGCCTCGACCTGCGCCTCGACGCGCCGCCGGGCGAGGCGGCGGCCGAGATCCTGGAGGAGATGGCGCTCGGCAACGATCCGGCCTGGCGCCTCGACGACCTGCGCCGGGCGCTGGCCGAGACGTCGGCGGCCTCGGCGCGCACGCTCCACCGCACGGTCGCGCGCCTGCGCGACCAGATCCGGGACGACCTCCACGAGATCGGGGCGGACGCGCCGACCTACATCGCCCATCTCGACCGGTCGCTGCGCGCTCGCGTCTTCACGCCCGCGCCGAACCTCGCTCACGCGATCCTCGACACCCTGAAGACGGTGCGGACGCGGGCGAAGGTGGTGGCGCGCGAGGAATCCGGCCGTCGCCGCCTGCGCGACCGGGTCGGGTTCGGCTCCTACATCGACAAGTTCGTGCCCGCCCGCCGGCTGAACCGGCGCATCGTCTTCCACATGGGCCCGACCAATTCCGGCAAGACCTACACGGCGCTGGAAGTGCTGGCAAAGGCGCCGACCGGGACCTACCTCGCGCCCTTGCGCCTGCTCGCGCTGGAGAACTACGAGGCCCTGCTCGAGCGGGGCCTGCGCGCCGGCATGGTCACCGGCGAGGAGATTCTGGGGGAGCCGGACCCGAGCCACACCGCGCGCACCATCGAGACCGCGGACCTGCGCCGCCCGGTCGAGGTCGCGGTGATCGACGAGATCCAGATGCTGTCCGACCCCGATCGCGGCTGGGCCTGGACTAACGCGCTGTTCGGGATCCCGGCGAAGACCGTGATCGTCTGCGGCTCGGACGACGCGCTCTCGCATGTCCGCCGCGCGGCGGAGGCCGCGGGCGAATCGCTCGACGTCGTGACCTTCGTGCGCAAGACCCCGCTGGTGGCGCTCGACGAGCCCGTGCCCCTCGAATCCGTGCAGCCGGGGGATGCCGTCGTCGCCTTCTCGCGGCGGGCCGTGCACGAGAACCGCGAGGCGCTGGTGGCGGCCGGGCGCAGCGTCGCCACCATCTACGGCGCGCTCTCGCCGGAGGTGCGCCGGGCGGAAGCGGCACGGTTCCGCGACGCCGAGGCCGAGGTGCTGGTCACCACCGACGCGATCGGCATGGGCCTGAACCTCGGACCGCTCAAGCGGGTGATCTTCTCGGCGGTCACCAAGTGGGACGGCACGGCGACCCGCCCGCTCACCAACCCCGAGATCCGCCAGATCGCCGGCCGGGCCGGGCGCTTCGGCTATCAGGACGAGGGCCACGTCTCGGCCACCGACGACGTGAGCCTCGGCCCGATCCGCGATGCGCTGGCCGGCGCGCCGACGGCGCCCGCCGCCGACACCCGGTTCTACGTCCGGCCGGACCTGATCGCGATCGAGGCGGCGGCGGCCGAACTCGGCACCGACTCGCTCGCCGAGGTGCTGACGCATTTTTCCCGCGCGACGTTCTACGAGGGGTCCCCGTTCCAGCCCTCCGCGATGGAGGAGGCGCTGGAGGCGGCGCGCGCGGTCGACACGGCGCACCTGCCGATCCGCGAGGCCTTCGCCTTCGCGGTCTGCCCGATCGACCGGCGCGACCCGGCCTCGACCGCGGTGCTCGACCGCTGGGTCCAGGCCCGCGCGGCCGGCGCCGCCGTCCCGGCTCTGAGGGCCAACGTCGGCGGCGAGCTCGAGTACCTCGAACGCACGGTCAAGCTCGCCGCCGCCTACCTCTGGCTGGCCCGGCGCTTCCCCGACACGTTCGACGAGGCGGAGGCGACCAAGCTGCTGCGCGGCCGCGCCAACGCCGCCATCGAGCAGGCCCTGCGCGAGACGGCCTCGCGCACCGTGGCGGCACGGGCGCGGCCGCGCGTGCCGGCGTGACGTGGCGCTCTTTCCCTCCCCCGCAGAGGGGGAGGGAAGGCGCGCGTGGGCGTCGAAACCGAGCGGATTCGCGAAGAGACCTACTCTGCGCCCTGCCCCGCCGGCCTTGCCAGCAGCACGGCGGTCGCGATCCCGACGGCGAGGATCGTGACGGCGCAGGCGGCGAGCGCCGCGAGCTGGCCGATGCCCTGGAGCGCGACGCCGAGCACGGCGACGCCGAGCGCCTGCCCGCAGAAGAACGAGAAGGCGTGGAGCGCCACCGCCGAGGCGCGGGCGGTCGGGGCGACCTCGGTCACCTGCACCTGAAACGTGTTGTGCAGCATGTAGAAGCCGAGCCCCATCGCGACGAGGGCGGCCGCGTCGAGCTGCCAGCGCCCCGCGAGGCCGATCATGGTCAGGGCACCGGCGCAGACGAGGCCGCCGCCGACCAGCATCCGCTGCATCCCGAGGAACCGGACCAGCAGGCCGACGAGGGCGGAGTAGATCAGCCCGCCGACGGCGAAGCCGGCGAGCGCCAGCCCGGCCTCGCGCGGGCCGCCCTCGCCGCGCGCCTCGATCAGCGGCGCGAGGTGCGGGAAGATGCCGAACACCGCGATCGCCTCGACGAACACCGCCGCGAACAGCACCCGCGCGCGCGGGTTGGCCACGATCGCGCGATAGCGCGTCAGCGCCAGCCCGAATTCCGGCCGTCGCGCCGGGAGGCGGCTGCTCCGGTCGAACCCGAGCAGGGTCGCGGCGCAGCCGAGCACGGCGACCGCGGCGTTGATCGCGAACACGCCGTGCCAGCCGACCTGCCCCTCGATCAGCCCGGCGAAGGTCGAGCCCGAGAGCTGCCCGAGGATCACCGCGACGAGGAAGCGGCCGATCGCCACCTGGCGGCGCTCCATCGGCACCCGGTCGCCCATCAGGGCGAGCGCCAGCGGGATCACCCCGCCGGCCGCGGCGCCCGCCACCATCCGCAGGCCGAAGAGCAGGCGCAGGTCTTCGGCGAAGGCGCAGCCGACCAGCGCCGCCACCAGCACCGCGAGGCACGCGGTGATGACCCGCTCCTTGCCGACCGCGTCGCCCACCGGCCCGAGGATCGGCTGGATCAGCGCGTAGGGCAGCGCGAAGGCGGTCGAGAGCAGCGCCACGGTGTGGGCGTCGCTGCGCAGGTCGCGCGCCAGCACGCCGACCAGCGGCTCGACCGAGCGCCACGCGAAGGTGCTGGAGAAGCCCGCGGCCGCGAGCACCAGGATCAGGCGAGCGATCGAGGAGGTGGAAGGCATGCTGGGCCGCGGCTCGCGAACGCCCGGCCGAGGAGGCCGGATCGGTCCCGGCCTAGCCGACATCGACCGGGTTTGCAGCCCCGCCGAGGCCGTGGAGCCGGCCGTCGGCATGCAAGGCGCCGCCCCTGAAACCCGACCGCGCGCGCCCTCGCCCGGCCGGGCGCACGATCCGGTCAGACGCGTCCGGGTGATCGCCGCGGGCGATCCCGGGGCGACGAGCGGGACATGCGCAGGCTTTGAAAGGCGTTGGCCTCAGAAGACGTGGCGGAGGATGAAGAACAGGACGCCCGCCAGGGTGATCGCCGCCGGCAGGGTCAACACCCAAGCCAGCGCCATGTTGCGCACCGTCGACATCTGCAGCCCGGAGCCGTTGGCCGCCATGGTGCCGGCGACGCCCGAGGACAGGATGTGGGTGGTCGAGACGGGCAGGCCGTAGACCTCGGCCAGCCCGATCGTGCCGGCGGCGACGAGCTCGGCCGAGGCGCCCTGCGCGTAGGTCAGGTGGGTCTTGCCGATCCTCTCGCCGACCGTGACCACGATCCGCTTCCAGCCGACCATGGTGCCCAGGCCCAGCGCCAGCGCGACGCAGACCTTCACCCAGGTCGGGATGTAGCGCGTGCCGTCGTTGAGCAGGCCGGTATAGGCCTTCAGCGTGCCGGCCTCGGCCTCCGAGAAGCTGGCGCCGTTCTTCGGCAGCAGCCGGATCGCGTCGGCGGCGAGGTACATGTCGTTGCGCAGGTTCGAGGTCTGCGCCGCCGGCACCTGCTTGATCGCACCGTAGTTCCGCACGTTGGCGGCGATGTCGGTGGAGAGGGCCGCGAGCGCGCCGTAGACCGCCGGCTGGTTCAGGTCCTTGGTCTTGAGCGCGTCCGAGACCTGCTTGCGGGCGGCCGCCGCGTCGGGCTGGGCCGTCGTCCCGGCGTGGCTCGCGAACACCGCGCTGGCGCTCTGCGAGGTCTGGATGAAGGCCGGCGTCGTGTCGTCGGCCATGGTGCGGTTCAGGGCGTAGGCGGTGGGCGCCGCGCCGATCAGGATCAGCATGATGAGGCCCATGCCCTTCTGGCCGTCGTTGCCGCCGTGGAAGAACGAGACCAGCGTGCAGGTCAGGATCAGCAGCGAACGGATCCAGAGCGGGGGCGGCGTGTCGCCCTCGGGCGCCTCGTAGAGGTCCTTGCGCCGCACGGTGAGCTTGAGCGCCAGCAGCAGGAGGGCCGCCGCGACGAAGCCAATGAGCGGGCTGAACAGCAGCGCCTTGAACACGCCGAGCGCCTGGGCCCAGTCGACGCCCGAGGTCGCGGAGCCTTCCGGCGCCATCAGCTGGTTGGCCAGCCCGACGCCGATCACCGAGCCGATCAGCGCGTGCGACGAGGAGTTCGGCAGGCCGAAGGCCCAGGTGCCGAGGTTCCAGACGATCGCGGCGATGAGCAGCGCGAAGATCATCGCGTAGCCGGCGCCCGACCCGACCTGCAGGATCAGCTCCACCGGCAGCAGCGTGACGATGGCGTAGGCCACCGCGCCCGAGGACAGCATCACGCCGAGGAAATTGAAGGCGCCGGACCAGATCACCGCCACGAGCGGCGGCATCGAGTGGGTGTAGATCACGGTCGCCACCGCGTTGGCGGTGTCGTGGAAGCCGTTCACGAACTCGAAGGCCAGCGCGATCAGCAGGGCGAGGCCGAGGAGCACGAAGGCGCCGATCGCCAGCGGCGTCTGGCCGACCGCGTTCATGTCGGTGATCAGGCTGACGCCGGCGTAGACCAGGCCCGCCACCAGGATCAGCAGGAACGCGACGATCCCGCCCGGATGCAGGCCGCGATCGAGCGTCGGACCCGGGCGCCGCCTCGGTTCGGCGCCCGACAGGTGCGGTGTCAGGCGGGCAGAATCGGACATGACGGATCTCGACGGCGATCGGACTTCGAACGCCTTCGGATAGGTCGCGTGCGTGACGGTCCGGTGACGGCGCGCGAAAGGACAGTCGATCCGCGCCGGACGACCCGGTCAAGAGCCGGCGAATACCGGTCGAGCGCTCAGTGCCTGCGCGGGCGCCGCGGCGCCGTGGCCGGGGTCTTGTCGCGATTCTCCGCGACGAGCTTGCGCCAGCGGTCCAGGCGGTCGGGGTCGAGGGTTCCGTCGGCGATGGCGGCCTGCACCGCGCAGCCCGGCTCGTGCGCGTGGGTGCAGTCGCGGAACCGGCAGTCGGGCGCGCGCTCGGTGATCTCGGCGAACAGCGTGTCGATCCCCTCCGCGGCGTCGCTGACGTGGAGCGTGCGCATCCCCGGCGTGTCGATCACCCAGCCGCCCCCGGCCATCGCGTGCAGCGAGCGGCCCGTCGTGGTGTGGCGCCCCTTGGCGTCGTGCTCCCGGATCGCGCCGGTCTCCTGCGGCGCGTCCTGGCCGGGCCCGGCCAGGGTGTTGACGAGCGTCGACTTGCCGACGCCGGACGAGCCGACCAGCGCGACGGTCTGCCCGGGCCCGCACCAGGGCGCCAGCGCCGCCGCGGCGTCCGGGCGGCGCGGGTTGACGCCGACCACCGACAGCCCGCGCTGGAGGGCGGCGGCCTGCCGGCGGTAGGCCTCGACGTCGTCGGTCAGGTCGGCCTTGGTCAGCAGGATCACCGGGTCGGTGCCGCCCTGGTTGGCCAGGGCGAGGTAGCGCTCCAGGCGGGCCGGGTTGAAGTCGGCGTTGCACGAGGTGACGACGAACAGGGTGTCGACGTTGGCGGCCGCGGCCTGCGGGACCTTGCCGCCCTCGGTGCGCCTCTGCAGCACGGTCCTCCGCGACAATCGGCGGTGCAGGGTCAGCGTCCGCGGATCGGCCAGGACCCAGTCGCCGACGGTGACGTCGCCGGTGCTGGCGTGGACCGGCAGGATCAGCTCGACGGGGCCGGCCGCCGACAGCGCCGTCAGCCGGGAGCGGTGGACCAGGGCGATCCGCATCGGCGCGAAGCCGGCATCGGCGGCCTCGCACTGGTCCTCGAAGAAGCCGGACCAGCCGAGGCTGGCTGCTTCTGCGGCGCGGAGGGCGTGGGGATCATCGGTCACGGCTTCAGCCCATGACACGGCGCCGGCCGGCTGACCAGTGAGCCGCGCGCGTGCGGAAGCGCCGCGGGATGCCGAAGGCGCAGGATCTGAATTCAATATTCTGCGCGTGGAAGAACGAGTTAATTTCAACGTCGCGACAAATAATGTTCGTTTGCAGGGCAGCCTTGGCTTGCCCTAACCTCCCCCCGAGCGGTCCCGCGCAGCCATGCCGTCGCGGTCCGTCAAGAATAGAGCCTGAGCCAACAGGTGCCGCAAGGCAGTGGCCGCAAGACCGGAACGGTCGTCGGCAGGGAGAGTCGCGTGAAGAAGAACAAGATCGTCAGCGCCGACGAGGCGATCGCCCTCATCCGCACCGACGACGTCGTCACGACGACGGGCTTCGTGCAGAGCTGCATCCCCGAGGCGCTGCACGCGGCCCTGGAGAAGCGCTTCGTCGAGACCGGCGCGCCCGGCAACCTCACCCTGATCATGACCGCCGGCGCCGGCGACAGCAAAGGCCTCGGCACCGGGCGCCTCCACCACGAGGGCCTGCTCGGGCGGGTGATCGCGGCGAACTTCGGGCGGATGCCCAAGGTGGCGCAGGCCGCGCAGGACAACCGCATCCGCGGCTACAACCTGCCGCAAGGGGTGATCTCGCAGCTCTACCGGGCCTGCGCCGCCGGCCAGCCCGGCCTGTTCTCGAAGGTCGGCCTCCACACCTACGTCGACCCGCGCCACGGCGGCGGCCGCGTGAACACCCTGACGACCGACGAGATCGTCAAGGTCGTGGAGGTCGAGGGCGAGGAGTGGCTGTTCTACCGGGCCACCAAGATCGACGTCGCCTTCATCCGCGCCACCAGCGCCGACCCGTCGGGCAACCTCTGCGTCTCCAAGGAGGCGCTGACGCTGGACAACCTCGCCCAGGCGATGGCCGCCCGCAACAACGGCGGCATCGTCATCGCGCAGGTCGAGCGCATCGTCGAGCAGGGCTCGATCAAGCCCAAGGACGTGCGCGTGCCGGGCATCCTGGTCGATTGCGTCGTGGTGGCGCCGCCCGAGCAGCACCGCATGAACTACGGCGTGCAGCACGACGCGGCGCTCGCCGGCGAGATCCGCGTGCCGGTCACCGGCCTGAAGCGGATGACGCTCGACGCGCGCAAGATCATCGCCCGCCGCGCCGCATTCGAGCTGCCGCCGAACGGCGTGGTCAACCTCGGCGTCGGCGCGCCCGAAGGCATCTCCTCGATCGCCAACGAGGAGAAGGTCACCCCCTACATCACCCTGACGACAGAAGCCGGCGCCGTGGGCGGCGTGCTCGCCTCCGGCTCGAGCTTCGGCGCGGCCACCAACGCCGACTCGATCATCGACCAGAACCAGATGTTCGACTTCTACGACGGCGGCGGCCTCGACATGACCTGCCTCGGCATGGCCGAGTGCGACGGCGCCGGCAACGTCAACACCAGCCGCTTCGGCGGGCGGCTCAACGGCTGCGGCGGCTTCATCAACATTTCGCAGAACGCGCGCAAGGTGGTGTTCGCCGGCACCTTCACCTCCGGCGGCCTCGTCACCGAGATCGACGAGGGACGCCTGCGGATCGTGCAGGAGGGCCGCTCGCGCAAGTTCGTCGGATCCGTCGAGCAGAACACCTTCAGCGGGCCGTTCGCGCAGGAGCGGCGGCAGCCGGTGCTCTACGTGACGGAACGCTGCGTCTTCAACCTGACCCAGGCCGGGCTGGAGCTGATCGAGGTGGCGCCGGGCATCGACATCGGCCGCGACATCCTCGCCCACATGGACTTCACGCCGGTGATCGAGAACCCGATCCCGATGGACCCGCGCATCTTCCGCGACGAGCCAATGGAGTTGCTCGCCGACCTCCTGAACCTCAACCTGCCCGACCGGGTGAGCTACGACCCGGCGCGCAACCTGCTGTTCGTCAACCTCGAAGGCTGGCAAGTCCGCTCGAAGGGCGACATCGACGCGCTGCGTCAGGTGCTCGAGACCGCCTGCCTGAAGGCCGGGCAGCGGGTGAACTCGGTGGTCAACCACGACGGGTTCCGCATCGGCGAGAACCTCTACGACGACTACGCCGAGATGATCGAGTACCTGTCGAAGTACCACTACCTCACGACGACGCGCTACGCGACGAGCGCCTTCCTGCGCCTGAAGATGCAGGAGGCCCTGAGCCGCCGCGGCCTCGCCCCGCACGTCTTCGAGCGCCGCTCGGAGGCGCACGCCTTCCTCGAAGCCGCCGAGCGCGAGGCCGCGCAGGCCGAGGTCGGCGAGCGCCCGCTCCGCGCGGCCGAGTGATCGGAGGTCCGGCCGGACGCCGGGACGCGAGCGTCGGCGCCCGGATCCTGCGCGTCTCGGCCAAGTCGGGTCTAGCCTGAAGGCTCGGCTCATCAAGATGGCGCAAGCATCGATCGGACGCATGCCTGTCATCGAACCCGTGACGGGAACTCCGGGCGACGAGCACGCTTGGCTAAGTCTGATGTCGGGGGCTGCCGCGACGCCGGATCGAATCCGTCGATCGGGCAGGGTCGCCGGGACGCAGCCCTGCCCGACGCCGAAAGCGAGACGACCGTGCCCTTCTTCGAGAGTCGTTGGCTCTACGCCTCGCCCGTGAACGCGACCGAGCGGCATCTCGGCCGCACGTTGCGCGCGATGTACGAGGCCTTGCCGACGCCGCCGCCCTCCGAGCAGCTCTGCACGCTGTTGCGGAAGCTCGACGACGCCGTCGCGGCGGCCGATCCGACGCCCTGACGGGTCGGAGGCCGCCCTCGACCGGCGGGCCGCGCAGCGCGCCGTCGGTCTCCGCTTCGTCCGAGGCGTCACCGGGTTCCACGGGCAAGCCGCCGTCCGCCCGGACGCTGGCGCCCGACCATGAGAGCCGTCTCCTCCACGCCGGCCGGACGTCGTCGCCGACGCGATTTCTCCGGCTCTGCCAAGCGCTTGGCCAAGAGCTTGGCCAAGTTCTTCAAAGTCACGCAGCACCTCAAATCCGGGCGGCGCCTCGCCGCATCCGTCTCGCGGCGCGCGAGGACGGTCCGGGCCGATGATGGTTCCGGGCGTGGGAAATCTTTCTTTTCACTGATCCGAATGCAAGCATTGTCGCGAGAGAGACCGGACTTGGCGGCGATGCAGCCTATCGAAACGGTCACGACCCAGGTAGATGCTGGATCACGACAGGGGGAAGACATGACGCGTATCGATGGCGCCGAGGTCCTGAAGCGGACGCTCGCGGACGACGAGGCCGCCATCCTCGATGCCTGGACCCTGTCCCTCCGGGAGGGGACATCCCTGCAGAGCGGCCGCATCCGCGAGGCCGAGCTCCAGACCCAGGCCAGGGCGGTCTATCGCCAGCTTCGGGACGCTTTCGCCGCGGGCGGGCTCGACGCCGACGCGGAGGGCTTCGCCCAGCTCCGCGACACCCTCGCCGACATCTCGCGCTCGCGGGCGATCCAGGGCTTCACGCCGACCGACACGGCCAACTTCGTGTATTCCCTCAAGCCGCCGGTCTTCGAGGCCCTCGAGAAGGCCCACGCGACGGACGCGGCGACGCTGGCGGCGGGGACCCGGGCCGCGAGCAGGGTGCTCGATCGGCTCGGCCTGCACACCATGGAGGTGTTCCTGGCCAGCCGCGAGGAGGTGATCGGGCGCCAGGGGCAGGAGATCGCCGAGCTCTCGACCCCGGTGGTCCGGCTCTGGGACGGCATCCTCGCGCTGCCGCTCATCGGCACCCTCGACAGCGCCCGGACCGGCGTCGTGATGGAGAACCTGCTCCAGGCGATCGTCGACGAGGAGGCCGAGATCGCCATCATCGACATCACCGGCGTGCCGACCGTCGACACCCTGGTGGCGCAGCACCTGCTGAAGACCGTCGCGGCGGCGCGGCTGATGGGCGCCGACTGCATCGTCTCCGGCATCCGGCCCCAGATCGCCCAGACCATGGTCCATCTCGGCGTCGAGCTGAACGTCGTCTCGAAGGCGACCCTGGCCGACGCCTTCGCCGTCGCCCTGAGGCGGACCGGCCGCAAGGTGGTGCGCCAGCAGGCCTCCATCGAGGGACGCGGCTGACGCCATGGACCGCATTCCGATCCTCAAGCTGGGTGGCGCCCTCATCGTCACCATCCAGGTCGACATGCACGACCGCCTCGCTCTCGCGCTGGAGGAGGACCTCACCGCGATGATCGCGCGCACCGGCGCACGCGGCGTCCTGCTCGAGATCTCGGCGCTGGAGATCGTCGATTCCTTCATCGGGCGCATGCTGGTGAGCATCGCCGCCGTCTCGCGCGTCCTCGACGCGGAGACGGTCGTGGCCGGCATGCGGCCGGCTGTCGCCATCACCCTGGTCGAACTCGGGCTGGAGCTGACCGGCATCAAGACCGCCCTCAACGTCGAGCGCGGCATGGCGCTGATCCAGGCGCGGCTCGCCGAGGAGGAGGACGGCTGCGGGGGCGACCGTGAAGGCCACGAAGGCTGAGCCCCCGAAGGCCGAGACCCTCGCGATCCGCTCGGGCGACGACGTCGTGCGGGTGCGCCAGCGGGTCCGCGCGCTCGCCGTCGAGATCGGCCTCGGGCTCGTCGACCAGACCAAGATCGTCACCGCCGCGAGCGAGCTCGCGCGCAACACCCTCGACTACGGCGGGGGCGGCCACGTCCACGCGGAGATTGTCCAGGCCGGGACGCGCCGGGGCCTGCGCCTGACCTTCGAGGATCAGGGCCCCGGCATTGCCGACATCGATCAGGCGATGACCGACCACTACACTTCCGGCGGCGGGCTCGGCCTCGGTCTCGGCGGCGCCAAGCGGCTCTCGAACGAGTTCCACATCGCGTCGACCCCCGGAGCCGGCACCCGCGTGACGATCGCGCGGTGGAAGTGAGCATGCACCGGATCACCGTGACGGAAGCGAGCCAGGTGGCCGAGGCGCGGCGGCGCGCCGTCGCCGTGGCGCAGGGCATCGGCTTTGACGAGACCGCGGCCGGACGCGTGGCCCTGGTCGTCACCGAGCTCGCCACCAACGTCGTCAAGTACGGCGTGCCGGGCGAGGTCCTGGTGGGCACCTACGAGGACGGGACCGGCTCGGGGGTCGAGATCCTCGCCCTCGACAAGGGCAACGGTTTCCAGGATCTCGGCCTCGCCCTGCGCGACGGCCATTCCACCGGCGGCAGCGCCGGCGAGGGGCTCGGCGCGGTGCGTCGCCTCTCCGACGCCTTCGACATCGTCTCCCGGCCCGGCCTCGGCACCTCGGTGCTGGCGCGCCTGTCGATCGACAAGACGCGCACCCCGGACGGCGTGCCCGGCTTCGGCGCGGTGACGGTGCCGCTGAAGGGCGAGACCGCCAACGGCGACGCCTACGCCGTGCGCGAGCGCGACGACGGCTGGACCGCCATCGTGTCGGACGGCCTCGGCCACGGGCCGGAGGCCGCCAAGGCGTCCGAGGAGGCCCTCAAGCTGTTCCGGCGCCATCGCGACGAGCCGCCCGCGGCGATCCTCGCCGCCATCCACGCGGGCCTCTCCCACACCCGCGGCGGCGCGATCTCCGTCGCGCGCTACGCCCGGGATCGCGCCACCCTCGCGCTGGCCGGCATCGGCAACGTCGCCGGGGCGGTGGTCTCCGGCGCGGCGATGAAGCGGACGGTCAGCCTGGCCGGGACGGCCGGCCACGCGGCCCGGCGGATCCAGGAGTTCGAGTACCCGATGCATGCGCGGGACCTGTTCGTGCTCTGCTCCGACGGCATCGCGACGGGCTGGTCCCTCGACGCCCATCCGGGCCTCGCCGGCGCCCACCCGACCCTCGTGGCCGGGGTCATCCTGCGCGACTTCGCCCGCGCCCGCGACGACGCCACCGTGCTGGTCGTGCGGGGGGACCCGGCATGAGGTGGCCGCTGCTCTCGAGCCTGGTCGAGCACGAGGACGACATCATCGCGGTGCGCCAGCGGGTGCGCGGGCTGGCCGAGCGCCTCGGCTTCGGCGTCCAGGACCAGACCCGGATCGCCACGGCCCTGTCCGAGATCGCGCGCAACGCCTACGGCTACGCCGGCGGCGGGCGGGTCGAGTACGGCCTCGACGCGGTGGAGGGCGGCCAGATCCTGCTGATCCGCGTCCGCGACGCGGGGCCCGGCATCCTGCATCTCGATGCCATCCTGGAGGGGCGCTACCGCTCGACCACCGGGCTCGGCATCGGCATCACCGGATCGCGCCGGCTGATGAACCGCTTCGAGATCGAATCCGTCGTCGACCACGGCACGATGGTGACGTTCGGGATGCGGCTGCCGTTCGGCTCCGAGACCTTCACGGGGCGCCGGCTGACCATTCTGGCCGACGACGTCGCCCGGGCCCGGACGGACGAGCCGGCGACCGCCATGCGCGAGCAGAACCGCGAGCTCCTGCGCAGCCTCGCCGAGCTCGCCGAACGCGAGGAGGAAGCCCAGCGCCTGAACCGGGAGCTGTCCGACACCAACCGGGGCGTGGTGGCGCTCCACGCGGAGCTGGAGGCGCAGGCCGCCCTCCTCCGCGAGGCGGGGGCCCTCCTCGAAAGCCAGGTGGCGGCCCGCACCGCCGAGCTAGCTGCGGCGAACGCCCGGCTCCTCGCCGAGGCGGCCGAGCGCGAGCGGATGGAGCAGGACCTCCGGCAATCGCAGAAGCTCGAGGCGGTCGGCCAGCTGACCGGCGGCGTGGCGCACGACTTCAACAACCTGCTGACCATCATCCGCTCGTCCGTCGACTTCCTGCGCCGGCCGGACCTGCCGGAGGACCGGCGCAAGCGCTACATGGACGCCGTCTCCGACACGGTCGACCGCGCCGCCAAGCTCACCGGGCAGCTCCTGGCCTTCGCGCGCCGGCAATCCCTCAAGCCGGAGGTGTTCGAGGTTGGGGCGTGCCTGAACGGCGTGGCCGAGATGCTCGACACCATCACCGGCGCGCGCATCCGCGTCCGGGTCGAGGCGTCGGACAGGCCGGCCCTGGTGCGCGCCGACCTCAACCAGTTCGAGACGGCCCTGGTGAACATCGCCGTCAACGCCCGCGACGCGATGGACGGCAGCGGGACGCTGACGATGCGGGTGGCGGCCGGGCAGGCCATGCCGACGATCCGGGGCCATGCCGGCTCGCGCGGGCCGTTCGCAGCGGTCTCGCTCGCCGACACCGGCTCGGGCATTCCCCTCGACGTGCTCGGGCGCATCTTCGAGCCGTTCTTCACCACCAAGGACATCGGGCGCGGCACGGGGCTCGGGCTCTCCCAGGTGTTCGGCTTCGCCAAGCAGTCCGGCGGCGACGTCGACGTGACGAGCGAGATCGGCCGGGGCACGACCTTCACCCTCTACCTGCCCGAGGTCTCGTCGGAAGCGGTCGAGGTCGCCGTCGCCGACCCCGACGCCGCCCTGTCGCCGGCGGGGCTGGGCCAGCGCATCCTGCTCGTGGAGGACAACCTCGAGGTCGGCGCCTTCTGCTCGCAGATCCTCGAGGACCTCGGTTACGCGCCCGAATGGGTGGTCAACGCGGAGGAGGCGCTCGCGCGCCTCGGGACGGACGGGGCCGGCTTCCGGGCCGTCTTCTCCGACGTCGTCATGCCCGGCATGGGCGGCATCGAGCTCGCCAAGGCGTTGCGCCTCCGCATCCCGGCCCTGCCGGTGGTGCTAGCCTCGGGCTACAGCCACGTGCTCGCCCGCGAGGACAGCCACGGCTTCGAGCTGCTGCACAAGCCC
This sequence comes from Methylobacterium sp. WL119, assembly GCF_008039875.1. GTDB lineage: Bacteria > Pseudomonadota > Alphaproteobacteria > Rhizobiales > Beijerinckiaceae > Methylobacterium. The sequence continues at coordinate 22,317 of NZ_VRUU01000014.1, read as the reverse complement.
TACTCGGCCGCGCAGGTCGGCCGGGTCCTGCGCCGGATCATCGGCACCGCGCCTTCGGCCCCCGAACCCCCGGAGCACGGCTGATGACGCAGGATCCGACGGCGCCCGCCGCGCTGTCCGAGCGCGACCGGCTCGCCGCCCTCGCGGAGTACGGGATCCGCGACAAGCTGGACATGCGCCGGGCTCTCGGCGCGAACGGGCTGTCCTGACATCCGATACGGCGGACACCGAGGTCTGTGGGAGCGTCGTCCGGCCGTCGGCCGGACGCGTCTCGCACCGACGGATCACACGTCGAGGTTGGCCACGCTGAGCGCGTTCTCCTGGATGAACTCGCGCCGGGGCTCGACCACGTCGCCCATCAGCTTGACGAACAGGTCGTCGGCGTCGGTGGTGTCCTTGACCTTGACCTGGAGCAGCGAGCGGATGTCGCGGTCGAGCGTCGTCTCCCACAGCTGCTGCGCGGTCATCTCGCCCAGGCCCTTGTAGCGCTGGAGCTGGAGCCCCTTCCGGCCGAACGCCATCACCGCCTCGAACAGCGCGACCGGCCCGTGCAGGACCGTCGATTCGCCCTTGCGCGAGAAGGTGACCGGCTCGCCGTAGATCTCGCGGAGCGCGTCGGCGCGGTCGGCGAGGCGGCGCGCCTCCTGCGAGGCGATGAGGCCGGCATCGAGCGTCGCGACCTGGCGCACGCCGCGCAGCGTGCGCCCGAAGACGTAGCCGCCCTCCGACGCCTCGCCCTGCCAGCCCTGCTCGATGTCGTCGGCGATGGCGTCGAGGCGCCTGGCCGTCACGTCGGCCAGGACCTCGGCCTCGCCCGCGTGCTCGGCCGCCTCCGGCCGGAAGGCGCCGGCCAGCACCGCCTGCTCGACCACCGAGCGGTCGTAGCGGGTGTGCAGGCCGAGCAGGATGCCGCGGAAGGTGCGGGCCTCCTCGACCAGCGTCTTGAGCTGCGGGCCGCCGAAGGCCGCGCCCGAGGCCAGCGTCAGGGTCGCGCCCTCGACGCCCTGGTCGATCAGGTAGTCCTCGAGGGCGCGCTCGTCCTTGAGGTAGAGCGCCTTGCGCCCGCGCTCGGCTTTGTAGAGCGGCGGCTGGGCGATGTAGAGGTGGCCGCGCTCGATCAGCTCCGGCATCTGCCGGAAGAAGAAGGTCAGGAGCAGGGTGCGGATGTGCGAGCCGTCCACGTCCGCGTCGGTCATGATGATGATGCGGTGGTAGCGCAGCTTGTCCGGGTTGAAGCCCTCGCGGTCGGTCGAGGACCGCCCGATCCCGGCCCCGAGCGCGGTGATCAGCGTGCCGATCTCGGCCGAGCCGAGCATCCGGTCGGCGCGCACGCGCTCGACGTTGAGGATCTTGCCCCGCAGCGGCAGCACCGCCTGGAAGGTGCGGTCGCGGCCCTGCTTGGCCGAGCCGCCGGCCGAGTCGCCCTCGACCAGCAGGATCTCGCACTTGCTCGGGTCGCGCTCCTGGCAGTCGGCGAGCTTGCCCGGCAGCGAGGCGATGTCGAGCGCGCCCTTGCGGGTCACGGTCTCGCGCGCCTTGCGCGCGGCCTCGCGGGCCGAGGCCGCCAGGATCACCTTGCCCATCACCGACCGGGCCTGGGACGGGTTCTCCTCCAGCCAGTTCGACAGGCCCTCGTTCAGCACGTTCTCCACCGCCGGGCGCACCTCGGAGGAGACGAGCTTGTCCTTGGTCTGCGACGAGAACTTCGGGTCCGGCACCTGCACCGAGATCACCGCGGTCAGGCCCTCGCGGCAATCCTCGCCGGTGAGGGTGATCTTCTCGCGCTTGGCGATGCCCGACGATTCCGCGTAGCCGGTGATCTGGCGGGTCAGCGCGGCGCGGAACCCCGCCATGTGGGTGCCGCCGTCGCGCTGCGGGATGTTGTTGGTGAAGGGCAGCACCGTCTCGTTGAACGAGTCGTTCCACCAGAACGCCACCTCGACGCGGATGCCGTCGCGCTCCGAGCGCACCATGACGGGCTTGGACACGCCCTCGATCGGCTTGCGCGAGCGGTCGAGGTAGCGCACGAACGCCTCGATCCCGCCCTCGTAGTACAGCTCTTCGCGCCGGTGCTCGGGGTGGCGCGCGTCGGTCAGCACGATCCGGACGCCGGAATTGAGGAAGGCGAGCTCGCGCAGGCGCTTCTCCAGCGTCGCGAAGTCGAACTCGATCATCGTGAAGGTGTCGGTGGAGGGCAGGAAGCTGACCTCCGTCCCCTTCCGCCCGTTGCCGGGGCCGAGGACCTTGAGCGGGGCCACGGCGTCGCCGTGGCGGAACTCCATCGTGTGCTCCTTGTCGTTGCGCCAGATGCGCAGGCGCAGCCACTGCGACAGGGCGTTGACGACCGAGACGCCGACGCCGTGCAGGCCGCCCGAGACCTTGTAGGAATTCTGGTCGAACTTCCCGCCGGCGTGGAGCTGGGTCATGATGACCTCGGCCGCCGAGACGCCCTCCTCCTTGTGGATGTCCACCGGGATGCCGCGGCCGTTGTCCGAGACCGTGCAGGAGCCGTCGGCGTTCAGCGTCACGGTCACGAGGTCGGCATGGCCCCCCAGGGCCTCGTCGATGGCGTTGTCCACCACCTCGTAGACCATGTGGTGCAGGCCCGAGCCGTCGTCGGTGTCGCCGATATACATGCCGGGGCGCTTGCGCACGGCATCCAGGCCCTTGAGCACGCGGATCGACTCCGCGCCGTAGGCGTCGACGAATTCGGCGGGGGGCACGGCGCCCTGGGACAGGTCGTTCGGGTTCTGGTCAGACATCAAGGTCCTCGGGCAGGCGGGTCCGAGCGCGAGGGTCCGGCGCCCGCTTGGGAGCAGCCCCGCCTGCGATTCGATCAGTCCGCCTCATATAGGCGTTCCGCCTTGAAATTGCATCGTTTCCAGGCTTGCACGGCCTGGCTCGGTCCCGTGTTCTGACGCGGCCGCCTTAACGTCGGGTTAGGCCTGAATCCCGCCGGCCGTCGCCGCGTCGAGGCGTGCGATCGCATCGGGCGGGAGGCGCAGCGTGGCGGCCCCGATCAGCTCGTCGAGCTGCGCCACCGAGGTCGCGCTGGCGATCGGCGCGGTGATGCCGGGGCGCGCCATGATCCAGGCGAGCGCCACCTGCGCCGGGCTGGCGCCGTGCTCGGCGGCGACCGCATCGAGCACGGCGAGCAGCGCGAAGCCCTTCGGCGTCAGGTACTTCGACACCCGGTTCTCGCGGGCGCGGCCGGCGGCGGACTCCGCCGAGCGGTACTTGCCGGTGAGGAAGCCGGCCGCGAGCGAGAAGTAGCCGATCACGCCGAGCCCGGCCTCGCGGCAGACCGGCTCGAGCTCGGCCTCGTAGCCGCGCTCGGCCAGGCTGTAGTCGGGCTGCAGGCATTCGTAGCGCGGCAGGCCCGCGCGTTCCGCGACGGCCAGCGCCTCGCGCAAGCGCGCGGCGGAAAAATTCGAGGCGCCGATCGCCCGCACCTTGCCCGCCTGGATCAGGCGCTCGTAGGCGCGCAGCGTCTCCTCCTGCGGGGTCGCCGCGTCGTCGGCATGCGACTGGTACAGGTCGATCCGGTCGGTCCGGAGCCGGCGGAGCGAGGCCTCGCAGGCCTCGGCGATGCGCGCGGGCGCGAGGCCGGTCCTGCCCCCGCCCATGTCCATGCCGACCTTGGTCGCCAGCACGACCTTGTCCCGCGTGCCGCGCGCGGCGAGCCAGCGGCCGATCACCGCCTCCGACTCGCCGCCCGCATGCCCGGGGGCCCAGCGCGAGTAGACGTCGGCCGTGTCGACGAAGTTCAAGCCCGCGTCGACGAAGCGGTCGAGGATCGCGAAGGACGTGGTCTCGTCGGCCGTCCAGCCGAAGACGTTGGCGCCGAGGCACAACGGGGCGACGGACAGGCCGGAGCGGCCGACGGGGCGCGTTTCCATGGCGCTCAACCCTGCAGGAACGGGTTCGAGACCCGCTCCTCGCCGAGCGTCCCGGTGGGGCCGTGGCCGGGGATGAAGGCGAGGTCGTCGCCGAGCGGCAGCACCTTCTCACGGATCGCGCGGATGAGCTGGTCGTGGTTGCCGCCCGGCAGGTCGGTGCGCCCGACCGAGCCCTTGAACACCACGTCGCCGACCAGGGCGAAGCGCGCGTCGCGGCTGACGAACACCACGCTGCCGGGCGAATGGCCGGGGGCATGCAGGATGTCGAAGGCCAGCGGCCCGACGGTCACGGCGTCGCCCTCGTCGAGCCAGCGGTCGGGCACGACCGCGCGGGCGCCGTCGATGCCGTAGTTGGCGCCGGTCTCGGGCAGCGAGTCGAGGAGGTAGCGGTCGGCCTCGTGCGGGCCCTCGATCGGCACGCCGAGGCGCTCGCGCAGCTCGGCCGCGCCGCCGGCATGGTCGATATGCCCGTGCGTCAGCAGGATCTTCTCCACGCTCACGCCCTGCTCGGCGATCGCCGCCTCGATCCGGTCGAGGTCGCCGCCGGGATCGACCACGGCGCCGACCTTGGTCGCGGCATCCCAGATCAGGGTGCAGTTCTGCTGGAAGGGCGTGACCGGGATGATCCCGACGCGGGGCGTGCCTGGCATGGTGGTCCGTTCACCGAGTGGAGGGTGGAAGCGCTGCCCGTTCTAACCCCGATCGGGTCGAGCCGCACCCCGGGGGCGGCCGCACCGCAGGAGCGCTTGTATCCGAAATGCGACGGCTCGGCCGATTCATCGCGCGTGCGCCGCCGCCGGCTGGTTGGTTGACGGTGCAACCGATACAACTTTGTGCACAATCCGTCGTCCGTCTCGCCTTCCTCCAACTCGCCTTCGTCCGTCTCGCGGATCTGCGCCGTGCCCGTGCCGCCCGCCTTCGTCGACATCGCCGCGCGGTTGCCGGTCGCGCCGCGCGTCGACCGCATCGGGTGACCGCGATGGCGTTCCGGCGCTTGCGGGGGCGCGTCCGCCTCCGCCGGATCGTGCCCGCCCTGATGCTGGCCCAGCTCGTATCCGCGGCGGCTGGGGCGGAGGCCGCGGCAAGGCCGGAGGCGGAGGTCCGATCCGGATCGGACGACGGCGTCACCCTCGACACGCTCTCCGTCGTCGGCGAGGCCCGCCCCGACGAGCCCCGCGGCTTCGGCGTGTCCGCTCCGCCCGGATCGGCCCCGAGCCCGATCGAGAACCCCGTCGGCCAGGTGGTGACGTCGATCGGGCGCGCGGGCGCGATCGACGACCGGCCGCCGACGGGGATCGGCGCCGTGCTCGCCAACAGCCCCGGCGTCACCGTCCGCCAGGGGCTCGGCGGCCGCGACGTGGTGATCTCGATCCGCGGCAACAACGCCCGCTCCACCGGCATCACCCGCAACATGGTGGTGCTGGAGGACGGGTTCCTGGTGACGCAGGCCGACGGCGCCTCGCGCTTCGACCTGTCGGATCCCCGCGCCTATTCGCGGATCGACGTGTTCCGCGGGCCGCAATCGGCCCTGTTCGGCAACTATGCCAGCGGCGGCGCGCTGGCCTTCCGCACCCGCACCGGCCGCGAGATCGACGGCGCCGAGGTCGCGGTCGACGCCGGCAGCTTCGGCGTCCTCAACACGTCCTTCGCCGTCGGCCAGGCGAGCGGCCCGTTCGAGATCAGCCTGTTTTCCAGCGACGCGCGCGGCAACGGCTACCAGGGCCATGCGAGCTTCGACACCCAGACCGTCAACCTGCTGGCGAGCTACACCCCGAGCCCGGACGACCGCTTCACCCTCAAGGTGATCGACAACGTGGTCTCCACCGGGCTGCCGGCGCGCGCGTCGCTGAACCAGTTCACCCTCAACCCGTACCAGCGCGGCTGCGAGACCGCCGCGACGGCGGCGCCCGGCTGCGCGACGGTCGCGATCCTGCGCAATGGCATCTTCGGACGGACCGTGGCGGTGACCGCCGACGAGGGCGGCTTCGGGCGCGACGACCGCCGCACCGTCGTCGCCGGCCGCTGGGAGCACGACGTCGACGCGCAGACGACCTGGCGCGTCCAGGCCGGCTACGACGAGCGCCGCTACGACCAGCCGTTCTACACCCTGGCGGGCCGCGCCAGCCTGCCCTCGGTCAACCTCGCCGCCGACCTGACCCGGCGCGGCGAGCTGTTCGGGCTGGCCGCCACCGGCTACCTCGCGCTGAGCTACGACACCATCGACATCCGCGCGCCCACCTTCAACCGGGCGGCCTACGGGGGACCGCGGATCGGCGCGCTGATCGGCCTGCAGGAGGCGATGCAGGACAACCTTGGCGGCCGAGCACGGGCCGAGATCGCCGTGTCCGACCGCTGGACCGCCGTGCTCGGGATCGGCGCGACGCGGACCGCGATCGCCGGGCGCAACACCACCTTCGCCTACACGGCCGCCGGCGCCGCCTCCGCCGTCACCGGGGTCGACCCGACCTACGTCAACGTCGCGCCCGAGCTGATCCTCGTCTACCGGCCGGATGCGGACTGGGCCCTGCGCGGCCGGGTCGCCGCCGGCTACGCGACGCCGTCGGTCGGCAACCTGTTTGTCACGCCGGCCGGCATCCCCGGCGACAACACCGGGCTCCGGTCGCAGGAGAACCTCGGATTCGACCTCGGCGCGGACTGGTCCCCGACGGCGGGCGTGCGCGTCAGCCTCACCGGCTTCTACGAGCTCTTCCGCAACGAGCTGGTCGGCCAGTCGCCGGGGGCGGGGCTCCTGTCCTACACCTTCAACGTGCCGGCCTCGGAGCACCGCGGCATCGAGCTCGGGGCGGAGGCGGCGCTCGGCTCGGGCTGGCGCGGCACGCTGGCCTACACCTTCGACGCCCAGGTCTACACGCGGTTCGTCGAGCGCCTCGCGGCCGGCCCGCTCACCGCCGCGTTCGACCGGGCCGGCAACCGCATCGTCGGCGTGCCGGAGCACCAGCTCCTCGCCCGGATCGGATACGACGTGCCGGCCGGGCCGCTCGCCGGCCTCGGCGCCTACGCCGAGGCGGTGGCGCAGGACGGATCCTTCCTCGACAACGCCAACCTGCTGCGGGTGCCGGGCTTCGCGGTCCTGAACCTCAACGTCCACTACGCGACGGCGCTCGTCGGCGACGTCCGGCGCCTCGACCTCTACGGCGAGGTCCGCAACGTCCTCGACACCGCCTATGTCGGCGCCGCCAACCCGCTGGCGAACACGCTGAGCCCCGTCACCGGCTTGCAGAACGGCCGCGCCGTGCTCGCGAACACGAGCGGCACGATCTTCGCCGGCCCGCCGCGGATCTTCATGACCGGGATGCGGCTGCGATTCTGAGCCTCGTCGCGCGCGGTCGATGGAGCGCGCGGGAGGACGATGCTCTCGGGGTCTCGCTCAGTCGGCCGCCCCGCCCTTCGGCCGGCGGAAGCCGTCGTGGAGCGCCAGCATCTCCGCCATGCCCAGCGCCCGGCTGCTCCAGCGGGTCTCGGCGGTGTTCACCTGGGTGAAGCGGTCGTGCGAGCGGCCGCCATAGGCGCCGAACAGCACCAGCGCCTCCGCGCCGTCGGGCGCCGGGCGGTCGATCCGGTAGGAGGGCGGGCCGCCCTTCGCGGTCACCCCGATCCGCACCACGGCGTCGCCGAAATGCTTCTGGCACATCCGCATGGTGGCGAGCACCGCGCGGAGATAGGCCTCGCCGTCCTCGAGGTCGGGCAGCACGTCGGCGATGGTCGCGTCGGGCGAAAGTGGGGGGCGTCGGGGCATCGGGTTCTCGCTTCCCGGTCTCCCCTACCCTGCCGCGGCGGCAAGCGCGAGGCGCCGGTCAGGTCGGCTTGCGCTTCAGTAGCGCGTCGAGCCCGCCGACCCGAAACCAGTGATAGCCGTAGCCCTCCAGGTAGAGGCCGTGGCGCCCGGCATCGTCCGCCTCGCTGCGCTCGCCCGTGAGCAGGTCGATCAGCAGCAGGCCGTCCGGCGCGGGGACGCCGGTGTCGAGCGCGACCTCGGTCGGGCCGGGCCCGAGGTTGTGGAGGCACAGCACCGCGTTGCCGCGCCAGTCGTAGCGGAGCGCCAGCACGGCCGGCTGGCCGGTCTCGAGCGCGGTGACATCGCCCCAGCCGATCTCCGGCGCCTCCTTGCGCAGGCGGATGATGCTCTGCATCCAGTTGAGGAGCGAGCCGGTCTCGTGGCGCTGGTCCGCGACGTTGACGTGCGCGTAGCCGTAGGCGCCGTGGTCGATCGGCGGCATGGTCGGCGTCGCCGACCGGGTGAAGCCGCCCTGCGCCTCGGGCGTCCACTGCATCGGCGTGCGGGCGCAGTCGCGCTCCTTCAGGGTCAGGTCGTCGCCCATGCCGATCTCGTCGCCGTAGCGCAGCACCGGGGTGCCGGGCAGCGTGAACATCAGCGAGTAGGCCAGCCGGATGCGGCGCGGGTCGCCGTCGAGCATCGGCGCGAAGCGGCGCCGGATGCCGCGGTCGTAGAGCTGCATGCCCTTGTCGGGGCCGAACCTCTCGAAGACGGTCTGGCGCTGCTTCTCGGTCAGGCGACCGAGGTCGAGCTCGTCGTGGTTCCTCAGGAAGATGCCCCACTGGCAGGAGAGCGGCCGGGGCTTGGTCCGCTCGATCGCCTTGACGAGCGGCCGCGCGTCGTGGGCCGCCAGCGCGTAGAAGGTCGCCTGGTTGACCTGGAAGTTGAACATCATGTGCGCGCGGTCGGCGTCGTCGCCGAAATAGTCGAGGTCCTGGCGGGGCAGGATGTTGGCCTCGGCCAGGATGATCGCGTCGCCCTTGCGCCATTGCAGGAACTCGCGGAAGTCGCGCAGCATGTCGAACTGCTCGCGCGGCGCGCCCGTCACGTCGGCGCCCTTCTCGGCGATGACGAAGGGCACCGCGTCCATGCGGAAGCCCGAGACCCCGAGCTCGATCCAGAAGCCCATGATCTTCAGGATCTCGGCCAGCACGGCGGGGTTGGCCGTGTTCAGGTCGGGCTGGAAGTCGAAGAAGCGGTGGAAGTAGTAGGCGCCCGCCGCCTCGTCCCAGGTCCAGGTCGTCGTCTGGACGCCGGGAAACACCATGCCTTCGTCGGCGTTGGCCGGCTTCTCCTTCGACCAGACGTACCAGTCGCGATAGGGCGAATCCGGGTCGGAGCGGGCGGATTGGAACCAGCGGTGCTGGTCCGAGGTGTGGTTGACCACGAGGTCGATCAGCACCCGCAGGCCGCGCTGCTTGGCGGCGTGGGTGAAGGCCACGAAGTCCCCGAGCGACCCGTAATCCGGGTCGACCCCGTAATGGTCGGCGATGTCGTAGCCGCCGTCGCGCTTCGGCGAGGGCTGGAACGGCATCAGCCACACCGCCGTGACGCCGAGCCCCTGGAGGTAGTCGAGCCGCCGCTCCAGCCCGGCGAAATCGCCGATCCCGTCGCCGTCGGCATCCATGAAGGTGGCGACCGACAGGCAGTAGATGACGGCGTTCTTGTACCAGAGGTCGGTGATCATCGGGCCTCGCGAGGTCGAAGGGGGCCCGACGCGCGCGGCGGGACGGAGGAAGCCGGCCGGTCCGCTACTTCCGCGCATGCTCCATGTAGGCGCGCAGCACGGCGTTGATCCGGGTCTGATATCCGCGTCCCTGGCCCTGGAAGAAGGCCAGGACGTCGGCGTCGAGCCGGATGGTCATCGGCTTCTTGCGCGACTCAGGGTGGAACACCGCCTTGCTCCAGTCGATCTCCAGCCCCGCCTCGTCGGGGTCGGAGGCGACCGCGGCCTCGACCTCGGCATCGGTCATGGCCTTCACGGCCTCCCAGTCTGTCCGGTCCTCGCCGTCCCTCCGCATCGCGGTCAGTTCCTCAGCCGTATAGCTGACGATATGCGGCTCGTTCCTCATGACGTGCCCTCCGGAGTGAGATCGCGCGACGCCGATCGCCGCGCCATGTCCAGACCAGGGCGACGAACACCCCGTCGAGTTCGGCGACGGTGATCATGCGCGGCTCGGGCGCATGCGTCGACGGCAGGTCGAGCCGGGCGCGACCGTCGAACAGGAGGTCCGCCCTGACGAAATCGAGCCGGTGCTTGGCAAGGTTGCCGAGCCGCTTGGCCTCGTCCCACTCGAACATCGCAGCGCACCGTAACGTGTCCATACGAAGCGTCAATACGCAGCCGCGCACAAGCCCGGGGCGAGGCACGCTCCTTAAAACAGCCGCGTTGTGCACGCCCTGTTCAGGGCGACGCCCGCAGGTTCGGGGCGCGCGTGGAAGAGCCCGGTGCCCCGGATTTCATGAACACCATCCTGATCAAGCTGTTCGCGACCGCCCTGACGCTGAGCCAGGTCACGACCAAGCCCGATGCGGTGAGGACCCGGTTCGACCCTGCCGTCGACGGTCCGCAGGTCGTGCAGATCCTGCGCGACGGCTGCGCGCACATGCGAAAAGCCTTCGACATCGAGGACATCAACCTCGACGAGCTGATCTCCACCGCGATGGAGGACCCGAGCGCGGTGGCGGGGCCGGCGGCGCCGAAGATCCTGCACGGGCTCGACATCGGCGAGCTGAACACGAGCTACAAGCAGTTCTGCAAGGGCGAGAACCCCAAGACCTCGCCGTTCGACGCCCGCGAGGTGATCGAATTCTACAACAAGGCGACCACCGATCTGCCGACCGCCGAGGCCCTGCGCGACAAGGCGCTGCCGGGCATGACCCGCATCCTCGACGCCTCGGGAAAGCCCTTCGCCGAGACCTTCGAGCCGAACGGCCGCCGCCTCGTCGTGCCGATCGGCGACGTGCCGCAACTGGTCCGACAAGCTTTCATCGCCGCCGAGGACAAGCGCTTCGAGAGCCACCACGGCATCGACGAGCGCGGGGTGATCCGCGCCTTCATCGGAAACCTCGCCGCCCCGGGCCGCCCGGCCGGCGGCTCGACCATCACGCAGCAGGTGGTGAAGAACCTCTCGGTGGGCGACGACGTCACCTACGAGCGCAAGATCCGCGAGATGATCGTCGCCTCCCGCCTGGAGCGCATCCTCGGCAAGCCGCAGATCCTCGGGCTCTACCTCAACGGGATCTATCTCGGCCGCGGCGCCTACGGCATCGAGATGGCCGCCAGGAGCTATTTCGGGAAGTCGGTGGGCGAGCTCACCCTGCCCGAGGCGGCGCTTCTCGCCGGCATGCCGAAGGGCCCCAACTTCTACAGCCCCGACAAGTACCCCGAGCGCGCCCGCGAGCGCCGCGCCTACGTGCTCGCCCGCCTCAAGGAGGAGGGGGCGATCACCGAGGCCGAGATGGCGGCGGCCGTCGCCTCCGACCTCGGGCTGAAGCCGATCGAGACCGCGCGGCGGGATTCCGGGTTCTACGTGGTCGATCATCTCACCCGCGAGGCCCGCACCTTCGCCGGCCTCGACTCGCTCACCGCTTCGTCCTTCACCGTGCGCTCGACCATCAATGCCGGGCTGCAGCGGGCGGTCGAGGGCGCGCTGCAGGACGGGCTGGCGAATTACGAGCGCGGCACCGGGCGCCAGACCTTCTCCGGGCCGGAGTTCAACCTCGCCGACAGCGTGCGCAAGCTCGGGGCGGCGACGCCCGCCCCCGAGGCGGCGCCGCAATCGCTGCCGGGCGTGACCGGGGCGGAGGCGAAACCCGCGGCGAAACCCGAGGCGGCGAAGGCGGCCGTCGGCAGGCCGGCGCGCGGAAAGCCGGTCGCCGCGGCGGCGCCCGCCGAGAAGCCGGTGTGGCTGCGGGCGCTCGAGAGCGCCCGGCCGGTGCTCTACGACGTGCGCTGGCCGCTCGCCGTGGTGCTGGAGACCGGCCGCAACGGCGTGAAGGTCGGGCTCGGCGACGGCCGCGTCGCGCTGCTCGACCCCGGCATCGCCCGCGGCAGGCTGCAGCCGTACGACGTCGTCCGGGTGAAGCTGCGGGACGGCAAAGGTCTGCGCGCCGAGATCCGCGTGAAGCCGTCGGTGCAGGGCGCGGCCCTGGTGCTGGAGAACCGCACCGGCCGCATCCTGGCGATGGCCGGCGGGTTCTCCTACCCGGCGAGCCAGCTCAACCGCGTGACGCAGGCGGTGCGCCAGCCCGGCTCGACCCTGAAGCCGCTGACCTACCTCGCCGCGCTGAATGCCGGCCTGCAGCCCAACACCCTGGTGATGGACGCGCCCGTGACCCTGCCGCCGATCGGCGGGGTCGGCGACGCATGGTCGCCGAAGAACTACGAGGGCGGCGGCTCCGGCCCGACGACCCTGCGGCGCGGCCTGGAATTCTCCAAGAACCTCGTCACCGCCCGCCTCCTCCAGGGCGGGATCGCGGACAAGGCGCCGGCCAGCCTCAAGCGGGTCTGCGACATCGCCCTGGAGGCGCAGATCTACGCCGCCTGCGAGCCGTACTACCCGTTCGTGCTGGGCGCCCAGCCGGTGCGGATGATCGACCTCGCCGGGTTCTACGCCGCGGTGGCCAACGAGGGCGCCCGCACCGCGCCCTACGCCCTCGAAGGGATCGAGCGCGACGGCAGGACCGTCTACGCCCACGCGGCCCGCGAGCCGGTGCGGATCGGCTCGGCCGACCGGGTCGCGTTCTACCAGCTCAAGACCATGCTCCAGGGCGTGACCAACCACGGGACCGCGGCGGCCCTGGCGCGGGTCTCGCAGTTCGTGGCCGGCAAGACCGGCACCTCGGAGAACGAGAACGACGCGTGGTTCGCCGGCTTCACCAACGAGGTCACGGTGGTGGTCTGGGTCGGCTACGACAACGCCGACGGCACCCGCAAGACGCTGGGCCGCGGCCAGACCGGCGGCCACGTCTCCGTGCCGATCGCGTCCGCGATCTTCCAGGCCGCCTGGGCCAACGGCGTGGCCAAGACCCCGCTGGCCCCGCCCTCTCCGGAGGCGCGGCAGATGCTCGTCGACCTCTCGATCGACCCGCGCAGCGGGCAGCGCGTCTCGGGCGGCGGGTTCACCGAGCACTTCCGCAAGGCCGCCGACGGCCGCATGGCCGACACGCAGTACAAGCTGCTGCCGCGCGAGAACGCCTACGCGATGCGGCCGGACGCGGAGGACGGCGACCTCTCGGGCCTCGAGGACGGCGCCGACGTCGCCGGCGACGCCTACGGCAACCGCGCGCCCGATGCCGACCTGCTCGACCCGTTCGGCGACCGGCGCCCGGCGATGCGCAGCCACCGGGCCCAGGGCGACCTCGACGGCGGCTCCCGGCTCTGGCCCGGCCAGACGGCGCGCTCGCCCTTCGGCGACGACGATGCCCGGCCGCGGCGGCGCGACCCCGATTACCTGTTCGGCGACGACCCGCGCTACTGACGCCGCCGCCCCTCCCCCTTTCCCATCGAGGTTTCTTTCGTGCGGATGCAGCTTCCGGCTCGCCTTGCCCTGCCCTTGCTCGTGCTCCCGGGGCTCGTGCTCTCGGGCGCCCCATGCGCGATGGCCCAGGCGCCGGCACCGTCGCCCGCGCAGCCGGGCATGGCGGCGACGCCGGCCGCCGCCGGGCGGATCCGCGAGGTCGCCTCGATCACCGCCGTCGATCCGACGACGCTCAAGCCCGGCGCGATCCTGGTGAGCGACCACCGCGACAACCCGTCGACGCCGGAGAACGGCTTGACGCCCTACCTCGACTGGGTCCGGACCAAGCCTGCGGAGGCGGCCGCGCTCTCGCCCTTCCCCGGCTACAAGGAGCCGGACTACACCACCACCGTGAACGGCGTGGCCAAGCCCCGGCACGAGACGCTGAAGGTCTACGTCGCCGAGGGGCGCTTCGTGGTGGCGCGGCCCCCCGAGGCGATCGACCTCGCGGCGCTGGCCCGTCTCGGCTTCGTGCAGGCGATGGACCCGGCGATCAAGCACAAGGCCCTCGACCCCGCCGACGTGACGCCGACCAAGGACCCCGCCGCGGCCTTCGCCCGCCGTCCCGACCGCCCGTGGTGCGAGCCGGGCACGGTCTGCATCGAGTCGCGCTACGACCTCGAGGGCAAGCTGCCGCTCGGGGTGAAGCTCGCCAACAAGCTGGAGGAGGGCGGCGCGAAGAAGATCGCCGAGTTCGTGACGTTCCAGAGCGAGCTGCGCACCCTCGCCCCCGATCGGGCGGCCGGCCTCGGGGCGCTGACGAAGGTCGACACCACCGTCACGGGCGGGCTGGAGCAGACGATCTTCTGGGTCAACCAGATCCTGCGCTTCGGCAAGTTCCTGGCGGTGTTCCAGCCGATGCCGGGCGACCCGACCAAGACCGTCGTGACCACCTACATGGCGCTGGCGATCAAGGGCGACGTCCTCGACCGCAAGGCGGAATACGCCCGCGTCCCCGTGCTCAGGAACCTGCTGCCGGCGCAGGTGCTGATGGGCAATTCGAGCTTCAACACCGGCACCTCGATCAGCGCCGGCCTGCCGACCTACGCCCGCAACCGCATCGCGGCCTTCGCCGACGCCCTGGCCAAGCGCTAGGGCGCCCCGGGCCGCGGATGCGGAGCGAACCGGGGATCAGTAGCCGCGGTTGGCGATCGAGGGGATCGAGGGCTGGGTGTACAGGCGGTTCACGTCGGGCCGGGTCTGCGTGCCGTTGGTGTCGTTCGAGCGCCGGTAGTTGTCGGTGTTGAAGGTCTCCGCCAGGCCGCTGCGGCTGTCGGGGCCGTCGACGCTGTTGCAGGCGCCGAGGCCGCCGACCAGGGCGGCCGCGAGGGCGAAGGGAGCGAGTGTCTGAACGGTCGGGACGAGGCGCATCGCGGGTCCTGGGGCGTGATCGGGAGGGAAGGCGCGGGAATGACGGGCCGAGGTGTCGGGCCAGTGTGTCCGCGTCAAGGCGGTGCCGATCGCGTGAATCGGTTGCCGGGGATGTGATGTCGCCCGGCCACGGAAAAGTCACCACGGCGTGGCTTTGCGGCCGCGAAACCGGGCATTCGTGTGGAGGAGCGCTGGTGCGACCCTGGCCAAGCGGGTGCGTTCCGGCGACAACGACCGTGATGAGCCGAAAGCCTTCATGAGCAACGTCCTGCCCTTCCGCCCGCGCACCCCCGTGCAGCAGCTCGCCCGTTGCGAGGTCGTCGCCGTCGCCGGAGACCTTCTCACGCTGCTCGAGCAGCTCGAGGACGTCAGCGCCCGCGCCGCCGCCATGGGCCGCCCGGCGCTCGAGGTCGAGCGCACGGTCCAGCACCTGCTCGACGCGGTCAGCGCCGTCGAGCGCGCGCTCGACTGCATCGGCGAGGGCGAGCAGGCCACGCCGGCCTGACGCCCGACGCAGCAACCACCGACATCCGTCCGGACGTTTCGCGCGACCCGATGCGATCGGGCCCGCGCCTTCCGCCATGCGTTCGACCGGTGCGCCCGCCCGCGAATTCGCGTGCAAACTTCGCGGAACTGTCGCGTTTAAGTTGCCGTTAACGGGGTGTCGCATCGCACGCGCCGTGCGGTTCACCTCATGTCTCTGCCCGCGCATCCTTGGAGGGATCGATGACGTCGTCCTTGAACCGTCGCGTCCTCGCCACCGTGCTCGCTGGTGGCCTCGTCGCCGGCGGCGTCGCCCAGGCGCAGGCGGCCGAGCTCGGCTTCTTCGAGGCGCTGTTCGGTGGGGCCCGCCCGGCGGCGCAGGCGCAGGCGCAGGCGCAGGCGCCCGAGCCGAGCCAGCCGGCCTATTCCGGCGGCGCGTACCGTCCGCGTATCCGCCGGGCGGTGTCGCCGCGGCTGCGGCCGCGGACCCGCTACGCCGCCCTGCCCGCCGCGGAGCCGCTGAAGGTGCGGATCACCGATCGCCAGAAGCCGATCGACATGACGGGCGGCGCCGCCGCCGCCCTGATGAAGGACGAGACGCTGCGGCCCGGCGACATCGTGGTGCTGAGCAGCGGAGCCCGCGTGTTCACCGGCGATCCCGATGCGGCCCACACGATGCGCGACTTCGCCCCGGTCGAGCGTTCGGCCTACGTCGATCGCGGCACCCGCAAGCAGCTGGCGGCGCTGATGGCGCCCGCTTCGGCGCTGCCGGCCGACCAGGCGCGCAAGTTCGTCGAGCGGCTGAAATCCACGCCGCGCACGCCCGCGACCCTGATGCCGCAGCAGGCCTCGATGCGCGTCATCAGTCCGTGGACGGTGGCGCCCTGAGGCGCCGACCGATCCTGTCATTCGCGGAGGATCAGCTGATCGCGGCGCCGGTCAGGCTCGCCCAGACCGTGCCGTAATGGCAGGCGGCGGCCGCGAGCACGAATGCGTGCCAGATCGCGTTCTGGAACGGAAGCTTGCGCCAGACGTGGAAGATGACCCCGACCGAGTAGAGCAGGCCGCCGATCGCGAGCATCCACAAAGCGGTCGGCTGCAGCGCCGCGATCACCGATTCGTAGGCGAACAGGCCGCACCAGCCGAGGAGCAGGTAGAGGCCGATCGACAGCCGGTCGAAGCGGCCGGGCAGCAGCAGCTTCACCGCGATGCCGATCCCGGCCACGATCCACACGAAGGCGAGGAGCGCCCACGCCGTCGGCCCGGTCCCGACCAGGGCGACGAGCGGCGTGTAGGTGCCGGCGATCATCAGGTAGATCAGCGCGTGGTCGGCGCGGCGCAGCAGCCATTTGCGCGGGCCGACCGGGTAGAGGTTGTAGGTGGCCGAGACCGCCAGCATCGAGACCAGGGCGGTGGCGTAGACCGCCACCGCGACCCGCTCGGACGTGCCGAGATGCTCCGTCAGCGCCATCGACACCAGGGCGACCGCCCCGGCGAGGCCGAGGAGCACGCCGAGGCCGTGGACCACCCCGTCGGCGACGATCTCGCGCGGCGTATAGTGCCAGGTGAGACCAACCGGTCGTCCGTCTTCGGCCAGGAACATCACAGCCTCCTGCAACGCATCGAGGCTAAGCCGTTTCGATGACACTCGTTCCACCGGCAGACCACGCAGCGCCGAGCCGTCCCGCCTTTTCCACCGATCAGGCTCAACATTCATCCTGAATCGAGGAAGCGGGCCTCCAAGCCGCCATCAGGCGCCGCGTCCGGCCAGCGCCTCGAAGCCGAACGGGGCGATCGCCGGGCCGGTCGTGCGCGTCGCGCGCACGAGGCCGCGGCTCAGGCGCGCATGGACGGTCGCCATCACCAGGACGGCCATCGCCAGCACCTGGTGCGCCAGGGCCGCCCAGAGCGGCACGGCCATCAGCAACGTCGCGATGCCGAGCGCGGCCTGGGCCAAGGCGAGCCCGGCGACGCCGGTGGCGCGCCGCGCGACCGCGCTGCCCGGGGCGGCGACCCGCGCGTCGGCCGCGTGCGCGAGGGCGACGGCGAGCAGCAGGTAGGCGGTCAGCCGGTGGTTGAGCTGGACCAGGGTGACGTTGTCGACGAAGTTCTCGATCCAGGGCCTGACCGAGAACAGCGTCTCGGCCGGCGGGATCAGGGCGCCGTCCATGGTCGGCCAAGTGTTGTGGACGAGACCGGCATGGGAGCCGGCGACCAGGCCGCCGAGGAAGATCTGCGCCAGCACCAGCACCGGCAGGGCGAGCGCGACCGCGCGCAGGCGGAGTCGGGCCGGGGCGACGCTTTCGCTGCGCTCGCCGGCGGCGAGCCAGACGAGGCCCGCCAGGATCAGGCTGGCCATGGTGAGGTGCAGGGCGAGCTTGATCGGCGCCACGGCGGTCATGCCAGGCTGGAGACCCGAGGCTACCATGATCCAGCCGATCCCGCCCTGCGCGCCCCCGAGGATGCCGAGCGTCAGCAGGCCGAGGCCGAGGCGCCGGCTCAGCATGCCGCGCCACCAGAACGCGATCAGCGGCAGGAAGAACACCAGGCCGACGATCCGACCGAGCAGGCGGTGCCCCCATTCCCAGAAATACAGCACCTTGAAGTCGGACAGGCCCAGGCCCTGGTTGAGGATGCGGTATTGCGGCGTGTCGCGGTACTTCTCGAACTCGGTCGCCCAGTCGGCGGCCGAGAGCGGCGGCACCACGCCGGTCACGGGGCGCCACTCGGTGATCGACAGGCCGGACCCGGTCAGGCGCGTCGCGCCGCCGACCGCCACCATCGCGACGACGAGGGCGGCGAGCAGGTAGAGCCACGTGCGGACGGCGCCTTCGCGGCGCGGGGATTCGGCAGGCCTCATCGGGGCGTCGTCGCTCGGATCGGTGACAGGGCGCCACCGGGTTAGGCAAAGCCGGCGCCCGCGGCAACGTCCGGCGTTGCCGCACGCGCGCGGACCGCGGCGGGACGGCGTCGACAGGGCGATCGCGTGAAGCCGCCCGGGGCGGCTTCACGGCGCGAAGAGCGCCGCGCGGAGCGGGGTCTTCAGGACGAATGTCCTGGAGACCGTCGAGCGAAGCGAAAGCCCAAGCCCGCGGAGGCGGGCGCCGGCGATTGAGGCCAGCTGAAAACAAGGGCGATCGCTTTCAGCAATCGCCCTGACGGCGCCGATCCGACGCGTTGCCATCGCCGGCCGCCGGCGCTACCCCCCGGGGCGAGCATCAAGGGAATCGCATGCGCCGCCGCACCCGCACCCTGATCGGGACGATCGGGATCCTGGCCTTCGTCATCGTCTACGCGCCGCTGGCGATGGCGCTGGCCGACAGCCGCATCGCCGAGGCGCCGGCCCTGCTTCAGACCGTGCTCTACAGCATCCTCGGCATCGCCTGGATCTTCCCGCTGATGCCGCTGATCAAGTGGATGGAACGACCGGACCGCTGACGGCGCCCGCGTTTTCGCCGCACTCGGGGGCGAGAAGCGGCCGAACCGCGCCGCTTCGCTCGCAGATGTCCTTCATGCCCCTCCCGAAACCGTCCCCTGCCCTCGCCGGGTTGCTCCTCCTGTGGCTCGGCGGCACCGCCCTGGCCCAGGGGACGCCGCGTTCGGTCGGCGAGTGCGAGCGCCTGAAGAACGACCTCGCCTACAACCAGTGCCTGGCGATGTTCGGGCCGGCGGCCAAGAACGTCGCCGGCGGCTACGCGGCGGGCGAGACCCCGCCCGCGCCCGCCCTGCCCGCGACGGCGGCGGTCGCGACCCAGGCCGACGAGCCGGCCGAGGAGGCCCGCGGCAGCCGGCGCGGGCGCTACCGCGTCCGCCGCGGCCGCCAGAGCGCGGTGTTCACCGCGGGCAGCAGCGAGGGCCGGTCCTACCGGCACCGCCGCCGGCGGCGGTGACTGCGTCCGCCGGGCTCACGCCACGTTGAGGCGTCGGCCGCGGTTCCAGGCGAGGAAGGGCACGCCCGAGAGCAGGCCGGCCAGCGCCGCCCGCGACTGGTGGCAGCCGTTGACCGAGACCCGCGGCAGGGCGTGCAGGTGGCCGGCATGGTCGGGGAAGAGGTGGCCCGGCCGCGTCGTCACCGCGGTCTCGAAGCCGAGGTCGCGGGCGAGCGCGAATTCCCGCGCGCCGGCCGACGTCGGATCACCGACCGGATAGGACAGGTGCCGCACCGGCCGCGCCAGCTCCGCCGCCAGCCGGTCGCGACCCTCGCCGATCTCGCGGAGCGCCGCCTCGGCCGCGTGCTTGGCCAGCATCGGATGGCTGCGCGTGTGCGCGCCGAAGGTCACCGCCGGGTCCCGGCCCAGCGCCCTGAGGTCGTCCCACGACAGGCAGAGCTCGGCGGCGACCGCGCCGGGGGCGATGCCCGCCTCCCGGCACAAAGCCGCGATCCCGTCGAGCAGCCGCGCTTCCGAGCCGCTGCGCAGGTCGCGGTAGACCGCCTCGAAGGCGAGCGCCTTCTCCTGCGGGCTGCGCGCCGGCAGGTCGACCGTCCGCGTGCCGATCGCGACGCGGACCCGCTCCAGCCGGCCGATCGCCCGCTCCAGCTCGATCCACCACAGCCGCCCGGTCTGGTCGGCGAAGTCGCTGGTGACGAACAGCGTCCACGGCACGCCGTGGCGGCGCAGCACCGGCAGGGCGTGCTCGACGTTGTCGCGGTAGCCGTCGTCGAAGGTCAGCACCGCGAAGGGCGGCCGGTAGCGCGCGGCGGCGAGGCGCTCGGGCACCTCGTCGAGGCCGACGACCTCGAAGCCGCGGGCGTCGAGCTCGCGCAGCGTCGCGTCGAGGAAGTCCGGCGTGATCGAGAGCAGGCGGTTCGGCGCGTAGGGACCCGGCGCCTCCGGGCTGACATGGTGGAAGGTGAGGATCACCCCGAGGCCGCAGGCGGCCGGCGCGAGCCAGCGGTCGGCCCCCGTCGCCGAGACGGCCCGGAACCCGGCCTCGAACAGCCGGTGGCGGTTTCGGGACGACAGCATGGCACCGCCTCGATGGGGCAAGATCGATGAAGCAGAAGCGGGACGTCGCAGGCGATGCCGCGCGCCGCGTCGCCCGTTCCTTGTCCCGCTTCGATGTAAACAAAGGCTGAGGTTTCACCGGCGATCCCGGGACCCGAGGCGCGTCGCAACCATGCGTTAGCCACGTCGTCGCTTGGGCGGCGCCGATGCTTCGATCGCACCGCGCCGTACACCCCGGCTTAGGAGCGTGCGCACGAGAACTGGCGCCCGAGACCGATGGTTTGCTGCCTCCGCGAGAGGCCGGCGCGAGGGATGGGCGATGACGGTTCTGGCACGCGGTCCGATGAACCGGGATCTCGCAGGAGCGATCATGGCCCGCGCGGGCGCCCAATCCGGCCTGACCGCCGAGGTCTTCACCGATCTCGATGCCGTCGAGGCGCTGTGGCGCGGGCTCGAGGCCGACCCCGCCTGCCTCGCCACGCCCTACCAGCGCTTCGCCTGGGTCCGCGCCTATGCCGGCGCGGCCGTCGCCCCCGGCGCGCTGCGGATCGTCGTCCTGCGCGATGCCGCCGGCCGGCCGCGCATCCTGCTGCCGCTGGCGGTCGAGCGCCGCCGCGGGATCGCGATCGCCCGGACGCTCGGCGGCGACCACGCCAACTACCACCTGCCGCTCTTCGCCGCCCGCGACGCCGCCGCGGTGCCGGCCGAGGACGTGATCGCGGCGCTCGGCCTGGTCGGGCGCGCCGCCGGCATCGACGTCTACGCGCTCGGGCACCAGCCCCGCACCTGGGACGGGGCGGTCAACCCGCTGGCGATCCGCGGCGAGGCGGCGCCGAGCGACGGCTACGGAATGATGCTCGGGCCCGATCCCGAATCGACGCTCAAGCGCGCCTTCAGCGCCGACGCGCGCAAGAAGCTGCGCTCCAAGGAGAAGCGCCTCGTCGAGGCGCACGGCGCCCTCGCCTACCGCAAGGCCGCCGACGGCGCCGAGGCCGCGCGGTTCCTGTCGGCCTTTTACGCCCAGAAGGCGGCACGCTTCGCCGCGATGGGCATCGCCGACCCTTATGCCGACCCCGCGATCCGCGCCTTCCTCACGGCCGCCACCGCGGGCGAGAACCCGGCGGTCGAGATCCACGCGCTGGTGCTGGAGGCGACCGGCCGCGTGCTCGCGACCTTCGGCGGGGCGGTCGACGGGGCGCGCTACAGCGGCATGATGACGGCGTTCGACGCCGACCCCGAGATCGCCCGCTTCAGCCCCGGCGACCTGCTGCTCCATCACCTCGTGCGCGACCAGGCCGCGCAGGGGCGCCGCGCATTCGACCTCGGCGTCGGCGAGGCCCGCTACAAGGCGAGCGTCTGCGACGAGACCATCCCGCTGGTGGAGGCGACGCTGCCGGTGACGCTGCGCGGCCACGCCTACGGGTTCGTGGCGACGCGGCTTACCCGGCTCAAGCGCCGGATCAAGCGCGACCCGCGCCTGTTCGCCCTCGTCCGGCGCCTGCGGCGGATGAAGGGCGGTTGAAGCGGCTCGAGGCCCCGCCGTCTCCGCACGGAGACGGCGGGGCTCCGGTCACGCCGCCGACAGGCGCAGCGCCATCGGTTCGGTGCGGACGGCGCGGGCCTGAGCCGGCCGGTCCTGGGCGACGAGGACCTGGCCCGCGCCGGAATCCTCGGCGCTGGCGAACAGGTCGCCGAGATCGGGATCGTCGAGGGCCGCGTTCGAGGCGATGATCACGCTGTCCATCAGGCCGCCGAGGGCGGGGAGCAGGGCGTGCGCGCCCGGCTCCGCCCGCAGGCGGCAGACCACCCAGTCGTAGGCCTCGGCCATCGCCTCGACGGTGATCGCCACCGCGTCCGGCTCCTCGAGCAGCACCTCGGTCTCCAGCGAGCCGGCGGCGATCCGGTGCAGCCCGGAGCCGCGTTCGGCCTGGATCACGTCGAGGAAGGCGGCCTCCCCGGCGACGAGATCCGTCAGGCCCGGCGCGTCGGCGTCGGAGGCCGGTCCGTTCAGGTCGACCGAGAGCGCGGAGGCCCGGCCCGAGAGCGCCGCCTCGATCGCTTCGACGAGGCTCGGGCCTGCTGCAGGCCGGCCGGGGCCCGCGGTCTCGACGACGAGGAGGGTGCGCCCGCTGCCGGCACGCGGACCGGCTTCGAGGCGGGCGATCAGCGGCGCGAGATCGAACGCCGCGGCGCGGGGCGGCGCCGGCTCGGGCGTCGCGGCGACGGGCAGGACGGGTTCGGGCGCGGCTTCGGCCTCCTCGGCCGGCGCTTCGGCCGCCGCGGAATGGGCCGACGCGCGC
>NZ_VRUU01000149.1 GCF_008039875.1 Methylobacterium sp. WL119 | reverse complement strand
ACCCTGCGGCGACCCTGCGCGTCCGCCGCGCCAGACCCCCTTCTCATCCTCCGAGGCTATGCATGACCGACCTCCTCGACGTCGGGCGCGTTGCTGCGCTCAACGACATCCTGCGCCGCTCGCTGTCCGGCGGCACTCTCGTCCTCACGGCCGGGGTCGTCGCGCTCGGCCGTGAGCGGCAGCAGATCATCCTCGACGCCATCGCCGCCTTTGACCGCTTCGAGCCCGACAACGATCCGCACGGCGAGCGGGATTTCGGCGCGGTGGAAGCCGCCGGCGAGCGCGTCCTCTGGAAGATCGACTGTTTCGACGGTGATCGTGTCCTCACCATCCTGCTCGCGCGGGAGTATTGAGGTGGACTGGCTCGAAGATGCCTTGCCCAACGCGGCTCAGCCACTAGCCCGGGGATCACCGACCCGCCGGCGCCTACTCGCTCTCCTGGGGGGACTGCCGGCACTGAGGAAGGAGGCGGTGGGGCCCGAGCAGCCCTCATCGAAAGCGGCCTCCCTCGACCCCGTCGTTGATCCGATACCGCGCTTGTTTGCGGAATTTCAGGCGCTCGTCGACCGGCACGAGGCCGCGCTGGCGTGCTGCGACCGCCTTGAGGCGACACTCCTCGGACAGATGGACTACCCGCGGGTGCCGTTGCCGCCCGATTGGGATGGGTCGCATCGCTATGCCGGCGACTCCGGGACCATCGCACGCGTCGTCCCATCCGGTCGTCATCGGCGGCTGCAGCGGGTGCTGTAGCGTCGGCAGCGGCGATGGGCCGAGGCGGCCGATCAAGCCGGCCTAACCACCGCCCAGGGGCAAGAGGCGGTCCTTGATGCCGCCGTGCTCGACCTGGCCGACGGGCTGCTCACGACCCCCGCAGGACCCTCGACGCGATGGTGCTGAAGCTCGTCGTCCTGCTCAGCACACGCGAACCCGGCTCCCATGCAGAGACGACATCGCCGTGGCGCGAGCTTCGGCTGATCCTCGTGGATCTCAGGGGCCTCTCCGATCGTGGCGGGTCGGGCTTGTGACCATGCCGCCACGGCGCCCGCTTACGCCCGGGTCGCAGCGGCACCGGCCCGGGACGTCGGCCTCGGTCAGCAACGTCGCGACCGAGACAGACCGAACCACCCATCATCGACAATCAGGATTGGAAACACGTCATGGACGAGACTGACGGACTATCGCTATGGCCGATCCTCGGGATCGCAGTGGTCGCCGGCGTTGCCGCCTGGGATCTCGCCAAGCGCAAAGGCCTCAACAAGCGAAGTTGGGCCGCCACGTGCTTCTTTTTTGCGCCCGCCCTCATCGCCTTGGCCTTTGCCAAGTCGCAGCAGCGCCCCGGTGATACCGAGGCGTTTCGCAACCGCTGGGCGTCGCTGGCCGCCTACGATCCCGAGATCAAGGCGGCGGTCGAGCGGCTGGCCGAGCTCGGGCCAGCGGCCGTCGAGCAGTTTCGGATGGCCTATGGCGATGTGCAGACGAAGGAGGCCATCCCGCTCATCGTCGCCGACATCGAGCGGCGCTGGGCCGCGGGAGAAGGCCCAAAGCCGGAGGTAGATCCCTTCGAGCGGCTAGCCGAGTTGCACCGGCGCGGTGCCCTCCACGATGCCGACTATGAGGACCAGAAACGGCGGCTCAGGGAGCCGCGTAGGCCGAAGACCCGCTGGACCGGCTGGTGGTGGAAGGCGCCGGCTCTGCTCCTCGTTGTCTGGTTCATCTGGCCACGCGGTTCGACCGGTTTCCCGACCTGCGATGCCCGCTCCACCCGGGACCTCGTCCGCCGGGCGATCGAGGGCGCCGATGACAACCGGCAGGTCAATCGCAAGCTGCTCGCCCTCGATGAGATCCGGGAACTGAGCTTCGACGCGGACAAGCGCGATCGCCTCTGCACCGGGACCGCCGTCTTGAACTCGGGCGAACGCGCCATCGTGTGGCGGCTGTATGCACGCGGCGGCAGCATCCTCGTGAACGTGTTGGGCTTCTGATGGAGATCAGGGCGGGTGCTGTGACCGTCCTACTCCCCCGGCCCCCTCCACTAGGTCGATCCCGGCGTCCAGCGTGGCGGAGCGAACAAGGCACGCCGTGCGCAGCAACGCGATTAAAAAGGGCGGATTAGGCACAAAAAAAGCCGGGCGGGGAGCGACCCCGTCCGACTATATTTTTCGACCTGGCATCGGCCGAGCTGTCTAGCCCAGATTGCTTAGGCGGCGGTCCCGACTGCGGGGTTGCGCCTTCGAGCGCATCGTCGCCAAAGTCCTCGTACCTCCAGCATTCAGCGGCATCACCACCGACTGCGTGGAGCGGGAAAGTTCGGCGTGAAGGCGATGCTTGAGCGGCCCCGGCTTGCCCCGAAACGACAGCGTGCCCGTGTTTGGCCACCAATCGAGGATCTCACCACTGATCGTGAGAAACCGATAGAATCTATTGCCGCTATGGTAGCTCCAAAATCCCTCGCGACCGCACGCATCAACATATCTCACTAAGTCCTCAGGGGGTCCGTAGAATTTCATCTTCATGGTAGGTCCTCATCCAGTGGCTACTTCCACCGGTGAGATGTATTTACTGGAGTCGCAAATCAGCTGGTTTCGGTAACGTACGACTCTAATACCAGTCACATGTAGCTTTGATAGTTGTGCGAATTATTATCCGCCCTTCACCAGCAGCAAACGATAGCTGAGGTAGCTTCATATTGCGCATTTCGGAATAGAGGCGAACCGAGTTGACGCCGTTTATCGGCCCGTCATACTGCTGCAGTGAATTCGTATCTCGTTTGAAGAGTTGGTACTGTTTGCGGGGTGTTTTCGAAATGTACCAAATCAGCTGACGCAACCCATTGGGTCGGACGGGGCAATGATCTACCCCGGTTGCGTAGGGGAGGTAGGCACGCATCATTGGTCGCAGGTCCTTCGCCCAGGCATCGAGATCCGCGACCGAAGTGTTCCAGACGAGAGCGTGAGCGTGCCAAAGAATGAAGCGCGGCACCCCTTTCACGCGCTGCGTCGAGACGTAGAGGGTGGGGTCGAGCATTCCGAAATGATCGAAGCCCCGCAGCGCTCGGCGATAGATACGGCGGATGCCGTTGATCCCCGGGTTCGGGCGCCAGCCACGCTCTATCCCCGCGGGGTAGACGATTTGCTGTTCGTCGATGAGGGTGATGAAAAAAACCGGCTGCCTTGGCTCCCAGTCTGGCGCCGCAGCACCGAGCCGGTGACACAATCGGCCACCCCACTCTCGCATCCAATACTCGCGCGCGTAGGGATTGTGAGCCGCAAGCTTGTGAGCGAGGTTCCGCTGAAGGCGACGCACTTCCCGTTCGGGTTCGGCGTATTCCTTTTGATAGTACCCTCTCAAACTCTTAATAAGATGAGCAGCTTGGTTATGCTCACGCATTAGAAAGGGGGTGAATGCTGGGCTAGGTATCACGGTCATCACCATATCAATGTGGACATGGCTATACTTTACCACATGCTAGTGCGGTGACTATCAATTGTACAGTCGTATATACAAGCATTGTAAAGCAACGACCCCAAGTAATTTCACTACTTGGGGCCATTTTTTCGATATTTAAGATTTTATTTTCTTAAATAAACAAGCACTAGATATCATCGTCATCGGAGTTTGATTCGTCTAAAATCTCATAACCTAACAGGGTCCAGATCATGGGGCTCTTGCGACCGCGCTTACCATCACAGCGAACTTTCAGTAGGCGGATCTCGTCATCCTCGGCGTGAATACTGAAATCGGGAAGCACGTCATCATCAAGATCAATCCAGAGCTGGCTACCGTGGGGGTCCTCTGCATGGCCCTGGACGCTTGCCCCTTCACTGCTGCGCTTCGCTCGACCGAGCTGTACCCCTTCACTAATTCGAGCCTTCTTGCCATCGGCCTTGTCCTGCATGCCGCTTTTCGCAAGCCGGGAAACGTCCTCGGCCAGGCCTTTCTTTGCCGCTCGCCTTTCCTTGGCAGCCTGATACACCGCCTCGAAACCACCTTGAACTTTGATGAATTCGGCGCCCTCCTCCGGTTTGACCTCCATCAGAACAAGATCTTTAATAATTGTCAGCAATTTGGAGCGAGTGCTAGGAAGGATTTCGGTTTTATAACAGCTCAACCAGATAACAACGTAGGGGACAAGCGGCTGAAAATCTTCCTCCGTAAGAGATAGGATCTTGGATTTATTTTTGAAGCATATATCCTGACGCCAGCCATCGAAAACTTTATATTTTTCAATGGCAACAAGGGTCAAGGCAAGTGTTGCTGCGGTACGGTCTCGGACTACTGCATGATATCCCTTTTCTACTTCGCGAATATTTTGGTTCAAATTCTTCATGAATTTATGAGGATTACGGCGCGCTCCGTCAAAGTCTTGCGGGTCAAAATCGTCAGACATGTAGAAACCTCTCTTAATAATAAAAGTTTCGATACGAAACTTTTGGTTTTTTTGTTAGGAGTGCCGGCCGGCAAGAAATGGTTTACTGGAGCTTTGCGAACGGCGGAACTCATCAAAATTTTTTGATGACACTTATGTTATCCAACACTTGCCGTGTCGCTTCCCGGGTTACCAACCCGGGCACAGCTCGGGCAGCCTTTCGGTAAGAACCCGTCCGATAATGCTTGCCGGGGTTGAGTGGCCAGGATGGCGGCTATTCGAGAAGCGTGCTGAAGCCTGATACGGACTCTAAGGCTCAGACCCATGCGTCGCTGGCCCGATAGTCGAATCTCCTGTAGGAGTACGTCATGCGCCTCGTGACCGATCCGACCCGAGACGATCTCGTCCGTCTGCTAGCCGATGCACCCGATGGAGACGTGCGTGCGTTGCGGGCACCCAATGGCAAAATCTACGCGTGGTCAGCGCACGAGGCTCGACACGTCGAAGTTGCCGCCGCGCTAGATCTGCCGTTCGGCACCAGGTCGCAATTACAAGCTGCTTCGTACCTATTTAATCGACGTGATCAAACCACGGCGGGTCCATTCGTTGACTTCGAAGACCTTGTGCGGCTGCTGTCTAGTCTTGACCGCTTGAGCTGGTAGTTCTATGTCTTGATAGCATAATAATTTTGAGAAATCTGTGGTCGAACATTATGGCATATATTTCTCTCGAAACCCAGTCACCTGTTTTTTCAGCTTTTCTTGTTGCTTGATAGGCTCGTTGGTGTATCCCTCCCTAATGATGTCCGATACAAAAGGGAACAGGCGGGGTGGTTCAAACGGAATTGGCTCGACGTTTGGAACCTGAGCCCGATACTCAAACGGTTCACGTTCCTGATGACACCGCTCAATGATTTCCTCGACGACGTAGCGCGCTCGCCCGCACCACTCCTGCATCAGATGCCGGTGCTTCGTCCGAGTTGATCTACAGCTGATAATTTCATGCAGCAGCGTCCGGCCATTATCCATCTCGATGGAGGCGGCGGCGTAGGCGTAGGCGACAGCAGGTCGCGACAGATGCCATGATGCGATGATACTTGTGTCACCGCGAAGCTTGTATTGCTTTAAAATTTTCCCGTCTGGTTCTCGTTTGCCGGGCGGATTTGCTGTATCCTTAACCCTCAATTCCTCTACGAACAACCGACTAACGGGAGAACCAAACGCTTTTTTGACAAGTGCTGCTCCCGCATCTTTGCTGGGCACATGGTAGGTCTTTTTATCTTGCAGATGTGTAAGGTGATAATGGTGCAATGCCATGAGGTGTACCGCCTCAAGCATGTCGGTAGCATGCTCAAGCAGCGTCCTTTTGAAAGTCACGCGTGACATTGATCGCAAAATTCGGGTCGGTCCGCCAATAGAATAGTAAGCTTCTTCGAAGAAGCGTCGGTCCGCCCTAATTGTCCTTCCAACCGTCTCGCCAACCAGCTTACTAAAGGTGCTGGCTTTCTCTCGCCAAGGTGCTTCCGCATCCTCAACCGCCTTAGCGATGCGGTACACCATACCATCGTGGCATAATTTATTGTGGCTGGGACACGCTACCCAGGCACAAAAACCTTCGTGCAATATAGACTTATGACGGTAGAAGCTGCGGTCAGCATCCATCAAATGGCTTACAACAGCTTTAGGGTCGTAGTTGTCCCAAGCATAATCGATAAAGGGACGTAGCGGGATCTGTGACGGTTGAGTCTTCCAGTTTTCGCGCAAACGCCGACGCCGTGAGGTATCCAGCCTTGCCGTCCGGGGCTCTGCGTCGGACTCGCTCATCGTGGAACCTTCGATCATAAACCTACACTCGGACCGTCGGTTGATATTGTACCAAGGTCCATTACCAAGTCGAACCATCGACAGAAGCCGCGGATGCCGTCGTCGCCTGTCAGGCCGCCCGTCACTCCCTCAGCCTCTCCGCCGCCATGGCCAACGCGATCCTGGCCGTGCTCGACGGTATCGGATTTGCGGCTCGGGAGGTGTGCCGATGATCCTCATCGACCTGACTTCACACAACGGGGAACCGCCGATGCTAGCGACCGACCTTGATCGTCAGTGGTTCAAGGCCAATCCGGGTCGGGAGTATCGCCAATGCCGTGAGACGCTTGCCGAAACTGCGGAATGGAAGGTGCCGCCGCGGTCCGGCCACACGGCTTGGTACATCATCCGCCGGTCGGACAGCGCGTCGGTCTCCTATGGGTTTCCGAGCGATACGACCTGGGATGTTGCTGACGAGGAATTGGCGGCACTCTTCGAACGCCTGAACGAGGACAAGGCATGAAGGCTCGCTGCTGGTCCATGGCAGGGCTCCGAGGTTGGTTCGGAGCACCATCATGCCGCTTCCACCGCGCGACGCACCCCGAATACCCCATCTGAGCCCTGCGCGCCGACGCGCCTGTGTCGAGCACATCATGCGGACGATGACCGTCTCCGAGCGCCGCGCCTGTCGGGCGCTCGGACAGCATCGCTCGACACAGCGCAAGGTACCGTGGGGCCACGATGATGAAGAGGCGCTGACGGCCGATCTCGTAGCGTTGGCCGAGAAGTACGGACGCTATGGCTACCGCAAGATCAGCGCATTGCTGAAGGCGGCCGGATGGTCGGTCAACGACAAGCGCGTCGAGCGCATTTGGCGGCGTGAGGGTCTGAAGGTCCCAGCTAAGCAGCCCAAGCGGGGGCGGATCTGGGACAACGACGGCTCCTGCGTCCGTCTTCGCCCGGAACACCCCAATCACGTGTGGTCGTACGACTTCGTCGAGGCGCGCACGCATGATGGACGCAAGATCCGGATGCTCAACGTGGTCGACGAACCGAAGGGCCGCGCAGCGAGTTCACGCATGAATGCCTGGCGATCCGAGTCGCCCGCAAGCTGAAGGCAGCCGACGTCATCGACGTGCTCTCGGATCTGTTCATCCTGCGTGGCGTACCGAGCCATGTCCGTTCGGATAACGGCCCGGAGTTCGTTGCGAAGGCCGTCCAAGCTTGGATCACCGGCGTCGGAGCAAAGACGGCCTACATCACGCCAGGCTCACCGTGGGAGAATGGCTACGTCGAAAGCTTCAACGCACGGCTTCGCGACGAACTCCTGAACGGCGAGATCTTCTACACACTCAGGGAAGCGCAGGTCGTCATCGAAAGCTGGCGACGTCACTACAACGGCGTGCGCCCACATGCCTCTCTGGGATACCGGCCCCCGGCACCGGAGGTGTTCATGCCAGCCTTCTCCGCTTGGCCGGCTGCGCTCGCCCGCCCAGCTCCGCCGGCCAAGCTACTCGTGGCGGAGCGGCCCACCGTGCACTAACTTCACCCTTGGACCACCTCATGGGGGCCGATCAGTACCGTGCCGACACCCACGGTGCATTCTTGTTCTGCACAGATCTAGCAACTAACCCACTCCCTTTTAACTCTACATGGACCTAAGATAATAAGATGCATATTCTGTCAGTTACGTGTGGCGCTGATTTTTATCTAGTCTACGCAATAATTTTAAATACATAAACTCTGATATTTTATAATTATTAAATATAATCAACTATTTAAACACGACTAAAGTTTTTATGTTCAAATGGCGCTCTGAAAATCCTGACAGGACAATCTAATGCGAATACTTCATGTTTTAAATCATACGTACAAAAGTAACGGACACGTTCATGCCGCGATCGATCTTGCCTGTGCACAAAGAGTCTCAGGACATGAGGTAACAATTGCTAGCAGCGGAGGAGATTTCAGCAACATCCTCGAAAAAAACTCCGTTATGCACATTGAACTAAAGCTTAATCGCCACCCATTTTCGATATTAAAAGCTTCGTGGAAATTAATAAAAATAGTCAAGCAATTTGATATTGTTCATGCTCATATGGTGCTGAGTGCCATATTGAGCGTTCCGGCCTGTAAGCTAAACAAAACACCATTGATTACAACTATTCATAATGAGTTTAACAGAGAAGCTATTTTAATGGGCGTGGGTAAGCGTATAATTGCAGTAAGCGGAGCAGTTGCACAATCTATGGAGCGAAGGGGAATTCCGAAAAGTCGCCTTCGCACTGTTCTAAACGGAACCATAGGCACCCCGCGCTGTACAGGTCCAATCGGAGCTTCCGCAATTAAAAAATCCCCGTCCATTCTTTTTGTTGGCGGTCTTCATCCGCGCAAAGGAGTCATAGATTTAATAAATGCTTTTATAATTTTATCGAAATACTTTACCGG
>NZ_VRUU01000148.1 GCF_008039875.1 Methylobacterium sp. WL119 | reverse complement strand
GAGGAGGGAAGTCGCGCGGGGCGGGGCACCGCGGGGCGAGGATCAGTCGGTGATGAAGCCGACGCGGCCGCGATAGCCGCGCCCGAGCGGAGCGGTGCCGGCGGTGCCGTAGACCCGGTTGATCTGCCCGAGCAGGATCGCCTGGCCGTCGGTGGCGTCGACGAAGGCGTCGTCGGGGCGCGTCACCTGCCGGGGCTCCATCGCCTTGGCGATGTAGGGGGTGACCATGATCATCAGCTCGGTCTCCTGCCGCTGGTAGTCGCGCGAGCGGAACAGGGCACCGAGGATCGGCAGGTTGACGAGGCCGGGCAGGCCGTTGATCGCCGCCTTGCTCTTCTGCTGGATCAGGCCCGCGGTCATCATCGTGGCGCCCGAGGCGAGCTCGACCGTCGTCTCGGACTTGCGCACCGTCAGGCCCGGAACGGCCGAGGTCGTGTTGCCGCTGACGAACGAGTAGGAGTTCTGTGGGTCGATCTCGCTCACCGACGTGCCGACGCGCACGGAGATGCGGTTCTCGGCCATCACCACCGGCGTGAAGTTGAGGGTGACGCCGTAGGGCTTGAAGGAGATGCCGACGACGCACGTCGGCTGGGTCCCCGCGACGAGGCTCGGCGTGCAGCTCTGGCTCGACGGGACCGGCAGCTCGCCGCCGGCGGTGAAGTTCGCCGACTCGCCCGAGATCGCGGTGAGCGTCGGCTCGGCGAGAACGCGCGAGACGCCGGCCTGCTCGAACGCACGCAGCGTCGCCGTGATGCTCGCGCCGCCGGTGCCGTTGATCGTGCCCGAGAGCAGGTTCCCGGCCGGGAACTGGCCGCCCGAGAGCGAGAGCGGCGTCACGTTGGCGAGGTTGAGCCCCGACCAGCTGCCGCTGAGGTTGATCCCGAACTGCTTGAGGACGGTGCGCGCGACCTCGACCACGGTGACGCGCAGCATCACCTGGTCCTTGTTGCGGATCGTCAGGTTGTTGATCACCGCGCCGCGGGCTCCGGCGCCGCCACCGCCGGCGGCGCCGCCGGACACGCCGACGAAGGCGTTGGCGATGTCGATCGCCTGCTGCGCCTCGGACGAGGAGCCGACCGAGCCGGACAGCAGGATCGAATCGCCGGTGACGCGCACGTCGAAGCGGCCGCCGGGAATGCTCTGGCCCAGGAGCTGGCGCAGCGCCCCAAGCTTGAGGTCGCGCGCCACCGTCACGTCGAGCGCCGCGATCTGGCGGCCTTCCGCGTCGAGGATGAAGATCGAGGTCGCGCCGTCGGCCATGCCGATGACGAAGACCTTGCGGGTCGAGCGCACCACCGCGTTGGCCACCGCCGGGTTGGCCACGAACACCTCCTTGGCGTCGCGCGGCAGGTCGACGATCACGGAGCGGCCCGCGGTCAGCTCGATCTTGCGGGTCGTGCTCGCCTCCGCCTGCCCGACGGACAGGACCGGGGCGGGCCCAAGCACCGCGCGCTCCTGCGCCGCCGCCGGAGCGGTTCCGAAGGCCGTCAGCAGGGCGAGCAGGCCGGCGAGCGGGCTCGCCAGAGGATGGGTGAGGGGGCTCGCGGGATGGCCGGCGAGCGTCGGTCCGGAATCCGTCATCGGCTGCACCTCGTCGTGCGGTTCGGGCATCGGGGGGCTCACCGGGTCTGCTGCCGGCTGACGCCGAAGCGCATCACCGTCAGGGCCGCCTCCTGAGGCGCGGCCTCGGCTTCCGGCGGGCGGCCGGAATCGGCCAGGCTGCGCAGGGCGAGGGAGAGGGAGCCGACCTTCTGGGCCAGCGTGATCTTCTCGGCCTGGCCGGGGGTCAGGGCGAGGGTCGCGGTCTCGCCGGTGACGACGTTGGTGCCGTTCTTCTCCTGGATCAGCTGGCCGACCGCGAGCACGCGCACGTCGGTGAGGATGGTCTGAGAGACCTGCACGTCGCTGCCGGTCGCCTTGGAATTGTCCTCGTCGCGGAAGGTGCGAATCACGTCCACCCGGTCGTTGGGCAGGATGAAGCCGCCGGCCGAGTTGGTGCCGCGGCTGTCGGTGACGATCGCGACGGCGCGCATCCCGGAGGGCAGGATCGCGGCCATGAAGCCGCTGTCGGGCCGCACGAGCTTCTGCGGGCGGATCGGCTCGCCGGCCAGGAAGGCCGAGCGGATCGTCGCGCCGGCCGTCTCCTCCAGCGCCTTCGGCACGTCCTTGCGGGTGATGTAGCCGGGGGTCAGCGCGTCGTCGGGCCATTTCTGCCAGCGCAGGTCGGCGACCTGGAGCACCTGACCCATGGGCAGCTCGGCAGCCGCGACCAGCACCTCGGTCGTCGGCGGCGCGGGCGCCTCGACCCTGACGACGGGCGGGGGCGGCGGATCGCCGCCGCTCATCAGGAAAGCCGCTCCACCGCCCGCGACGAGGGCGATGGCGAGGACGGCAAGACGCGCTGGTTTCATCGTCGGGCCAAAGCATGGAACGGCAGGGTTGCCGCCCGTTGACCGACGTTAGGGCCGAATTCCTCAAATTAGGGTTAAGAAGGCATGACCATCGCGTTTCGTCCGCTGTCCGAGGACGGTCTGACCGGACGGCACGGTGAATGACGCGGTTCCGGCCGCCTAACGCGGTCGTCCGCCCGTCGCGCCGATCTTCATCGTCAGTCGGTGCCGCTGGCAGCTCGGTTCGGGGCTCAGCCGCCGAGGGCGCGGGTCCAGACCAGGGTCTCGGGCAGGATCACCAGCGCGGAGGCTGCGAGCGCGATGCCGTAGGGGATGCCGGTCTTCGCGTCGTGCAGGTGCAGCGCGAAGGGCAGGCGGGCGACGACGGAGGGCAGGGGATGGCTGCGTGCCAGGAGGATCGCCAGCGTCAGCGCTCCACCAAGGATCGAGGCGACGAGCAGGTAGTCGAGAAGCTGGTCGAACCCGATCCAGAGCGCGGTCGAAGCCGCGAGCTTGGCGTCGCCGCCGCCGATCTTGCCCAGCGAGAACAGGGTGAAGGTGACGGCGAGCACCAGCGCGCCGGCCGCGAGATGCATCCCGATCTCGGGAAGGCTGAACAGGCCGGTGGCGGCGACCACGCAGAAGCCGGCGATGAGGGCCAGCGAGATCCGGTTCGGGATCAACATCGTGAGAAGGTCGCTCGCCGCGGCGTAGGCCATGAAGAACGGGAAGACGATCAGGAGGCCGAAGCTCGCCAGACCGGTGCTAGCCATCACGCTTGCCATGACCGTTGCCATCATCCTTGCGATCGCGGTCGATTCGACCGTCGATGGGGTGTCCAAGTCGCGAGTGTCGGGCGCGGGCGTGAAGAAACCGCAAATTCCGATCCAGGCCGCGCCCGGACGCACGGGCCCGAGATCGCGGACGACGCGAAGCCGATCCCGCGGGGGCGGGATCGGCTTTGGCCCGCGGCGGGGCAGGGCATGCGCGCCCGCGAGGGAAGCACCGCACCCCGACTTACGGCCCGTGTCCGCCGTGACGGTCCGTCGGCCCGAGCCCCGATCCCCTGGCCGCCTCCCGTGGGAGGGCCGGGAGAGCGGGACGTTGCCGCCGACTGCGCCGTTTCCGATGGACGCGAAGCCGAACTACTGGACGAGCTGGTTCGAGACGCTCGTGAAGGTATTCTTCAGCTTGGAGCCCAGGGTCGACAGCGTGCCAATGATGACCACGGCGACGAGGGCGGCGATCATGCCGTATTCGATCGCGGTGGCGCCGGACTCGTCCGAAGCGAAGTTCTTGAACATGGTCTTCATGGCTTCAATCCTTGGTCGAAACACTTGCGAGGTAACCGTCGAAGATCTGTTGTTTCGATCGGCGGCAGATGGAGGATGCCGAACCCGCCTTGCCATTCGGTTAAGTCGGTCCGCGAAAGCGCTAAATCGAGGCACGACCGCCCGCATGGTGAAGAAAGCGTCAAGTCTTCGGCGCTCCGCCACGGCGCCGGCTTAGCGGTTCCTTCACCAATAAGGTGTTGCCTGGAGGCGAACGGGATGCGCGCCTCGGCGCGTCGCACCGCTCTGCAGGCACCACGCCCGCGCGACGCGCCTCCAGCGTATTGATGAGTCTCAGCAGCCGATGCGCCTCACCCAGCCCCACCGCCCGTCCCGTGCCCGCTCGGCCAAGCGCCTGCCGGGCGTCGCCCTCGCCGTCGCGCTCGCCTTCGCGACGGCCCCCGCGCTGCGGGCGGAAACCCTGCCCGTCGTCACGGTGATGGTCGACAACGCCAAGGTCATGCGCCTGCCCGAGCGCACGCAGACGGTGATCGTCGGCAACCCGATCATCGCCGACGTCACGCTGCAGAAGAACGGCGTGCTGGTGCTGACCGGCAAGAGCTTCGGCGCGACCAACCTGATCGCCCTCGACGCCGCCGGCGCGATGCTGGCCGAGACGACGATCCGGGTGGAAGCCTCGCAGGCTTCGGTGATCACCATCCAGCGCGGCGCCGAGGAGCGGAACTCGTATTCCTGCACGCCGTACTGCCAGCCTTCGGTGCAGCTCGGCGATTCGACCAAGTATTTCGGCGACGTCAGCGGCCAGGCCGAGACCCGCCGCAACCTCGCCACCGCCGGGTCGACGGGCCCCGGGCGCTGACATTCCCGCCCGACCGCGGGCCGATTTCTAGCCGCGACCGGGCATCACCGCCTCCAGCGCCGCCAGGATGCGGGACAGGTCGGCCTCGTCGACAAAGACGTGCGGGCTGATCCGCAGGCGGCCGAGCCGGGCGCTGACGAATACGTTCCGCCTTCGCAGCTGCGCGACGAGATCCTCGGCGGCGGCACCCGGCACCGTGACGCCCAGGATGTGCGGGCTGCGCAGCGCGCGCAGCGGCACCGCGAGGCCGAGGGCCTGCACGCCTTCGGCGAGGCGGTCGGTCAAGTCCCGGAGCCGGCCTTCGATCGCCGGCACGCCCCAGCCCGCCACGAGTTCCAGGCCCGTGGCCGCCATCGGCAGGCCGACCGGATCGTGGCATTCGCCGCGGTCGTAGCGGCGTGCGCCCATGACCGGCGGGCGGTTCCCGGCATGCTCGGCGAGGGGCCGTCCCTCCTGCCGATGCGGTGCCGCGTAGAGGAAGGCGAGGCTGTAGGGGCCGAGCACCCACTTGTAGGTCGGGAAGGCCAGGAAATCGGGCTTCAGCCGAGCCACGTCGATCGGCATCGCGCCGACCGCCTGGGTCGCGTCCACCACCAGGGCAGCGCCGGCCGCGCGGACGGCCGGAGCGAGACGGTCGAGGTCGATGATTGTCCCGTCCGCCCAGTGCAGCGGCGTGACGGTCGCGACCGCGAGCGGCGGCGCACCGGGGCGGGCGATCGCTTCGAGGAGCGCCGCCGTCCAGTCGCCGGCGTCCGGGCGCGGCACCGCCTCGACCACCATGCCGGCCTCCGCGGCGAGGCGGTCGAAGGCCAGGCAGAGCGACGGAAACTCCTCGGCGACGCGCAGGATGCGCCCGCCCGGCACCGGTGCGATCGCCCGCGCCGCGATCGCGATGGCGTCGGCGACCGAGCCGACGACGGCGACGGCGTCCGCCGGAGCGCCGATCAGGGCCGCCGCCGCGCAGCGCGCCCGCTCGGTCCAGGGCGGCACCTCGGAGCGTGGATGGGCCCAGGGCAGGCTCTTCACCCGCATGCCGGCCTCGCCCGCCTCGCGCACGCTGCGCGGAAGCGGCGTCCAGGCGGCGGCATCGAGGTAGGCGACCTCCGCCGGCATCTCGAACAGGTGCCGCTGGCAGGCGAGGGGCGAAGCCATGGGCGCGCTCGTCGACGGGTCGCCGCTCAGGCGGCGCGGCGGCGCTCGGGATAGAGGCCGAGCAGGCCCTCGGCGTCGGCCCGCGCGATGCCGCGCTCGGTGATCAGGCCGGTGACGAGGCGGCCGGGGGTGACGTCGAAGGCCGGGTTGGCGACCGGGCTGCCCGGCGAGACCACCTGGATCGTGGCGAAGCCGCCATCCTCGAGCCGCCCGGTGAGATGGGTGACCTCGCGTGCGTCGCGCTCCTCGATCGGGATCTCGGCAACGCCGTCCTGCAGGGTCCAGTCGATCGTCGAGAACGGGAGCGCCACGTAGAACGGGATGCCGTTGTCGTGGGCGGCGAGGGCCTTCAGGTAGGTGCCGATCTTGTTGCAGACGTCGCCCGACGCGGTGGTGCGGTCCGAGCCGACGATGCAGAGATCGACCTGCCCGTGCTGCATCAGGTGGCCGCCGGCGTTGTCGGCGACGACGGTGTGCGGCACCCCGTGGCCGTTGAGCTCGAACGCGGTGAGCGCCGCGCCCTGGTTGCGGGGCCGGGTCTCGTCGACGATCACGTGGACCGGCACGCCGGCCTCGTGCGCGACGTAGATCGGCGCCAGCGCCGTGCCCCAGTCGACGGTGGCGAGCCAGCCGGCGTTGCAATGGGTCAGGACGTTGACCGTCCGGCCGGTCCGCCGCGCGATCTCGGCGATCAGGCCGACGCCGTGGTTGCCGATGGCGCGGCAGCTCGCCACGTCCTCCTCGGCGATGCGGCCGGCCTCGGCGAAGGCGCGGGCGAATCGCTCGGGCGCCTGGACCTGGCGCAGGTTCCCCGCGACCCGGTCGAGCGCCCAGCGCAGGTTGATCGCCGTCGGGCGGGTCGCGGCCAGCGCCGCCACCGCGTGGTCGAGGCCGGCATTCGAAGCATCCTCGCGCATCGCGAAGGCCAGGCCGTAGGCGGCGGTCACGCCGATCAGCGGCGCGCCGCGCACCACCATGGTGCGGATCGCGCGCGCGGCGTCGTCGAGGCTCGCCAGCCGCTGCAGCTCGAAGGCGAAGGGCAGGCGGGTCTGGTCGATCACCTGGACGCTGACGCCGTCCGCGTCGGGGAAGATAGTCCTGTAGGGGCGGCCGTCGATCTTCATGATGACGGTCTGCCATATCGAAACGCGTTTTGCACCACCGCGCGCGCGTTCCGCGGGATCCCGAAGGTCAGGTCGGGTCGCGCCCGATCGCCGCGCCGGTGAGCATCGCGACGAGGTCGGCCTGGCGGGCGGTGCCGGTCTTGGCGAAGATCGCCTTCAGCTGCGTGCGAATGGTCGCCGACGAGACGCCGTGCACGTCGGCCAGCGTGCCGACCGTGTGCCCGTTCGTCAGCCCGCGGGCGACGCGCGCCTCGGCGGGGGTGAGGTCGAACAATCCCTGCATCAGCTCCGCCGGAAGAGCCCGGCCCTGCCGGAGATCCGCCACGACGAGGATCGTCGCCGCGGCGGCGAACACGTCGCGGGCGGCCCCGCGCACCGGCACGAGGTGGGCGATCATCGCACCGCGATCGGCCCGCGCCGCGATCGGGATGGAGGCGACGGTGTTCGGGTCGCCGGCCTGCACCGGCGCCGCGAGCGCGCGCACGAGGAGGCCGTCCGCGCGCGGGTCCGTCAGGTGGACGCGATCGGACCGATCCTGGGCGACGGAGGGCACGAGGCCGGCGAACAGGCCGTTGGCGGCGATCACCCGGTTCCCCGGTGACAGGACCGCGGCCGGCAGGCCGAGCAGGTCGAGGGCCGAGACGACGCTGCGGGCCTGCGCCAGCCCGAGGCGGGCGGCGATCAGCCCGGCGCGGGCGAGGTGCGCGCGCAGGGGATCGAGGGCGCGCACGGTCTCCGGCGTGAACGGCCCCGCCGCGAAGGCCCGTTCCCAGGAGAAGATCACGGCATCCTCCCCCACCGTCGGGATGGCAACGCCGGTGCACCAGCCGAGGCCGCGGGCCCGCAGGAACCCGTACATCGGGTCCGCGTCCATCTCCGCATGGGTGAACAGGTCGAGGTCGTGGACGAAGCCCGAATGGCCGAGCGCCAGCGCGCGGCCCGGGCGCGGGTTCACCGCCATCAGGCCGGTGGCGATCGCCTCCGGCAGGTGCGTCAGGAGGGCGCCGGTGGCGCGCCACCGGGGGCCGTGCCGCCCCTCGGCGAGGATGATGGCCCCGACGGACCCCGTCGCGGCGGCGATCCGGTCGAGCACCTCCGGCCAGATCTCGGGCACGACGGCGGCTTCGTAGATCAGGTCGACCAGGGCGTCGAACTCGGCGGGGGCAAGCATCGTCGGTCTTCCCAGGCGGCCCGGAGGCCCGGCCGGGGGGAAAGGGAAGCGTTTCCGATCCGGGCCGTCCTCGCAAGGGCAAAGCCCGGGACGTGAAGGATTTTTCAACCTTAAATGCGCGTTAACGTAAGGCGCCTAGCCTCCGGGGCAGAGTCTCCTTTCGCGTCCGGTCCCGCATGCGCTCGCTTCGCCGCTCCGCGTCGCCCTACGATACCTTCGTCGACACGCTGCGCCCGTTCCTGGCGCGGCGGCTGACGGAACTCGGTGGGCTCGTCCTGTTCACGGGCGCGATCGCGCTGACGGTCGCCCTCGCGACGTGGTCGATCGACGACCCGAGCCTCAACCACGCCACCGACCACGTCGCGCACAACGTGCTCGGCCAGCCCGGGGCGGTGGTCTCGGATCTCGCCATGCAGATCCTCGGGCTCGGCGCGCTCGCCTTCGTGCTGCCGCCGGCGCTGTGGGGCGTCCGGCTGATGCGCGAGCGCGACCTGCCGAACGGCGGCATGCGCATCGCCCTGTGGATCATCGGCTTCTGCGCCGCGAGCGCGGTGGCCAGCGCCCTGCCGCCGACCGCCCGCTGGCCGCTGCCGACCGGGCTCGGCGGGGTCGCCGGCGACGCGCTGATGTCGGCCGCGCGC
>NZ_VRUU01000147.1 GCF_008039875.1 Methylobacterium sp. WL119 | reverse complement strand
GGCAAGGAGGGGAGGGGGTAAGGTGCCGGCGGCCGCGCGTCGGGGCGATGCGACCGGCCGACACGGGGCCTGTCGCGCCCCGGCGCGTCACGTTTCGTGCCACCCGATGCGCGAGCGTGAACCCGCGCGCGATCCCGCAGTTCCGGGATCACGTCGCGGGGTGCAGGGTGCGGGCCTGGCGCCGCCGCGAGCGCCGGCCGGGCTCGGGCGTCGCGTCGAACCAGATCACCAGGGCGAGCGCCGCCAGCGCCGGCGCGCCGAGCGCCAGGAACGCGCCGGTCCAGCCGAGCAGGCCGAAGGCGAGGCCGCCGTACCAGGCCGAGAGCGCGCCGCCGATGCCCTGCACCGCGTTGACGGTGCCGAGCGCCGTCTGCGTCCGGCCCGAGCCCCAGGTCAGGTCGGCGACCACCACCGGCACCGCCACGCCGACGATGCCGGAGGCGACGCCGTCGAGGATCTCGGCCGCGATCAGCCAGGTCGGGTCGTCGACGAAGGCCGAGAGCGCGGCGCGCACCGGCAGCACCGCGAAGGCCGCCAGCAGCAGCTTGCGCCGGCCGCGCCGGTCGGCGAGCGAGCCGGAAAACAGCGCCACCGGCACCATCGTGAGCTGGGCCACCATCACGTAGATCGCGGTCCAGTGCGTCGCGCTGACGGCGGTGGCGACGAGCTTCTGGCCGAGCAGCGAGAGCATGCCGCCGCTGCCGAGGTTGAACAGCGTCAGCGCGCAGGCGAGCACCAGCAGCCGGCGGTCGCCGAGCACGGCGCGGATGCCGGCCCGCTGCGGCGCCTCCTCCGCTCCGTCTTCCCCACCGGGCTCCGTCCAGCCGACCGCGCGGCGCTGGCTCCAGGCCGAGGCCGGGGTGGTCAGCGCAGCGGCGATCGCCAGCACCGCCATCAGGCCGAGCACCCAGAAGGCGATCGCCGACCCGAACCGGGCGGTGCCCAGCGTGATGGCGCCGGCGGCGATCAGGATGCCGACGTGGTTGAAGGCCTGATTGCGCCCCTGCTGGCCCGGGAACCGGTCCTTGCCGACGATCCCGAGGGTCAGCGCGGTCACCGCCGGCAGCAGCAGCGTGCCGCCGGCCGCCGCCAGCAGCTGCGCCGTGAACACGAAGGCGAAGGCGCGGGCCGGCAGCAGCAGCAGCGTGCCGGCGAGGATTGCGGTGCAGGCCGCGGCGATCAGCAGCCGCGGCCGCCCGACCCGGTCGACCAGCGCGCCGAACGGGCCGGAGAGCAGCAGCGTGCCGAACCCGACCAGGGTGGTGACGAGGCCGACGCGGGCCGGGCTCCACGATCCGGCCTCGGCCAGCCACGTGCCGAGGAACGGTCCCAAGCCGCCCTGGATGTCGCCGATGAAGACGTTGATCAGGGCGAGGTGGGTGGTCGGGGCCATGCCGTCCTTGGGTGCACGCGGGAGCGGCGCAGGGCGTGGCCCGGTCCGGTCCCGCGGTCAAGGTACGATCGGATCGGGCGGAGTCGCGGTGCTCAGGCGGCGCAAGCGGTCCGCTCGGGGCGGAAAGCGGCGCGCGGGAAGACGCTGCGGCCTCGGAGGGCGCCGGGCGCCCCGTCGTCAGCGGAGAACGTTCGGGGGCACCGGCGGGCTCCCGTTGAGCAGGGTGATCGTCACCCGCCGGTTCGGCGCGATGTAGGGATTGTCGGGGAAGACCGGCTCGGTGTCGGCGCGTCCCACCACGGACGCGAAGTTGTCGTTGGGCACCCCGGCACCGGCCAGGACCTCGCGCACGGCGAGCGCCCGCCCGGCGGTGAGGGTCCAGGGCTCGCCGGCCCGCGTCGAGCCCGGGCGCGCGGCGGCCGTGTGGCCGGTGATGGACAGGCGGTTGGGCAGCTTGCGCAGGGCGGGCGCGAGCGCCTCCAGCACGCGGCGGGTGCGCTCGTAGGGCTCGACGGAGCCCTCGCGGAACATCGAGCGGCCGTCGTCGTCCACGAGGGAGACGTTCACGCCCTCCTTGGTCGTCTCGAACACGATGTTGCGCGACAATTCGGCGATCTCGGGCAGCTTCTGGAGCGCCTGCCGGAGGCTGGCGATGGCGCTGTAGTTGGCCGGAACGCTGGCGGCCCGCCGGCTCGCCTCGAGATCGCTGGCGCTGCCCGGGCTGCTCGCGCGCACCGCATCCTCCTGCTGGGCGGAGCCCGTCGCCGCCTCGCGGGGCTTGGACGGCTTGTTGCCCGAGGTGTCGAGGGAGGTGCCGTACAGCAAGCCGCCGGCGCCGCTGGTCGCAGGGCTCGAAGCCGCCGGCGCGAAGTATTCCGCCAGGCCGATCTTCTGCTCCTGCGTCGTCATGCTGATCAGCCACATCAGCAGGAAGAACGCCATCATGGCGGTGACGAAGTCCGCATAGGCGATCTTCCAGGCCCCGCCGTGGTGGGCATGCGCGGCCTTCTTGACCTTCTTGATGATGATCGGCTGGAGGGCCATGGCCGTCGAGTCCCTGCGCGAGGTGGGGTCGGAACTAGGCGGGCAGGGCGGCGGTCGCCGCTTCCACTTCGTTGAAGGTCGGGCGGACGTCGCTCATCAGGGCCTTGCGGGCGAACTCGACCGCCATCACCGGCGGCTGGCCGGCGATGTGGGCGAGGAGGCCCG
Organism: Methylobacterium sp. WL119; assembly: GCF_008039875.1. Taxonomy (GTDB): domain Bacteria; phylum Pseudomonadota; class Alphaproteobacteria; order Rhizobiales; family Beijerinckiaceae; genus Methylobacterium. The sequence goes on along the minus strand of NZ_VRUU01000147.1, from coordinate 6,088 downwards.
CCTTGAGCGAGACGTAGTACTTGGATTCGGCCTCGAAGAGGCTCTTGAGCGACTGCGCCATCGGCCCGAAGAAGCCGTAGGCGACGAACACGCCGAAGAAGGTGCCGACGAGCGCGCCGCCGATCAGATGCCCCAGTACCTCCGGCGGCTCCTTGATCGCCCCCATGGTCTTGATCACGCCGAGCACGGCGGCGACGATGCCGAGCGCCGGCGTTCCGTCGGCGAGCGACTGCATGGCCGAGATGATCCGCTCCTGCTCCTGGTGGTGCGTCTCCAGCTCCTCGTCCATCAGGGCGTCGATCTCGTGGACGTTGTTGGCGCCCAGCGTCACCATGCGCATGTAGTCGCAGACGAACTCGACCGCGTGGTGGTTCGCCGCGAAGGTCGGGAAGCTGTTGAACAGCGCCGACTCGCTCGGCTCCTCGATGTGCGGCTCGAGCGCCATCAGGCCCTTCTGCTTCGCGAGCCGATACAGCGAATACTGCATGCCCAGCAGCTCGACATAGGCTTGCTGATTGTATTTCGGCCCCTTCACGAGCGTGGCCAGCATGGCGGGCACGGCCTTGAGCACCGGCCCGGTGTTGCCGATGATGAAGGCGCCGATCGCCGCGCCGAGGATGATGACGAACTCGAACGGCTGCCACAGCACTTCCAGGTGGCCGCCCATCGCCGCGTAGCTGCCGAAGACGCAGGCGAAGACGACCAGTGTGCCGATGATCAGCCGCATGATTTGCCACCCTTGCGCGGCGGCAGGGACAGCCCGAGCGACGCCACTAGCGATCCGACAAATTGCTGATCTCGGTTAACGGCGGGTTTAGGCCGTGGCTCGGATGCCGTCCGGCTCCCTCGGCTCGCGGTCCGGGCGCCCGGCGACGGCGCCCGGACCGCGCGCCGAGACCCGCCCTCAGATCGTGACCATGCCGCCCGTCACCGCGATCATCGCGCCGTTGATGTAGCTCGCTGCGTCGGAGGCCAGCATCACGTAGGGGGGCGCGAGCTCGGCCGGCTGGCCGGGGCGCCCGGCCGGCGTCATCGAGCCGAAGCTCTCGACCTGGCTGGTGTACATCGTCGACGGGATCAGCGGCGTCCAGATCGGGCCCGGCAGCACCGCGTTGGCGCGGATGCCGCGCTTGCCCAGGATCTTGGCGAGGTTCGCCACCATGTTGCACAGCGCCGCCTTGGTCGAGGAATAGGCGAGCTGCTGCTCGACCGGGTTCTTGGCGTTGACCGAGGAGGTGGCGATGATCGAGGCGCCGGGCTTCAGGTGCGGCGAGGCGGCCTTGAGGATGTAGAACATCGCGTGGACGTTGACCGCGTATTGCCGGTCCCAGTCGGCGATCGCGATGCCCTCGAGGTCGTCGGCCAGCACCTGCACGGCGGCGTTGTTGACGAACACGTCGAGCCGGCCGAACTCCGCGATCGTCGTCTCGACCAGCGCGGCGCAATGGCCGGCCTCCGAGACGTCGCCCGGCAAGAGCAGCGCGCGCCGGCCGGCCTTCTCGATCCAGGCGGCGGTGTCCTTGGCGTCGTCGTGCTCGTCGAGATAGGCGAGCGCCACGTCGGCGCCCTCGCGGGCATAGGCGATCGCCACCGCCCGGCCGATGCCGGAATCGCCCCCGGTGATCAGCGCGACCTTGCCGGTGAGCTGGCCGGAGCCGACGTAGCTGTGCTCGCCGTGATCGGGCGGCGGCTGCATCTCGGACGAGCGGCCGGGATAGGGGATCGGCCGGGCCGCGAAGGGCGGCTCGGGGCGCGGGGAGGCGGTGTCGGACATGACGTTCCCATCGGTGAGGCCGCGGGATGCGGCGCCTCCTCGGGAACACGCCGGGAGGCGGACCGGCTCAAAGCGGCCTGCCGCGCCGGATCGTCACGCCGGCGGGCCGTACTGCATCAGCCCGTCGCCGAACGACCAGTTCTCGCGCGCGACCTCCACCAGGTTCACGAGCACGTTGCCCGGCTTCACGCCCGGATCCCGCCCGAGGTTGCGGGCGATCGCCGCGTAGAGCGCCCGCTTCTGCGCGGTGTCGCGGGTGTCGTTGGCGGTGATCTGGATCATCACGAGGTCGTCGTCCCGCGCGATGCCGAGATAGCCGGGATCGTAGGCGAAGGCGGAGGAGCCGTGCTCGTGGATCACCGTGAACAGGTCGTTCTCGGGCACCGCGAAGGCCTCGCGCATCGCCGCGTAGAGGCCGGCGACGAGGGCGGCGTGGTAGGCCGGGCTCTTGCCGGCGCGCAGGGAGATGCGGGTCAGGGGCATGGCGGGGGTCCTCGGGTCCGGTCGAGGGACACCCTTGCCGTCCGCGATGATAACGGCAAGATATCGGACGCTATATCTGCCATAACGGATCGATGTGATGCTGACCCGCCCGCTCGACATCGAAAGCGTCCAGGCCTTCGTGCTCACCGTCGACCTGGCGAGCTTCACCCGCGCCGCCGCGGCGCTGGAGACCTCGCAGGCCGGGATCAGCCTGCGGCTGAAGCGGCTCGAGGACCGGCTCGGCTGCCGCCTCGTCGACCGCACCCCGCGCAGCGTCCGGGCCTCGGCGCGGGGCGAGCGCTTCCTGCCCGCCGCCCGCGACCTGCTGGCGGCCCATGCGCGGGCGATGGCCGACCTCGCTGCCGCGCCGCCCGCCCGGCTCGTCCTCGGGATCAGCGACCACGTCGCCGGCCCGGACCTGCCGGCGCTGCTGCACCGGCTCGGGCTCGCCGGGTCCGGCCTCGTCGTCGAGGTGCGGATCGCCCCGTCGCGCGACGTGATGCGCCTGTTCGATGCGGGCGAGGTCGACGCGGCGATCGTCCGGAGCGAGGACCCGGCCGAGGCGGGCGGCACGGTGCTGGCCGAGGAGCGGCTGGCGTGGTTCGCCGCCCCCGGCTTCCGGTTCGAGCCCGGCGCGCCCCTGCCGATGGCGACGCTCGCCGGCCCCTGCAACGTCCGGGCGGCGGCGTTGCGCGCGCTCGACGCGGCCGACCTGCCCTGGAGCGAGATCTTCGTCGGCGGCGGCGTGCTCGCCGTCGGCGCCGCGGTGACGGCCGGGCTCGCGGTGTCGGCGCTCGCCCCCAGCGTCGCGCCCGCCGGCGCGCGGGACGTCGGCGCCGCGTTCGGGCTGCCGGCCTTGCCGCTCACCCGGATCGTGCTGCACGCGCAGGCGCCGGACCCGCGCGCCGCCGCGGCGCTGCGCACGCTGGCGGCCGCCTATCGCGGCGTGGCGCGGTGAGGGTCTCCACGGCACCGAGGGCGGCGCTGCCCCGGGATCGGGGAGAGGCTTGAACCGTAGGATTCGTTCCTATACTTTGGGCGTCGGTACCGAGCGCTTGCGTTCCCGGTCTTGAGAGGCCGCCGAACGGATCGAGGTTCGGTCCATGTCGGGGGTGTCATGAGACTTTTCGTGACCCGCTCGGCATGGAAGCAGGCCTGCAAGGGCAAGATCGCCGCGGGCACGCTCGCCAAGGCCGCCGAGAAGGCCAATCTCCGGCTGGTGGACGCCGAGATCGGCGCTCACCTGTACAAGCAGCACGTCGGCCGAAAGGGCGATTTCCGTGCCGTCCTCTTCCTGGTCACGGACCGGCGATGCGTCGTCCTGCACATCTTTCCCAAGAACGTCCAACCCAACATCAAGGGTGCCGAACTGACGACCCTTCGCGCGTTCGCGAAGATCCTCGCAGATGTCGGCGACGCCGGATTCGAGACGCTTGCCGAAACCCAGGGGTGGAAGGACCTCTCCGATGAGAAGCCCGAAACGGACCTATAGGAGCGATCTGCTTCAATCGATCCACGAGGCCACGAGCGACCTTCACGCCATCGGGGCGATCGACAAGGCGACGCTGCGCCGGTTCGATGTTTCGTGCCTCACGCCCATCGAGCCGCTGCCGCCCGAGAGCATCCGGCGGATCCGCGAACAGGCCAACATGAGCCAGGCGATCTTCGCCAAGGCTCTCAACGTGACGACCTCGCTGGTGAGCAAGTGGGAGCGGGGAGACGCCAAGCCTGGCGGTCCCTCGCTCAAGCTGCTCTCGCTGGTGAGCCACAAGGGCATCGAAGCGATCCTGTAACGCGCCCCGGGCGTGCCGGCCGGGCTGTCCGCGCCGGCGGATCGCTTTCAGCGAGCCGCCCGGATGCGGTGTTTCCCGTGAAAACGAAACAGCCCGGCCGCGCGCGCGGCCGGGCTGTCGTCGAGACGCGGGAGGCCGCGGAACTCAGGAGGCGAGGGGGCCGGTCGCCTCGCCGGCGCCCTGGGCTTCCATCGCCTTCTGGCGGTAGAGGCCGACGAAGTCGATCGGGTCGATGTAGAGCGGCGGGAAGCCGCCGTTGCGCACGGCCTCGGCCACGATCTGGCGGGCGAACGGGAACAGCAGGCGCGGGCACTCAATCATCACCGCCGGGTGGACCTGGTCCTGCGGGATGTTGCGCATGCGGAACACGCCGGCATACTTCAGGTCGAAGGCGAACAGCACGTCGCCGTTGATCTTGGCGTCGCCCTCCAGCGTCAGCTCGACCTCGAAGTCGGCCTCGGCGAGCTGCTGCGCGTTGACGTTGACCTGGATGTTGATCTGCGGGCCCTGGCCCTCCTGGGGCTGGAGCGAGCGCGGCGCGTTCGGGTTCTCGAAGGACAGGTCCTTGGTGTACTGCGCGAGCGCGTTGATCGCGGGGGCCTCGTCGGCCTGCCCGTTGCCGTTCGGTGCGGGGGAATCGGCCATGGCGGGTCATCCTTCTCGAAAGATCGAACACCGGCCGCGGGCCGATGGCTACGGGTGACCGCCATGCCTGTGCGGTCGTGGGCAGAGGCGAGGCCGCTAACATGCCCGTTCGATGCGGACAAGCGAGGCGCCGGACGGCGCGCGGACCCCGCGCCGCGGCCGGTCCCGGCGGCGCGTGTCGCGACGACGCGGCCGGGGCGATCCTCCGCGATGTCGCCTGGAACCGGCCGGTGCATTGCCCCATATGCCCATTGCCCCCTATGCAAAGGGGGACGCGGCGCGTTTCCTCGAGAGCCCGGCCGCGTCCGCTCGAGGATGCGTGCGGCGTGACATGACCATCGTGCGACCCCTCTCGGATTTCCCGGAGCCGCGCGCACGGGCCAAGGCTGCGGCCGGGACCCGCGCTCCACGGCGGCCACCATCGGATCGGTGATGCAGGACAGCTTCGACGTGACGACGATCATCTTCCTGGCGCTCGCCGTCTTCGTGATCTGGCGGCTGCGCTCGGTCCTCGGGCAGAAGACCGGCGCCGAGCGCGCCCCGTTCAAGCCGGTCGACCGCAGCCGCACCGAGCCCCAGCCCGGCCGCGGCGACGGCGACAACGTCGTGCGCCTGCCCGGCGCCGACCGGGTCCAGCCCGAGCGCGCCGCCGAGGCCCAGGCGCGCGACTGGCGCGGCATCGCCGAGCCCGGCTCGGCCGTCGCCCGCGGCCTCGAGGCGATCGTCCAGGCCGAGCCCGGCTTCGAGCCGCGCGCCTTCATCGAGGGCGCCAAGGGCGCCTACGAGGCGATCATGATCGCCTTCGCCAAGGGCGACCGGAAGACCCTGAAATCCCTGCTCTCCCGCGAGGTCGGCGACGCGTTCGAGCGCGCCATCGCCGAGCGCGAGAAGAACCGCCAGACGGTGGAGACCACCTTCGTCTCGATCGACAAGGCCGAGATCGTCGCCGTCGACGTGCGGAACCGCGTCGCGCAGGTCACGGTGCGGTTCCTCTCCAACCTCATCACCGCCACCCGCAACGCCGACGGCGTCGTGGTGGACGGCAGCGCCGAAGCCGTGGTCGAGGTGCCCGACGTCTGGACCTTCGCCCGCACCCTGGGCACCCGCGACCCGAACTGGCAGCTGGTCGCGACCGAAGCCGGGGCCTGAGGGCGCCCGCGCAGCCATCGTCCCGAGAGCCATGCCGCCCCGACACCCGCCCCGTCCGACCGCAGCGTTCCGCGCTGCGGTCGCTCTCGTTTCGGGGGCCGCCGCGGCGAGCGCCGCCGAGCCGCTGCGCGTCGGCAACGCCGTGCTGGAGCCGGTCGCGATCGCGGCCCTGCCCGGCTGGCAGGCGGACGAGACGGCGGCGGCCTTCGAGGCCTTCCGCCGGACCTGCGCCGCGCCCGGCCCC
>NZ_VRUU01000146.1 GCF_008039875.1 Methylobacterium sp. WL119 | reverse complement strand
GCGCCGACGCCGTAGGCGCCCTGCAGGTAGAGGGTATCGCCGGGGGAGATGAACGGCAGGTTGACCTTCACGCCGCCCTGGACCGCGTAGCCGTAGTCGTTGCTGGTGTGGGGGATGCTGACGTTGGTACCCGTACCGGTACCGGCGCCGTTGGCAACGTTGCCGACGTTCAGCTCGTGCACCGCGGCGGTGAGCTGGGCGGAGCCCCAGGCCGCATCGTAGCGCAGGGCGCCGACGAAGTCGGGCATCCGGTTGCGCTCGATGCCATCAACGAAGCTGTAGCGGGTCGGGTTCGCTCCAGTGTAGCCGATGAACACCGGGATCGGCGAGTTGGTCTGCCCGAACGCGGCCGCTGCCGTGTTGAGCGTGACGTTAGCGGCGTTGCTGCTCGGCGAGAAGATCGGCGAGCGGCGGAAGGTTGGGTCTTCGGCCGAGATCGTCGCCGAGAAGCCGTTGCCGAGCGTTGCGGTGTAGGCCAGCAGGTTGGTCGAGGACACGTCGGAGCCGGCGGTGGCGCCGGCCAGCTCGAAGTCGTGAGCGTAGAAGTCGAAGAACGACGAGGCGCGACCGGCGGTGAAGCCCGCGAACTGGATGAAGGCCTTGTCGGCGTTCACGTACTGCTGCAGCCGGCCGAAGCTGTCGACGCCGAGACCCGGGTAGGCGTTGCCGATGCGCTGAGTCGTGCCCGAGGTGCCGAGACCGGAATAGCCGGAGCCGCTGCCGGCTTCCAGGCGCACGAACGCGCGAAGGGTGCCGTAGGCGGTCTGGGTGCGGGCGTCGAGGTTGATGCGCAGGCGGGTGCGGTAGCCGGTGGAGTCACCGTTATTCGAACCGTTCTGACGCGAGTACGACGGCTGGTAGGCAGCGTCGAAGCGGGCGCGACCCGAAAGGCGGAGGCAGGTGTCGGTGCCGGGGATGTAGAAGAAGCCGGCGCCGTAGGCGGAGCAGACGCGGACGTACTCGATGGGGGCGGCCTTCTTGACCGGCAAATCGGCAGCCTGGGCGCCGGCGACGGCGGCGAAGCCGGCGGCCGAAGCGAGCAGGGTGCTCTTCAAGAGCGTCATAGATATCTCCAAAAGCTTCGAGACCCGAGGATCGTGTGGTCGCGGGGCCGGGGCCGATCGCGTCACACTTTGTTTTGCGGCCCGCTTTTTGGTGCGGGCTCATCGGGCCCGCTTTTGCGATGCCCCCAGTGCCAAAACACTGTGTGCCAGCCGATCTTCTCGATCAACGCCGAATCTTGGTGTGGGGCGCGGTGCTGTGGGAATGTTGCATCGACGCAACGCTTTGGTTAGCTGGCGAGCAATTAGGTCAAAAAGGCCTCAGGCAGCACGTATACGAGACAGTATATCGTCGGCGATCGACCTCGTGAGGCACCCGCGCGGCGTCTGGCCTCTTCCGCTTCGCTCCAAAGACAACGAGTGTCTAAAGCGGTATTCGGCGCCTACACATCATATGTCGGGGGCGATCAACCAGGGAGATCGCTTCGACCAAGCGCTCGGCGCTGCGCCGTAGCAGGCCGAGGCCACCAGCAATCTTCGTGGCGGCGAGCATGTCGCGGCGCCCATTCGAGAGCTTGGCGCTCGCCAAGGAGATTGACCGCGAAGAGTTCGGCCGCGCCCCTACGCTGCCGGTCTCCGTTCACCAGCAAATTAGGCGGAATGCTTCCGCCCTGCTTCCGCCGGTCAGCGCAAACGACAAGGGCCGCCCGAAGGCAGCCCTTAAGTCGTTCGTACTGCTATGTAAATTGGAGCGGGCGAAGGGATTCGAACCCTCGACCCCAACCTTGGCAAGGCTCTCACCCCGCCGCAACTTTCCTAGGGACCGGCGTCCGGCCCGTCAATTCCCATGCAACGCCGTTCGATTGGATCGAGCGCCATGCACGGCCATGCGGGCCGGATTTCGTAATTGCGGGGCCATTCCGGGACCCCGCTCCGGGCGTCAGATATACACGTACCGCCCATCCTTCAGACGCATCCGGATCCCCAGGACGACGACGAAGGCTCCCGGCAGGATCTGGAACAGGTAGCTCACCAGGTACAGCCAGGGCGCGCCGGCCATCGCGGACATGATCGCCTCCGCGGTGGATCCGACCAGCATGAGGCCGGAGCCGAGGATGAGCGCGTCGAGGCTGTAAGCCCGCTTTGGCTGCGGCTCGGTCCTCAGGATCCCGCCGACGCTCCACCAGCAGCCGAGAGCATGCCGGAGCTGATCGAGCTTGGTGTCGCAGTCGGCGAGGTGCGATGACCACTCCTCGGCGTAGGACTCCCGCTTGCCCTCCGGCAGCCGGGCGGCCGCCTTGCGGATGAGGAAGCGGGCGAGCCTCGGGCAGCGGTCGTAGAGGTCCGCGCCCAGGATGTTCATGAGCAGCCCGATCAGGAGTTCCATGCGAGGGCTCCTTCCGGCGCGACCTGGTACTCGGCGAACGCGGCACGGGCCCGGGCGCGCCCTGCCATCGTCAGCGTGTAGAACCGTCGCCTCGGCCTCCCGGCCTCGCTCGGTTCCACCTCCTCCCACTTCCCCTCGACCCAGCCGGCGGTCTCCAGCCGGGCGAGCATGGGGTACATCGTCCCCGACCCGATGCGGGCGGACTTGCTGATCTCCGCGCCCGACCTCCCCTCAAGGGGAGCCGAGAGCAGGAACTTGAGCGCGCGCAGGGTCGTGTCGGAGAGCCGGACGTCCTCAGCCATGGTGTACCTCGAAAGTCGACATAGCCCCCTATATCGACTTTCGACTACGCTTGTCTAGTCCCTGGTCCTTCCGACGCAGGGCCCGCCCTCAGGCCAGTGTCGCGAGGTCGGCTTTGTCCTCCTCCGGCGCCGCCGGGGCCCACTCCATCCGGATCTCGGCCGCGCGGCGTTCCAGGTCCTCGGCCGCTCGGATCGCGAGACGCCGAGTGGGCTCGAACAGGGCATCGGGCACGGGGCGGGAGCCCGAAATCCACTGCGACACCTGCGCCTGGGTGATGCGCCGGCCCGCAACTTCCGAGAGCGCCGTCGCGAAGAAGCTCTGCCAGCGCGGCCCGAAGGCTCGCTCGCCGAGGCTGATGACGCCCCGTCGGATGAGGATTTGAGCCTCGGTCAAACCCGAGAGGTCGACCTTGGCCTCGCGGATCGGCTTGGGGAAATCGAAGGACACGGTGCGGGCTCCTGCGCAGGACGGGCGTTTCAATTCTACACCGGCCGCCCCGTGATGGGGGGCCGGTGGAGGTGCAGGCTTCAGGCGGCCTCGACTTCGAGGAGGTTTTTGATCCCCCGGCGGATGCGCTCGGCGCCCTCGTGCAGGCCCTGGTCGTTGCCGGCCTTCCAGCCGAGGATCGCCATCTCGACCTCGCGGCGCGTGACGTCTCCGGGGAGCGAGAGGATCGGCCTGCCACCCACGCGGACTTGGATGCTCATGCCTCCCGGCGCGCCCCACGCCCACCACCCCTGACCGCGGACGTCGTACCCGGGGAACTGGCCGATGAGATCGCACGCGACCTCCTCAAGATGGCGCACCTGCAGGTTTCGCAGAGTCGCAATCAAGTGCTCGCGTGCCTCCCAGCGGTCGTGGCCGGCGCGTCCGTGGCCGGTCATCCGAGCTACCTCTCCGACGAAGGTCCTGGCGGCGTAGACGGCCCTCTCAGCGGCCGTCCACTCGTCGTCCTCGGTCGACTGGCGCAGCGTCGGTGCCGCGGCGGCGTGCGGCTCCAGGGCGGCGGCGACGGTAGCGTGGTCGTCGGAGGTGCAGAAGTCGAACGTGAGGATCGCGGCAACGGCGGGGTGCTCCGGGAAGGCGCGTTTGGCGGCGGCCCGACCCTCGGCGTCGATCGTGCCGAGGGCGCCGAACATGGCGTAGACGGTCGCGTCCTCGTCCCGGGACGGGGACGCGGCGAGCACGGCCTCGATGGCGGGGATGACAGCTTTCATGGGTGTGGTCCTTCCGGAAGGGCTGGGTTCGGTCCTGAGGCCCGGGATCGGGAGGTCTCACACCCCTCCCGAGGGGCGGGCCTCAGTCGCCGGAGAGGCGGCGCTCGGCGCGCTTGCGCAGCACGGAGGCCTCGATCGTGCGGGCCGTCAGGCCGGTGCGCACGTGCACGGTCGCCTCGCGCTCGAAGTCCCGCTCGCCCTGGTAGCGGCGGTAGACGCCGACCCGGACGATCCAATTGCCGTCGAACCTGAACTCGCCCTCGGTCGTCAGGCGCAGGCCGTCGTCGAAGTCCACGCCGTCGTTGTCGAAGTCCACCATCCTGGCCATGTCCGGATCCTCTGTGCTGGGGGGTAGGGTTCTCGCCTGAGGCCGGGGGGCGATCCCCCGGCCGGTCCGCGCCCTCAGTCGGCGCAGACCTGGGAGTCCTCCCAGATCTCGGCCTGGAGCTCGGCGTTCATGACGCCATGGCCGTCCTCGGCGCCGCCGGCGACGACGATGTCGCGGTACGTGCGGCCGTTGATCCTGTGCTCATTGCCCCAGCAGAGGACCGAGCCGTCGCCCAGCACCGCGATCGCATCGGAGCCGAGGTCGTCGAGGTCGACCGTGGCGGTCTCGGTGGGGGCGGAGAGGGCCGCGATCTCGGCGAGCGCGGTGTCGAGGTCGGACTGGGTGATGATTTCGTTCAGGGCGTGCTCGACGGCCTGGTTGTGGGCGACGTTGGCGGCGGTGAGTTTGGACATCGGTGCGGTTCCCTCGGGGAGACCGTCTCCCCGTTGCTTGTAAATATACAAGCAACGGGGCCGAAAGCAAGGGGTGCTTGTAAAAAATAAAGCTCCGCGTTAGGCCGCCGCAGCCGCCTTCTGGTAGGCGCTCGACGTGTGGCCGTAGACCTTGAGGACCATGGCCAGCGACATGCCGAGGTACTCGCTCACCTCCACCGGAGGCACGCCGGCGCGGAGCATGATCGTTGCCCTGGAGTGCCGGAGGATGTGCGGCGTCGGCCAACCCATCTCGTCGGCGTCGCCCTCGGCCTCCTCCGAGAGGTAGCCCTCCTCCTCCTCGGGCAGGTCGGCGGCGAGGCCGGCCGACAGGTCGGTGACGCGGTGCGTCCCGTCGATGTCGCGCCGGTCCAGGCAGGCCCGGATCGCGGCCATCCTGAACCCCTTGCTGACCCGCTTCACGGCGGCACCGTTCCGATGGACGACGCGCGACACGCCGGCCGCCAGGTCCTCCTCGCGCCACTCCTTGAGGAGCGGGAGCAGGCGATCGTGGATCCGGCACGGGGGCTGCGTCTTGCGGGATGCCGGCGCCTCGGGGCCCTCGCGGAACATCGTCACCGTCGGGAAGTCCACGTACCCGGCGACCTTGTGCTTGCGCCAGCGCAGGTCGAGGACGGCCGCGCTCCGGGTGCCCGAGTAGAACGCGATCTGGAGGAACCGCACCAGCTGGTCGCCGGGCTCGTGGCGCAGGCCCTCGATCGGCTGCCAGTACGGCTCGCGCGTGGCGATGTCTGAGGAGAACCAGCGGAACCCGGAGGCCGCCTTCAGGAGGCGCTCGAACTCCGATTCGGTCAGCCAGTCCGGATGGCCCTTCGAGGCCTTGGGCAGTTCGAGCACCGGAACCGACGAGAGGTTGTACTCCCGATGCCAGGCGTTGATGGCGGCCGACAGGGTCCCGAGCTCGCGCCGGGCCGTCGACGTCGAGATCGGCTTCGAGATCTTCCAGCCGGGCTTCGTGTAGCGCTCGCTCGTCCGCTTCTCGACGTAGTCGCGGCACGTCGATCCACGGATCTGCGCCAGCGTCAGGCCCCTCAGGATGCGAAGTAGGTGGACGATGTGCTGGCCGACCAAGGCGGCATTCTTCGTGCCCTCCATGCGGGCGCCGTAGAACGTCAAGCAAGCGGCGACGGACACCAGGCGGGGGTTGGAATTCGCCGGGTCGTCGTGATCCGGCGAGGCCATGAGCCGCTCTCGGGCTAGGCGCCCTTGCTCCGCGATGTGGAGCGCGAGCTCCTCTTGAGCCGCGCCGCGAGCTGCAAGGCCGTGTCGTGTTCTGCGCTTGTAGCGCTCGCCATCGATGAAGTCTGCGATTGCCCAGACCTGTCGCTTCCGGTCGAAGACAAGGCGGGAGGGTTGCTTGGGGCGAGCCACGTATTTCTCCAGTCGAGCAGGTATTGGCGGGTCGTGTAGATCGCGTGTCCGGGCTGCATCGATTTCAGTCGATGAGGATCCGGGGCACGCGTCGCGGCCCGCAGCTGCGCGGTGGAGAAGGTCGGGAAGCCCAGGGCGTCCGCTAGCTCGGGGGCCCACGCGGCGACGTCGAGCGACATCAGCGTGTCCGTACCGGCCATGGAGGCCTCGTCGCGGGCGCCGTCCGAGAAGTCGAACGGGCCGGCGTGAAGGACGAATGTGGGCTTCGAATTGAGCATGGTGCGATTCTGAATCGAGGGGGCTTCGACTGCAACGGCAAATAGAGGCTGCGGTTAACACGGCGGGGGATGGTTACTGGGACATGCTCGAAGTCCCAGCGTTTCGGCCGTCCGCGTGTAGGTCCGGTTCGGGCGGTACCGGCGGTAGATCTGCCGCATCGCGTCATCGACGGCCTCGGCGCTATCGTCCGCGAGGAGCTCCGCCGACGCATCGCCGTCGTCGGATTCCGAAAACCGAAAGACGATGTACTGCCGCCCCAAGGTCGGCCGCCATCCGAAATGGGCCGGGCATGCGTCCGGGTCCCGCCGGCGGAAGAGCAGGAGCCGCCCCTCCTCGACGCCGAGGATCTCCCCCAGGAACTCGTCCTCCGGATCGCGGGAGAGGTGGGAGTCCCCGTCATCCCTCGCCGTGAACGGCGGACTGGCCGTCACCAGATGCCCATGCTTGATCACGCAGCGATCGAGGCTGTGGGCCTCGGTGATGCTCATGTCGAACGTGATCGACAGGGGAGCGGACGGGGTCGGGGCGGGCTTCTTCTTGGTGGCCATGGTCAGGTGTCCTTGTGTTCGGTGGAACGCGCAGCCTCGGCGCGTGCCCGGGAGGGTGTTCGGTGGAACGCGCAGCCTCGGCGCGTGCCCGGGAGGATCCGGCGCCTCACCACGCGAGGCTACCGAGGGCATCGGCATCGTCGGAGGGGGGCGGTTTGGGCCCCGCCGCCTCGACCGCGGCCACCCGGCGGCGGATCACCCGGAGCCAGTGCAAGCACGTCGCGACGTCGAACCCGGCGTGGCGGTGGTGCGCCGCGAGCGTCGGGACCGCCGCGTCGACCCGCGCCGTGCGGAACTCGGGCGGCAACGCGCCGATCCTGACGAGGGCGTGCCCCACGAGGGCGTCCGGATCGAGCACCAGCAGCTTGCGCAGAAGGGGCTCAACAGCGGCGTCGAGTTCCAAGTACGACCGGGCAACCCGCCCGCGTGGCCGCGCCGACCTCAGCGCCGCCGCGACCGCCTCCGCTTCGCGCACCTCGGCCTCGTACGCGTGCCGCGCGGCCTGCTGGACCGGCGGGAGCCCGCGGACCTGGATGTAGTGGGTCCGCCCGTCGTCGTCGCGGAACTTGATCCACGTCTGCTCGTGTGTCAGCAGGCGCCACATGCGCTGCCCCTCGGGCCCCGTCTCGGCCGCCAGCATGTCGACACGCAGGCCGTAGCGGACGATGACCCCCGCATCGTGCCAGGGCGTCTCCGGGTCGCGGGGGATCACGAGGGCCCGACGTCCCTCCCTGATCCTGGGGAGGTCCTCCACGATCCGATCGATGCCGAGCACGTCCACCGGCTCGCCGTCCCCGTACACCCCGTAGAGCCAGAGGACGTCCTCGCAGACGGCGACCATCTGAGCGTAGGCACCGGCCTCGCCCAGCGGCGTACCTGCCTCAAGGCCCTCGTCGAACGCCCCCTCGTAGCGCCTCGTCCGGAGCTCCTCGATCTGGCGCACCAGCTCGTCGAGACCGGAACCGGTCAGGATCCCGCCCGCCATCAGATGACCTCCCCGACACAGGCGTTCTCGACGCGCGTCCACGCGCCGTCGACGTAGTGGAAGGCGCGCCTGTCCTCGCCCTCGGGATCCCACCCACGCACGTGGGGCTCGGGGCCCCCGTCCACTCTCAGGACGACGACGCCCCCATCGAACAGGCGCACGCGCGTGACCAGGACCTCGCCGTCCCGGCGCACCGAGAGAACCGCCGAGACGAACGTCGGCACGTCGGCCGGCAGGCTCCTCGCGATCGCGGCCTCGACGATGGCTACGTCGCGGGGCCGCCGGCGCCCGACGCCCGCGTCGTCGATGAGGGCCGTCAGGCGGGCGCACGGCGGCAGGGGGGCCGCCTCCCGGATCAGAGGGACCGGCGGCGTCCAGTCGGCCGGCCGGGTGAGCTCCTGCAGCGCGATCTGGCGCCACATCGGATCGCGGACCATCGGGCCAGGATCCGGGACGTAATCCCAGAGGGTCATGAACTCGTCGGCGGGGGGCTGCTCGGGCACGGGGATCACTCCGGCTTGGCGAGGTCGGTGAGCAGCGCCTCGACGTGGGCGCGGTGCTCAGCGGCGAGGCGGTCCGGATCGAGGTGCGGGGGCAGCGCCTCGTCCTCGTCGTCCGGCTCCATCACCTGGTGGTTGTGCTGAAGGTCGATGGCACGGTCGCTCATGCGGCTCATCAGGCGGCCTTCCGGAAAGCGGGGACGTAGGCGGCCTCGCGCGACCTCGGCGCGACGGTCCGGTGCGCCGGGCAGTAGGGCGAGCCGAGATCGGCCGGGTGCCCGCAGGCCGTCGGGTCCAGACGGGGATCGCCGGCGATCCAGCGGCAGACCCCGTCTCGGACGTCGAGGATCGAGACGCGGCGGGACTCCGGCAGGAGAACGTCCGATGCGGCCGGGCGGGGCGCGGGCTTCGGCGGGGGCGGCGGCGCCTTAACCACGAGGGCCTTCGGGGCCTTCCGCGGGCCCTCGTGGGGCTTACGTGCAAGGGGGGGCCTGCTGGCCCCGGGGCCCTGGAAGCTGACGTTCTCGCGCCGCATCCGGCCGATGACCGAGCTGTGGCTACGGGCGATGCCCTCGGCGGCGAGCGTGGCCGAGATGGAGCGGGCGGACACGCCGGCGAGCCACAGCGCTTTGACGCGCTCGACCAGGTCGGGCGACCAAGTGTGGGGATGGAGGGGCATGGGGG
>NZ_VRUU01000145.1 GCF_008039875.1 Methylobacterium sp. WL119 | reverse complement strand
CCCCTGCCCCCGCTCCCGAGCCGGCCCCGCCGACGCCGGCCGCCGACCTCGCGGTGCTGCAACCCTGCGGCGCGCGGGCGGCGCGCTTCGAGGGCGCCAAGGGCTTCGACGTGGTGGTGACGCGGATCGGCCGCGCCAGCATCGCGAACCCGCTGCGGCCGCTGACGCCGGAAACCAGCCAGGTGCTGCAGGTGGTGATCGCGGCCAAGCCCGCCACCGCCTACGGGCCGGACCTGACGGCGCTGCGCCGCGGGCCCGCCCCCGCCGCCCTCGAAACCCAGCTCGGCGCCCCGATCCGCTGGGAGAACGGCCTGCCGGACCTGCCCGACCCGCTGCCGATCGTCGCCGAGGACGGCACCCCGCTGGCCGCGCTCGCCTTCCGCGCCTGCATCGACCCGCCCGCCGTCGCCGCGCCGCCGGTGGTTGCACGCGGGACCAAGGGGAACGGCCAAGGGGCGGGCAGGGGGGCGGGCAGGGGGAACGCCAAGGGCAACGCCAAGGGGAACGCTCTGGAAGCCGGGCCGGCGGACGGCGCGCCCGACCCGAGCGGCGCCGGCCAGGAACCGGCGAAAGCGGCCGCGCGGAGGCCGGCGAAACCCGCGCCGCGCAAGGATGCGGCCCCGAAGGCCCCGCCCGGCTTCCACGTCCCGCAGGGCGCCATCGCCGAGTAGGCGCGGGGTTCTGGCGGAGGCTCGCCGCGTTCTTCCCGCGCCTGACGCGGGTTGTCGTGCGCGCATCTCCGCAGGACGGCCCCGGATGGCTCGTTCGCGGTGCGGGACGGCCCCCTCTCCCGTCCGGGAGAGGGTTGGGGTGAGGGGTGCGACCTCGCCGGAAAGACCTGTCCCCTCGCCCTGTCCCTCTCCCGAACGGGAGAGGGGATCCGCGCCTCGCCGGCACGAGGCGCGGGTGCGACAGCCTTTTCGGCCGAGGCAAGCGCGTGCTGAATGTGCCACCACGGTCCCCGGACCGAGCCTGATCGAAGGATGCGAGGAACCATGGCGGAGATGACGGCGGCCGGGGTGATCGCGGCGCTCGGGCTTCGGCCCCACCCGGAGGGCGGGCATTACCGCGAGACCTTCCGCGATCCGAGCCTGGTCGCGGGCCGCTCGGTCGGCAGCGCGATCTACTACCTGCTCGACGTCGGCGAGGTCTCGGCCTGGCACCGCGTCGACGCCGCCGAGATCTGGCACTGGCACGCCGGTGCGCCGCTGGTGCTGACCGTGAGCCCGAACGGCCACGACGCCGCCGCCCACCATCTCGGCCCGGACCTGGCGCGCGGGCAGCGGCCGCAGCTGGTGGTCCCCGAGGGCCATTGGCAGACGGCGACCAGCCTCGGTGCCTGGACGCTGGTCGGCTGCACGGTCTCCCCCGCCTTCGACTTCGCCGGCTTCGAGATGGCCCCGCCTGACTGGCGCCCGACGCCGCGGTGACCCGGGCGCGTCCGGGCCGGGCCGCCGAGACGACGGCCGCGCATCCCCTCGCCCATCGCACCGCGGGCCGGGAGAGGGAAGGCGGCGCCGCCGATCGTCGATGCGGACGCGACGCCGCTTCCGCTCACGCCCCGCGGCGCGAGGCCCGCAGCGCGACGAGCGCCCCGGCGACGATGAGCGCGCAGGCGAGGCCGAGCACCGGGGTCGCGGCGGCGTAGCCCGCGGCGACGAGGATCAGCGTCGAGAGCACCGGCGCGGCGTAGGCCGCGACGCCGAGCAGGCGGATGTCGCCGCGCTTGCAGCCAATGTCCCACAGGTAGAACGCCGCCCCGACCGGGCCGAGGCCGAGGGCCGCGACGGCGCCCCATTGCAGCGCGCCCGCCGGCCACGCCGTCACCTCCCAGGCGCGGTGGCAGGCGAGGCTGAGCGCGGCGGTGGCGAGGCAGAAGCCGGCGACCGCATCCGTCGGCACCGCGCCGACCCGGCGCGACAGCACCGAGTAGCCCGCCCAGACGAAGGCCGCGGCGAGCGAGGCCGCATAGCCCGGCAAGGCCGCGTCCGAGAGGAAGCCCGCAGCGCCGCCGCGAAGGTCGCCGCGGCCGAGGAACAGCGCCACCACGCCGGCGAGCCCGAGCACCGCGCCGAGGAGGTGGCCGGGCCGCAGCCCGCCGGCGCCGGGGAGCCGCGCCGAGAACAGCACGATCAGCAGCGGCCAGAGATAGTTGATCAGCCCGGCCTCGGCCGGCGGCGCCAGCCGCAGGGCGGCGAAGTACAGGGCGTGGTAGCCGAACAGCCCGCCGACCCCGAGCGCCCAGACCGGCCAGGGCTGGCGCAGGGACGCGAGGCCGGCGGCGATCCCGCCCCGGCGCGACAGCCAGCTCGCGCAGCCGACGAGGCCGCCGAGCGCGAACGTCATCGCCGCGAGCTGGAACGGCGGCACCGCCCCCGACGCCGCGGTGAACAGCGCCAGCAGCGACCACAGCAGGATCGCGCCGCAGCCGAGGAGGGTGGCGGAGGAGGAGGAGATCGCGCGAGACCCGTGATCGCGGAAGGGATTCCGCTCTCCCACGGACCCGCGGGCGAGGGCAACGGGGTTTTGGCGCGGGGCAGGCCCGGTCGGACGGCATCCCGGAACCACGCATCTCCCTCACCCCGCCGAGAAGCCGTCCGCGTCGCGCGCCGCGTGCAGGAAGCCGATCAGGCGTTCCGCCAGGAGGCCCGGCGGCTTCGCCGGGCGGATCAGCAGGGTCGCGATCGGCATGCGGGGGCGGAAGGGGCGCAGCACGATCGGCAGGGCGAGGTCGCGGGCGGCGACCGGGTCGACGATGGCCAGCCCCAGACCCTCGGCGACGAGGCCGCAGCGGGCGGCGGTGTACTGCGCCGTCGGGCCGAAGCGCGGCGCCAGGCCGGCGTCGCGGAACGCCGCCTCCACCGCCTGCTGGAAGTCGCCGGGCGCGCCGGCGATCAGCGGCACGTCGGCGAGGTCCTGGACCGTGATCGCGCGCCCGCCCGCCAGCGGATGGCGCCGGGGCAGGGCGCAGACCGCGTCGACCGTCAGGAACGGCTCGGCGATCACCCCCGCATGGCCGGAGCGCGGGCGCACCAGGCCGAGATCGCACTGGCCGGAGGCGGCCCAGGACCAGATCGTGTCCGGCGCCGGCACGTGCACCGCGACCCGGGCTTCGGGATGCGCCGCCCGGAGGCGGCCGATCGCCCGCGGCAGCAGGCGGGCGACGAGCGACGGCTGGCAGGCGATGCGCAGCGGCCCGGTGCCCATCTCGCGGATGCGGCGGGCGGCCTCGCGCAGGTGGTCGAGCCCGGCATAGGTGCGCTCCACCTCGCGGGCGAAGGCCTCGCCCTCCGCGGTCGGCACCGCGCTGCCGTGCCCGCGCAGGAGCAGCGGGAAGCCGAGGTCGCGCTCGAGCTGCGCGACCGCGCGGCTCACGTGCGGCTGTCCGATGCCGAGCGCCTCGGCCGCCCGCGTCATGCCGCCATGGCGCAGCACCGCGCGGAACAGGTCGAGATGGGCGGGGTTCATCATGCCCGATTCGCATGAAAAGCGAGGTTTCGGGCATTTGACGGCATGGGGCGGCGGTGGTTGTCAAGGCGCGGGCGCAGCCGGAGCGGCCGGCGGGACGGCGAACGCGATGCGGACGATCCTCAAACCGACGAATTCGACATCGACGATCCCGGCCCGGGCGACTCATGCGGGCTGGGGCAGCGGGCTCCTCGGCATCCTCATCTTCAGCGCCTCGCTGCCGGCGACGCGGGTGGCGGTGGCCGGCTTCGCGCCGCTGTTCCTCACCGCGGCCCGCGCCGCGATCGCGGGGCTGCTCGGGGCGGGGCTGCTGCTGGCGTTGCGCGCGCCGCGGCCGCTGCGGCGCGACCTCGGCCCGCTGGCGATCGTCGGGCTCGGCGTGGTGATCGGGTTCCCGCTGCTCACCGCGCTGGCGCTTCGGCACGTCACGACGGCCCATTCCATCGTCTTCCTCGGCCTGCTGCCGCTGGCGACGGCCGTGTTCGGCGTGCTGCGCGGCGGCGAGCGGCCCAGGCCCGCCTTCTGGCTGTTCTCCGGCCTCGGCGGCCTCGCGGTCGCGGGCTTCGCCCTGGCGCAGGGCGGGGCCGGGTCGCTCGCCGGCGACCTGTCGATGCTGGCCGCGATCCTGCTCTGCGGCCTCGGCTACGCCGAGGGGGCCGCGCTGTCGCGCCGGCTCGGCGGCTGGCAGGTCATTTCCTGGGCGCTGGTGCTGTCGCTGCCCGTCACCCTCGCGCTGGCGCTCGCGACCCTGCCGGAGGCGTGGGACGTCGGCTGGCCGGCCTGGGCGGCGCTCGCCTACGTCTCGGTGTTCAGCATGCTCGTCGGCTTCGTGTTCTGGTATCGCGGGCTGGCGCTCGGCGGCATCGCCGGCGTCGGCCAGCTCCAGCTGCTGCAGCCGTTCCTCGGCCTGGCGCTGGCCGGCCTCCTGCTGCACGAGCCCGTGGCGCCGGGCATGCTGCTCGCCACCGCCGTGGTCGTCCTGTGCGTGGCCGGGGCCAAGCGTCATGCCTGACGTTGTCCGTCGGGCGATCGCGCGGGCTCACGCCGCCTGTCGCGCGACCGGACGCGGCGCGGGGCCTTCCCTCGCCGGCCCAATGCACTCACGCATCGTGCAGGTCGAGCCGACGCGATCCGCGTCGATCGGTTCGCCCGGGGCAGAGACGTTAGGCGGCGCTCGCGCTGGCGATGGTGCTGCCGACGGCTTCCGCAATCGGCTTGAAGGCGTTGACGAGATCCGGGTCGACCTTGCCGGTCATGCCGCGGAGGAGGTCGTAGGCGGCCTCGCCCGAGAGCGGGCGCTTGTAGGGCCGCCGCTCGATCAGCGCCCCGTAGATGTCGCAGACCGTGATCAGGCGCACGAGGTCGGGGATCTGCCGCGCGGTCAGCCCGTCCGGATAGCCCGAGCCGTCGAGCGCCTCGTGGTGGGAGCGCACGACCGCGAGCATCGCCGCCGGGTAGTCCTGGCCCTGCAGCATCTCGATGCCCAGCACCGGATGGGTCCGCATCACCGCCATCTCGGCCTCGTCGAGGCGGGCCGGCTTGTTGAGGATCGCCAGCGGGATGCGGGCCTTGCCGAGGTCGTGCAGCAGCGCGGCCTGGGTCAGGTCGCGGCAATCCTGCGTGCGCAGGCCGAGCTGCCGGGCAAAGCCCGCCGCGAGGCCGGCCACCAGCAGGCAGTGCTGGTGCGTCGCGTCGTCGAAGCGCCAGACCACGTCGAGCCAGCCGCGGATGTCGGCCTTGTTGAGGGCGCCGACCACGAGGTCCGCGCCCGCCGCCGCCATCGCCGGGGCCGGGGCGCGGCCGGCGCGGCCGAGGTCGAAGATCCGCGTCAGCGCGGTGTCGGCCTCGGCGATGGCGGCCCGCACCGCGGTCCGGCCGCCGTCGGGCGCGGAAGGGGGCGCGGAGGGAAGCGCGGCGTCCGGTGCGGGCGATGGCGCCGGCGCGTCGACCGAGGGCGCCGGCACGACGGCGCGCAGGGCCGGCACGAGCTCGCGCAGCACCGCGTCGGCGCGGAGCGTGCGGGTCGCGCCGAGGGCCTGCGCCTGCAGGTGCGCCCGGGGCGTGTCCTCGTGGAGGACGCAGAGGAAGGGGACGCGCCCCGGGCCGAGCCGGTGCATGTACCGGTGCAGGCCCGAGACCTGCTGCGAATGGGCCAGCGAGGCGTCGCCGACCACGGCGACCACCTGGGACAGGTCGGGCGCGTTCCGGGACTGGTAGGGATCCAGCAGGTCGATCACCAGCGGCTCGCCGAGCGGTCGGAGCTGCCCGGCGAGCCTCCGGCCGCGCTCGGGCTGATCGGTGAGGACCAGGATCGTCTTCATGGATGTGCTTCGCCGCCCGCGATCCGCCCTTTCGCGCATCATGGGCCTGATTCCTCACCAGCGATTAAAGCAATCGCGGGTTGAGCGCGCAAAAAGCGGCCGGCGTGCATTGGCCTATAGGCACCGCGACGGGCAGATCCGGCTAGAACCCCCCCCCCTGCGTCCCGCCGCCGCATCCGCAGCCGGCGGCGGTGCCCGATCGCGCCGGCGATGCCGGGGCGGGAAGCGTCGGGCGGCCGCGGACCCGGTCCGGGCGGGGGACCCGGGCGGCCCCCCGCGCCGTCGCTCAGGCGATGTACTGGGCGCCGTTGATCGTCAGGGTCGAGCCGGTGATGAAGCCCGAATCCTCGGCGGCGAGGTACTCGACCGCGCGGGCGATCTCCTCGGCCTCGCCCAGCCGCCCGACGGGGATCGTCGAGATGATCTTGTTGCGCACGTCCTCGGGCACCGCCATCACCATGTCGGTGGCGATGTAGCCCGGCGCGATCACGTTGACGGTGATGCCCTTCGCGGCGCTCTCCTGGGCCAGCGCCTTGGCGAAGCCGATCACGCCGGCCTTGGCGGCCGAGTAGTTGGCCTGGCCGATCTGGCCCTTCTGGCCGTTGATCGACGAGATCAGGATGATGCGCCCGAAGCCGCGGTTGCGCATGCCCTCGATCACCGGGCGGGTCACGGTGAAGGCCGAGTCGAGGTTGGTCTTGATGACCGCCTGCCACTTCTCGAAGGTCATCTTGTGGAACAGGCCGTCGCGGGTGATGCCGGCGTTGTTCACCAGCACGTCGACGGGGCCGACCTCGGCCTCGACCGCCTTGATGCCGGCCTCGCAGGCGGCGAAGTCGCCGACGTCGAACTTGAACACCGGGATGCCGGTCTCGGCCTTGAAGCTTTGAGCCGCCTCGTCGTTGCCGCCGTAGTTGGCGGCGACCTTGTAGCCCTTGGCCGCCAGGCCCTTCGAGATCGCCGCGCCGATGCCGCGGGTGCCGCCGGTGACGAGGGCGACGCGTTGCTGAGCCATGGTTTCCTCCAGTTTCTTGAACGTGTTCCAGTTTCTTGAACGTGTTCTCGGTCGCGATCGGGCCGGGTGCGACGGGCGTCGCCTCCGGCCCGCGGATGGTGCCGTCATGCCGCGTGCGGATGGCGTCCGCACGCGAAATGTTTTGCGTCCGGCCTAAAGCCGGATTTTCGGCTCCGGAGAGCTGTGGCTCACGCGCGCTCGATGCACATGGCGACGCCCATGCCACCGCCGATGCACAGGGTGGCGAGGCCCTTCTTGGCGTCGCGGCGCTTCATCTCGTGCAGCAGGGTGACGAGGACGCGGGCGCCGGACGCGCCGATCGGGTGGCCGATGGCGATGGCGCCGCCGTTGACGTTCACCTTGGCGTCGTCCCAGCCCATGTCCTTGTTCACCGCGAGCGCCTGGGCGGCGAAGGCCTCGTTCGCCTCGATCAGGTCGAGGTCGGCGGGCTTCCAGCCGGCCTTGTCGAGCGCCTTGCGCGAGGCCGGGATCGGGCCCGTGCCCATGACCTTGGGGTCGACGCCGGCGGTGGCCCAGGACTTGATCGTGGCGAGCGGGGTGATGCCGCGGCGCTCGGCTTCCGAGGCCGACATCAGCACGATCGCGGCGGCGCCGTCGTTGAGGCCGGACGCGTTGGCGGCCGTCACCGTGCCGTCCTTGGAGAAGGCCGGCTTCAGCTTGGCCATCGCCTCCACCGTCGCGCCGTCGCGGATGTACTCGTCGGTGTCGACGACCACGTCGCCCTTGCGGCCCTGGACGGTGACCGGGGCGATCTCCTCCTTGAAGCGGCCCTCCTTGCGGGCGGCCTCAGCCTTGTTCTGCGAGCGGGTGGCGAACTGGTCCTGCTGCTCGCGGGTGAGCTGGAAGGCCTGCGCCACGTTCTCGGCGGTGGTGCCCATGTGGTAGCCGTTGAAGGCGTCCCAGAGCCCGTCCTTGATCATGGTGTCGACGAGCTTGACGTCGCCCATCTTCTGGCCGCCGCGCAGGTACTGCGCGTGGGGGGCGAGCGACATCGACTCCTGGCCGCCGGCGACGATGACGGTGGCGTCGCCGTTGGCGATCTGCTGCATGCCGATGGCGACGGTGCGCAGGCCCGAGCCGCAGACCTGGTTGACGCCCCAGGCGGTGGCCTTCTCGGGGATGCCGGCGGCGATGGCGGCCTGGCGGGCGGGGTTCTGGCCGGCGCCGGCGGTGAGCACCTGGCCGAAGATCACCTCGTCCACGTCGTCGGGGGAGACGCCGGCGCGCTCGAGGGCGGCCTTGATCGCCACCTTGCCGAGCTCGTGCGCGGGCACCGTGTTGAAGGCGCCGCCGAACGAACCAACCGCCGTGCGCGCCGCGCCGACGATGACGATGTCTTCGCTTGCCATCTGAAACGTTCTCCTCGTGGTCGGCCGGCGCGTCTTGGAGATCGCGCGCTCGAAAATGCCGTTCCCCCGGATGAAGGGCCTCGCTCGATCGAAGTCAAGAAGGCTGAACCGCCGGGCGTGACGCTCGGCGGGCGGCGGCTGCTCGCTCGGGCGACCCGGGACGCGCCGGGAATTAGCATTATTCCGCGGGAAAAGGCGCCAGATTGCTATTTTCGTCGCCGGCTGAAAGCCTTAAGGTCGAGATCGGCGCGTGGGCGGCTCCCGGCGGCGGGGGCCCGGCCGTGGTCGTCGCGCGATCGGGGAGAGGCCGCAGAGATGGCGGACAGCGTCAAGGCACAACAGACCGTCATCAAGAAGTACGCCAACCGGCGCCTGTACCACACCGGAACCTCGACCTACGTCACCCTCGAGGACCTCTCGACGATGGTGCAGAACGGCGAGGACTTCGTCGTCTACGACGCGCGCACCAGCGACGACATCACCCGCTCGGTGCTGACGCAGATCATCTTCGAGCAGGAGAACAAGGCCGGCGCCGACAACCTCCTGCCGGTGGCGTTCCTGCGCCAGCTGATCCGCTTCTACGGCGACAGCATGCGCACGATGGTGCCGAGCTTCCTCGAGTTCTCGATGGCGAACTTCGCGCGTGACAAGGACGGCCTGCGCGAGAAGTTCTCGACCGGATTCGGCTCGTCGGCGTTCCAGAGCGCCATCGAGCAGCAGGTGCGGGCCAACATGGGCTTCTTCGGCGACGCCATGAAGATGTTCACCGGCTTCACCCCGCCCGGCGTGACGAACGCCGGCACCCATGCCGGGCAGGCCGCCCCGCCCGCGCCGGCCGCCGCCGCCGCCGGCAGCGACCTCGACGACCTCAAGCGCCAGATGCTGGCGATGCAGGAGCGCCTCGAGGCGCTGGCGAAGAAGTAGGGATCTCTTCCCGCCCCCGACGGATCTCGGGCTTGCCCGAGATCCGCACCCCGTGTGCCCAGGTCGGGCAGGCCCGACTTGGGTGCGGGGGAGGGGAGAGGCGCGTGCCGATAAAAGGTTGACGAACCGTTAACATCGGCCCCACCTTTGCAGCGCCGGCCCCGACCGGGCCGGGAGATGCGGGCGATGATGCAGATCGGGACAATCGGGCGTGTCGGGACGGTACGGGCGACCGTGCGGCCGCAGGCGCCCGAGCCGCGGGAGCCGGCGCGG
>NZ_VRUU01000144.1 GCF_008039875.1 Methylobacterium sp. WL119 | reverse complement strand
CGCCGGCAGCGGCAGCGGCAACGGCACCACCGGCAGCGGCGCGGCGCCCAGCGGCCGCTGAAGGCCGCGCGGACCCTGATCGAGGCGGAGCGGGCCGGGCGGCCCGCTCCGCCTTTCGCGTTCCCGGTGCCGTCAGCCGCCCTGCAGGCTCTCCGCGAAGTCCTCGGGCACCTCGCCGAAGCTCGCCAGGATCGTCGCGCTTTCCAGCTCGCCGGTCTCGTCGTCGGCCACCACCTTCAGCGCCGCGGTGCCGGGCATCCGCCCGGACATGG
Organism: Methylobacterium sp. WL119; assembly: GCF_008039875.1. Classification (GTDB taxonomy): domain Bacteria; phylum Pseudomonadota; class Alphaproteobacteria; order Rhizobiales; family Beijerinckiaceae; genus Methylobacterium. Next base: position 9,630 of record NZ_VRUU01000144.1, on the reverse strand, counting down.
CTTCCGCCTTCTTCAGCGCCCCGCTCTCGGTCGGCGCCACCTCGCGGTCGCCGGGCACCAGGCGCTTGCGCTTGACCACGAAGGTCTGGACCACGAACGTCGTCTTCATACCCATTGCGCGTGTCCTTGACCGGTGTGGCGCGAGCCTGGCCCATGATCCTCGGATCGCGAAACCGGGTCGCACGTCTTGTGGGGTCGCATCGTCACACGCGAGACGGCATCCGCCCCGCCTGAAAACGCTCCGACCCGAGGATTGGCACGATTGACGCTAGAGCCTGTCCCGTGATCGATGGATCACGAAACAGGCTCTATCCAGGGTGCGGGATCGCATTGTCTTCACGCGAGCCGGACGCCGCCTCGCTCGAAAATGCTCTCGCGCCGTCGATGCGCCACCCTCGCGTGCCCCCTCCTTCTACACGGAACCGTCGATGATCGAGACGCGCCGCCGTCCGTGCCGGACCCTTTCGCGCGCCGTCCTGTGCGGATGGGCGCTGGCATCCGCGGGCGGGCCGCTGGGCGCCGCGGCGCGCGACCTGCGCATCGGCCTCGCCGCGGAAGCCACGTCGATCGACCCGCATTTCCACAACCTCGGCCCCAACAACGCGCTGCGGCGCCACATCTTCGAGGGCCTGGTCACCACCGACCCCGCGATGACGGTGCTGCCCGCGCTGGCGCTCGCCTGGACGGCCGACGACGCGCATACCTGGACGTTCAGGCTGCGCCCGAACGTCACCTTCTCGGACGGCACGCCGTTCACCGCCAACGACGTGATCTACACCTTCTGCCGCATCCCGCTGGTGGAGAACTCGCCCTCCTCCTTCGCCACCTTCGTCCGGCCGTTCGAGAGCGTCACCGCGCCCGATCCGCTGACCGTGGTGATCAGGACCGCCGAGCCGCTGCCGCTGCTGCCGACCAACATCACCGCGCTCGGCATGCTCAGCGCCAAGGCCTCGGGCGCGCCCGGCCCGGTCACCTTCGCCAAGGGCGGGTGCGCCGGCATGGGCACGCCGCCGAAATCCACCGATTTCGGCAACCCGAAGATCGCCGTCGGCACCGGCCCCTACGCGCTCAAGGAGTACGTGCGCGGCACCCAGGTCGTGCTGGCCCGGAACCCGACCTACTGGGGCGCGGCGCCCGCCTTCGACACGGTGACGATGAAGCCGATCGTCTCCACCGGCCCGCGGGTGGCGGCGCTGCTCGCCGGCGACGCGGACCTGATCGAGAACCCGGCGATCCAGGACCTGCCGCGGATCGAGGCGGCGGGCTTCACCGTCGCCAAGGGCCTGTCGAACCGCATCATCTACATCCACCTCGACCAGTTCGACGGCCCGGGCTGGAAGACGCCGACGATCCGCGGCACCGACAAGGCTGCGCCGCCGGACAAGAACCCGCTGCTCGACCGGCGCGTGCGCGAGGCTTTGTCCAAGGCGATCGACCGCAAGGCCGTCGTCGAGCGGGTGATGGGCGGGGTGGCGCAGGGCGCGGGCGAGCTGCTGCCGTTCCCGCTGGCCGGCACGACCAAGGACTTCCCCGTCGTCGCCTACGATCCGAAGGCGGCTAAGGACCTCCTGGCCCAGGCCGGCTACCCGAACGGCTTCGAGATCACGCTCGGCACGCCGAACGACCGCTACATCAACGACGAGAAGATCGCGCAGGCGGTGGCCCAGATGTGGAGCCGGATCGGCGTGAAGACGAGCCTCGACGCCGCGACCGCGTCGACCTTCTTCACCCGGCGCAACACCTTCTCGTTCTCGGCCTACCTCGCCGGCTGGGGCGCCGATTCCGGCGAGATGTCGAACTCGCTGAATTCGCTGCTGCTGTGCTTCGATCCCGAATCCGGCCGCGGCTTCACCAACCGCGGCCGCTACTGCAACCGCGAGGTCGACCGCCTCACCATCGAGGCGATGCGCACCTTCGACGAGAATGAGCGCTCCGCCCTGCTGCGCCGGGCCTCCGCGCTCGCCATGGCGGACTACCCGTTGATCCCGCTCCACTTCGAGGTCACCCCCTGGGCCACGGTGAAGGGCCTGCGCTACACGCCGCGGATCGACCAGTACACGCTGGCGATGGACGTCGCGGTGGTGAAGTGAGGGATCGGGATTTCCGGGCGCCGGGCATCCCCTCTCCCCGCACGCGGGGAGAGGGCTGCGACGACCGCGTCGTCGGCGCGGCGAGGCGGCAGCCGACGGTGAGGGGGCTTCGACGGCGGAGCCTCGTCCGTTCGCGTCCCCTCACCATCGCTCCGGCTTCGCCTGCGCTTCCCGGCTGCACGACGGAGTTCAGCCGGGCCTCTCCCCGCGTGCGGGGAGAGGGGACCCGCGCCCCGTTCGGCGGCGTACCTGCATGCTGACCTACCTGATCCAGCGCTTCGGCCAGGCGCTCGTCACCGTCGCGGCGATGGCGACGCTGGTGTTCGTCGGCGTCTACGCCATCGCCGATCCGATCGACATGCTGGCCGCGCCCGACGCGACGCCGGACGAGCGCGCCGCCATCGGTGCCCAACTCGGGCTCGACCGGTCGCTGCCGGTGCAGTTCGGCACCTTCGCCTGGCGCGCGCTGCACGGGGATCTCGGGCGCTCGTTCGTCTACAACGAGCCCGCCCTGTCGGTGATCCTGCAGCGCCTGCCGGCGACGCTGGAGCTGGCGCTCACCGCCCTGGTGCTCGCGGTCGCGGTCGGCCTGCCGCTCGGGCTCTGGGCCGGCCTCAAGCCGAGCTCGGGCAGCGGCCGGACGATCATGACCGGCTCGATCCTGGCGTTCTCGCTGCCGAACTTCTGGCAGGGCCTGATGCTGGTGCTGGTCTTCGCCGTGACGCTCGGCTGGTTTCCGGCCGGCGGCCGCGGCGAGACCGTCAACGTGCTCGGCATCGAGACCGGGCTCCTGACGCTCGACGGCCTGCGCCACCTCGTGCTGCCGGCGGTGAACCTGGCGTTGTTCAAGCTCGCGGTGGTGATCCGGCTGGCGCGCGCCGGCACCCGCGAGGCGATGCTGCAGGACTACGTGCGTTTCGCCCGCGCCAAGGGGCTGTCGCCGGCCCGCATCGTCGGCGTGCACGTCCTGAAGAACATCCTGCTTCCGGTGGTCACCGTGATCGGCCTCGAGCTCGGCTCGATGATCGCCTTCGCCGTCGTCACCGAGACGGTGTTCGCCTGGCCCGGCATCGGCAAGCTCCTGATCGACTCGATCAACCGGCTCGATCGCCCGGTCATCGTCGCCTACCTGATGCTGACCGTGTGCCTGTTCGTGGCCATCAACCTGATCGTCGACCTGATCTACGCCGCCCTCGACCCGCGGGTCCGCCTGTCGGAGGCCGCGTGAGCACGGGCGAGACGCTCCCCGCGGCCGGCGGGCCGCCCGCCGCGCGGCCGGTCGCCGCCGCGGCCGAGCCGGTCTGGCGGGCGCACGTGCGCGCGTTCCTCCGCAGCCCCGGCGCGGCGCTCGGCTTGGCGGCCCTGGTGCTGACGGTCCTCGCCGCCTGCCTCGCCCCCTGGATCGCGCCGCAGGACCCCTACGACCTCGCCAACCTCGACGTGATGGACGGCACCCTGCCCCCCGGCAGCCGCAGCGTCTCCGGGATGCTGTACGCGCTCGGCACCGACGCGCAGGGGCGCGACATGCTCTCGGCCATCCTCTACGGCCTGCGCGTCTCCCTCGTCGTCAGCCTCTCGGCGACCCTGGTCGCGGCGACGCTCGGCTCCACGATCGGCGTGCTCGCGGCCAACGCCGGTGGCCGGGTCGATGCCGTGCTGATGCGGCTCGCCGACCTGCAGCTCTCGTTCCCGGCGATCCTGATCGCGCTGGTGCTGCTCGCCGCCTTCGGCCGCGGCGTGGACAAGGTGGTGATCGCCCTGATCGCCGTGCAATGGGCCTACTACGCCCGCGCCATCCGGGCGACCGCCCTGGTCGAGCGCCGGCGCGAGTACATGGAGGCCGCCCGCGCGCTCGCGCTGCCGCGCCGCAGCCTGATCTTCCGCCACCTGCTGCCGAACTGCTCGGCCCCGGTGATCGTGGTGGCGACGATGCAGGTGGCGCACGCCATCGCGCTCGAGGCGACCTTGTCCTTCCTCGGCGTCGGCGTGCCGGTGACCGAGCCCTCCCTCGGGCTGCTGATCAAGAACGGCTACGACTACCTGCTCTCGGGCAAGTACTGGATCTCGACCTTCCCCGGCCTGGCGCTGGTGGCGGTCATCGTCGCGATCAACCTCGTCGGCGACCGGCTGCGCGACGTGCTGAACCCGAGGTTTTCGGATTGATGGCCTCCGGGACCGGCCGAAGAAATCCGTCCGTGCACATCCCTTCCGGCCCCGGCGGGCGATCGCGGTCACATGTTTCGCCACGCATTCCCGAGGTGGCGCGGGTTCCCTCTTCCGTTCGGGAGAGGGGGCCGCGTGGTGCTTCGCGCAATCCGTCCGTCTGCCGACGCGCGGGCATGCGCGCCTCCGCGAGCCCGCAGAGGGGGGAGGCAAGCGGCGTCGGGCAGGGGAATGCGCCATGACCGCCCCCGTCCTCGCCCTCGAAGACCTCAGCGTGAGCTTCAAAGCCGGCGGGCGCGAGCACGTCGCCGTCGACCGGGTGAGCCTCACCGTGGGCCGCGGCGAGGTGCTGGGGCTCGTCGGCGAATCCGGCTCGGGCAAGTCGGTGACCGGGCTCGCGCTGATGGGGCTGATCGAGGCGCCCGGCCGGGTCTCGGGCGGCCGGATCCTGCTCGAGGGCCGCGACATCGCCGGTCTGCCGGAGGCCGAGCTCCGGCCGCTGCGCGGCAGGCGGATGGCGATGATCTTCCAGGACCCGATGACCACCCTGAACCCGGTGCTGCGGGTCGAGACCCAGGTGGTCGAGGCGATCCGCGCGCACGAGCGCGTCGGGGCGGCGGCCGCCCGGGCGCGGGCGCGCGAGGCCCTGGTCAAGGTCGGGATCCCGGCACCCGACGCGCGCCTGCGCGCCTATCCGCACCAGCTCTCGGGCGGGATGCGCCAGCGCATCGCCATCGCCATCGCGCTGCTGCACGCGCCGGCCCTGCTCATCGCCGACGAGCCGACGACGGCCCTCGACGTGACGATCCAGGCGCAGATCCTGGCCGAGGCGCAGGCGCTCTGCGCCGAGATGGGCACCGCCCTGATCTGGATCACCCACGACCTCGCGGTGGTGGCCGGGCTCGGCGACAGGCTCTGCGTGATGTATGCCGGCCGCATCGTCGAGGCCGGGCCGGTGGCCGACGTCATCGAGGCGCCGCTGCATCCCTACAGCGCCAGGCTGATCGCCTCCGCCCCGAGCCGCAACGCCCGCGGCGTGCCGCTGGCGCAGATCCCCGGCATGGCGCCCGCGCTGACGGACCGCCCGCCGGGCTGCGCCTTCGCCCTGCGCTGCGCCTGCGCCACGCCGGACTGCGCCGCGCCGCCGCCGACCGCGCGCGCCGAGCCGTCGCGGTTCGCCCTCTGCCGCCATCCCCTCCAGCCGGCGCGTTTCACGTGAAACCTTTGGTCAGCCTCGAGGGCGTCTCGAAGCGGTTCGGGTCGAGCCCATCGCTGGCCGCCCGGCTCGCCGGGTTGCTGGGCGAGCGCCGGCCGCCGAGCGCGGTGCAGGCCGTGACCGAGGTCGACCTCGCGATCGCGGCCGGCGAGGTAGTCGGGCTCGTCGGCGAATCCGGCTGCGGGAAATCCACCCTGGCGCGGCTCGCGGCCGGCCTCCACGCCCCGAGCCGGGGCCGGGTGCTGCGGGACGGGCGCGACCTTGCCGGGTCGAGCGCCGCGGAGCGCCGCGCGGCCGCGCTGTCCGTCCAGATGATCTTCCAGGACGCCACCGCGTCCCTCAACCCGCGCCTGCGGGTGCTCGACATCGTCGGCGAGGCCCCCGTCGCCCACGGCCTCGTCGCGGCCCGCGACAAGCGCGCCTACGTGGCCGACCAGCTCGCCCGGGTCAGCCTCGGGGCCGACGCGATGGCGCGCTACCCGCACCAGTTCTCCGGCGGCCAGCGCGCCCGCATCGGCATCGCGCGGGCCCTGGCGGTGAAGCCGCGGATGCTGGTCTGCGACGAGTCGGTGGCGGCGCTCGACGTCTCGATCCAGGCGCAGGTGCTGAACCTGTTCCTGGAGCTCCGCCGCGACCTCGGCCTGACCTACCTGTTCGTCAGCCACGACCTCGGGGTGATCGCCCACGTCGCCTCGCGCGTGGCAGTGATGTATCTCGGCCGCCTCGTCGAGGTGGCGCCGGCCGAGACCCTGTTCTGCGCCCCCGCCCACCCCTACACGATCAGCCTGCTCGCCCAGACGCCGAAGCTGGTGCCGGGCAAGCGCCGGTTCCAGGCGCTCCCCGGGGAGCCGCCGTCCCCGCTCGCGCCCCCGCCCGGCTGCCCGTTCCACCCGCGCTGCCCGGCCGCGATCGCCGTCTGCCGCACCGAGCTTCCGCTGCGCCGCTCGGTGGGGCCGGAGCATGAGGTGGCGTGCCACCGGGACCGCGGCGAGCTCGGGACGGGGGACCGCACGGCGTGAGATGTCGGCGGATGGCCTTCATGACGATGGCCTGCATCCGGCCCATGCCGCGCCTGCGGACGGCCGTCGATGTCCCCCGAGAGCGGTCGTCCATCGGCCGCCCGGCACCTTCGCCTCGGGGCCGCGTCCACACCCCGGCCACGAGGTTCGGACCCTGCGGTTCTGTTGTACCGGTTTCGAGGAAACCCGTACAACGCATGCCGGCCGATGAGAGCGCGACCCAGTCACGTGCAAATCGCCTTCGCCGATCTGATCGCGAAGGCATTCGATGCGGAGTTCGACGCCGCGTATCCGGAGAATGGACGCTTCGCGAAGCGCGCGCGCCGTGACCGGGCGGCGTTCCGGTAGGGACGATGCGATCGCGCCGCTTCGCCAGCGTGGTCGGGTTCACGGATCCCCGCTTCTGCCGGAGGCGGCGCGGGTCCCCTCGTCCCGTCCGGGAGAGGGGGCCGAGTCGGCGATGCGAACGATCCGTTCGAACCTGTGTCAGCCCGGCTCCGCCGACCCGCGCAGCGCTGCCGCGTCCGCGTGGATCGCCCGGAACAGCGTCGGCGCACCGCGCATGAACACCAGCACGTCGTCGGCGAGGATCGGGCCGACGTCGTCGGGGGTCGGCAGGTTGTACACGTACTTGCGCACCGCGATGTAGAACACCTTGCCGTGCAGCGCCCAGACCGCCTCGATCTCGCGCTCCTGGAACGGCAGCACCTCGGGCGGCGCGAGGCCGAATTCGACCCGCAACTCGGCGCAGACGGGCAGGATCAGCGCCTCGCGCAGGATGGCGAGGTAGCGCGGGGTGATGTCGACCGAGCGCAGGCCGGCGAAGACGAAGATCCGCACCCATTCGTAGTCGAAGATCCGGGCGGCGTATTCCTGGTAGAACCGCACCAGCCGCGCCTCCAGCGGATGGCTGCGGTCCCGCACCATCGGGCCCCAATCCGGGTTCCAGCGCGCGACGAAGACCCGGTCGTAGACCCGCTCGATCAGCGCCTCCTTGGTTGGGAAGTAGCGGAAGATCGCCGAGTGGGTGATGCCCATCCGCGCGGCGAGCTCGCGGGTCTGGCCGCCGAAGCCCTGCTCGGCGAAGAAGCGGGTCGCCGCCTCAACGATCTGCCGCTCGCGCTCGGCACCCGGCAGGTGGCGGCGGCGGCGCGGCGGCCCTTCGGAATCGTCCCCGTCCACGCTGGCTCCGCCCTTCCTCCCCCGCGTCGGTCCCCATCCACCGAACGTTGTCGCGACGAGACGTCAAGGTTTGACGGGTCGGCGCGCCGAGGGCAACCTGGGGTGAACACCGATGCCGAGGCGCGGGCGGCCGCGCCTCCCCCCGGCCCCGCACGGATCCGGGGCCTGCCCGCGCTCCGGGCGCGCCCGCCGAGGTCGGGAGGGCCCGCCTCCGGTGAAGCGAGGGCGAAGGGAGGCCTTTCCGGGGTTCGCCCGCCCGCGCGCGCCTACGCCGCCGCGTCCCAGGTCTCGCTGATGCGGCGCCCGGCCCGGGTGAGGTGGGCGCGCAGCACCACGTCGCCCGGGGGCATCGCGGCGGGGGGGCGCCACTCGACGTAGATGCGCCAGCCCCCGGTCTGCGGCACCGGCGCGGCGACGGGATCGTGCATCGTGCCGGCGCTGGCCGAGACGATCGCGGCGACGCCCGCCCCCTCGGCGTCGAGGGCGCCCTGCGGCAGATCCGGCCCCGCGAAGTCGATGCAGTACAGCCGCCGGCCGGGGATCGGCGGGTCGACCGGGCGCAGGCGGTCGGGCGAGCCGATGCGGGTCGAGATCACGCGGGCGAGGGTGCCGGGCAGCGCCGGCACCGGCTCGGCTCCCACCGTGGTGAGCCCGTAGGCGAGCGCGATCGGGTGGCCGGGGCGGACGGGCGCGTCCGGCACGAAGGCCGCCACGATGTTGTCCATGTACTCCTCGACCGAGGGGATCTCGAACAGCTGCACCTGGCCGGCCGCGAACGCGTCGCCGGCCCGCGGCGAGGCGCCGGCCGCGACCATCTCGGGTTTCGTCGCGGGGGCGGCGGGCTCGACCCACAGGCCGGGCCGGGCCTCCTGCCGCGCCTCGACGTCGAGGTAGGCGGCAAAGGTCCGCTCGCGCTGCATCAGCCCGAAGCCGGAGAGCGGCGCCGCGCGGAAGGCGGAGATCTGCGGGCTCGGGCGGCCGTTGACCAGCGGGCGCCACAGCCGGTCGGCGCCGGAGCGCACCACCAGCCCGTCGGAATCGTGCACCTGCGGCCGGAAGTCGTCGAAGGGCCTGGCGCCGCGCGCGCCCGGCCCGTTCTGGCCGTGCAGGAACATGCTGGTGAGCGGGGCCAGCCCGAGCTGGGGAATGTCCTTCCGCGGGTGGAGCGCGGCGGTGACCTGGATGTGCGCCGGGTCGCCCGGCGCGATCTCGAAGCGGTAGGCGCCGGACAGGCTCGGGCTGTCGAGGAGCGAGAGCACGGTGATCGTCTTCGCATCGTCCTCCGGCTCGCAGATCCAGTGGGCGGTGAAGTCGGGAAACTCCTCGCCCGCGGCCGAGCCGGTGCCGATCGCCGCGCCGCGCGCCGAGAGCCCGTATTCCTGGCCCTCGCCGCGCAGGCGGAAGTACGACGCGCCGAGGAACACCAGGAACTCCTCCTGGAAGCCGCGCGGGCGGCCGGGCGGGGTCTCGGTGGCGGCGAAGTGCAGTCGGAAGCCGGCAAAGCCGAGCGTCGTCGGGAAGCTCTGGCCGTCGAGCGCCCGGCCCAGCTCGAACAGGCCGGGCTCGTAGGCGACGGCCTGGGCCGGCCCGGCCTTCGGCTGCAGGTACAGCGCGCAGCGCTTGCGCTGCAGGAAGCCGCGGTGGAACAGCTGCGCGCTGAAGTGCCGCCCGAGGCGCAGGGCCGCCGCCGGGCGGAAGACGATGGCGCGGTACTGGTCGTAGGTCAGCCCGGCGAGGGCGCCCGGCAGGTCCTCGGGCGGCGCGACGTAGGGCGCGCCGGCCAGCCGCTCGGCCATCGCGGACACCGTGGCGAAGGTGGTCGGCCCGTCCGTCACCGCTTGCCGCTCCTGCGCCATCGTTCGGGCCTCATTCAGATCGATGACGATAGGAACGACGCTGCCGACCATCGCGGTCAGGGCCGTGCGGAGAACGCGGCGGCGGGAGGGGGACAAGCTGGCGG
>NZ_VRUU01000143.1 GCF_008039875.1 Methylobacterium sp. WL119 | reverse complement strand
AGGGTGGGCCTCGCGTGAGCGAGGGTCGGGAGAGGGGAGCGACCTCTCCGGATAGCGCGCTCCCCTCTCCCGACCCGCTTCGCGGGCCACCCTCCCCCGCAGAGGGGGGAGGGAGAAACCGCTCCGCCGCTCAGGTTCGTCGCCGCCGCCGCACCAGCATGTTCAGCCCCTCGACGCCGGCCGAGAACGCCATCGCGGTGTAGATGTAGCCCTTCGGCACGTGCGCCCCGAAGCCTTCGGCGATCAGCGTCATGCCGATCATGATCAGGAAGCCGAGCGCCAGCATCACCACGGTCGGGTTCCGGGCGATGAAGGCCGAGAGCGGCTCGGCGGCCACCAGCATCACGATCACCGCCACGATCACGGCGATCATCATCACCGGCACGTGCTCGGTCATGCCCACCGCGGTGATAATCGAGTCGATCGAGAAGACGAGGTCGAGCAGCAGGATCTGGCCGATCGCCGCGGCGAAGCCGAGCGACGCGGCGCCCGTCGCCTTCTCCGGCGGCGGGTCGACGCTGTGATGGATCTCGCTGGTGGCCTTCCACAGCAGGAACAGGCCGCCGGCGAGCAGGATCAGGTCGCGCCAGGAGAAGGCGTGGCCGGCGACCTGGAAGACCGGGCTCGTCAGCTGCACGATGAAGGCGACCGTGCCGAGCAGCCCGAGCCGCAGCACCAGGGCGAGCCCGATGCCGATGCGGCGCGCCTGCGCCTGGTGCTCGGGCGGCAGCTTGTTCGTCAGGATCGAGATGAAGATCAGGTTGTCGATCCCGAGCACCACCTCCATCACCACGAGGGTCGCGAGCGCGGCCCACACCGTCGGGTCGGCGGCGAGCTGAACGAGATGGTCCATCGGGCCCCTCCCTCGAAGCGCGCGCGCCTCAGCGCGGCGAGAGCCGGTTCGCGGTGCCCGGCCGGCGGGCGGCATCCGGCGCGTAGATCCTCAGGATCTTCGGGAAGACCTTGAAATGCGCCGGGGTGTGGGTGGTGAGCTCGCCGTCGGTGTTGACGGCCCGCGGCTTGCGCGTGCTCAGCACCACCTCGGTGGTCTGGAAGGCGCGCACGTCCTCGGCCCTGCCATGGGTGCCGCGGCGGAGCGCCGGCAGCAGCGCGAGCAGCCGCCACCAGTGCTTCACCTCGAGCGAGTAGAAGTCGAGCTTGCCATCGTCGACGGTGGCGGTCTCCTCCACCGTCATGCCGCCGCCGTAGTGGCGCCCGTTGCCGACCGAGGCCTGGATCGTGGTGACGCGCTCGCGCTTTCCGTCGTGCTCGATCGTCACCGTGAAGGGCCGCACCCGGCGCAGCACCCGGAAGGCGGCGATGGCGTAGCCGACCGTGCCCCATTTCTTCTTCGATTCGGCGGTGAGCCCGCCGGCCAGATCCGCCGAGAAGCCGATGCTCGCCACGTTGAAGAAGTAGTGCCCGTTGACCCAGCCGAGATCGACCGGCTGCGCCGCCGCCGTGGTGATCAGCTCCGCGGCCGCCACCGGGTCGAGCGGCAGGCCGAGGGAGCGGGCGAGGTCGTTGGCGGTGCCGAGCGGCAGGATGCCCAACGGCAGCCCGGTCTCGACCAGGGCGGGCGCCGCCGCGTTCATGGTGCCGTCGCCGCCGCCGAGGATCACGAGGTCGACGTCCTGCGCGTGCCGCCGGATCACCGCGCAACCATCGCGCTCGGGCTCCGGCTCGACCAGGTCGAGCCCGCCCGCGCGCAGCGCGTCGCGCACGGCGTCGATCGCGGCGCCGCCGTTGCGGGCCTTCGGGTTGCACAGCAGCAGCGCCCTGCGGCGGCCCGCTGCGCCGTCATGGGGAGGAACGCCCGCGCTCATCGGAAAACCTCCGGCATCCCGGATCGAGTTTGCGAATCGGACAAGCGGCAGCCCTTCGGCGCGTTCGCCGCCCCCGCGGGGGCGCGGGGGCGACGGCGTGGCAGAGATCCGACATCGCGGTCGACGCCTCGACCGCCAGAGGGGCCCGGACCCGGAATACGGCCTAGGTGGCGTACCCGCCGATCGATCTCAACCCCGGCGCCCGCGCAATCGCGCGCTTCCCATGGGCCGGGGCGGCGGTTTCCGCGGCTTGGACGGTCTTCCGCTCGCATCGATCAGGACCGAAGCCTTCGGCCCGGCCCGTCCGGGTGCCTCGAGCGACGGGGCCCGCCGGGCGGACTGCGCGCCCGTCGGGGAGGGCGCGCGCGCGTGCTTCGCGCGTGCTTGGCGCGGTCTTGCGCTCCCGATCGGCCGGCGCAATCGCGGGCGTCCGCCGGCACCGGACGCGATTCGCGCGACCCGTCGATGCCGAAGGCGGTCGATCCGCGACGGCGTGCCGGTCCGACGGAACCAGCCGCCCACCCGCTTGCGTTAACCTCGGCCGTTCTAAAACGCCCCGTTCGACGTTCGGCCACCATCCGGTGATCCCATGTGCTCTGATCTCCCGCGCTTCGGCGCCCGGCGTTCCACGCTCGCGTTCGGCCTGATCCTCGCCGCCGGCGCAGCGCAGGCGCAGACGCCTCCGGCCTGGGTCGATCCGCCGGCGAAGGTCGCGCCCGGCACGCCGGCGCCCAAGGCCGAGCCGCAGCCGCAAGCGCAACAGCCCCCAGCACGGGAGTCGACGCGGCCGGCCTCCGAGACCGCGGCCGGCACCGGTCGGAATGCGAAGCCGGATCGCGAGACGGCGCAGCCCGCCGGGAACGCGGCGAGCCCGGCGCCCGCCTTCGCGGAGACCGAGCGCGACGGGGCCGCCATGGGGGGGCCGAGCCGGCGGGCCGAGCGGCCGCGCCTGCGCCGTCGCTCGGCGCGGCGGCTCTCCGACACGCCGGCCGCCGACGCGCTGACCGTCGCGCCGCGGATTCCCTCCGGCGCGCGCGAGGCGGCGGCCGACCCGCGCTTCGCCGACTGGGCCGGGCAGGCCCAGGGCCTGGCCGAGGATTACCTCGCCTCCTTCTCCGGATCGAACGGCGCCATGGTCTCGGGCGCGTCGCGCTTCTACGGCGAGCGCCTGCGCTTCCACGGGCGGATGACGACGTTCGCGGCCCTGCTCGCCGAGAAGCGCCGCTTCGCGCAGCGCTGGCCCGAGCGGCGCTACGAGCCGCACGACACCCGCACCGCCTGCAATGCGGCGCTGCAGAGCTGCGTCGTGCGCACCCTCGTCGACTTCCGGGCCGGCAACCCGGCCCGCGGCGCGCGCTCGCAAGGGGTCGCCGAGCTGGTGCTCGAGGTGAGCTTCGCCGGCGGCCGGCCGGTGATCGTCTCCGAATCGAGCCGGGTGCTGCGCCGCGGCGCCACGGTCGGCGCGCTTCCCGGAGCCGGCGCCAACGGCTAGACGACACGCCATGACAGCCTCGGCCACGAAACCACCGGCCACCGGAACATCGGCCACGACGCCCCCGGATGCGGAAGCCGAGGCCGCGACGGCGCGCCCGGCGCTCGCCGGCCCCGGGCGCGCGGCCCTGCGCGGCGCGGTCGAGGCCGAGATCGCGCGCCGCAACCCGAAGCCGGTGGCCCTGCGCACGCTGCAGCTCCTCGCCGAGGCGGCGGTCGAGCCGTCCGAAGCGCCGCCGGGCCATCGCGTCGTCGATCGTCACGGCCGCCCGCGCCGTCATGCTGGGTCGGACGCGCCGCTGACGCTCGCCGAGCTCGTCGACGAGATCCAGGCCCGGCACCCGGCGCTGTTCCGGCCGCCGGCGACCGTGCCGGCCGAGCCCGAGCCCGAGGCGGCCAAGGACGCCAAGGACGCCTCGCTGCTGGCCGGCGCCGCCGAGATGCGCGCCGCCACCGCCCGCCTCGTCGAGACCGGCTCCGAGCGCGCCTGGGCGCTGGCCGAGCGCTCGACCGAGCAGGGCCGGGCGCTCGCTGAATCCGCCGCCGACCGCGTCTCCGGCGTCCGGGCGGGGATGGCCGCCTGGCTCGCCGCGCGGCACGCGGCGGCGGCGAACAGAGCCGCCGAGACGACGGCCGGCGCGGCCCCCCAGCCGGCCTCGCGCGATCCGGCATCCCCCGATCAGGCATCCCGCGATCCCGCTTGGCGCGAGCAGGCGTCGCGGGTCGGGGCTTCGGCCCGGGACGGGGTCGGCCGCGTCGCCGCGCGCCTGCGCGACTGGCAGGGCGAGAGCGAATCCGTGCGCCAGCACCGGCGCTGGCTGGCCGGCGGCACCGCGGCGGCCCTGCTTGCGGTGCTGGCGGCCGGCCTCGTCGTCGGCAACCGTGCGCCCGAGAACGAGAGCCCGGCCCAGCGTGCGACGCGGGCCGGCGCCGAGAAACCCGCGCCGGCCGCGCCCGCGCCCGATCCGGTGACGCCGCCGCCCGAGACCGCCGACACGGTCGGCCTGCCCGAGCCGCCGGCGCCGCCCGCCGCCAACGCGATCAGCGGCAAGGCCGAGGTCATCGACACCGCGACCGTGCGCGTCGCCGGCAAGCTGATGCACCTGTTCGGCGTCGAGTGGGTGCGCGGCGGGCAGGCGGACGAGCTCACCAAGTACCTCGCCGGCCGGCCGATCACCTGCACGCCGGTGCCCGGCAGCGAGAACGTCTCCTGCACCGTCGAGGGCCGCGACCTTTCCGAGGTGGTCCTGTTCAACGGCGGCGGCCGCGCCTCGCCCGAGGCCTCCCCCGAGCTCGTCGCCGCCGAGGACCACGCCCGCACCGAGCGCATCGGGGTGTGGAAGCGCTAGAGCAGCGTCGCGCGAGGTGGACGCCGGCTCGCGTGAAGGCAACGCCATCCCACGAGGCGAGGAAGCGTGTTTCCGCGATCCGGTGATCGCGCAAAACACGCTCCAAGCCGCACGGGACGGACGCGTCGCCCGGACCCGCGCCAGCCGGGCGATGTGGGGAGGCGCCGCCCCTGCGAGGACGAGCGGCGCCCGTTCGCGCCGTCGCCCCCGGCTGCGCTAGGATACCGGCGCGCCGCGTCGGCGCCTTGCGGGGATGGCGATGAGTCTCTCGATCGGCCTGAGCACCTTCGCGGTCGTGGCGGCGATCCTCGTGGTCGTGACGCTGGCGGCCGGCATCAACATCGTGCCGCAGGGCTACGTCTTCACCGTCGAGCGCTTCGGCCGCTACGCCCGCACCCTCGAATCCGGGCTCGGGCTGATCACCCCGTTCGTCGAGCGCATCGGGCGCCGCGTCAACGTGATGGAGCAGGTGATCGAGGTGCCGAGCCAGGAGGCCTTCACCCGCGACAATGCCGGCGTCACCATCGACGCGGTGGTGTTCTACCAGGTGCTCGACGCCGCCCGCGCTTCCTACGAGATCTCCAACCTCGACGTGGCGACGCGCACCCTGACGATGACCAACATCCGCACCGTGGTCGGCTCGATGGACCTCGACCAGCTGCTCTCGCACCGGGACGAGATCAACGAGCGGCTGCTCAGGGTGATGGACGCCGCCGCCTCGCCCTGGGGGGTGAAGATGACCCGCATCGAGATCAAGGACATCGTGCCGCCGGCGGACCTGGCCGGCGCCATGGCCCGGCAGATGAAGGCCGAGCGCGAGAAGCGCGCCTCGGTGCTGGAGGCGGAAGGCCACCGCCAGGCCGACATCCTGCGCGCCGAGGGGCGCAAGCAGTCGGCGATCCTGGAGGCGGAAGGCCGCAAGGAGGCCGCCTTCCGCGACGCCGAGGCCCGCGAGCGCTCGGCCGAGGCCGAGGCGAAGGCCACGGGCATGATCAGCGCCGCGATCACCGCGGGCGACATCGCCGCGGCGAACTTCCTGGTGGCCGAGAAGTACGTCGAGGCGGTGCGCGCCATCGCCACCGCCCCGAACCAGCGCGTGGTGGTGGTGCCGATCGAGGCGGCGGCGCTCGCCGGGACGCTGGGCGGCATCGCCGAGATCACGAAGTCGGTGTTCGGGGAGGGCGCGGCGCCCGCGCGCCCACGCTCCGGTGCGCCGCCCAGCGTCGGGGTGCCGCGGACGTGAGCTTCTCCAGCGCCTGGTCTCGAATCTTGGCGAACGCCTTCGCGGATCTGGGTCCGGCTTGGGCCTGGATCCTCGCCGGCCTGGCGCTGGCCGGGCTCGAGCTGGTGGCGCCCGGCATCTTCCTGATCTGGCTCGGGCTCGCGGGGCTCGCCACCGGCCTCGTCGCGGCGCTCGTGCCCCTGCCGTGGCAGGCGCAGCTGCTGCTGTTTTCCGGGCTCGCCGTCGCCGCGGTGCTCATCGCCCGCCGCCTCGGCCGCGACCACGTCCCGACCCTCAACCGCGCCGACCGCGGCCTCGTCGGTCGCGAAGGCCTGCTCGCCGAGCCGATCCAGGACGGCGCCGGCCGCATCCGCTTCGACGACACCCTCTGGCGCGTCACCGGCCCGGACCTCCCCGCCGGCGCGCGGGTGCGGGTGACCGGCATCGACGGGACGGTGCTGGTGGTGACGGGAGCGTGAGGCGGCTGCGGCTCGGGCTGGCCGCATCGTTCGCCGCTCCGCCCCGTCATCCCGGGGCCGCGCAGCGGAGCCCGGGATCCAGTGCCGCAGGTCGATCTCCAGTCCGCACCCTCGGCGTCTCCGGATTCCGGGCTCGCCTGCGGCGCCCCGGAATGACGGGGGTGGCGCCCCCTCACCCGAACGCGCCGACCTCGTGCTGGATCATCCCCGAGATCTCGCGCACCTGGGTGAACATCTTGGCGATCGGCTGGAACAGGCCGGAATGCTCGGCCTCGTAGGTGCCGACGTCGCGCGGGCCGGCCGGCTCGCCGAAGTTGAGGCCGAGCGTCGGGTCGGGGGTGACGGGGAAGATCTCGTCGAGGAGCTTCAGGCAGCCGTCGATGTCGAGGCGCAGGAAGCGCTCCAGCAGCTGCTCGCGGCTGACGCCGGCCTGGGGCCGGAAGCCGGGGATGTGGACGGCGGTGAACCAGATCCGGTGGATCAGCGCGAGGCGGATCGCGTGGAGCAGGGTGAGGCGCACCGACATCTTCCTCAGGTCGGGGGCGGCGGCCTGCAGGCTCAGCGCGTCGGTGGTCAGCCGCCCGAACAGGCGGCGCAGGTTCGGCGCGAGGTCGAGGCGGTCGAGGACGCCGGCGATGACGATCAGCTCCTCGCGCCGGCCGTCCTTCTGGGTGCGGCGGGCGCGCTCGAGCCACACCGCGGGGTCCAGCGTGTCGATGTAGGCGCGCAGCACGTCGAGGTCGCCGACCGAGGCCGCGTGCTGGACCAGGCGGAAGGCGCGGGAGAACCGCACCGAGTCGCGGCGCATGTCGCGGAACAGGTCGGGCGCGCGCCCCGCCGCGCGGCCGAGCCCGTGCAGGGAGTTGGCGAGGTAGCCGAGCTGCTGCAGGATCGCGTTGTTGGGGATCGCCCGCATCTGGCGCGGATGGGTGATCAGCGCCGGCCCGCCCGAATCCGACTGCCGCGCCACCGGGCGCGAGCCGGTGCGGTCGATCAGCCCCGGGCCGAAGGTGCCGAGCAGGGCGGCGTAGCCGGGATCGTCGACCAGCGCCTCCATGTCCTGGCGCACGACGGTGAAGAACTCGAGGGCGAAGTCGGTCTTGGCGTAGACGGGATCGTCGGCGGCGTCCGCGCCCTCGGCCGCGTCGGAGAGGGCGTAGTCGGGGAAGGCGTCGTCCTCGGCCACGTCGAGGGCGTAGACGTGCTCGGCCACCCGCGCGATCGAGGCCTCGGCGATCGCCTGCGAGCCGAACAGCAGGTAGCCGTCGGTGCCCTGGAAGCTCGATTCGAGGCGGACCTTGATCCCGGCCTTCTGGTTGCGCGCGCGCGCATCCTCGGGGGCGAGGTAGGCGAGGCGGTCGCGCAGGGAGGTCGGGTGGGCGCCGCGGCCGATCGATTCGCCGTGGGTGTCGAAGATCGCCAGCTCGACGTCGGCGAGCCCGTTCGAGACCAGCATCTCGGTGATGCGCAGGCGCAGCCGCTCGATCCAGAAGGTGGCGGCGAGCTGGCCGACGTAGCGCCCGGAATCGGAATAGCCGAACTGCACGGTGAGGCGGCCGATGCGCTTGAGGTAGCGCCGCCAGTGCGGGTTGCGCAGCGCATCGTCGAGCACCCGGATGCCCTGCTCCAGGGCGCTCGCGGTCTCGAACAGCGGCGTGATCTCGAGCTTGTCGGCGATGCCGTAATGGCGCGCGAGCCAGAGCGCGGCCAGCAGCGTGTAGCCGGTCTCGGTCTCGGCGATGAGGAAGCGCACCGGGTGCGTGCCGTCGACGTGCTTGAGGATCTGCGCGATCGTCATCATCAGCCGGGCGGCGGAGGCGCGCTCGGCGGCGAGCGCACCGAAATCCACCGCCACCGGCTGCACGTCGTTGAGCAGCGTGTGGATCGCCGAGAGGTGCGAGCGGCGCTGGGCGGCGTCGGCCGGCTCGCCTTCGAGGTCGATGACCCGGCGGACCGCGTTGTGGATCTGGCTGGCGTTGAGCCGGAAATGCGGCAGCGCGTTCGAGAGCCCGTGCGTGGCGATGCCCGAGCGCAGGACCGCGATCCTGCGCCGGTCGGCGTCCGTCTCGGCCGCGGTGACGGCGCCGGCGAGCCCGGCCAGCAGCGCGCCGGAATCGGTCTGCGCCCGCTCGCGCTCGATGATCAGCGCCAGCGCGAAGCGGTGCACCGCCTCGAGCGAGGGCTTGTCGCCGAGCCGCGGCGCCACCGCGAGCTGGCGGTTGACGGCGGCCAGCGCCTGCTCAGCGAGCGTCCGCACCACCTTCGCGGCGGGGATGGCGGGGAGGTGGCGCATCACCCGGTCGAGCTGCATGCGCTTGGATTCGAGGCGGTAGCGCAGGGTGTCCCACCAGCCGATGTCGGTGCGCCCGTCGGTGTCGCAGCCGACCCAGCTGGCGATGGCGAAGGGCTTCGGCACCAGCTCGGTCCAGCGGTCGGGCCAGCGCCTCTGCGCGGCGTCGAGCAGCGCGCCGTTGAACGCGTCCACCGCCTCGCGGCCGTGGTTGGCGGCCACGCAGGCCTGCTCGAACTCGCCGTCGAGGGTGATCGGCGCGTCCGGCCGGGTCGAGAGCCGGGCGGCCTTCTCGATCAGGGGCGCGCGCGCATCCGGGTCGTCGAGGCTCGCGGCCTCGGCGAGCAGGGCCGCCACCGCCTTCGGCATGCCGAAGGTCGGGTGCGCGGTGAACACCACGGCGAAGGCGGTGCGCGCGATCCGGTCGCGGAAGCTCTCGAAGGCGCTGGGCCGGTCGGGCACCGCCGCCACGAGGCGCGCCGGCATCGCCGCGTCGGCATCGGGATGGTCCTCGATGCCGACGTAGGCGCGCAGCCGCGCCGCGCGGTCGGCCAGCGCCTGCGCCCGCAGGCGCACGAACAGCGCGTCGAGGTCGGCCTCGCCGATCTCGTCCCGGTCGAACCGGCGGGTGATCGCCAGCGTCACCGCCAGCACGGGGTTGCGGAACGGATCCTCGCTCGCCTGCTCGCGCGAGGCCTCGATCAGCCCGACGAGATGGCCTTCGAGCTCCTCCGGGTCGCGATGGGCGTGCGTTCGCATCGGTCAGGCTCCGGCAGGACGGGGGCAGGCGGCTTTTGGCGGGGACGCCCGGCGCGTGCAAGGCGCCGGCGGCCCGTGGCCGGAGAGGCAAGGACCGTTCCGCTCCGGCCAAGGTCTCGCCGCGGATCCCGGCCGCGTGCGGTCGCAGGCGTGCCCCGGGGTGCATGCGGCCTCCGCTTGCGCTAACGCTGCGGGGCAATGGAAACGCTCCTGATCCTGGCGGCCGTCGCGGCCTGCGCGGTGGCCGGCACGGTGGTGCTCCGGCTGCTCGCGCGCGGCCGGCGCGAACCGCTGCGCCTCGACAGCGAGCACGACGCCGCCGACGAGGCGCTGCTGCTGGCCGAGATCGGCCCGACCGCGAGCCCGATCGACCGCTCCGGCGCGGTGCTCGACCTCGAGCCGATCCGGGCGGAGAGCCGGGAGGCGCCGCGCCTGGCCCGGCCCGATCGCACGGAGGGCGACCCGCGATGAGGACCTTTCTGCTCGCGCTGCTGGCCGCCGGGCTCGCCGCGGCGCCGGCCCAGGCGCAAGT
>NZ_VRUU01000142.1 GCF_008039875.1 Methylobacterium sp. WL119 | reverse complement strand
GGGTCGGGGGGGCGGAGGGGACCGGCGGGGCCTGCGCGGCGAGCACGTCGGCCCGCACCGGGCGCGGCGGGGCGAAGACCGCCCCTTGCGCGAACGGCACGTCGAGGTCGATCAGATCGGGCACGTCGGATTCGGCCGCGACGTCGGTCGCGACCAGGCGGATGCCAGCCCGCGCAAGCGCGGTGACGAGGTCCTCGATCGCGATGTCCGACAGGCTGCGCCGGGCCGGGCCGGGGCGCAGCAGCAGGCCGGCGGGGACCTTGACCTGGCCGACGCCGTAGCCCGCCAGCGCCGCGGCGTCGAAGCGCAGGTCCGCCGGCCGGTCGAGGGTGAAGCCGACCCGGCCCTTGAGCGCGGCGACGGCGCCGGCCTGCTCGGCGTCGAGGTTGCGCCAGCTCGCCTGCGGCAGGGCGACGACGAGGCGGCCGGCCAGGGCCGGCTCGGCCGCGACCAGCCGCGCGATCCCGCGCAGGAACCCGGGCTCGTAGAGCGAGAGCGGCGACAGGCCGTAGGCCACCGCCGCCTCGCTGCCGCGGCCGACGAGGTGGCGGGCGATGGTGGCGACCCGCTGCAGCATGCGCCGGTCGAGCTCGGTCGAGCGGCCGTGCCGCTCCAGCACCGGCAGGAACGCCTCCGGCGTCAGCACCGCGCCGGCGAGCCTCAGGCGGGCCAGGGCCTCGTAGGACGCGACCTTGCGCTGCGGCAGCGTCACCAGCGGCTGGAGGTGGACCTCGAGGCCGTCGCCGTCGAAGGCCGCGATCACCGCCTCGTCCTCGGTCGAGCCCCGGGCGGCCGCGTCCGCCCGGGGCAGGGCGCGCGGCGGGAAGAGGCGCGGCACCGGCATCGGCGCCGGCTCGGGCTCCGGCGCCGCGGGCGGCACGTAGGCCGGCGGCTGAATCGAGGCGGGCGGCGGCGCGTAGGCGGGGGCCGATGCGAAGACTTGGGCCGGCGGCGGTTCCGGGGCGGGCGCCGGCTTCGAGGCGGCCAGGTCGGCGGCCTGCTGCTTCAGCCGCGCGACCTCGCCGTCCTGCGTGCCGACCACGGCCGCGAGGTCGCGCACGATGCCGCTGAGCAGGCCGATCTCGACGGTCAGCTCCTCGACGTCGCGGGGCAGCCCGGCCTGCGCCGGATCGGCCCGGCCGGCCGCCTCGGCCTTGAGCAGGCGCTTCGACAGGGTGTCGAGCTCGGCCGAGAGCTTGTCGCAGCGTGCCTTCAGCCCGCTCGCACGGGCATGGGCCGCGAGCGCGCCGAACGCGGCGAGCCCCCCGAGCGCGAGCGCGCCGACCGTGGGCATCAGGGCGGCGAGCGGCGCGAGCGCAACGAGGCCGAGCAGACCCATCGACCACAGGCCCGCATGCCGGCCGATCCTCCGGGCTGTGGGTCGGTTCGCCACGGGTGCCTTCTTGCCTGGATTCGGGGGGAGCCCGGGCCTGCCTGATCGGGGCCGCGGAGCCCTTTTGTCGCCGAGGGCCCGCGGGGCCGCAAGCGCGCAGGTGAGCCGGCGCGGCGGTTTTCCGCGAGTGTGACATCCGGAAGTTTCTTCGCCCGCTTGCGGCCTCGCGCGCCCAATCCTCGCCCTGCTCCGCCCTTGCCGCGCCCGGCCCGGCGCCCGAGATCGGTGGCAGGCGATCGATCGACGGAGCGACGGCATGGACGCGCAGGGCGAACTTCTGATGCGGGTCGAGGGCATGACCTGCGGCGGGTGCGAGGCGTCGGTGCGCCGCATCGTCCAGCGGATCGATCCGGCGGCGGAGGTCGCGGTCGACCGGGCGCATGAGCGCGTCGCGATCCGGACGTCGGCCCAGAGCCTCGTGCTGGCCGAGGCGCTGACCAAGGCCGGCTACACCGCCACCGCGATGACCGGCTGAAGGCGCGCCAAATCGAATTTGTCGGCGCAGCGAATAATTTCGACGCGCTTTTCGACCGGAGCTGACGCAAAATGTCGGAATCGGCCGGGCGTTGCGCTTGGTCTTGCGCCCGTCGCACGGCACAACGCCGGCTTGAACGGACGTCGCGGACAAAACCGGACGCCACACGACGCCCTCGTGCCAAAGGTTGAGGAAACCATGCCCTCCGACATCGAGATCGCCCGCGCGGCGACGTTGCAGCCGATCGCGCAGGTCGCCGAGAAGCTCGGCATCCCCGACGACGCCCTGCACAATTACGGCAAGCACATCGCCAAGCTCGATCACGGCTTCATCGGCGGGCTCGAGGGCAAGCCCGAGGGCAAGCTGATCCTCGTCACCGCGATCTCGCCGACCCCGGCGGGCGAGGGCAAGACCACGACGACGGTCGGCCTCGGCGACGCGCTGAACCGCATCGGCCGGAAGACCATGATCTGCCTGCGCGAGCCCTCGCTCGGGCCCTGCTTCGGCATGAAGGGCGGCGCGGCCGGCGGCGGCAAGGCCCAGGTCGTGCCGATGGAGCAGATCAACCTGCACTTCACCGGCGACTTCCACGCCATCACCTCGGCGCACGCGCTCGCCGCGGCGCTGATCGACAACCACGTCTACTGGGCCAACGAGCTCAACATTGACGTGCGCCGCATCCACTGGCGCCGGGTCGTCGACATGAACGACCGGGCGCTGCGCGCGATCACCCAGTCGCTCGGCGGCGTCGCCAACGGGTTTCCGCGGGAAGACGGCTTCGACATCACCGTGGCCTCCGAGGTCATGGCGGTGTTCTGCCTCGCCAAGGACCTCGCCGACCTCGAGGAGCGCCTCGGCCGCATCGTCGTCGCCGAGACCCGCGACCGCAAGCTCGTGACCCTGAAGGACGTCAAGGCCACCGGCGCGATGACGGTGCTGCTGAAGGACGCGCTGCAGCCGAACCTGGTGCAGACGCTGGAGGGCAACCCGGCGCTGATCCACGGCGGCCCCTTCGCCAACATCGCCCACGGCTGCAACTCGGTGATCGCCACCCGCGCCGGCCTCAGGCTCGCCGACTACACCGTGACGGAAGCCGGCTTCGGCGCCGACCTCGGCGCGGAGAAGTTCCTGGACATCAAGTGCCGGCAGGCCGGCCTGTCGCCGTCCGCGGTGGTCATCGTCGCCACGGTGCGGGCGCTGAAGATGCACGGCGGGGTCAACAAGAAGGACCTCGGGGCCGAGAACGTCGACGCCCTCGAGAAGGGGTTCGCCAACCTGGCGCGCCATGTCGCCAACGTGCGCGGCTTCGGCCTGCCGGTGGTGGTGGCGGTCAACCACTTCCACGCCGACACCGATGCCGAGCACGCCAAGCTGCGCGACCTCTGTCGCGAACGCCTCGACGTCGAGGCGATCACCTGCAAGCACTGGGCGGAGGGCGGCGCCGGCGCCGAGGCCCTGGCCCATGCGGTGGTGGCGCTCTCCCAGGGCGCGCCGAAGCCGATCGCCTACACCTACGAGGCCGAGGCCAAGCTGTCGGACAAGGTCAAGGCGATCGCGACCAAGCTCTACGGCGCCGCCGACATCCAGATCGAGTCCAAGGCGGCGGGCAAGCTCGCCACCTTCGAGAAGGACGGCTACGGCCACCTGCCGGTCTGTATGGCCAAGACCCAATACTCGTTCTCGACCGACCCGACCCTGATCGGCGCCCCCGAGGGCCACGTGGTCGCGGTGCGCGACGTGCGCCTCTCGGCCGGGGCCGGCTTCGTCGTGGTGATCTGCGGAGAGATCATGACCATGCCGGGCCTGCCGCGGGTGCCGGCCGCCGACACGATCCGCCTCGACGCGAACGGCCAGATCGACGGGCTGTTCTAGGGGCGCACGCGACGCGTCTTTCCCTCCCCCGCACCCAAGTCGGGCCTGCCCGACTTGGGCACACGGGGTGCGGACCTCGGGCAAGCCCAAGATCCGTCGGGGGAGGGAAGAGGAGAAGAGCCGTCAGCCCCGCGCGGCCAGGACGGTCCGCATCGGGCGCAGGTCGTCGAGATCGTCGTGGTGCAGCAGCAGCACGTCGGTGGCGGCGGCGAGCTTGCGGGCGGCGGGGGTGAAGCCGGCATTCGTGACCACGGCGGCCATGTCGCCGGACCAGTAGCGGGCGGCGGCGGCCGCCTCCTGCACCGCGGCGTTGCCGACCGGGCGGCCGTAGCGCTTGCACTGCACGACGAGGCGGGTGCGGCCCTGCTCGGCGACGATGTCGGCGCCCTGGTCGCCGCTCGCCGGGGTCGGGTGCGTGCGCCAGCCGGCGCGCTCGAGCCGCGCGGCGCAGAACCGCTCGTAGGGCACGCCCTCCTCGGGCGCCGCGTCGTCCTCGGGCAGGTCCACCGCCTCGGCCACCGCCTCGACGATGGACAGGATCGTGTCCGCCCGCGCCGCGCACAGGTCCGCGAAGCCGCGCGCGGTCAGGTCCGGCACCACGGTGCGCGCGACGAAGTAGTCGCGCTCGCGCAGCCAGCCGTCGACGATGCGGTTGCCGTAGGCGTCGACGAAGCTTTCCTGCCGGCGGCGCAGGGCGAGCGTCCGGGCGTGGCGGCGGGCGAGCTTGCGCACCCGGGCGCGGAAGCGCCGGGGCCGCCCGAGATGGCGCAGCAGGACGAGGCCGAGCGCCGCGCCCGAGAGCAGGAGGCCGCCGCGCCCGTACCGGAGCGACAGGCCGCCGCCGACCACCGCGATCCAGAACAGGCGGGCGACGAGGCTGGGCTGGCCGGGCATGAACGACGCCTCACGCGGCCGGCCCCACCGGCCGGCTCCTCGCCGACAGCCATCGCACCCGGCGATGCCCGATCCCTGAATCGGCCCGGCGAGCGCCGCGGAAAGCTGTGGATTTCCCGGGGGCGGGCGCCCGCGAGCGGATCGCGTCGCGCTGTCCGGCTCCCCCTCCCGGAGGAGAGGGCCGGGGCGAGGGGCATGACCCACCCGGACGGGTCGTGCCCCGCAATCCGCCCGTCTCCCACGGGGGACGGGACGCGGGTTCTGCCGGGCCCGGTCGGGCGATCGGAAGAACCCGGCGATCAGCCCTCGGCGGCGCTGCGGCCTCGGCTGCGGCGCGGGGCCGGAGCGGCGGCCGCCTCGGGTGCGGCCTTGCCGCGGGTCTTGCGACGCTGCTGGCCGAGGCCCATCGTCTTGGCGAGCTCGGAGCGGGCGGCGGCGTAGTTCGGCGCGACCATCGGGTAGTCGGCCGCCAAGTTCCACTTGGTGCGATACGCGTCGGGGGTCATGTCGTAGCGCGTGCGCAGGTGGCGCTTCAGCGACTTGAACTTCTTCCCGTCCTCCAGGCAGATGATGAAGTCCGGCGTGACCGAGCGCTTGATCGAGACCGCGGGCGTCGGCGGCTCGACCTTCTCGGCGGCGGCGCCGTTCCCCAGCTGGGCCAGCGTCGTGTGCACCGAGACGATGAGCCCGTTCAATTCCGGGACCGGAACGGAATTCTTGCTCACGAAGGCCGACACGATTTCTGCCGCCAGAGCGATGTAATCCGGTTCCATGCCGTTGTCGTTCATCATCGATCGTTCCCCGGTCCGACTTCCCTCGACACGTCCGACGTCAACGCAGCCCAAGGGTTGGGAAATTTTCAGCTGACGCCAGCTTGTTCAGGCAAGGCGGCTATGATGTCTAACATCTCAACGCAATGCGCAAGGTCTGTTTCCGTTCGATTAAACTTGATGGAAAGGCTTCCAACACAAAAAAACGAGTGTAGCGCCGCACCCGGAGTCCAGTCCGACCCCCTGCGGCGCTGGTGTCCAATGGCGGAGCCGGTCGTCGAGACGGCCGGAGCCTTCGCGGATTCGGTATTAGTCGCCTGCTTTTCCGTCCCGGCGCGCCAATACCCTCGTTCGATTCCCGCCTCGGGCTTGAAAACTTTGTTGTGTCCGCAACGAGATCGCGAGCGATCCTGCGCGGGCCGCGGCGGAGCGGCCAGGGCCTGCCGGTGCTCCCGAGCCGCCGGTCCGCGCGGCCGCACCCGCGCGACCGGTCGTGCCGCCGCGCGCGCCGACATGAGGACTTGCCCTGGCGCGGGTTGCTCTGTTGAAGAGGCGGGCGCACCGGACGATCGGCCCGCCCCCGTTGATTCGCGACCGGGCGGGCAGACGAGAAGGATCGCATGATGCCGATGGACCGGCCGTGACCGCCTTCCGCCGGGCGGCCGGCCCCCCGCTCGGAGGCCCCGCGTGAGCACCTACCGCTTCGAGGCCCTGCTCACCCCGCGCTCGGTCGCCGTGGTCGGCGCCGGCGCCCGCGCCGGCTCGCTCGGGCGCGCGGTGTTCGACAAGATCCGCGCGGGCGGCTTTCCCGGGTCGGTCCACCCGGTCCACCCGCAGGATGCCGAGGCCGACGGCGTGCCCTGCGTGGCGCGGATCGCCGACCTGCCGGCGGTGCCCGACCTCGCCGTGGTGGCGAGCCCGCCCGAGAGCATCCCCGGGATCGTCGCGGAGGCCGGGCGGGCGGGCGTGCGCGCCGCGATCCTGCTCACCGCCGGCCTCGGCACCGAGCCGGACGATCCCGGCCCGCGCGCGGCGCGGATCGCGCGGGAGCACGGCCTGCGCCTGCTCGGGCCCGACAGCGCCGGCCTCGCGGTGCCGGGCCACCGGCTCGACGCCAGCCTGCTCGCCCGCGCGCCGCGGGCGGGCGACCTCGCCCTGGTCTCGCGATCGGGCACGGTCGCCGGGGCGATCGTCGAGTGGGGCGCCCGGCACGGGGCCGGGTTCTCGGCGGTGATGGCGCTCGGCAGCGCCTGCGACGTCGACATCGCCGACTGCCTCGACCACTTCGCCAACTGCCTGCGCACCCGGGCGATCCTGCTGTGCCTCGACGGGGTGTCGGACGCCCGCCGCTTCATGTCCGCCGCCCGCGCCGCCGCGCGCACCAAGCCGGTGGTGATCCTGCGCGCCGGCCGCCATGCCCGCGACGGGCGGAACCCCGAGACCCATACCGGCGCCCTGGCCCGGCCCGACGCGGTCTACGCCGCCGCGTTCCGCCGGGCGGGCCTGCTCGCGGTCGAGGATCTCGACGCGATGTTCTCGGCCGCCGAGACCCTGTCGCACCAGCGCCCGTTCGCGGGCAAGCGCCTCGCGATCCTCACCAACGGCCGCGGCATCGGCCTGCTCGCCGCCGACCGGCTCGCCGACCGCGGCGGCGTCCCGGCGGACGGGCCGGTGGTCGATCTCGGCATCACCGCCGACGGGCCGGCCTACGCCGCCGCCCTCGCGCCGATGCTGGCCGACCATGCCGGCGACGCGGTGCTGACCGTCCACGTCCCCACCGCCCGCTCGGACGCGGCCGCGGTGGCGCAGGCCGTCGCCGACACGGTGACGCGGGCGCGGCGCGGGCAGGCGCGCAAGAAGCCGGTCTTCGCGGTGTCCCACGGCGAGGCGGCCGCGGCGATCCTGGCCGGCGCCGGCATCCCGCACTTCGCCACCGATTCCGAGGCGATCGAGGGCTTCCTGCACCTGGTGCGCTACCGCGAGGCGCAGGACGACCTGATGCGCACGCCGGATTCGCTGCCGCGCGACTTCTCGCCCGACACCGCGGCCGCCGAGGCGATCGTCGCCGCCGCCCTGCGGCAGGGGGCGGCGTGGCTCGATCCGGTCGCGGTCGCCGGCCTGCTCGCGGCCTACGGCATCGAGACCGTGCCGCTGACGCTCGCCCCCGACATCGACGCGGCGGCGGCGGCCGCCTGGACGATCATCGCCGCCGGCGGCACGGTGGCGCTGAAGGTCGTCTCGCCCGACGTGGTGCACAAGTCCGACATCGGCGGCGTCCACCTCGACCTCACCAGCGAGCAGGACGTCCGCGACGCCGCGCGGAAGATCCTGGTGCGCGCCCGGCGCGAGCGGCCCGATGCCCGGGTCACGGGGTTCGCCGTGCAGCCGATGGTGCGCAAGGGCCAGCGCCGCGAGCTGATCGCGGGGCTCGCCGAGGATCCGGTCTTCGGGCCCGTGGTGGTGTTCGGCCGCGGCGGCACGGCGGTGGAGGTGATCGACGACCGGGCCCTCGGCCTGCCGCCCCTCGACCTCGCGCTCGCCGACGACCTCATCGGCCGCACCCGCGTCGCCCGGCGGCTCGCCGCCTATCGCGACGTGCCGGCGGTCGACCGCGGCGCGATCGCGCTGACGCTGGTGAAGCTCGCCCAGCTCGCCGCCGACCTGCCGGACGTGCGCGAGCTCGACATCAATCCGCTGCTCGCCGACGCCGACGGCGTCGTCGCCCTCGACGCCCGGGTGCGCCTGCGCGCCAGCCCGCGCCGGGCCGGCGGCCATCCGCGCTTCGCGATCCGGCCCTATCCCGCCGAATGGGTGCGGGCGCTGACGCTGAAGGGCCGGGCGATCGCCGTGCGCCCGGTGCGGCCCGAGGACGAGCCGCTGTTCCGGGCCTTCTTCGCCACGATCGACCCGGAGGACGTGCGGCTGCGCTTCTTCGCCCCGGTGCGCGACTTCAGCCACGCCTTCCTCGCCCGCCTGACCCAGCTCGACTACGCCCGCGCCATCGCCTTCGTCGCCCTCGACGAGACCGAGGCGGGCGCCGGCGAGGGGGCGAAGCGCATGCTCGGGGCGGTGCGCCTGCACGCCAACGCCGACGGCACCAGCGGCGAGTACGCGATCCTCGTCCGCTCCGAGGCCCGCGGCACCGGCCTCGCGCTCGCCCTGATGCGGCTCATGCTCGACTGGGCGCGCTCGGAGGGCATCGGCACCGTCGAGGGCACGGTGCTCGCCGAGAACCGCGCGATGCTCGCCGTGTGCCGCCGCCTCGGCTTCGCGCAGAGCCGCGACCCGGACGACGTCGGCGTGGTGAAGGTGCGGCTGGGGTTGCGGGGGTGAGGGGAGACGGCCATGACTCGCACATCGGCTCGCACATCGGCTCGGACATCGCTGACGGACCTCCTCGCGTCGCCGCCGGACATCGACCGCGCGCGCATCCTGGCGACGACGGAAGCGGAGATCCGCGCGCAGGCCGTCGCCGACGGCGACGACCCCGATGCGGAGGCCGAGGGCTACCGGCTGGTTCCGCCTCCCCACGACCTGCGGCGGACCCTGGGCCTGACGCAGGCCGCTTTCGCCGCCCTGCTCCGGGTTCCGATCGGGACGGTGCGGAACTGGGAACAGGGCCGCACGCCGCCCGATCCCGCGGCGCGCACGCTGCTGGCCCTGGTGGCCGCAGATCCCGCCCATGCGCTGCGGGTGCTCGGGACGCCGCGGGCGCCATGAAAAAAGCCCCGCCTCCTCATCGGAAGCGGGGCCGCATCTCGCGTCACGCGTAAGAGATCAGTGGCCGCCCTCGGTGGCGTTGCGGGTCGACTCGTAGAGGAACCAGGTGCGCTCCTCGGACTGGTCGATCCACTCCTCGAGCAGCGAGGTGGTCGAGACGTCGTTGGCCTCGTCGGTGACCTCGTGCAGCTCGCGCATGTTGGCGGTGAGCGTCTTGTTGTCGTCGCGCAGCTCGCGCAGCATGTCGAGCGGCGAGACGTACTCCGCGTCGTTGTCGGCGACGCGGGTCAGCGACTTCGCCTGGCCCAGCGACTTCAGCGCGGTGCCGCCGATCTTGCGGGCGCGCTCGGCCACGTCGTCGATGATCGCGAAGATCTGCTCGCCCTGCTCGTCGAGCAGCAGGTGGTAGTCGCGGAAGTTCGGGCCGCTCATGTGCCAGTGGAAGTTCTTGGTCTTGATGTAGAGCGCGAACAGGTCCGAGGTCAGGACCGCGAGGCCCTCGGCGATCTTCTTGGTGTCGGCCGGGTCGAGGTCGGTCGGGGTGTTGAGGCGATCGCTCTCGATGCGGGTGATGGGCTTGGCCTTCGCCATGGTGGTCGCTCCGTTTGGGTCTGTCGGGGGCGAACGCCGGGCGGCCGCCGCGACGGCCCCGGCATCCCTCACCCGGCAGAATGAGCGGTGGCGGCGATTGTTCCAGGGCCGGTCCGCGGCGCGGGGCAGGGGTGCCGCCGGTGCACAGGCTGGAACCATTCCAGGCGGCGGCGCGGGTCCGCTCAGTTCGGGATCGCGCCCGGCGGCCGCGGGGCCGGCCCGTCGCCGAGCTGCG
>NZ_VRUU01000141.1 GCF_008039875.1 Methylobacterium sp. WL119 | reverse complement strand
GGTGGGGATCATGGCCTCCCCTCGCGGGGCGGGCGCAGGAAGCGCACCACGGTCGCGGTCGTCCTCCTGCGGCGTCATCGCCGGAACAGCGGGTCGTTCTCCAGCACGATCGGCAGGCCGTGCGGGGTCGCCTCCGCGGCGCGGAGGAAGGCGTCGCGGCGGGCGTCGAGGGCGGGGCCGTCGGCGATGCCGCGGGCGGCGAGGATCGTCTCCAGGGCGGCGAGCCAGCGGCCGTAATCGGCCGGCGCCTCCGGGCCGTCGGCCGGGCGGATCGCGGCGCCGAGCGCGTCGGCCCACTCGGCCCCGGTGAACAGCCCCGAATCCTGCAGCGCGACCACCATCGCGAAGACCTGCGCCTCCCAGGGTGCCGAGAACGGGGCGACGGGCTCGCTCATGCGGCGCCGCCCGCGATGTAGCGCTCGAACACCGCGACGGTGACGCGCCCGTTCGGGTCGGCATCCTCGCCCCAGAGCTCGGCGGCCGGGAAGGCCACGGTGTAGAGCCAGTCCGGGTTCTCGCCCTGCCCGCAGGCGTTGGTGTCGGGCAGGACGAAGGCGCCGTGGACGCGCAGCACGGTGCCGCTTTTGGCCCGGACGTAGCGCGGCAGGCGGGTGTGGGTCGGCGGGTGGATGTTGCGCATCGTCACCGCGTCGCCGACCGCGAAGCGCGCCGGCGCGGGCGCGGGCCGGTCGCTCGGGAAGCCGGCGCGGTAGCGCGGCTCCAGGATGTCGGCGGTGAGCACCCGCGCCACCGGCGCCGGATCGGGATCGGCGACGCCGCGGGCGATCTCCTCCGGCCGCGCGAGGCCGTGGGCGGCGAGCTGGCGCTCGAGGGCGTCGAGCCAGATCGCGTAGTAGCTGGCGCGCAGGTAGTCGGCCGGCGGCATCGACTCGCGGGCGGCGCGGCTGCCGTCGAGGGTCCAGGCACCGGTAAAGCCCATCGCCATGGCGAGCGCGAAGACGCGCTTCTCCCAATCGGCGTGGAACACCGGCTCGTTCGGCTCGGGAGCGACCGGGCCGAGGCCGTGCATCCCGCCGAGGTCCTGGCCGCCGTTCATGCCGGGACGCCCGGCAGGCCGGTGCCGATCATCGCGTCGCGGGTGACGAGGCCGGCGAGGCGGCGCTCGTCGAAGGCCTCGGTGCCGGCGGGCCGCATCGGCAGCACCATGTAGCGCAGTTCGGCGGTCGAATCCCACACGGTGATCCGCGTCGTCTCGGGCAGGCGCACCCCGAACTCGGCGAGCACGCCGCGCGGGTCGATCACGGCGCGGGCGCGATAGGGCGGCGCCTTGTACCAGACCGGCGGCAGGCCGAGCACCGGCCAGGGGTAGCAGGAGCACAGGGTGCAGACGACGAGGTTGTGGGCGTGCGGCGTGTTCTCGACCACCACCATGTGCTCGCCGCCGCGCCCGCCGATCCCGAGCTCGGCGATCGCCGGCGTGGCGTCGGCCAGCAGCCGCGCGCGATAGGCCGGATCGACCCAGGCGCGGGCCACCACCTGCGCCCCGAGATGGGGCCCGACCCGGGTCTCGTAGCGCTCGACCAGCGCGTCGAGCGCCGCCGGCTCGACGTAGCCCTTCTGCACCAGGATCGATTCCAGCGCCCGCACCCGCGCCTCGACGGGGGACAGCGCGCCGTGGTCGTGCCCGTGCTGGTGCCCGTGGTCGTGATCCGGGTCGTCGTGACGATAGGCCATCCGCGCCGCCGCCCGCCTCAGGCCAGGTCGAGCGAGCGCTCGAAGGCGGCCGCGTTCGAGGCGTGCCCCTTCGGGTCGGTCACGACGATGTCCTTGAAGCCGCGCCGGGCCAGCTCCCAGGTCTTCTCCAGGGCCTGGTCGGCGGTCCCGCACGCGAACGTCGCGGGGCGCCCCGCATGGTCGTTCGCCTTCACAGTGTACACGGCACGTCCTCCCGATCGCTCGAATCGACCATACCCGGATGTGGCGTCGGCCGCGAGGATCGGGAAGGGGTTCGGTGAATCGGGTGCAGCGCGGCGCGGATTTGGCCCGAGGGGGCGGGATGCGGGCGGGCCCGCCCGTCGGCGCCGCGTTCTGCGGCGGGCGGCAGCCGGACCCTCGGGCGGGATGGACGGTCCGCGTCCGACGCTTTGCAGAACCTCGGACGGTCCGCTGACCGGTAGCCCGGCACGTCAGACCGGGTCGGGTGGTTCTCTGCCCGTCCGCTTTCGGACGACAGGTGCATCGAAGCGGACATAGCGGGGTCTTGAACACACCGACCAAGCCGGAAGCCGAGCCTGCTTAGACCGAACCCCTCGCTTGAAGGCCGAGGAGCCGGTGCAGGATGTCGCCCAGTTGCACTGCCGAGTACGGCTTCTGCAGCAGCTCGAACCCGTGCGTGCCCTCCTGCGCCAGCACGTGGCTGTAGCCGGATGCCAGGACCACCGGCAGGTGCGGCAACCGCCGCTGCAGTGCCTTGGCGAGCTCTACGCCACCCATGCCTGGCATCACCACGTCGGTGAAAACCAGGTTGAAGCCTGCGCCATTGCCGCCTAGCCGGTCCAGCGCCTCCTCGGCGTTGGCTGCCCAGGTCGGTCGGTAACCCAGGTCCTCAAGGATCTGGGTCGCGAACTGACCGACGCCGATGTTGTCCTCAACGACGAGGATGCGCTGCCCCGTGCCGAGCGGCGTCTGACCCCCGTCGGGCCCGCGGACACGGTCCTGGACCTCCTCTTGCTCGACTTCCGGCAGGTAGAGGGTGAAGGTTGTGCCTTCCCCGACGGTGCTGGCAACGTCGATGTCGCCGCCCGACTGCTTGGCGAAGCCGAATACCTGCGACAGGCCGAGCCCCGTGCCCTTGCCGACCTCCTTGGTTGTGAAGAACGGCTCGAAGATCCGGCTGAGCAGGTCCGGGGGGATGCCTGAACCCGTGTCGACGAGGGAGACCGTGGCGAAGGCTTTGCGCGAGCCGGCATGGCCGCGGATGACGGGAAGGACCGTCCGGCATCCGAGGCGCAGGGTGAGCGTTCCCTCCCCGTCCATGGCATCGCGCGCGTTGACGGCCATGTTGATGAGCGCGGTCTCGAACTGGCTTAGATCCGCTCGGACGAAGCAGGGCGCATCGGGCACCTCCGCGACCACGTGGACGCGTGCGCCCGTCACGGTATCGAGCATCTCCGCGATCCCGCGCATCCTCTCGCCGACGTCGAACACCTCTGGCTTGAGGGTCTGCCGGCGTGCGAAGGCGAGCAGCTGGCCGGTGAGCTTGGCCGCGCGCTCAACCGTATCGGAGACGGCGTTGAGATACCGATCCTTGCGCACTTCTGGCAGGTCCGGTCGTCGAAGGAAGTCCACGGACGAGCGGATGATGGTCAGCAGGTTGTTGAAATCGTGCGCGACCCCGCCGGTGAGCTGGCCGACGGCTTCCAGCTTCTGGGATTGGCGAAGGGCCTCCTGTGCCTGCTCCAGCTCGGCCTGCCTTTCCCGGGCCTCGGTGATGTCGCGCCCGGTCGCATAGGTCAGCGTTCCGGCCGGGGCGGCGGTCCATGAGATCCAGCGCGTCGAGCCATCCTTGTGCCGGTAGCGGTTGACGATGTGGGGCATCCCGCCCTCGGCCGCCTCGGTATAGGCACCAACCGTTTCCACGTGGTCCTCCACCAGGACGAACTCGTTGACGTGGTGCCCGACCAATTCGTGCGGCTCGTAGCCGAGCAGGCGGGTCCATGCCGGGTTGACCCGCTGGAAGACGCCTTCGAAGTTGATGATCAGCATCAGGTCGGGAGCGGTGTCCCACATCAGGTCTCGCTCGTTCGTGCGCTCCTCCACGCGCTGTTCCAAGGTCGCGTTCAGGCTGCGCACCTCGCCGAGTGCCCGTTCCAGGCTCTCTTGGCTGTCCTTGAGCGCGGCGTCGGTCAGCACCCGCTGCGTGGTCTCGTCGGCGAAGATGAACAGGCCCGCGATCCTGCCGTCGGCATCGAGCACCCGCGAGTAGGAGAAGGAGAACCAGGTCTGCGCCGCCCCCCGGTCGGTATCGAGCTTCCACGGAAGGTCCTCGAAGCGATGGCTGCGCCCGGCGAAGGCGTCTTCGATGATGGGCTTGGCCTGTTCCCAGGCGTCGGCCCAGACCCTGTCGAAACGTTCGCCCGTGGCCCAGGCCACCCGGGGGCCGAGCAGGCGGGAATAGGTGTCGTTGAAGAAGAAGTGCAGGTCCGGCCCCCAGGCCAGGATCATGCTCTCGGGCGAGTTCAGGACCAGCGAGAGCGCGGTCTTGAGAGATTGCGGCCACGTCTCGGGGGAGCCGAGAGGATGGGCCGACCAGTCGCACCCGCTGATGAGGCGCGCGGCCTCACCGCCGCCAGCCAGGAAGGCCATCGCGTCGCTCACCGCGTCATGCCCCGCCGACGCCGTACGAAGCGGCAGAGGCTGCGCTCGGACGTCCTCTTGCTGGGTCGGTGACACCCCTCATTGAGCGTGTCGAAGACCGTGAGGTCGTGAGTTTCGCAGTTGCCCGAGGACGTGATCGCACGCTTCGGCTCATCGGAGGACATTTCAGGGGCCATGCCCCCTTATGGCACGTGCGCCTTCAGTGGTCGCCGAGGGATTGCTCCTCGGCCGAGCTATGGCGCTCGCTTTTCACCCCGAACCGAGGTCGCGATGAGGCCGGCGAACGGGTGCTTACGGGAGGCGCTGACTGTGATCTGAACGACCACTTTCGGGCGACACCGGGCCGTCCGTGTCAAAGCGAGAGGTCGGGGCCCGCTTCCCTCCCACACCGGCCATGGGCCGAACGGGCTCACATCGTCGTCTGGCCGCCAGGCGCCATCGCTCGCGCCACCGGAGCGCGACCGGCCCGGCCTCGGCCGCGTTCTGGCACGGGCGTCGCGCCCCGAGGCCCCGCCCGGAGGGCCGCCGCGGGGCCGGGCGGTCAGGCGGCGCGGACCGTCGCCAGGAAGCGGGCGACCTCCGCGGTCAGGTGCTCGGACTGGCGCGACAGCTCGGAGGCGGAGGCTAGCACCTGGCTGGCGGCCGCCCCGGTGTCCTCGGACGCGCGCGCCACGCCCGCGATGTTGCTCGTCACCTCGTTCGTCCCGCTGGACGCCTGCCCGACGTTGCGCACGATCTCCTGCGTGGCCGCGCCCTGCTGCTCGACGGCGGCCGCGATCGTCGTCGCCACCATGTCGATCTCGCGGATGCGCGCCGCGATCGAGCCGATCGCGTGCACGGCCTGCCCGGTGGCGCCCTGGATCTGGCCGATCTGGTCCGAGATCTCCTGCGTGGCCCGCGCGGTCTGGGCGGCGAGCTCCTTCACCTCGACGGCGACCACCGCGAAGCCGCGGCCGGCCTCCCCGGCCCGCGCCGCCTCGATCGTCGCGTTGAGCGCCAGCAGGTTGGTCTGGCTCGCGATGTTGGAGATCAGGCCGATCACGTCGCCGATCTTCCCGGCCGCGGCGCTAAGGTCCTGCACCAGGGCGGCGGTATCGTCGGCCTCGGCGACGGCGCGCTGCGCCAGGTCGGTCGATCCCGAGACCTGCCGGCCGATCTCCTGAACCGAGGCGCCGAGCTCCTCGGCGGCGGCGGCCACGGTGTTGACGTTGACGGCCGCCTCCTCGGCGGCGGCGGCCACCGTCGTCGACTGGCTGGCGGTCCCGGCCGCCGTGGCCGTCATGGTCCGGGCGGTGGCCTGCAGCGCGCCGGCCGAGGACGACACCCGCCCGACGATGCCGCCGACCGCCTGCTCGAACCCGTCGGCCATCTGGCGCATGCCGGCCTTGCGCTGCTCCTCGGCCGAGGCGCGGGCGAGCGCCGTCTCGGCCTCCAGCGCCTGCGTGCGGATCAGGGTGTCCTTGAAGACCTGGACGGCGCCCGCGATCGCCCCGACCTCGTCGCGGCGGTCCCGGAACGGGATTTCGGCGCCGGTGTCGCCGCGCGCGAGGCGGCCCATCAGGTCGGTGATCGCCCGGATCGGGCGCGAGACCGCCCAGTTCACCAGGAGCGCGCCCAAGGCGGCGGCGGCGAGCATGGCGAGGAGCCCGACGAGGACGGCCTGACGCGAGCCGGCGCCGGCGGCCTCGGCGATCCGCGCCCGGTCGTCCAGCAGGCTCCGCTCGATCGTCGCGATCTCGGCGGCCTTCAGGCGCAGCCGGTCCATCGCCGCCTTGCCGGCGCCGGAGATCGCGAGCTGCCGCGCCTGGCCGCGCGTCGGCTCGTCGCGCATCAGCGCGATCTCGCGCTCGGCGATTCCGTCGTGCCAGGCCTGGGCGTCCTGGTCGAGCGCGCCCAGGCGCTGCAGCTGCGCCGGGTTGTCGGAGACCAGCGCGCGGATCCGGGCGAGGGCATCGGCGTAGGCCTTGGTGCCGGCCCGGTAGGGCTCGAGGAAGCTCGGCTCGGCGCTCAGCAGGTACCCGCGCAGGCCGGTCTCCTGGTTGACCATGGCGGTGGTCAGCGCCTCGACCTGCTCCAGGACCCGGTAGGTGTGATCGCGCCACCGTTGCGCCTCCTCGACGGAGCCGAGGCCGCGCCAGCTCACCAGCGCGGCGAGGCCGGCCGCGCCGATGATGACCGCGAAGACCAGCAGGAGCTTGGTCATCAGGCGTAGATCGACGACGGTACGCATTCGAAAGCCCCGGGATGACGGCGCAAGACCGAGTTTTTCCTCTCGGACGCGGTGTTCATCCTCTACGCGGCAAGCGGTTAAGCCCGCGCTACCGACGAAGTGTTGCGCGCACGCCGAAGCGGCCGCGCGAATACGGATGCCGTCACCTGCTACAACCTACCGGTTGCATCGGTGGAAGCGCATGCCGGCGACCCCGACTCGCCGTCCCGCAGCTCGTCGGCGGGTCCGTGCGAGGCCGGGCGTTCGGGCCCCCTCCCCCGGCATCGCACGCCGGACGCCAGGAGAATTTTTCGGAGCCGGCCGGGAACCGGATCGCGGTGTTCGCATTTTCTGCGCGCGAGGCCGTTCGAAGGCTCGCCCACGGGCGCCGGAAGGCATCCGGCGACCCTTGTCATCACGTTGCTCCCAGGAGGATGTGGTCATGAGGACCCTTGATTTCGCACCGCTCTACCGATCCACCGTCGGCTTCGACCGCCTGTTCGCGATGCTGGACCGAGCCGCGCAGGCCGAGGCGTCGTCGACCTGGCCGCCCTACGACATCGAGCGGGTGGCCGACGACGCCTATCGCATCACCATGGCCGTCGCCGGCTTCGCACCCGGCGAGATCGAGCTGACGCAGCACGGCGCCAGCCTTCTGGTCGCCGGCCGGCGAAAGGCGCCCGAGGACGAGCGCCGGATCCTGCATCGCGGCATCGCCACCCGCACGTTCCGCCAGACCTTCGAGCTGGCCGACCACGTGACGGTCGTCGGCGCGAGCCTCGAGCACGGCCTGCTCACCGTGACCCTCAAGCGCGAGGTGCCCGAGGCCCTCAAGCCGCGGCGCATCCCGATCGGCGGCACGGCGGCCGCCGTGAGCCGGGACGCCTTGAGCCAGGACGACGCGCCGAGCCGGATCGAGACCGGGCGCAAGGCGGCCTGAGCCCCCGGCGCGCGCCTCGATTCCGACGGCCGTGAACCTTGTGCCGCCCTGGCCTGCGGGCCCGCGCGGGGGCTCCGGCCCGTGTGTCCATCCCATCGCGCATCAGGAAGGAGGATCATCGATGAGGGAGACGCAGCTTTTCCGTTCCGGCGCCATGAATCCCGGTTCCGGCGCCATGAACCCCGATGGCGCGCATGATTGCGGCGGCGCCCATCCGGCTTCGTTCGAGGCCTGGCAGGCGCTCGTCGCCCCCGGCGACGTGTTCCGCCACCCGCGGGAGGTCCTGGCCCACCCCGCGCTCTCGCGGGCGGACAAGCGCGCGATCCTGGCGTCTTGGGCGTCGGATGCCTGCGTGCTCGCGGATTCGCCCGGCATGCGGTGCCTCGTCGGCAGCCGGGCCGAGCCGGTCTCGGTCGACGCCGTCCTCGCGGCGCTGGGCGAGCTCGACCGGGCGGTCCGCCGGGCAGGCCCGGCTCGGACGAGGCGCGCCGCGCCACGCCACCTGCGCCGCCTGCGCCGCCTCGCGGACCTGCACACGTATGTCCGCCCGAAGCGGCGCGACGACGACGACGATCCGCCGCCCTGCCCGGCGAGCGTCATGCCGCGCCCGAAGACGCCCCCGAGCACGGCGCTGGCCGCCGCCATCCCGGCCTGAGGGCCGGGCCGCGCGGAGGATGCGCCGGGGCGCGCCGGCCCGGGCCCTACCCGTCCATCGCCCGCCGGAACGCCTCGGAATGATCCGGGTGCCAGCGCGAGAGCGCCGGGCGGTTCTCGATGATGTCGCCGGCCGCCCACGCGATCCGGCGCTCGTCCTGGGCGCGGGTGGTCTCGTTGTCGGGGCAGAGGATGTAGAAATCGCCCTGCGCCATCCGCTCCAGCAGGAAGGCCACCGTCTCGTCGGGCGTCCAGGCGCCGGGCGGCTTCTCGGCGACGCCGCGGGCCCTGGCCAGCCCGGTATAGACGAAGCCCGGGATCAGCAGGTGCGCCGAGATGCGGCAGCCGTCGCGGCCGCGCAGGTCGTGCGCGAGCGCCTCGGTCGCCGCCTTCACGCCCGCCTTCGAGACGTTGTAGGGCGTGTTGCCCGGCGGCGTGGTGATGCCCTGCTTCGAGCCGGTGACGATCACGGCGCCGGGTTTCTGGCCCGCGATCATCGCCGGCGCGAAGGCGTGGATGCCGTTGATCACCCCCCACAGGTTGGTGTCGAGGATCTTGCGCCAGGTCGCCTCCTCGGAGAACAGCGTGCCGCCCGCCTCGATGCCGGCGTTGAGCATCACCAGGGCGGGCGGCCCCCCGGCGGCGACGGCCTGCGCGAACGCCTCCATCGCCGGGCGCTGACCGACGTCGAGGGCGAAGGCGCGCACCTCCACGGCGGCGAGCCTCGCCACCGCGGCGCGGGCGGATTCGAGCGCCTCGCCCGGCAGGTCGGCGAGCCACACGTTCATGCCGGCCCGCGCGAAGGCCTGCGCCGCCGCGAGCCCGATGCCGCTGGCCGCCCCGGTGACGACGGCCGTCCGACTACAACAGCGTCGTCAACGGCGCCTTCGGCCGGCGGACCTTCGAGGCGCTGAGCGCCGCCCGCGCCCGCACCGACGCCGGCGACCCCCTCGATCCACGCAGCCGCGCCGCGATCCTGGCGGCGGGCGAGGCGGCGCGGAAGGCCGTGCGCTTCACCGTGCAGGCCGATCCCGCCAGCGGCGCGGTGCTCGGCGTGCCCGAGCGGATGCTGCCCAAGCGCAGCGCGGTCCCCGGCGGAACCCGCTGGCAGAGCGCCGACGGGCGCCTGACCCTGGAGAGCCGGTCGTTTCCCGCCGGCGGCACCGACCTCAACGCGCTGTTCACCCGCGCGACCGCGCCGCTCGCCGACCGCAAGGTGACGTACAAGCTCAAGCGGCCGGACTTCATGGTCGTCACCGGCGAGACCGCCTCGGGGCGCTCGTACGTGCGCTACGCCGCCGGGCCGGAGGGCATCCGCGGCTTCGCCATCGGCTACGAGGCGGCGCAGGCGGGCGAGATCGACCGCCTCGTCATCGCCATCGCCAACAGCTTCGTGCCGTTTCCCGGGACGCCGGGCGAGGCGCCCCGGATCGCGACCGCGCCGGCCGCCGCGCCACCGGCGTCGGGCGCTCCGCAGAGCTCGGGTGCTCCGCAGGTCGCCTCGGCCCCGAACGTCGTCGGCACCGGCCTCGTCGTGGCGCCGGGGCGGGTGCTGACCGCGTCTTCGGTGCTGGAGGCGTGCCCGGCCCCGCGGATCGGGAGCGCCCCGGCCAGGGTGTTGCGCAGCGAGCGCGGCCTGGCGCTGCTGGAGGCCGCCGGGCTGCCGGCGCCGCGCCTGCCGGGCATCGTCGGAGCGTCGGCGTCCGAGGATCGCGTCGTGGTCGCGGCGCAGGAGGCGCGCGAGGGAGCGGGCGGGGATGCGGGCGTGTCAGTCGCGCCGGGCGCGATGGTGGGCGCGGCGCGGGTGACGGCGCCGTTGCAGCCCGG
>NZ_VRUU01000140.1 GCF_008039875.1 Methylobacterium sp. WL119 | reverse complement strand
GCGCCGGGCCCGGCGTCAGGGCGCCGACCGCGCCGGGCGCGGGCTCGGGCGCCGGAGCATGCGCGTGCCGCCACCGGTCGAGCCCGCCGAACACGGCCGCCACCAGGCCGAGCCCGATCAGCAGGCCCAGGACCGCGAGAAACACGCCGCGCCGCAACTCCGCCGTCATGGCGATCCATCCCCCGTCGACACCACGCCCGCCCGGCCGCGACCCCCATCCCCGGCGGTGGAGACTTTCGAAAACGCCCGCGCGAAAAACCGTCGACTGTTCCGCCCATATTACCGTACATGTCCGGGAGACCAAGCCGCAACGCGCGCGCAGCGAACGAATTCCCCGCGCGATCAGCCGTTTGGCACCGATTTCGCCCTGGTTTACGACCTGTCAGCGGCCCGAACGGGACGCACGATACGACGAGCATCGATGAAGGAGGCCGGATGGCGCCGGTGAAGACGGTCTGTGTCTATTGCGGCTCCGGCTTCGGCGGGGACCCGGCGTTCCGCCAGGCGGCCGAGGCGCTCGGCGCCGCGCTCGCCGCGGCCGGGCTCGACCTCGTCTACGGCGGCGGCGACGTCGGCCTGATGGGCACCGTCGCCCGCGCGGTGCTGGCCGGCGGCGGCCACGTCACCGGCATCATCCCGGACTTCCTGAAGTCGCGCGAGCACATGCTCGACGCGATCCAGGAAACGGTCGTGGTCGGCGACATGCACACCCGCAAGCGCATGATGTTCGAGCGCTCCGACGCCTTCGTCGCCCTGCCCGGCGGCATCGGCACCCTCGAGGAGCTGGTCGAGCAGCTGACCTGGGCCCAGCTCGGCCGGCACCGCAAGCCGATCCTCCTGGTCGAGGTGGCCGGCTTCTGGAAGCCGCTGCTGACCCTGTTCGACCACATGCGCGCCCACGGCTTCATCCGCGACGGGCTCGACCTGAACTACGTCGTCGCCGAGGGCGCCGACGCCGTGGTGCCGATGCTGCAGGCCGAGAACCGCCGCCTGGGCGAGGACCCGGCCGCCGAGCGCTTCGTCACCGAGCGGCTCTGAGCGGCGGGGTCCGGCGCGTTCGCCCTCGGATCCTCGCGGCGCCGGGCCGCCGCTCGCGACGGTGAGGGGCGGCCCATGCGAAACGGTTTCGCCCCCGCCTCCCCTTGCACGGGCGAGAGACCGCGACGCGTGTCCGACGATCCGCTCCTGGCCGTTCAGTAAATTTTGCCGTAATTTTTGAATACAGAATAGCATCGCGCGCGGCCGGCGCCGCTCGTTGAACCTATTCGACGCCGTGCTAGACTGACGGGTGAGTCGATCGGGCACGAACCGCAGCGCGAACGGCCGTGAACCGATCAAAAGTCTGTGTTCGCGCCGTTCGGCGGCGCCTCCGACAACAATCGGAAACGTGTTCGTCCCATCACGGCCCAGTTTTTGCAGACTTTAGGTCGGCATCGACGCGGAGCGCGCCATGGATATCCGGGAGATCGATCGGCACCGACGCCGGCACATGGACGACGGGACGGCGGCTCGTCTTCGCGGCGGGGCGATCGTCGCTTCGGCCGCGTGCGCCCGCCTCGGAGATGCGCGATGACCGCCGCCGGACAGCCCGCCCTCCTCGCCCCGTCGGCCGACGCGTCCGCGCGGCGCCCGGCTTCGGAGCGGTTCGGCCTCGCCTACCGGATCGGCCTGCCGATCGCGCTGTGGGTGCTGTTCGCCAACGGCGCCACCCATTATCGCGACCGCCACATCGTGCCGGCGGCGGGCCTGCGCGAGGCGGTCGAGGCCGAGGTCGCGAGCCGGCTGTGCCCGGGGCTGCGCCTCGACGAGGCGAGCTTCCGGATCCACGAGCAGGCGCACGGGATCAACCATTCCGACCTCTACCAGAAGCGCTCCGCCTGGCTGCGCAAGGACGCCGACGCCCTGGAACGCGAGCTGCGCGCCGACCCGGACACCGGCTGCCGGCACATGCTCGACCTCTACGGCGGCGACGGCACCGCGCCGCACCTGCTGACGCACGGCTGACCCGGCGTCGCGCGCGGCGACGGGATCGCACGCCGCCAGCGCCCCGACGAGCCCCGCCCGACCGTGCCGCCGGCGCGAGCCGACCGCCGCGCAGCGCACCCCCGTGCTCGACGAACCCGCCGGGTTCAGGCCGCTTGAACCTGCGGCGCGTCCTCGGCACCGTGCAGGATGCAGCGTCCCTTGCCCGCGGTCTTGGCGGCGTAGAGGGTCTGGTCGGCGCGCCGCATCAGATCGGCGAGACCGAGCGGGGGTCCCGACGCGGCGGGCCGCTGCCGGGCGACGCCGACGCTGACGCCGATTCCCGCGAACGCGCCTCCGCCGACCTGATAGGGCGCGGTGATCGCCGTGATGATCCGGCCGCCGAGCCGGCGCGCCGCCGCGTCGTCGAGCCCGTCGGCGAGCACGAGGAACTCGTCGCCGCCGAGGCGGCAGGCGGTCGCGTCCGGCCCGATCGCCAGCGCGAGGCGCCGTCCGACCTCGCGCAGCACCGCGTCGCCGGCCGCGTGCCCGAGGCGGTCGTTGACCTGCTTGAACCCGTCGAGGTCGAGGTAGAGCAGCGTCCGGTCCCCGGCCCCGGCCGGGCGCGCATCGAACGCCTCCTCCAGGCCGCGGCGGTTGAGCAGCTCGGTCAGCGGATCGGTGATCGACCGGCGGTGGCTTTCGCGTTCGCCGAGGATCGCCTGGACGGCCGCCGCCCGGTGATGGCGCAGGATGCTGCGGTTCATCAGGACGAAGGCGACCGTCTGGATCACGATCAGCGGCAGGAATTGCGGATGCGTCGTCGCGAAGGTGGTCTTGTAGCTGAGGTCGATTAACAGCACCTGCGCCATCGCGTAGCGCGGGGCCGCGAAGTTTCGGCCGACGATCCCGCCGATCGCCGCGAGCCCGGAGGCGAGCACGACCATCGACATCGCCATGTCGCCCGAGGGGACGACGCAGGCGATGGTCGCGCCCTGCAGGCCGGCCCAGAGCAGGCCCGTCGCGAAGACCGGGCCGGACGGCGCCTCCACCCGCCGCAGCAGCACGAGGCGCAGCATCAGCAGGAGCAGGTCGAGGAACGCGATGGCGGCGAAGAGCCACCGGTCCAACCACAGGTAGGCGACCCCCGCCACGGCGATGGAGTTGACGGCGCCGACCACGAGGGGCGTCGTCGAGGTGAAGAAGCCGGCGCGCATGCGCGCCTGCACCGCCTCCGGCAGGTCGGGCCCGATCTCAGCGAGCCATCGCAGGACGCGGCCGTGAGGCGCAGGGTACATCGTCAAGGTCGGTCCCAGGTGCCGCGAAGATCGGGCACTGCAACCGTAGGACGTTCCGATGAAGACTCCGTCTTGGAAGTGGGTGGCTTTTATATCGATCCTGCCATCCCGTAAGATCAGGCGCTCGGCGATAGGCTCGCAACCTACGATTCGACCGAACAACTGACGATTTCGGGCGCGGTCGGGCGCCACACGCGCTGGGTGTGGCGCCCGGAAAGCGACGGGCGTCCGGGCGTCGGCCGCCGCCGTTTCGGGTCGCCCTTCCGCCGCGTGCGCCGTGCGATCTCACCGATCGAGCGCCGGCGCGGAGGGCGCGTCGTGGTTCAGAAGCGGTACCGCAGCCCGACGCTGCCGGTGTAATCGTCGCCGCCCGCGCGGGCGACGCTGGTCGAGCCGGTGACCACCCCACTGAGCCCGTTGCCGAAATCGAGGTCGAGGCCGCCGGCGATCCGTCCGTAGACGTCGTCGCCGCGGCGCCCGGTCTCGGTGCGGATCAGCAGGCTCGGCGCATAGGTCTGGAACGAGGTCACCGTGCGCACGCCGTCGAGGACATCGTGCTGGGCGGTGAGGTTGAGGAAGGGCGAGACGATGCCGCCGAGGAGCGGCGCCACCGTGCGGATCTGGAGGCCGCCGCCGACGGTCAACCCGTCGAGATCCTGGCGCCGG
Organism: Methylobacterium sp. WL119; assembly: GCF_008039875.1. Lineage (GTDB taxonomy): Bacteria > Pseudomonadota > Alphaproteobacteria > Rhizobiales > Beijerinckiaceae > Methylobacterium. The sequence goes on along the minus strand of NZ_VRUU01000140.1, from coordinate 6,185 downwards.
ACGCCGATCGTGAGCAGCGGGTCGCCGGTCTCGCGATAGGCGCTCACGCCGGCCCGCGCGTAGGTGACCTCGCCGACCGGGCCGGCCCTGAAGGTCTCGAAATCGAACAGGTAGCCGGTGCGCGCGGCGACCGTCACCGTGTCGCCCCCCGGCACGGCCGCGAGCCGGTCGTTGAGCACGCCCGGCCGATCGAGGGCGAAGCTGTTGCCGCCGTACGTCACGGCCACGTCCGCGAACACCTCCGGGGTGGCGTACGAGGCGAAGACGGCGCCCTGGAAGCTGTCGAGGTCGATCCGGCCGTTGCTCGCGCCGCGGAGGTCGACCCGGGCGTTGAGGTAGTTGAACGCCGCGCCGAGCACGAGGTTGGGCGTCGCCTGGTACAGGAGCCCCGCGGTGACGCCGCCGAAATCGGCATCGTAGGTGTTGCCGAGGCTGCCCGCACCGGCCCGGTTCTGCGCCGTGCGGTCGAGCCCGGCATAGGTGCCGAGCGCGAACACGGAGACCGGGCTGCCCGGCTGGACCGGGATCAGGCCGAGGGCCGGGCGCCGGCCCGGCAGGTCGGCGGCGAAGGCGGCGGGCACCGACAGGGCCATGTTCCGGCGGCGCTCGGCCCCGAGGAAGTCGATCAGCGTCGACGAGAAGGCGAGGCCGGCGGCCTGCCCGAGCTCGCCCTGCGGCCCGATCGTCAGCGGCGCGTTGAGCTGGTTCGCCACGAAGGCGGCGAGGTAGCCGTTGGCGCGCGCGGTGAGATGGACGCTGTCGACCGAGATGTACTGGTTCTCGACGGCTGGGTTGGTGTACCCGATCACGGCGCAGGCCGGGTTGAATGCGCAACTGCCGGTCGCCGCCTGCGGGATGAATCCGTAGGCCGTCGGGTCCGCGCGCAGCCGGTTCAGCAGCCCGTCCGCATCGAAGTAGTGCACGTTGATGCCGCGATCGGAATACGCCTGGAGGTATCCGGGGAGCTGCGCGTTGAAGGACCGCGCCAGGTCGGCGTTGGCGGCGCGAAAGGTCTGCTGGCTGAAGACCAGCAGCTCGCGCGCGCCGAGGCCGACGAGGCGGTCCAGGTTCGCGACGTTGTTGTTCAGGACCGTCGTCACGCCGGCGGCGCGGGCCGCGTTGGTGCCGGCCGGGATGTTGGTGATGTCGTTGTAGCCGATCCAGAGCGTGACGAGGTCGCGCGATCCGAACCGGCCGCCGCGGGCGGCGAACTGGTCGATCTGGTCCGGCACGCCCCAGGGAAAGAAGGGCGAGAGCAGCGTGTTCGGCTCGAGGTGGAAGGCCTGCGAGCCGCCGATCGCGTAGTCGTTGCCGGGCACGTAGGGCGCGCCGATGCGGGCCGGGATCTGCTCGAAGTAGCCGGGCGCGTTCGACCAGCGCCCGCCCTCGTAGAGCTTCGTACCGCGCATCGCGTCGAGGGTGCCGGTGGGGCTGTAGCTGGTCTCCCGCAGGATGCGGCCGTTGTCGGTCAAGCTGTCGCCGAAGGCGTAGACGCCGGAGTAGTACCCGGATTGCGCGTGTCCCAGGCCGGGCGACGACAGCACCATTCCCGACGCGAGCAGCCCCGTCCGCAGGACGCGAGTCATTTCATTCCCCCATTCGGATGACGGCACGGATTTCCTGCGAACCGCATCCGGAGAAAGAATGTCACGCCCATTTCCCGGTCAAAACCCCTTCCCGGGCATCGAACGGTCAGCACATCAACAGTGTTGCGTCAAAACAACAAATACAGCACGGATTTTCTACTTCTAATGATCATATAGCAACCTTCGATCACTATACCGCGCGGTATTCCGGGATCGATCGACGGAACGCCGGTCGCGCGAAGGCTCGCGGATGCGCGCAGGACGAACCGCGCGACATCGGGGGGCACGGGATCGGCGATGCGCGTCGCCCGGAACCGGCCCTGCGACCCATCCAGGCGCACCGGCGCCTAGATCACGCTCCAGGTGGTGCCGTCCTTGCCGTCCTTGACCGCCACACCCATCGCGGCGAGGGCGTCGCGGGCGCGGTCCGAGGCGGCCCAGTCCTTAGCGGCGCGGGCGGCGGCGCGATCGGCGATCAGCGCCTCGATCGCCGCCACGTCGAGGCCCGCGGCCGCGACCGTGGCCGCGTCCCGCTCGGAGCGGGTCTGCCCGAGGAACCCCAGCAGGTTCGCCCCGGCGCGGAGGCGCGCCGGATCGTCGAGGCGGTGGATCTCGGCGAGCGCCGCGGCGGTGTTGAGGTCGTCGAGCAGCGGCTCCAGCACCGCCTCCGGAGCCTCGGCGGCGGGCCTTGCGTCGCCGACAGCGCCGTACCAGCGGTCGAGCATCCGCCGCGCCTCCTCGAGGCCGCGCAGGGTCCAGTCGATCGGCTGGCGGTAGTGCGACTTGAGCATGGCGAGGCGCACCACCTCGCCCGGCCAGTCGTTCAGCACCGCGCGCAACGTGACGAAGTTGCCGGCCGACTTCGACATCTTCTCCCCCTCCACCTGGAGGAAGCCGTTGTGCAGCCAGGTGTTGGCCATCACCGGCGTGCCGAAGCAGCAGCGGGACTGCGCCACCTCGTTCTCGTGGTGGGGGAAGATCAGGTCGATGCCGCCGGCATGGATGTCGAAGGTCTGCCCGAGATGCCGCGCCGACATCGCCGAGCACTCGATGTGCCAGCCCGGGCGCCCGGGCGCGGCGATGCCCGACGGCGACGGCCAGGACGGCTCGCCGGGCTTCGAGGGCTTCCACAGCACGAAATCGAGGGGCGAGCGCTTGTAGGGCGCGATCTCGACCCGCGCCCCGGCCTCCATCTCGTCGAGCGGGCGCTTCGAGAGCGCGCCGTAATCGGGCATCGCGGGCACGTCGAACAGCACGTGGCCGGCGGCGACGTAGGCGTGGCCGGACGCGACCAGCGCCTCGATCATCACGACCATCTCGGCGATGTGGTCGGTGGCGCGCGGCTCGATCATCCGCGGGCGCTCGCCGGGCACGTTCACGTCCTCCGGCATCAGCACGCCGAGGTCGCGCAGGTCCGCGTGGAAGGCGGCGAGCGTCCCGTCGGTGAGCGCGCGGATGGTGATGCCGCGCTCGGCGGCGCGGGCGTTGATCTTGTCGTCCACGTCGGTGACGTTGCGGGCGTAGGTGACGTGGGCCGCGCCGTAGACCCGGCGCAGCAGCCGGAACAGCAGGTCGAAGACGATGATCGGGCGCGCGTTGCCGATATGGGCCGCGTCGTAGACCGTCGGGCCGCAGGCATACATCCGGACATGGCTCGGATCGATCGGCGCGAAGGCCTCCTTGGCTCCGGTCAGCGTGTTGTAGAGCCGCAACATCGGCGCCATGAAACGTCCCTCGTCCTTCGCGGCCGCGATCCCGGCGGCGCTGCCCTCGCCGGGCGCCGGACCCGCGAAAACTCTCGTTTGGCGTCAGTGCCCTGGGCGCCGCGCGCCGCCCCCGCGGACGGGGCTCCGCGCGACCCGGCCCGCCGCAATGCCGCCGGCTTCGCGCCGAGCCGTGTTGCGGATCGGCGACGGTCCGGAGGCCCGGATCGGGCTACCCGAAATCCGTCAAGAATTCGAGACCGGCGCGGCGGCGCGCCGGCTCGGGCGGCGCGATCGGGTCCGGGCACGGAAATCCGATCGGCGCCGGAAAGCCTTTGTTTACCCCGCCGTCGGATTTTGACCGTCGAATTCCCGCCCGCGACTTCAACCCGCACGCCAGACCCTGAACCGGGGCATCCCCTGAACAAGGACGTATCCATGCGACGCTCGGCTGCCGGATTCGGTGCACTCGCTGCCGCTGCCCTCCTCGTCACGATCGCCCACGGCGCGATGGCCGCCGGCGACGGCGAGACCCCGGCCGGCAAGGGCGCGCCCCATGTCGAGAAGACCTTCCTGATCCCGTCGAGCGACGGCTACGGCGTCGGCGAGTGCCTGACCAGCCCCGGCAGCGAGTGCGGCCAGGTCGTCGCCAACGCCTGGTGCGAGGCGCAGGGCTACGCCACCGCCAACGCCTACGGGATCGCGGCCGCCGAGGAATACACCGGCGCCGTCGACCTCCCCGTCACCAAGCCGGCCGACCGCCCGATCCGCATCACCTGCCAGGATTGAGGGGGTCCCCGCAGCGTGCCCCCTCCCCCGCAGAGGGGGGAGGGACGCGTGCGCGTCACCCCTTCAGGAACGCGCCGCATTTCGGCGGCGGCTCGGTGCCCTAGGGCATCAGCGGCACGCTCGAGGTCGAGTTCTTGGGCGAACCCTGGATCACCTTGTCGGAATAGACCATGTAGATCAGCGTGTTGCGCTTGGCGTCGCAGCCGCGCACGATCTGCATCGACTTGAAGATCAGCGAGCGGCGCTCGCTGAACACCACCTCGCCCTGGCCGAACTTGCCGGTGAACTGCACCGGCCCGACCTGGCGGCAGGCGAGCGAGATGTCGGAGACGTCCTCGGCCAGCCCGAGCGTGCCCTTGATGCCGCCCTTCTCCGGCTGGGTGTACCAGCACGCGACGCCGCTCACGAGCGGGTCGTCGACGCCGTAGACCACGAGCTTGTCGTTGGGCGTGAGCGGGCGCCAGACCGTCGACTTGTCGAAGATCCGGTCGGGTTCCTGCGCCGCGGCGGCGCCGGTGAGGCCCGCCAGCGCGGACAGGAACAGCGCGGCCCGCGCGCCGCGTGTGAGACCCCGAAGCAACATCGTCCGCCATTCCCCCGCTTGTGTCACCGCGGGCATGTAGGAGGGGTGTCGCCGATGCGCGAGGGCGTTTAAAAAAGTTAAGCCCGCCGGTGCTTCGCTCGCCGGCGCCACTCTCCACGACGCGGCGGACCGCACAGCTCCCCTTCCGCCCTGCGCCGAGCCCCCGATCGTTCGCCATGCCGTCGATGCGCCACACCTTTCGCCCGCTCCGCCGCCCGCTCGCGATCCTCGCGCTGTGGCTCGGCGCGGTCGCGGCCGGGCAGGCCCAGGCGCCGTCCCCCGAGCCGAGCCAGTCCCCGCTTCCGACCCAGGCAAGCGTTCCGAGCCAGAGCCACCTGCCAAGCGCGGCCTGCCTGCGCTACCGGTCCGAGCTGGCGAGCCTGGGCAACGGCGCCAGCATGGTGCGCGCGCTTCAGAGCGAGATCGGCCGGCTCGAGGCCTATCACCGCTCCCTGAGCTGCGAGGGCGGCACCTTCCTGTTCTTCGACACGCGGCCCCCGCAATGCGGCGCGGTCGAGCAGCGCATCCGCGCGCTCAACGCCACCTACGGCGGCGCGGCGATCGACGACAGCGGCGCCCGCCGCCGCCAGCTGCAGGGCCTGATCGCCGCGTCCTGCGCCGATACGGCGCGCGTCGACCCCGCCACCGGCGAAGCCTATGCCCGCGGCGGCGCGCAGGTGATCTGCGTGCGCACCTGCGACGGCGCCTACTTCCCGATGCGCAACCTGCCCGAGGGCCGCAACGGCGCCGACGAGATGTGCCAGGCGCTCTGCCCCGGCACCGAGGCCGTGGCCTACTCGATGCCCTACGGCGACGAGGCGCTGAAGTCGGCCGCGACGGTGAAGGGCGGCAAGGCCTACGTCTCGCTCGCCAACGCGTTCAAGTTCCGCAAGACCTTCGTGCCGAACTGCTCGTGCAAGCCCGCCGACAGGACCTGGGCGCAGTCGCTGGTGAAGGCCGAGAGCATGCTGGTGCGGCACAAGGGCGACATCTTCGTCACGCCGATGCAGGCGGAGGCGCTGTCGCGCCCGGCCCCGAAGGTCCGCCTCACCCTGGTCGGCCGCGCCGACAAGACCGCCGCGGTGCTGGCCGCCGACGCCGCCGAGCGCTCGGGCCTGCCCGTCAAGATGGCGCCGAAGCCCGCGCCGGACCTCTCGACCGAGCCGTCGACGACCGGCACCGCCGAGCGCACGGTGCGCATCATCGCCCTCGACCGGCTCGTGCCGACGAAGGCGCCCGCCCCCTGAGCGGCGGCGGTCGAAAGCGGGAAACCGGAACCGGAATTTCGGAACCATCCGGCGCCTGAGGGGTTCGGTTCGGCCTTTTACACGATCCTCGAGGCCGACCGAATGCGGACACTCCGCCTGCTCCTCCTGACCGGCACGATGCTGCCCGGGCTCGTCCTCGCCGCACCGGCCTTCGCCCGGCAGGACGGCGCCTCCGGCACGATCCTCCTGGCGCAGGGCGGCCCCGACGAGCGCGGGCCGCGCGGCGGCGAAGGCCCCGGCGGGCGGGGCGGCGAGG
>NZ_VRUU01000013.1 GCF_008039875.1 Methylobacterium sp. WL119 | reverse complement strand
CTCCGTAGGGGTCTCATGCCTCGACCCGCGAGCGCTCGGGGTGGGGGGGCTTACTCCTTCCGCTCATCGGTGCGGAAGGGGCGAATCCGATAGCCTGGAACCCGAGAACCGGCGTGAGAGGTGCAGCCTCTCCGGACGACGCACGCCCCTCATCCTGTCCTTCTCCCCCTGGGAGAAGGGACCCGCGGGCGATCCGGCGACGATCGCGTCCGTCACTCGATCACCCGCACCGGCGCGCCGTCGAGAAACCCTTGGATGTCGGCCACCGCCTCGGTGAAGTAGGTGCGGTAGTTGGCCTCGCTGACGTAGCCGAGATGGGGCAGGGCCAGTAGGTTCGGCAGGCTGCGCCAGGGCGAGTCCGCCGGCAGCGGCTCGGTCTCGAACACGTCGAGGCCGGCTCCGCCGATCCGCCCCTCCCGGAGCGCGGCCTGCAGCGCCGGCCCGTCGACGAGGCCCGCCCGCGCGGTGTTGATCAGCAGGGCGTGGGGTTGCATCAGCGCCAGCGCCGCGGCGTCGACGAGCCCGCGGGTGCGCTCGCCCAGCACCAGGTGGATCGAGACCACGTCGCTCCCGGCCAGCAGGTCCGCCTTGGACGGCGCAAGCGCGACGCCGGCCTCCGCCGCCCGCTCCGCCGTGAGGTTCGGGCTCCAGGCCGAGACCGCCATGCCGAAGGCCTGGCCGATGCGGGCGACGCGGGTCCCGATCTTGCCGAGCCCCAGGATGCCGAGGCGGCGGCCGGCGAGATCCGCGCCCACGCTCGTCTGCCAGCCGCCGGCCCGGAGCGCGTTCGCCTCCGGCACGACGCGGCGGGCGAGGCCCAGGATCAGCGCCCAGGTCAGCTCCACCGGCGGCTCGGAACCGCTCGCCGTGCCGCAGACGGTGATGCCGCGTGCCTTGGCCGCCGCGAGGTCGATGCTCGCGTTGCGCATGCCGGACGTGACCAGGAGCTTCAGCTTCGGCAGGCGCGCGAGCAGGGCGGCCGGGAACGGCGTGCGCTCGCGCATCATCACCACGATCTCGCACTCGGCGATGGCCTCGACCAGCGCGTCCTGCGTCGCGAAGCCCGCGCGGAAGGTCCGCAGCGCGACCCGGTCCCGGACGGGAGACCAGTCCGCCAGCGTGGTGGCGACGCCCTGGTAGTCGTCGAGGATCGCGCAGTTGAGCATGGTTGGCATCCGATCTCAGGCCCGGGCGGGCGCCGGCGGGGGGCCCGTCACCGGGTCGGCGAGCCGCGTCGGCAGGGTGTTGATGCGCAACGCCGTCCGCAGCGCCCGCGACGCGGCGTCGACCGCGACCGTCATCGCGGCGGTGGCCGCGATCAGCACCACGGCGACGTCGAGGCGCAATTCCGAGATCGCGGCGTCGACGTAGTAGCCGAGCGTCGCGACGCCGAGGATGCCGAAGATCGCGCTCTCGCGCAGGATCAGCTCCCAGCGGTAGAGCAGGTAGGCGAGGAACTGCCCGTAGAGCCGCGGCACGGTCTCGTAGGCGTAGAGGTTCAGGCCGCGCGGCGCGTCCGCCCGGTAGGGCAGCGCGTCGGCGTGGCGGCCCATCAGATAGCCGATGATGCCGGCGTTGTGGATCGACAGCGCGAGGATCGCCGGCAGCATCGAGGGGCCGAGCATCTGCAGCAGCACGTAGGCGAGCATGTATTCCGGCGTCGAGCGCAGCACCACGAGGAGCACGCGCCCCGCGGGCGACCCGAACCGGCCGGAGAACCGGCGCGACACCAGCGGGAACAGCACGAGCGCACCGAGGGCGGTGGCGACGAGGGCGATCTGCGCCAGCACCAGCGTCTGCACCGCGCCGGGGAGGATCTGCCCGGTGAGGATCGGCACGAACCAGGCCCAGAGGCGGGGCAGGGTTTCGGGATCGAGAAGGCTGGCGCCGCGCAGGGGCGCGGGGACGACGTCGTGGGTGAGGAAGCGGAGGAGGCTGGCGCCGACGTTCGTGGTGCCGATCGTGGCCGGCAGCGCCAGCGCGCTCGCCGCGATCAGCACCGGCACGGACCCCACCCGCACCCAGAGCCGGCGCGAGCCGATCAGCGCGTAGAACACCAGGAGCAGCGCGCCGGCCTCGGCGTAGCGCCCCTGTCGGAAGGCGGATTCGAGATAGAACCCCATGGTCGGCAGGCCGATGAAGCCGAGCACCAGGGTCGAGCGCATGGCGCATTCGAAGCGGTAGAGCGTGTAGTGCCGGAAGGACCCGGCGACCTCCGGCAGGCAGGCGTAGAGGAAGGCGGAGACGCTGCCCGTGCCCTCGGGCAGCACCCGCAGGGCCGAGAGGTCGGCCTCCTCGATGATCTCCGAATAGACCTTCGCGCAGATGCCCGCGTAGGGCAGGGCGATGGCGAGGATGCCGGTGGTGGCCGAGAGCCCGAACACCTGCATCAGCAGCAGCGCCCAGAACAGCTCGTGCACGGCGCGGAGCCCGGCGCAGAGGAGGCGGATGCTGCGGAACCGCGCGAAGGGAATCGCCAGCAGGAACCCGGTGCCGGCCCCACACGTCACGCCGAGCACCGCGAAGGCGACGGTGTAGACGACGCTCCAGCCCTCCACCGAGAGCAGGTCCGGCCGGATCAGCCCGGCCAGCAGGCGCTGGAGATCGGCCCAGGGGTTCAAGCTGGTGACGTGCAGGTCGGCGAGAAACAGCGCGGCGAGCGCCGCGGCCGCGAACCAGCGGCTGACGGCGGCGTAGCCCGGGGCGGAGCGCTGCCGCCCGATCACGCCGCCGCCTGGTAGAAGGGGCTCAGCGCGGCGGCGTCGAGGGTGCGGGCCGGCGCGTCCAGGACGATGCGGCCGGCATCCAGCACCACGATCCGGTCGGTGTGGGCGAGCGCCAGCGCGACGTCGTGGAGGGCCACCACCAGGGTCTCGTGGCTGCGGGCCATCTCGGCGAGCACCGCGGCGCCCTGCATCCGGTCCAGCGCCGAGACCGGCTCGTCGCCGACCAGGATCGGCCGGCCGTTGTAGAGCGCGCGGGCGACCGAGACCCGCTGCTGCTGCCCGCCCGACAGCGCGCCGGCCTTGTCGCGGATCTTCTCCGCCAGCCCGACGCGGGCCAGCACCGCGCGGATCTCGGCGAGGTCGGCGGCGGCGGGGAAGGCCAGGGTGCGCAGGTTGTGCAGGGTCGAGCGGCGGTCGAGCCGGCCCATGTAGACGTTGTGGAACACCGACAGCGTCCGCACGAGCGCGGCCGCCTGCGGCACCAGGGCGACCCGCTCCGGGGCCTGCGCCTGGATCAGGCCGATCAGCGTCGACTTGCCGGCGCCGGAACGCCCCATCAGCGCGACCCGCTCGCCCGCGCGGACCGTCAGGTCGATGCCGCAGAGCACCGCGCGCCCGTCGTAGGCGGCGCTCGCGTTCGTCAGCCGGATCGCAGGTTCGGCCATCGTCGGGTCAGTCGAGCAGGCCGGTCGACCGGCCCACCGCGATCAGCGGCGCATAGGCCGCGTTATCGACGGGGATGAACTTCGAGCGGCCGAACGGCGCGAGGATCGCCGGATCGGTGATGCCGACGAGCGCCGCCTTCAGCCGCGCGGTGAAGCCTTCGCCGTAGATCGCGTCGACGTCGCCGCGGACCGTCCACTGGTAGTCGGGGAAGGTCGGGCTCTCCCAGATCACCGAGACCGCCTTGGGGTCGACCTTGCCGGCCTTGGTGTCGAGATCCCAGACCGAGTAGTCGACCGCGCCGACGGCGAAGGCCCCCGACTGGACGAGCTGGATCGTCCGGCTGTGATCGCCCGAGTAGCCCACCGTCGGGAAGACCTGCTCGGGGATCTTGCCGGGAAAGGCCTGCCGGATGAAGTATTCCGGCATCAGCCGCCCCGAGGTCGAGGCGCGCGAGCCGAAGGTGAAGCTCTTGCCGGCGATGTCCGTCGGGAAGTCGGCCGCCTTCGCAAGGCCAGTCTTCGCGTTGGCGATGAGGTAGGTCTTGAAGGCGGCATCCTCGGCCCCTTGCGCGATCGCCTGCGAGCCCGGCACGGCCTTGCGGGCCTGCACGCCGGTGAAGCCGCCGAACCAAGCGAGCTGCACCTGCCCGTTGGTGAAGGCGGTGACGGCCGCCGGATAGTTCTTCACCGGGATGTAGGTCACCGGCACGCCGAGCTTGCCTTCGAGGTAGGCCGCGACCTTGCCGAAGCGCTCGACCAGGCGGCTCTCGTCCTGGTCGGGGATGCCGGTGAACACGAAGGCGGGCTTGGCGCCCTGCGCCGTGGCCGGCCCCGCGACGGCGACGCCGGCGAGCGCCGCCAGGACCAGAATCCGCACCCCGTCGATCATAGCGTCCCTCTCACCCGTCCCGAAGACGCCTGACCTAGCAGAGCACCGCCCCCCGACGCCATGGCCGCAGGTGCATCGCCGCCGCGGGACTTCGTGGGCGAGGCGCCCGCCTCGGATCTCCCCCGGTGCCGTCGGTCACGATGCCTTGAGCGGATGGATACCCGCCTGCCCGAAGCCCGTTCGGGCACGACGATCGCATCCTCGAGAGAGCCATCCCGACATGAACACCCTCCTCCTCGGCGCGACACTGGCCCTCGGCCTCCTGGCAGGATCGAGCCTGCCGGGCCACGCCGCCGCCGGCGACGGCCTCGACCGCAACGCGGCGGCGACCGGCAACAGCACCTTCGCCGGCCAGCATCGGACCGCGCGCATGGGCAGCATGACGGCACGCAGGCCGATGATGCGCCGTCACCGCCGGCATCGCTGAGCCGATCCCCGCGGGCCGCCGGTCAGGGGCCGGCGGCCCGCGGGGGCGGTCCCGTCACGCGGCCGCGGCCGCATCGAGCAGCCAGGCGATCCGGCCCTGGCTCGTCACCCGCCCGGCCGGGAGATCCTCGCCCGCGGCGAGCCGCCGGAGCGCCGCGCGCTTGCTCTCGCCGCTCACCAGGAACAGGACCAGGGCGGAGGACGCGAGCGCCGGATAGGTCAGCGTCACGCGGGGCACGAAGGGCGCGAGCCCGGCCTCGGGCACGGGGGCGACGAGCCTGGCCGTCTCGGACAGGGCCGGCTTGCCCGGGAACAGCGAGGCGGTGTGTCCGTCCTCGCCGAGCCCGAGCAGGACGCAGTCGAACAGCGGGCGGGCCGGATCGAGCCGGTCGGCGCCGTAGAATTCCAGGAGCGTGCGCGCGTAGGTCTCGGCCGCGGCCTCGGGCCCCGCGTCGGTCGGGATGAAGTGCAGGTGCGCCGCCGGCACCGCCGTGCCGTGGCCGAAGGCCTCGCGGACCATGCGGACGTTGCTGTCGGCGTGGTCCCACGGCACCGCCCGGTCGTCGCCGAAGAACCAGTGGACCCGGTCCCACGGCACGCGGCCGACATGGTCCGGGCCGGCCAGCAGCGCATAGAGCCGCTTCGGCGTCGAGCCGCCGGACAAGGCGATCGCGATCCGCTCGGATCGGGAGGCCTCGCAGGCGGCGATCAGGCGCTCCGCCGCCTCGTGGGCCACGGCGTCGGCATCGGGCAGGACCACGGCATCGGGCGGCAGCGCGGCCGTCATGACTTCTTGGGCTCCTGGTGCCCGCCGAAGCCCTTGCGCATCGCCGACAGCATCTTGTCGGCGTAGGAGGAGTCCTCGCGCGAGCGGAAGCGGCGGTAGAGGGCGTTCGAGAGCACGGTGGCCGGGACGGATTCCTCGATCGCCGCATTGATCGTCCAGCGCCCCTCGCCGGAATCCTCCACGTAGCCGGAATAGTCGTCGAGCTTCTCGTCGGTCGCCAGCGCGTTCGCCGTCAGGTCGAGGAGCCAGGACGAGACCACGCTGCCGCGGCGCCAGACCTCGGCGATGTCGCCGAGGTTGAGGTCGAACCGGCGCTCGGGCGGCAGGTTCTCGCTGTCGGCGTGCTTGAGGATGTCGAAGCCCTCGGCATAGGCCTGCATCAGCCCGTACTCGATGCCGTTGTGGATCATCTTGACGAAGTGGCCCGCCCCGCTCGGGCCGGCATGGATGTAGCCCTGCTCGGCGCGGGGGTCGCGCCCCTCGCGGCCCGGCGTCCGCGGGATGTCGCCGATGCCGGGCGCCAGCGTCGCGAAGATCGGATCGAGCCTGCCGACGGCGGCGGTGTCGCCGCCGATCATCATGCAGTAGCCGCGCTCCAGCCCCCAGACGCCGCCCGAGGTGCCGACGTCGACGTAGTGGATGCCCTTGCCCTTGAGCTCGCCGGCGCGGCGCACGTCGTCGCCGTAGAACGAGTTGCCGCCGTCGATGATCACGTCGTCGGCCTGCATCAGGCCGGACAGGGTCTTGACGGTTCCCTCCGTGATGGCGCCGGCCGGCAGCATCACCCAGGCGGCCCGCGGAACGTCGAGCTTGCCGACGAAGTCCTCCAGGCTGTCGGCGCCGACCGCGCCGGCCTCGACCAAAGCCTCCACCGCCTCCGGGTTCTGGTCGAAGACCACCGCGGTGTGCCCGTCGCGCAGGAGGCGCCGGACGATGTTGCCACCCATCCGGCCGAGGCCGATCATGCCGAGCTGCATTGGTTTGGCACTCCGTTTGAGACTCTATCGGGGTCGGGCCCCTCATGCCCAGCGGCGCCCGCGTGGCGGAGCCGGGCGCGATCGTGCGTCGGGTCGCTCAGCCCGCGGCGGCGGTCAGGGCCGCGGCGATCCGCTTGAGGCCCGCCGGGACGTCGCCGCCCTTGATGTGGATCCGCAAGGCGCGGCGCCCGCGCTCGGACAGCACCGACAGGTCGCCGCGCGCCTGCGCCGCGACCACCGTGCCGAAGCCGAGCTTGCGCCCCGGAATCGCGAGATCCTCGGTCGGATCGGCGGTGATCTGCACGAACACGCCGCTGTCGGGGCCGCCCTTGTAGGCCTGCCCCGTCGAGTGCAGGAAGCGCGGCCCGAACTCGAGGCAGGTCGCGACGTGCTTCGCGTCGCGGATCGCGAGGCGGGCCTGCTGCAGCGTGGCGTGGTTCGCCGCTTTGCGGGGCACGTAGGCGAGCAGCGCCAGGTAGTCGCCGGCCTTGAGCCGGGCGACCTGCGCCTTGAGCCCGGCCTCGAGGCCGTCCGTCGCCGCCGGCAGCGCGCCGGCATTGGCCGGGTCGGCGTAGAGGGCGATGGTCTCGTCCTCGAACACCGGCGTCTCGGGCGGCAGCGCGCCGCTCGCCTCGGCGGCCTCGAACAGCTTCTTCGTCTCGATCTTGCTCGCCTCGACGTCGGGCTGGTCGAACGGGTTGATGCCGAGCAGGGCACCGGCCACCGCGGTCGCCATCTCGAAGCGGAAGAACTCCTGCGGCAGCTGCTCCACCGTGTCGAGGGTGATGCGCACCACCGGATGACCGTCGCGCTCCAGGCCGCGCAGGGTCTCGTCCTGGCGCTCGTCGGCATGGCCGTCGAGGCGCAGGTAGACGAAGACGCGGTCGTGGCCGTAGGCGGCCGGCACGTCGACGGGCTCGCCGTCGATCGGGATCAGGCCCTTGCCCTGCTTGCCCGTCGATTCCGCGATGAGCTGCTCGGCCCAGCCGCCGAAGCTCGCGATCGCCGGCGAGGCGACGATCGTCACCTTGTCGCGGCCGGCCAGCCCCGCGGTCCCCATCGCGGCGCCGAGGAGCACCCCGGGATTCTCGGTCGGCGGCACGGCCGGGCCGCAGGAGCGCACCATGATCCGCGCCCGCTCCAGGAAATCCTTCACGTCGATGCCGATGCAGGCCGCCGGCACCAGCCCGAAGGCCGAGAGCACCGAGTAGCGCCCGCCGATCTGCGGCACGCCGTGGAAGATCTGCCGGAAGCCGTCGGCCTCGGCCGCCTTCTCCATGGCCGAGCCGGGATCGGTGACCGCGAGGAAATGCTCGCCGGCCCGGTCGCCGACGACCGCCTTCATCCGCGCCAGGAAGTAGTCGCGGAAGACGTTCGGCTCCAGCGTCGAGCCGGATTTGGAGGCGACGATGAACAGCGTGCGCGGCAGGTCGAGGGTGGCCTCGAGCGCACGGACCTCGTCGGGATGGGTCGAGTCGAGGATCGAGAGCTTGGGGAAGCCGTCGCGGTTGCCGTAGGTCAGGCCGAGCACTTCCGGGCCGAGGCTCGACCCGCCCATGCCGAGCACCACGACGTCGCTGAACGCCCGGCTCCGCACCCAGGCCGAGAGCGCGGCGTAGGCGTCGGCGCGCTCCAGCTCGTCCTCGACGATGCGGAGCCAGCCGAGCCACTTGTCCTCGTCGGCGCCCGACCAGACCGTGGTGTCGTGCGCCCAGAGCCGGCGGATCGCGCCGCTCGCGCGCCAGGCCTCGACCGCCTTGCCGGTCTCGGTCGCGAGCGCGTCGCCGAGCTTGAGGCTCTGGCCGTCGAGCCGGTGGCCGAGCAGCGCCACGCGCTTGCCGGCGACCGCGCCGAGCAGCTTGTCGGCGGCGTCGATGAACAGCTGCACGCCCTCCTCGACCAGCTGCCGGGCCACCGCGTCGATGTCGATGCCGGCCTCGGAAAGGCGCGCCATCACGGCCTCCGCCCCGGCCACGTCCTCCTCGATCGCGTTGCGGACCTCGCCGTGGTCGCGGAACGCGTCCATGGTCGCCGGCGGCATGGTGTTGACGGTGTTCGGGCCGATCAGCTCCTCGACGTAGAGCACGTCGCGGTAGGCCTTGTTCTTGGTGCCGGTCGAGGCCCAGAGCAGCCGCTGCGCCTTGGCGCCCTTCTCGGCGAGCCCCGTCCACGCGGCCTCCCCGAACACCGCCTTGTAGCGCTGGTAGGCGAGCTTGGCGTTGGCGATCGCGACCTTGCCCTTGAGGTGCTCCAGGGCGGCCTTCTGGTCGGGGTCGTTGGCCGCCGCGATCTTCTCGTCCAGCAGCTTGTCGACGAGCACGTCGATGCGGCTGATGAAGAAGCTCGCGACGCTGGCGATCCGCGAGACGTCGCCGCCGTTGCGGGCACGCTCCGCGAGCCCTTCGACGAAGGCGCGGGCGACCTTCTCGTACTCGCCCTGCGAGAACAGCAGGGTGACGTTGATTGAGATGCCCTCCGCCGTGAGCTGGCGGATCGCCGGGATGCCCTCCGGCGTCGCCGGCACCTTCACCATCAGGTTGTCGCGGCCGACCGCCTTGTGGAGCCTGCGGGCCTCCTCCAGCGTCTCCTCGGTCTGCAGGGCGAGGTAGGGCGACACCTCGAGGCTGACGTAGCCGTCGGCGCCGTCGGACGCCTCGTAGACCGGGCGCAGCACGTCGGCCGCCGCCTGGATGTCGGCGATGGCCAGGCCCTCGTAGAGGTCGATGACGCGGCTGTCGCCCTGCTCCATCACGCTCTTGAGGCTGGCATCGTACTCGTCGGAATGGCCGATGGCCTTCTCGAAGATCGACGGGTTGGAGGTGACGCCGCGCAGGCCGTCGTTCTCGACCAGCGCCTTGAGCTCGCCCTTGGCGATGAAGCCGCGGGCGACGAAGTCGAGCCAGACCGCCTGATCCTGTTCGGTGTGCAGGGCCTTGAGCGCGTTCATGTCGATGCCTCGCAGATCGTCGGTCTTCACGTCGTCGATGCCGGCCGGGCCTGGTCGGCCGGCCTCGGCGGGTCTGTCTTGGTCGGTATGTCTTGGTCGATATGTACTGGGGATCAAACACACGACCCGGGTCTTGGCTCCGGCACGGAACGCAGACCCGGGTCGCGGCCGCTAGGGCTTGCGCGCGCCCCGGTGCTTGGCGATCTGGTCGCGGGCGGCCAGCAGCACCTTCTCCGGGGTGAAGCCGAACTTGGCCTGCAGGTCCTTGATCGGCGCCGAGGAGCCGAAGGTGTGCATGCCGATGATCGTGCCGGCCGAGCCCGCGTAGCGGTCCCAGCCGATCGCCGAGCCCTGCTCCACGGCGACGCGGGCCAGCACGGCCGGCGGCAGCACGCTCTCGCGATAGGCCTCGTCCTGACGCTCGAACAGGTCCCAGGACGGCATCGAGACGACGCGCGCCGTCACCCCCTCCGCGACCAGGCTCTCGTAGGCCTGCATGCAGAGCTGCACCTCGGAGCCCGAGCCGATCAGGATCACCTCCGGCGTGGCGTCGCCGCCCGCGAGCACGTAGCCGCCCTTGGCGACGCCCGACGCGCTGGCGAACTTGGTGCGGTCGATCGTCGGCAGCGGCTGGCGCGAGAGTGCCAGCACCGCCGGCTGGTCCTTCAGCGAGAAGATCACGCGGTAGGCTTCGGCCACCTCGTTGGCGTCGGCCGGGCGCAGCGTCACGAGCCCGGGGATGCAGCGCAGGCTCAGGAGCTGCTCCACCGGCTGGTGGGTCGGCCCGTCCTCGCCCACGCCGATCGAGTCGTGGGTGAAGATGTGGAAGACCGGCAGCTCCATCAGCGAGGCGAGCCGCACCGCCGGGCGCATGTAGTCGACGAAGACCAGGAAGGTCGCGCCGTAGGCCCGGAGGCCGGAGAGCCCGAGCCCGTTCACGATCGAGCCCATGGCGTGCTCGCGCACGCCGAAGTGGATGTTGCGGCCGCCCGGCTCGAACGGGGTGAGCGAGCCCGCCCCCTCGAAGGTGAGGTTCGACTTGTTCGACGGCGCGAGGTCGGCCGAGCCGCCGAGCATGAACGGCACGTGCTGGGCGATGGCGTTCAGCACCTTGCCGGAGGATTCGCGGGTCGCGAGCCCCTTGGCATCGGGCTCGAAGACCGGGATGTCCCGGTCCCAGCCCTCGGGCAGGCGGCCCTCGAAGAAGGCGTCGAGCGATTCCGCGTGCTCGGCGTCGGCCTCCTTGGCCGCCGTCAGGAAGCCCTGCCACTGGTCGTAGAGCTCGGCCCCGCGCTTGCCGATGTTGTCGGCGAAGTTCTGCTGCACCCCGTCCGGCACCAGGAACTGCGCGTCCTCCGGCCAGCCGTAGGCGCGCTTGGCGCCCTTGACCTCGTCCTCGCCGAGCGCGTCCGAGTGGGCCTTCGCGGTGTTCTGCTTCTTGGGCGCTCCGAAGCCGATGATCGAGTTGACGACGATGATGGTCGGCCGGTCGCTCGACTGCAGGAAGGTCTCGATCGCGGCCGAGATCGCGTGCACGTCGTTGGCGTCGGCGACCCGCAGCACCTGCCAGCCGTAGGCGAGGAACCGGGTGGCGACCTCCTCGCCGAAGGCCAGCTCGGTGTGGCCCTCGATGGTGATGGTGTTGTTGTCGTAGATCCAGCACAGGTTCGACAGGCGCAGGTGCCCGGCGATCGAGGCGGCCTCGGAGGCGACGCCCTCCATCAGGTCGCCGTCCGAGCAGATCGCGTAGACGTTGTAGTCGAACAGCGGCAGGTCGGGCTTGTTCAGGTGCTCGCCGAGGTAGCGGCCGCCCATCGCCATGCCGACGGAGTTCGCCACGCCCTGGCCGAGCGGCCCGGTGGTGGTCTCGACGCCGGTGGTGAAGTGGTATTCCGGGTGGCCGGGGGTGCGGCTGTCGAGCTGGCGGAAGGACTTGATGTCGTCGAGCGTCACGGCCGGCGCGTTGCCGCCGTCGGTCTCGGCCACGTTGGCGAGGTGCAGCAGCGAATAGAGCAGCATCGAGGCGTGTCCGCAGGACAGCACGAAGCGGTCGCGGTTCGGCCAGTGCGGATGCGCCGGATCGTAGCGCAGGTAGCGGTTCCACAGGGTGTAGGCGACCGGCGCCAGCGCCATCGGCGCGCCGGCGTGTCCCGAATTCGCCTTCTGCACCGCATCGATCGCCAGCGTGCGGATCGTGTCGATCGAGAGCTTGTCGATCTCGGAAAGCGCCGTCTTGGGCGCGGTGTCTGCTCCGCTCATGGTGTCGTCTTTCCCGTTGTCGTCACTGCGGCGCGAGACTGCTCGCGACCGCGCGCGGATCGTGCTCACGCGAAACTTGCGCGCCCGGCCCGCGGCCGGCGGGCGCATCCGAATCGTCGGCGCCACCCCGCTCCTTCGCAGGCCCTTCGGCCCGGCTGTAATTGAGGATGGTGTTCACGAGCGCAACATGCGTGAACGCCTGGGGGAAGTTGCCCACCAGCCGCTGGGCCTTCCCGTCGTACTCCTCGGACACGAGCCCGAGGTCGTTGCAGATGCCGATCAGGCGCTCGATCAGCGCGCGGGCTTCCGCGCGGCGGCCGAGGCCGATCAGGTTGTCGGCGTACCAGAACGTGCAGGGCAGGAACGCGCCCTCGTTGCCGGGCAGCCCGTCCGTGGTCTGCCCTTGCGTGTCGTAGCGCAGGATGAAGCCGTCGCGCATCAGGTCCCGGCCGATCGCCTCGACGGTGCCGACCACGCGCGGGTCGTCCTGGGGCAGGAAGCCCATATGGGCGATCAGCAGCAGGCTCGCATCGAGCTGCTTCGAGCCGTAATATTGCACGAAGCTGTTGAGCTCCGGGTCGAACCCCTTCTCGCACACCTCCGCGTGGATCCGGTCGCGGATCGCCTTCCAGCGCGCGACCGGTGCGTCGGGGGCGCCGGGCTGGCCGGCGTGGCTGCGGATCGCGCGGTCGAAGGCGACCCAGGCCATGACCTTCGAATGGACGAAGTGCTTGCGGCCGCCGCGCACCTCCCAGATGCCCTCGTCCGGCTCGCTCCAGACCTTCTCCAGATGCGCGATGATCGCCAGGCCCACGCGCCAGCCGTCCTTGTCGGTCGGCATGCCGCGCATCCGCGCCTGGTAGAGCGCGTCGAACAGCTCGCCGTAGACGTCGAGCTGGAACTGCGACACCGCGGCGTTGCCGACCCGGACCGGCTTCGAGCCCTCGTAGCCGGGCAGCCAGTCGAGCTCGATCTCGGGCAGCAGCCGCTCGCCGGCGATGCCGTAGAGGATGTGCGCTTGCTCCGGATTCCCGGCCACCGCGCGCTGCAGCCAGTCGCGCCACGCCCGCGCCTCCTCGAGGAAGCCGCCATCCATCAGCGCCATCAGGGTGAAGGTCGAGTCGCGCAGCCAGCAGAACCGGTAGTCCCAGTTGCGGACGCCGCCGAGCGACTCCGGCAGAGAGGTCGTGGGCGCGGCCACGATGCCGCCGGTCGGCATGTAGATCAGCGCCTTCAGCGTCAGGAGCGAGCGCTTCAGCATCGCGTCCCAGGGCGTGCCCTTCGCGCAGCGGTCGGACCAGTCCCGCCAGAACTGGTCGGTGGCGGCCAGCACCTTGCGCGGCTCGATCGGGGGCGGGTCGTCCTCGTGGCTGGCGCCGTAGCTCAGGGTGAAGGCGACCGACTCGCCGGCATGGACCGTGAACTCCGAGACCGTGGTCTGCCCATGGCCCCTGAGATGCGCCTTGGTGCGCAGGACCGCCTTGTGCGGGCCCGAGATCGCCCGGAGGTCGCCGAGCTCGTTGTGCGACACCCACGGCACGGCCGAGCCGTAATCGAAGCGCATCGCGAGATCCATGCGCATCGCGACGCGTCCGTGCAGCCCCTCGACGAGGCGGATCAGGTGCGATCCGTCGCCAGCGGGCATGTAGTCGATGACCCGGACCTCGCCCTCGCGGGTCCTGTGGTGGGTCTCCAGAACGAGGCTGCCTTCGCGGTAGGCCCAGGTGGTCTCGACATGCCCGGCCTGCGGCGCGAGGCGCCAGAATCCGTGCTCCTCTGTGCCGAGGAGGGAGGCGAACAGGGCGGAGGCATCGAAGCGCGGCCAACACAGCCAGTCGACGCTGCCCTGCCGGCTGATCAGCGCGGCGGTGCGGCCGTCGCCGATGAGCGCGTAATCCTCGATGCGTGCGGCCATGAAGCGGATCCGTCGCGGCCGGCGACAGCAGCCGTCCGATGCCTTGCACCTAGGTCGGCGACGCGATGCGGTCCAGGCCGCGCCCGGGAAATCCGATGGCGGCGGCAGTGCGGGTCGGATCGCGGCCCCGGTCGGGCGGCCGCACTGCAGCATCGCGCGGGATTCCGGGCCGCCTCAGTTCAGGCGGTCGACCAGGAGCGCGACCGAGCTGCCGAGCGACGAGGCCCCGCTGCGCAGGTAGGCGGCGGCATCCCCGACGACGCGCGCGGCCGGGGCGAAGGGGAGGGCGAGGTCCGGCAGCAGGCCGTCGCGGGCCTGCGCCTGCGCCTGCGCCTCGACGGGCGCGGACCGGACGATCTCGGAGAACGGGTCGGGCCGGCGCGGCGGCCCCTCCGCGCAGCGCGGGGCGGTGCAGGCGCGCCGGAGCGGCGCGGCGGTCGCCACCCGGGCGACCGGATGCGGCGCGGCCGCGGTGCGGATCTCCGGCAGGACGAAGCTCGGCGGCACCTGCGCGAAGGCGATGGCGGCCGGCAACCGGGGCAGGGCGGCCTCGACCGGAGCCGCCGCATGGAAGGCGTGGGGCGCGACCGAGGCCGCCGGAACCGGAGCGGGCGGCGTCGGAGCCGGCTCGCGGCAGATCAGCGAGCCCGCGCCGAGGACGAGCGCCGTCACCAGGGTCGGGAGGAAGGGGAGGGAGAGGCGGCCGGAACCGCCACCGTCGAGGGCCGCGAAGGGGTCTGGCTTCGACATCCGATCCTTCGAACCTCCGCACCGTCGCGACGGCCACAGAGGTGCCCTGCATTTGCGGCGGAAGCTGGACCGTTTCCTTTCCGCTCGGTTGCGCGGCGCGATCAGGGCCGCGGGGCGAGCGCCTCGGCGCGGCGCTTCCGCCGGAACGGGGCACGCCGCTTGCCTTGCGACACGGCCGGCGGCATGCGTCGCGGCCACGCTCCGACTTGCTGCCCCGTTTGCCGCCCAACGCCGGGCCCCGATGACCGAAACCAGCCTCACCGTCGCCGTGATCGATCCGAGCCGGGCGCGTGCCGCGATCCTGGAGGAGGGCCTGCGCGCCGCCGGGATCGGCCGCGTCGTGGTGATGGCCGACACCGCCGACCTGATGGAGCGCGTCGCCGCGCTCGCCCCCGACGTGGTGGTGATCCACCTGGAGAGCCCGAGCCGCGACATCCTGGAGCAGATGTCGGGGGTCGCGCGCCACGTCGAGCGGCCGGTGGCGATGTTCGTCGACCGCTCGGACGCCACAATGATGCAGGCGGCGGTCGATGCCGGGATCTCGGCCTACGTCGTCGACGGCCTGCGGCCCGAGCGGATCAAGCCGATCCTCGACATCGCGATCCTGCGCTTCAACGCGTTCTCGCGGCTGCAGCGGGAGCTGTCGGAGGCGCGGGGCGAGCTCGCCGACCGCAAGCTGATCGAGCGCGCCAAGGGCATCCTCATGAGCATGAAGGGCCTGTCCGAGGACGAGGCCTACAAGCAGCTGCGCAAGAAGGCGATGAACGAGAAGCGGAAGATCGCCGACATCGCGCGGGCGATCGTCACCGCGGCCGACCTGCTCGGATGAGGGCGCGATGAGACTTCGCAGATGAGACTTCACCTGGGCTACGTGCCCCTCTGCGACGCGGCCCCCGTGATCGCCGCCCACGAGATGGGCTTCGCCCGCGCCGAAGGGCTCGATCTCGACCTTACCGCCGAGCCGTCCTGGGCGACGCTGCGCGACCGGCTGGCGCTCGGCTACCTCGACGCCGCGCACATCCTGGCGCCGCTGGCGCTGGCGAGCGCGCTCGGGCTGTCGGGGCCGCCCTCCGACCTGATTGTGCCGCTGTCGCTCAGCCTGAACGGCAACGCGATCACCCTGTCCGGCAGCCTCTGGGCGGCGATGGCGCCCGAGAGCGAGCGCCTCGCCGACGTCGCCCGCACCTTCGCCCGGGTCGCGCGCGCGCGGAGGCAGGCCGGCAAGCCGCTGACGCTCGGCACCGTCCACCCGTTCTCCTCGCACACCTATCAGCTCCGGCTGTTCGCCGAGGCCGGCGGCCTCGACCCGGCCGCCGTCCGGCTGGTGGCGGTGCCGCCCCAGCACAGCGTCGAGGCGCTGTCGCGCGGGATCGTCGACGGCTTCTGCGCTGGCGCGCCCTGGAACGCGGTCGCGGTCGCGGCCGGCCTCGGGCGCATCGCCGCGCTCGGCTGCGAGGTGGCGCCGGACGCGCCCGAGAAGGTCCTCGCGGTCGCGCCGCGGCTCGACGGCGCGATCCCGCCCCTGGTGCGGGCCGTCGCCAGGGCAGGGCGCTGGTGCGCGGACCCGGCGAACCGCTCCGAGCTAGCCCACCGGCTCGCGCGGCGAGCCTATCTCAACCTCGATCCCGCCCTGATCGCCCGCACCCTCGAGGGCACGATCGTCCTCGACGGGACGGGTCTGCAGCGCGAGGCCCCCGACTACCTGCGCCTCGACGCGGCGGCGCAGGAGCCGCGCGCCGCGCATGCCGGCTGGGTGCTGGCGCAGATGAAGGCGGCAGGGCAGGGGCCGCTCGACGACCTCCTGCCCGCCGCGGAGGCGGTCTACCGCCCGGATCTCTACGCGGCGGCCGGACTATCCCCCGCCTGAGACCTGCGGGACGCCCGCATCCGACGGAATCACCTGCGAGGAAACGGAACGCAGAGGCCGCGACGTCATTATCGTCATGCCATGCCAGGTTGCCGCAAGCTCGACACCGCCTCGTCCATTCCCGCCTCGCGCGGACGCGTGGACCTCTCGGCCTATGTCCGACACCGGGGCCGCGCGCCCCGAGCGATGAACGACAACCGGCGGGAGCGGGCAGCGCACCCCTGGCGGTGGGCCCTCCTCATCGGCGCCGTCCCCGTCGTCGGCCTGATGGCAGCCCTCTCGACCCTCATCTAGCCGACCCGCCGGGCACAAGCCTCCTGGACGCTCGCGCCCCCCGCCGAGCGTCCTTCCCGCGTTAGACGGGCCCGCGACGCTGCGCGGTCGAGTCGAGAGTGCATCGTGGGCCCCTGCCCGATCGGGCTTCATTCGCCTCATCTTTGTGCAGCGCACACCCTCCGCGCGAAATCGGGCACCGACCGCTCGGCCGTGCCCGGCAGAGCGCGCGAGCCTCGTCCCGCCGAACTGGCACGGAACCTGCTGAGGTGATCCGACCCGTCAACGACGACGGGCAGCACCGTCAGCGAGGCCGCTGAACCGATGTCTCCTCGCGGGCGGCGACGCTTGCCGGGAGGTCGATCGGCGGCGGCTTTTTTCGTGGCGGACGTGCCCGGCGCAATCGAGGACGAGACCCTTCCACCGATGCTCACAGCCCAGACGGATCAGGTTCCAGCCGCGGAGATCCCGCGCGAGAGGCTCGTCGTGGTCGGCAACGGCATGGCCTCGCTGCGGTTTCTCGAGCGGCTGACCGAAGGGTCGCCCGGCCGCTACGACGTCACCGTGGTCGGCGCCGAGCCGGTGGCCGCCTACAACCGGGTGCTGCTGTCCTCGCTCCTCGGCGGCGAGGTCGACGAGGCGGCCTGCGCCTTCCGCGGGCTCGACTGGTACGAGAGCCACGGCATCCGCCTGATCACCGGCGCCCCCGCCACGCAGGTCGACCGCGAGAACGCGCTGGTCGTGGTCGGCGAGACCCACGTCCTGCCGTTCGACAAGCTGGTGCTCGCGGTCGGCTCCGTGCCGATCCGCCTGCCCAAGCCCGGGATGGACCTGCCCGGCATCATCACGTTCCGCGACCTGGCGGACGTGTCGGCGATCCGGAAGGCGGCGGTCCAGCACGCCAAGGCCATCGTCATCGGCGGCGGCCTGCTCGGGCTCGAGGCGGCGGTCGGGCTGGCGCGGCTCGGCGTCGACACCACCCTGCTCCACGTCATGGACCGGCTGATGGAACGGCAGCTCGATCATTCCGCGGCCGCCCTGGTCCGCCGGGCGATGGAGGCGCGCGGCGTCAAGGTCCTGCTCAACGCCGACACCGACCGCGTCGAGGGCGACGGCCGCGTCGAGCGCCTGATCCTGGCCGACGGCACGGTGCTGCCGGCCGATCTCGTCGTCATGTCGGTGGGCGTGCGCCCGAACCTCGCCCTAGCGCAGGGCGCGGGGATCGAGACCGGGCGCGGCATCAAGGTCGACGACCGGATGACCACCTCGGACCCGCGGATCTTCGCGCTCGGCGAATGCGCCGAGCATCGCGGCATGGTCTACGGCCTCGTCGAGCCGGCCTACGAGCATGCCGAGACCCTGAGCCGCCACCTCTCCGGGCTCGAGGCCCAGTATTCCGGCACGGCGCTCTCGACGAGCCTCAAGGTCTCGGGGCTGCCGGTGTTCTCCGCGGGCGTGGTCGACACGCCCGACACCGCGGAGGCGATCGTGATGAGCGATCCGGGCGCCGGCCTCTACCGCAAGCTCCTGGTCGAGCGCGACCGCCTGATCGGCGCGGTCTTCGTCGGCGACATCGGCGAGCAGGGCCTGTGCAAGACCCTGATCCGCACCGGCGCGCCGGTCGGGGATCAGATCGACGACCTGATGTTCGGGCGCCCCGCGGCGCCCCCGGCCGAACCCCTCGCCAAGAATCTGGCAGCGTGAAGGAGGCAGACCATGGCTGAAGACTTCAACGCCGAACAGCAACGCTACCTCGAAGGCTTCGCCTCGGGCGTCGCCGCCGCCCGCCTCACCGGCGGCCTCGCCCTCGGCCAGGGCGGTCCGCCGCCCGAGCCGACTGGGCCGGACGCGATCCACATCAAGGCGCAGGACCGCACGGTGAAGGCCGGCGGCAAGCTCTGCGAGCAGGAGAAGTGGAAGCGCGCGGAGAACCCGTTCGAGGGCCACAACCGGCTGAAGGTGGAGGCCGCCACCGGCAAGGCCCCGAAGCCGGAGGACAACTTCCGCTGGCGCTACCACGGACTGTTCTGGGTCGCCCCGAACCAGACCTCGTTCATGGCGCGCCTGCGCATCCCCAACGGCATCCTGCACCATTGGCAGTTTTCCGGCGTCGCCGACCTCGCCGACGCGCATGGCGGCGGCTACGTCCACGTCACCACGCGGGCGAACCTCCAGATGCGCCACATCGCGCCCGAGCACGCCCAGCCCTTCCTCGACGGGCTCGTCGACATCGGGCTGACGGCGCGCGGCGCGGGCGCCGACAACATCCGTAACGTCACCGGCTCGCCCACCGCCGGGATCGACGCCCAGGAGCTCCTCGACACGCGTCCGCTCGCCAAGTCCTGGAACAACTGGATCATCAACGACCAGTCGCTCTACGGCCTGCCGCGCAAGTTCAACGTCGCCTTCGACGGCGGCGGCATCGTCGCGGTGCTGGAGGAGACCAACGACATCGGCTTCCAGGCGATCGAGGTGCTGGAGGGCGCGAGCGTCGCGCCGGGCGTGTGGATGCGCCTGGTGCTCGGCGGCATCTCCGGCCATCGGGACCTCGCCCGCGACACCGGCATCGTGCTGAGGCCGGAGGATTGCAACGCGGTCTCGGATGCGATCATCCGGGTGTTCATCGAGAACGGCGACCGGACCAACCGCAACAAGGCGCGGATGAAGTACGTCCTCGACGCCTGGGGCTTCGACAAGTACCTCGCCGCCGTCGAGGAGAAGCTCGGGCGCAAGCTCGACCGGGTCGACCCCGCCCACGTCGCGCCGCGCCGCACCACCGACCGGTTCGCCCATGTCGGCGTGCATGCGCAGGTCCAGCCCGGGCTGAACTGGGTCGGCGTGATCCTGCCGGTCGGCAAGATCATGAGCGACCAGGTCCGCGCGCTCGCGCGGATCGCGCAGGAATGCGGCGACGGGCAGATCCGCATGACGGTCTGGCAGAACTTCCTGTTCTCCGGCGTACCCGACGCCAAGGTCGCCGAGGTGGAGGCGCGGGTGCAGGCGCTCGGGCTCACCACGAAGGCCGCCGGCATCCGTGCGGGGCTCGTCGCCTGCACCGGCTCTAACGGCTGCAAGTTCGCCGCCGCCGACACCAAGGGCGACGCGATGATCATCGCCGACCACGTCGAGGCCGCGCTGCCGGAGCTCGACGTGCCGGTGAACGTGCACGTCACCGGCTGCCACCACAGCTGCGCCCAGCACTACATCGGCGACATCGGCCTGATCGGCGCCAAGGTGGTGGTCTCGGAGGAGGGCGACACCGTTCCGGGCTACGACGTCGTGGTCGGCGGCGGCTTCGCCGAGAACCCGAAGATCGGCACCGAGATCTGGACCGCGATCAAGGCGGAGGACGCGCCGTCCCGCGTCGAGGCGCTGCTGCGCACCTACCTCGCCCGCCGCACCGGGCCGGACGAGAGCTTCCAGACCTTCACGGCGCGCACCGGGCCGGAAGCCCTGCGCGACCTTGCCGAAGACCAGCCAGGCCTCAAGGCAGCCGCATGAGCGAGCACGTCTCTCCCCCCCTCGTCCTCGTCCCCGAGAACGCCCCGTTCTCCGCCGACCAGCGCTCGTGGCTGTCGGGCTACTTCGCCGCCCTCCTCGGCCCGGCGGTCGAGGGCGCCACCGCCCTGGCCCCCGGCGACATGGCCGGCGGCCCCAAGCTCGCCGACAACGACGACGCGCCCTGGCACGACCCGTCGCTGCCGATCACCGAGCGCATGGAGATGGCCAAGGCCCGGCCCGAGCCGCAGAAGCTCATGGCGGCGATGGCGCAGCAGGATTGCGGCCAGTGCGGCTACAATTGCGCCGACTACGCCAACGCCATCTTCCTCAAGAGCGAGGCGCGTCTGAACCTCTGCCAGCCCGGCGGCAAGGAGACGCTCCGGATGCTGAAGAAGCTCGACGAGGAGTTCGGCACGGGCGACGCCGGCGCGCCGGCCGCGGCCGCAGGCGAGGCGGCGGCGGACAAGGCCGCCGACCTCGGCCCCCTCGGCTTCTGCCGCGAGAACCCGGTGGAGGCGATCTTCCTCGGCCGCCGCCGGCTCAACGAGCCGGGCGGCGAGAAGGAGACGTGGCACGTCGAGTTCGACCTCAGGGACACGCCGATCAGCTACGAGGCCGGCGATTCGCTCGGCCTGTTCCCGGCCAACGCGCCGGCGCTCGCCGACGCGGTGATCGCCGAGCTCGGCGCCCGCCCCGAGCGGGTGATCGGCGGCAAGACCCTGCGCGACCGGCTAATCGCCGACTACTCGCTCGGCGCCGCCCCCGACGGGCTCTACCAGCTGCTCTCGCTGCTGACCTCCGGCGAGGCCCGGCGGAAGGCCAAGGCGCTCTCGGCCGGCGAGGACCCGGACGGCGACGCCGCCTATCTCGACGTGCTCGGCGCCCTGCACAAGTTTCCCGGCGCGCGCCCGGACGCCGAGGTCTTCCTCGAATCCCTCGACGAGCTGCAGCCGCGGCTCTACTCGATCTCGTCCTCGCCGAAGATGGATGCGGGCAAGGTCTCGCTGACGGTGGACGCGGTGCGCTACAACCACCGCTCGCGCCTCCGGCTCGGCGTCGCCTCGACGCATCTCGGCGAGCGCATGCCCGAGCAGACCCGGGCGAAGATCTACCTGCAGAAGGCGCACGGCTTCGGGCTGCCGAAGGACCTCGCCACCGACGTGATCATGTGCGGCCCCGGCACCGGCATCGCGCCGTTCCGGGCCTTTCTGCGCGAGCGCGCCGCGACGCAGGCGCCTGGGCGCAACTGGCTGTTCTACGGCCACCAGCGCCAGGCGAGCGACTTCTTCTACAAGGACGAGCTCACCCGGATGCGCGACGACAAGGTGCTGACGCGCCTGTCGCTGGCCTGGTCGCGCGACGGCACCGAGAAGACCTACGTCCAGGACCGCATGCGCGAGAACGGCGCCGATTTGTGGAAGTGGCTGGAGGGCGGCGCCCACTTCTACGTCTGCGGCGACGCCAAGCGGATGGCCAAGGACGTGGAGCGCGCGATCATCGACGTCGCCGCCCAGCACGGCGGCAAATCCCCCGACGAGGCGGTGGCCTATCTCGGCGCGCTGAAGAAGGCCGGGCGCTACCAGGCCGACGTGTACTGAGCCGACAGGGCCGCCCTCCCGCTCGCGCGGGAAGGGCGGCCCTGGGGAAGCCCGGCCCGACTCTTGCTGCCTCCGCCGGCGCCGGCCGACGTCGTGAATACGAGGACCCTGCCATGACCGTGCACGTGCCGGAGCCCCAGGTCTCGAACCAGCAGGGCGCGAACCAGGCTGCGGCGGTTCGGACCACCTGCCCCTATTGCGGCGTCGGGTGCGGGGTGATCGCGACGCCGGACGGCAAGGGCGGCGCCGGGATCGCCGGGGACACCGCGCACCCGGCCAATTTCGGCCGCCTGTGCTCGAAGGGCTCGGCGCTCGGCGAGACGCTGGGCCTGGAGAACCGCCTGCTGCACCCGCACGTCGACGGCGCGCGGGTGTCGTGGGAATCGGCGCTCGGCACCGTCGCCGGCGCCTTCCGCCGCACGGCCGAGACCCACGGGCCGGACGCGATCGCGTTCTACCTGTCCGGGCAGCTGCTCACTGAGGATTACTACGTCGCCAACAAGCTCGCGAAGGGCTTCCTCGGCACGCCGCACGTCGACACCAACTCGCGCCTGTGCATGTCCAGCGCGGTCGCCGCCCACCGCCGGGCCTTCGGCTCCGACACCGTGCCGGGCTGCTACGAGGACCTCGACGAGGCCGACGTCATCGTGCTCGTCGGCTCGAACACCGCCTGGTGCCACCCGATCCTGTTCCGCCGGATGGTGGACGCGCGCACGACGCGCGGCACCAAGCTCGTGGTGGTCGACCCGCGCCGGACCGAGACCGCGGAGGAGGCCGACTTGTTCCTCGGCCTCAGGCCCGGGACCGACAGCGCGCTGTTCTCGGGCCTGCTGGTGCATCTCGACCGCATCGGCGCGTGCGACGCCCGCTTCGTGACCGACCACACCTCCGGCTACGAGGGCGCGCTCGAGCGGGCGCAGTCGATCGCGCCGACGCTGGCCGCCACCGCGGCGGCGACTGGCCTGTCGGAGGCGGACGTCTCCGCCTTCTTCGACCTGTTCGCCGCCACGCAGCGCGTCGTCACCGCCTTCTCGCAGGGCGCGAACCAGTCGGCGCAGGGGACCGACAAGGGCAACGCGATCATCAACTGCCACCTCGCCACCGGGCGCATCGGGCAGCCGGGCGCGGGGCCGTTCTCGCTGACCGGCCAGCCCAACGCCATGGGCGGGCGCGAGGTCGGGGGGCTGGCCAACATGCTGGCCGCCCACATGCACTTCGCGCCGGAGGAGGTCGACAAGGTCCGCCGCTTCTGGAACGCGCCGAACCTCATCACCGGCGAGGGGATGAAGGCGGTGGCGCTGTTCGACGCGGTCGCCCGCGGCAAGATCAAGGCGCTCTGGGTGATGGGGACCAACCCGCTGGTCTCGATGCCGCAGGCCGACACGATCAAGGAGGCCCTGAAGGGCCTCGACCTGCTCGTCGTCTCCGAGGTGATGGCCGATTCCGACACCGCCCGCGCCACGGCCCGGAAGACCGTGCTGCTGCCGGCCCTGGCCTGGGGCGAGAAGGACGGCACGGTCACCAATTCCGAGCGCCGGATCACGCGCCAGCGCCGCTTCCTCAAGGCGCCGGGCGAGGCGCGGCCGGACTGGGCGGTGCTCGCCGACGTCGGGCGCCGCCTCGGCCACGGCGCCGCCTTCGGCTTCACCTCGGCGGCGGCGGTGTTCCGCCAGCACGCCGCGCTGTCGGCGTTCGAGAACAACGGCACCCGCGACTTCGACATCGGCGCGCTCGCCGACATCGGGGACGCCGCCTACGAGACGAACCTGCCGGTGCAGTGGCCGCTGACGAAGCGCGGCGGCACGAAGGCGCGGCTCTTTTCCGACGGCCGCTTCTTCACCTTCGACAAGCGCGCCCGCTTCGTCGCGGTGCAGGCGCCGGCCCTGGCGCAGGCGACGAGCGCGGCGATGCCCTTCGTCCTCAACACCGGCCGGGTGCGCGACCACTGGCACACGATGACGCGGACGGGGAAGAGCCCGCGGCTCTCGGCCCATCGCCCGGTGCCCTTCGTCCAGGTGCATCCGCGCGACGCCGCCGCCGCGGGCCTGACCGAGGGCGGCCTCGCCCGGGTCTCGACCGCGCACGGGGCCGCCGAGCTGGAGGTGATCGTCACCGAGGCGGTGGCGCCCGGCAACCTGTTCATGCCGATGCACTGGAACGATTCGAACGCCTCGATGGCCCGCGTCGGGGCGCTCGTCCGCGGCGTGCCCGACCCGCTTTCGGGCCAGCCCGAGCTGAAGGCGACGCCGGCGGCGATCCAGGCTGCCGCCTACCGCTCGCGGGGCTTCCTGCTCAGCCGCGACCCGGTCGCGGCGCCCGCCGGATGGTGGTGGGCGCGCGCCACGATCGCCGGCGGCGCGGGCCTGCAATTCGCCACGCAGGACGGGTCGCGCGAGGCCATGCTGCTGATGCGCGGCTTGTTCCAGGGGCTGGAGCTCGCCGAGTACGCCGACCATGCCCGCGGCCGCTACCGCTGCGCGGTCTACGACGGCGAGCGCCTCCTCGCCTGCCTCGCGTTCGGTCCCGACGCGGGCCGGCCCGACTGGGAGGCGGCCAAGGCCCTGTTCGCGGAGGCGGTGCCCGGCGCGGCCGAGCGCCGCGCCCTGCTCTCGGGCCGCGCCGCCACCGCCGGGGCGGGGCCGGTAGTCTGCGCCTGCCACGGGGTCGGGCTCGACGTCATCACGGCGACCATCGCGGGCGGAGCGGGCTCCGTCGAGGCGGTGGGCGCGGCCTGCAAGGCCGGCACGAATTGCGGCTCGTGCATCCCTGAGATCCGCAAGCTGCTGCCGGAGGCGCTTGCGCGCGACGCCGCGTAGCATCAGGTTCGTCCGTGACCCTGCCGAGATCCAAGCCGACCCTCATGAGCACGCCCCGCCAGCCGCGCGAGACCCGCGCCGGCCTCGAGCCCCTCGCCGTCCTACCCGTCTTCGTGCCGCTGCAGGGGAAGCGCGCGGTGCTGGCCGGCTCGAACGGCGGCGCGCCCTGGAAGGTGAAGCTGCTCGCCGCCGCTGGCGCCCACGTCGACGTCTACGCCGCCGAGCCGAGCGAGGAGATGCGCAACGTTCCGGGCGAGATCGTCGCCGGCAGCGTGACCCTGCACGAGCGGGCCTGGACGCCGGACGACCTGTGGGGCTCGGCCTTCTGCATCGGCGCGATGGAGGACGAGGCCGAGTGCGTCGCCTTCGTCGCGGCCGCGCGCGGCACCGGCGCCATCGTCAACGCCGTCGACCGGCCGCATCTCTGCGACGTGAAGTTCGGCGCCATCGTCAACCGCTCGCCGCTGGTGGTGGGCATCTCGACGGAAGGCGCGGTGCCGGTCTTCGGGCAGACCGTGCGGGCGCGCATCGAGGCGATGCTGCCGCGCGGGTTTTCGCGTTGGGTCGCGGCGGCGCGGGACTGGCGCGAGGGCGTCACCGCCCGCTTCCACGGGTTCAGCGAGCGCCGCGGGTTCTGGGAGCGCTTCTCGGATCTGGCCTTCGCCGAGCCCGACCGGGCCCCGACGCAGGCCGACCTCGACAGGCTGCTCGCGCAGACCGAGGCCGCGCCGAAGGGCGGGGCGGTGACGCTGGTCGGCGCCGGGCCGGGCGATGCCGAGCTGCTGACGCTGAAGGCGCTGCGGGCCCTGCGCAACGCCGACGTCATCCTCTACGACGACCTCGTCGCCCCCGAGATCCTGGACTACGCCCGCCGCGAGGCGCGCACGATGCTGGTCGGCAAGACCGGCCACGGCCCTTCCTGCCGCCAGGACGACATCAACGCGCTGATGGTCTCGCTCGCCAAGTCCGGCAAGCAGGTGGTGCGCCTCAAGTCCGGCGACCCGCTGATCTTCGGGCGCGCCGGCGAGGAGATCGAGGCCTGCCGGCAGGCCGGCATCCCCGTCGCCGTGGTGCCCGGGATCAGCGCGGCGCAGGGCGCGGCCGCCTCCCTCGGCGTCTCGCTCACCCACCGCGACGCGGCGCGCCGCCTGCAATACGTGACCGGCCACGACCGCCGCGGCGCGCTGCCGGACGACCTGAACTGGGGCGCGCTCGCCGACCCTTCGGTCACCACCGTGGTCTACATGCCCAAGCGCACCCTGCGGGTGCTGCTGGACCGCGCGGTGGCCGAAGGCTTGGCACCGGCGACGCCCGCTCTGGTGGTGTTCAACGCGACGCGGCCCAACCAGGCGGCGCTGCGGGGCACGGCGGCCGATCTCGCGGAGCGGGTCGAGGCTTCGCTGCTCGAAGGACCGGCGATCCTGATGGTGGGCGACGCGCTCAAGGAACAGAGTGTCGCGGACTGCGTCGAGCAGGCGCAGATCGCGATCTAGACCCGGCCGCTTCCCGTCTGCGACCAGCCCGATCGTGACGCCGGACGCATCGTGAGGGCGTCGCGCGGGCACCTGCTGAACCGGGTTCCAGGCCAGGGAGGCGCACGACGGAACGCGGGCCTGAGGCAAAGCGCCGGGGGCCTCCGAGGTGCCCCGACCTTGCCTCCCGCGGCCGCCCATGCTGTTCCAGCGGCCGTCGCGAGAAGGTCACCTCCATGCGCCGCGCCCTCCTGCCCATCATCGCCTTCGTGCTCGGTTTCGTCGGGCTCACGGCGGCGGCCGTGTTCACGCTGATGCCGGAGCGGACGGAGGTGGCGGCCTCGAGCGTCGGCGGGCCGTTCGCGCTGATCGACCAGGACGGCAAGGCGGTCACCGAAGCCGACTTCGCGGGCGCCACGCACCTCGTGTTCTTCGGCTTCACCCACTGCCCCGACATCTGCCCGACCACGCTGCAGCAGATCTCGGACGTGCTGGCGGCGTTGGGGCCGAAGGCCAAGGCGATGAAGGTCGCCTTCATCACCGTCGATCCCGAGCGGGACACGCCGGCGAGCCTCAAGGCCTACCTGTCGAGCTTCGATCCGCGGATCGCCGGGCTCACCGGCAGCCCGGCGCAGGTGGCGGCGGCCGTGAAGGCCTATCGTGCCTACAGCCGCAAGGTGCCGGGCAAGGACGGCGACTACACGATGGAGCACACCGCGCTGGTCTACGTGATGGACGGCAGGAACCGCTTCCTTGGCGCGCTCAACCTGATGCGCCCGGCCGACGAGACCGCGGCGGAGCTCGCGCGGCGGATCTGAGCATCCGGCGCGGGCCTCACGCCGCCGGGCGCCGCGGACGCAGCAGGCCGCTGCGCGAGGTGCGCGACAGCCCGTGCTCGGTCTTGTTCCAGCGCGAGGGCGCGCGGACGAACTCGATCACCGCGAGCCACGCGGCGACGCTGACCAGGGCGAAGTAGAGCAGCATCCCGGGCACGAACCACAGCAGGTCCCACCAGCCCCGGCGGATGCAGCCGAGCGCCGCCGGCAGGACCAGGGCCGCGGATCCCGCCAGGAACAGGGTGATCGCGACGGCGAGCGGCAGGTTCGGCCAGGGCTCGGGCGCGGCCGGGATCTCCTGGAGCAGGAAGTCGGCGCCCGCCCAGACGAGGAAGATCGGATAGACCAGGGCCGAGGCGACGGCGCCGGGCAGCAGCGTCACGGCGCAGAGCGCGTCGAGGCGCCCGAGCTGCCGGCAGGTCTCGGCGGGGCGGCGGCCGTAGGTGACGGTGGTCTGCAGGAACCCCTTCATCCAGCGGACGCGCTGGTGCAGCCAGGCCGGCAGGTTGTTCGGCGCCTCCTCGATCGTCGCGCTCGGCAGGTCGCCGACCTCGTAGCCGGCGCAGGCCAGCCGCATCCCGAGATCGGCATCCTCCGTGACGTTGCGCGCGTCCCAGCCGTGCAGCTTGCGCAGCACCTCGGTGCGCACGTGCATCGAGGTCCCGCCGAGCGGCATCGGCAGGCGCCACTGCGCCAGCGCCGGATTGAGCACGTCGAACAGGCCCGCATACTCGATGGCGAAGCACCGGGCGATCCAGGAATCCTCCGCGTTGTCGATCACCAGCCGGCCCTGGAGGCAGGCGGTGCGGGCGGGCGCCCGCGCGAAGATCTCGGCGGCGAGCCGGAGCTGGCCGGGATCGGGCACGTCCTCGGCGTCGTAGACCACGAGCAGCTCGCCGCGGGCGAGCGGCAGGGCGACGTTGAGCGCCCGCGGCTTCGTCCGCGGCCGGCCGTCGGGCACCGCGATCACCTCGAAGCGGGCGGGCAGGGGGACCTCCGCCAGCGCGGCGATGGTGCCGGCATCGTCGGCCTCGACGACGAACTTCAGGTCGAGCTTGGCCGCCGGATAGTCGAGCCGGGCCAGCGCCGAGACGAGCCGCGGCACCACGCGGGCCTCGCGATAGAGCGCCACGAGGACGGTGTAGGTCGGCAGGTCGCGGTCGCTAAGGGGCGAGGCGATCGGCGGCGGAACGATCGGGACGCCGACGAACACGGCGCCGACGCGGAAGATCGCCATCACCAGGAACAGCGTCTGCGCCGCCACGACCAGGATCACCGCGAGGAACGGGGGCAGGGCCTCGAACACCACGATGCCGGCGCACGCCACGAGCGCGACCAGCGCCAGGGCCGGCCCCAGGGGACGGCTGCCGAAGGCCCAGTCCGGCGCCTTCGCTTCGAGGTCGTCGACCGCGTAGCCGGCGATGGCCTTGGGGATCGCCGCGAACAGGGCCGCGCGCAGGCGGGTCGGGCTCGTCACCGCCGGCATCCGCCCGCGCGGGCTGCGCCCGGCGAGCAGCTCGGCGATCTGCCGCCCGCGCGGCGCCAGCACCGCCGGGGCGGGGGCCCCGAGGACCAGCGGCGCCATGCCGAGCGAGAGGCTGTCGGGAAAGCGCGCGCCCATGCCGAGCGGGATCGGCCCGTCGAGGTAGGCCGCGTCGAGCGCGCGGGCGAGCGCCCGGTAATACGGCTCCTCGTCCATCAGCCCGGCCCGCAGCAGCGCGGTCGCCGCATCGGTGCCGCTCGCCTCGGCCAGCGCCGCGGCCCGGCTGAGCAAGGCCGCGTCGACGCCTTCGGCCGCCAGGAACGCGATCTCCGGCGGCAGGCCCGGTGCGCCGAGGGGCGGGCCCAGGAAACGGAGGAACGACACAGGGCCGGCTGCCGTCGGCTCCGGGACGTGCTAAGGCGGGGGCGTGAGCCGGACCCCCTCCCCATCGCGCCGTCGGCGCCCCGCGATCATAGGTGCGCCCGGCCCCGGCGCAAGCACCATGTCCTCGATCAAGACTATTCTCTTAGCCGTCGGCCTCTGCGTCGCGACGATGCCGCAGGCGGGCGCCCAGGATCGTGCCGGTCAGGTGCGTGCCGGCCAGCCCGCCGCCGGCAGCCCCGCGCCCGCCGCCGTGACGGTGCCCAACTTCTGGAACCCGCGCAGCCGCGGCGAGCGGGTCGAGGCGCCGCAGACCGGCCGGGCCGTGCGCTTCCTGACCGACGACGAGTTCCCGCCGCTGCACTTCGCAGGCCCCGACGGAAACCCGACGGGCTTCGTGGTGGAGTTGGCCCGCGCCGTCTGCGAGAAGCTGTCGATCACCTGCACCGTGCAGGCCCGGCGCTTCGACACCCTCCTCGACGGCCTGACGGACAAGCAGGGCGACGTCGTCGCCGCCGCGATCCCGCTGACGCCGACGCTGCGGGCGACGTTCTCCGCGACGCGCCCGTATTTCCGGTGGCCGGCGCGCTTCGCCGCCCGCGTCGACCGCGGCCTGCCGGCTCCCTCGGCGAGCGCGCTGGCGGGCAAGTCGGTGGCGGTGGTCGGCGGCAGCGCCCACGCCGCCTACCTCCAGGCGTTCTTTCCCAAGGCCGAGGCGAAGCCGTTTTCCGACCTCGCCGCGGCGGAAGGCGCGGTGAAGCGCGGCGAGGCCGACTACGTCTTCGCCGACGGGCTCGGCCTCGCCCTCTGGGTCGGCGGCCTGGAGGCGGGCAATTGCTGCGCGCTCGTCGGCGGCGACTACCTCGAGAACCGCTACTTCGGCGAGGGCATCGGCCTGATCACCCGGCCCGAGGACGCGGCCCTGTCGCGCGCGCTGGACGACGCGCTGCAGCGGGTGTGGGACGATGGGAAGTACACCGAGCTGTACCTGCGGTTCTTCCCCGTCAGCCCGTTCTGATCCGCATTGCGTCCGGGACCGACGCGTCTCCTTTTCCGCAGGCGTTCCTGCGGGTATCCTCGGCGCGGTCCTGCGAAGGGGCGATCCTGCGGAGGGGCGGTCCCGCAAACGGCGTGAGGCGGCCATGACGGCTCCGAGCCCGTTCGAGCGCATCCTCGCCGCCCGCGTCGCGGACCGTCACCGGACGGCGCGAGGCCTCGCGGCACGGATCGTGTCCGACGTCGAGGCACAGGGTCGCGCGATCAGCCTCATCGGCTCGCTGGCGACCGGGCGTTTCCGGCTGCATTCCGACATCGACCTCCTGGTGCGCGGGCCGATCGATCCGGCCGAACGCGCCGCCGTCGAGCGGGCGGTGGCTGCGGTGATGCGCGGCACCGGCATCCCAAACGACCTGATCTATGCCTGCGATCTCACGCCGTCGCAGCGGGAGGCATTCGAGAAGGCGGTCCCGTGATCGCGTCGCGACTGCCCGCCTTCGCCAAGCTCGGTCCGAAGCTCGACCGCGCGGGCCGCGAGCTGGCGAACCTCGACGCGTTCCTCGCCGGATACGACGCCCTCCCGCCGGAGCAGCGGACGACGTGGGGGCGGCTCACGGCGATCGCGGCCGCCCTTCACAACGCTGACAACGGCATCGAGGACGTGCTGCTCGGCATCGCCAAGGACGTCGACGGGGCCGCACCGACCGGCGACACCTCGCACCAGGACCTGCTCGATCAGATGCGGGCGCAGATACCGGGCCTGCGTCCGGCCGTGCTCGACGACGAGCTCTACGTTTCGCTGATGGAGCTGAAGGGCTTTCGGCACCGCGTGCGGCACAATCACGGGTTCGACCACGACGCCGGCCGGACGGAGCAGAACCGGGCGCTGATGCAAGCAACCTTCCCGAAACTCGTCGAGGCCGTCAGGACGTTGGAGAACCGGCCGACGGGATCGGGGGCCGACGACCCGGCCGAGCGGCCGTAAAAGTCGATTTCGCATCGCGGCAAACCTCATTAGGGTGCCGCACCCGCGAAGATCCCGTGTCACAGTCCAGCGTCCCAGCCCATGTCCGCGCCCCTCCACCTCGACCCCGACCTGATCGAGGCCGCCGCCACCGCCGCCGCCTGGCCGTTCGAGGAGGCGCGCAAGCTCGTGGCCCGGCTGGAGCGCCGGCCGAAGCCGGAGGTGCTGTTCGAGACCGGCTACGGGCCGTCGGGGCTGCCGCATATCGGCACCTTCGGCGAGGTGGCGCGGACCTCGATGGTGCGCCACGCCTTCCGGGTGCTGACGAAGGACGCCGTGCCGACGCGGCTGATCGCGTTCTCCGACGACATGGACGGCCTGCGCAAGGTGCCCGACAACGTGCCCGAGCGCGCGATGCTGGCCCAGCACCTCAACCAGCCGCTGACCCGGGTGCCCGATCCGTTCGGCACGCATGACAGCTTCGGCGCGCACAACAACGCAGAGCTGCGCCGCTTCCTCGACGCCTTCGGCTTCGACTACGAGTTCCGCTCGGCCACCGACTGCTACCGCTCCGGCGTGTTCGACGCGGCCCTGATGCGGGTCGCGGAGCGCTACGACGCGGTGATGGCGATCATGCTGCCGTCGCTGCGCGCCGAGCGCTCGGCCTCGTATTCCCCGTTCCTGCCGCTGCACCCGGTGACCGGGGAGGTGATGCAGGTGGTGGTCGACGCGGTGCACGCGGACCGGGGAACGCTCGCCTGGCGCGACCCGAAGACCGGCGAGGCCTACGAGACCCCGATCACCGGCGGCCACGCCAAGCTGCAGTGGAAGCCCGACTGGGCGATGCGCTGGGTGGCGCTGGGCATCGACTACGAGATGGCCGGCAAGGACCTGATCGACTCGGTGAAGCTCTCCGGGCAGATCGCCCGCGCGCTCGGGGGCGAGCCGCCGGAAGGCTTCAACTACGAGCTGTTCCTCGACGAGAAGGGCCAGAAGATCTCCAAGTCGAGGGGCAACGGGCTGACCATCGACGACTGGCTCGCCTACGGCACGCCGGAGAGCCTGAGCCTGTTCATGTACAACAAGCCGCGCGAGGCCAAGCGGCTGTTCTTCGACGTGATCCCGCGGCACGTCGACGAGGTGCTGAGCTTCTCCGAGCGCTACGCCGCGCAGGACGCCAAGCTGCGCCTGGGCAACCCCGTCTGGCACATCCATGCCGGCAACCCGCCCGCGCCGGAGCGGATCGGGGAGGGCGCGCAAGGGGGGTCCAAGGGCAGCGTGAGTTTCGCGATGCTGCTCAACCTCGTGGCGGTGGCCAACGCCGAGGAGCCGGGCGTGCTCTGGGGCTTCATCCGGCGCTACGCCGCCGACGTCGGCCCCGAGACCCATCCCGGCCTCGACCGGCTCGTCGGCCACGCGCTGGCCTACTTCCGCGACTTCGTGCGCCCGGCCAAGAGCTACCGGGCGCCGAGCCCGGAGGAGCGCGCGGCCCTCGACGACCTCTCCGCGTCGCTCTCCGAGCACGACGGCTCGACCGACCCAGAGGGCTTGCAGGCGGTGGTCTACGAGGTCGGGCGGCGGCACTTCCCGGACCTGTCGGGCAAGGGCAAGAGCCCGGACGGACGGCCCGGCGTGTCGCAGGCGTGGTTCACGACGATCTACAACGTGCTGTTCGGCGAGGCCCGCGGCCCGCGCTTCGGCTCGTTCGTGGCGCTCTACGGCGTGGCGGAGACCCGCGCGCTGATCGCCAAGGCGCTGTCGGGCGAGCTGCTGGCCGAGCACGCGGCGTTCACGGCGAGCCGCGCAGCGAAATCCGCCTGACGGGCGTTCGCGGGATCGTCACGCACCGCGCGTGACGCACCACCATCGGATCGGGCCTTCGGGGGCAGGGGCATGATCGTACGGGACCTCGCCGGGCTCGAGGCCATCTACGGCGACCACCTCGCCCCGGCCTCCGTGGTGAAGGAGAGCGAGCGGATCACGGCGCACTACGCCGCGC
This sequence comes from Methylobacterium sp. WL119, assembly GCF_008039875.1. Taxonomy (GTDB): domain Bacteria; phylum Pseudomonadota; class Alphaproteobacteria; order Rhizobiales; family Beijerinckiaceae; genus Methylobacterium. Next base: position 42,890 of record NZ_VRUU01000013.1, on the reverse strand, counting down.
TGATCGCGGCCTCGCCCTTCGCGATCCTCGCCACCGCCGGCCCGGAGGGGCTCGATTGCAGCCCGCGGGGCGACGGTCCGGGCTTCGTCCGGGTCGTCGACCCGCACACCCTGGTGCTGCCCGACCGCCGCGGCAACAACCGGATCGACAGCCTGCGCAACGTGGTGCGCGATCCGCGCGTCGCCCTGCTGTTCCTGATCCCCGGCTCGGGGACGACCTTCCGCGTGAACGGGCGGGCCGTGGTCTCGGCCGATCCGGCCCTTCTGGAAAGCTTCGCCGTCGACGGGCAGGCGCCGCGCACCGCCCTCGTGGTCACCGTCGAGCAGGCCTACTTCCAGTGCGCCCGCGCCGTCGTCCGCGCGCAGCTGTGGGATCCCGCCCGCCACGTCGAGGCGGGGACGCTGCCGAGCCCGGGGACGATCCTGGCCGCCCTGAGCGCGGGCGAGGTCGGCGGCCGCCCCTACGACGAGGCCTGGCCGGCACGCGCGGCCGCCACCCTCTGGTAGGGCGGCCGGGCGCGCTCACGCGTTCGGCACCGCCACCTTCTGGCGCAACCCCGCGATCACCGCGCGCAGGATGTCGGCGCCCGCCTCCGCGCCGGCCTTGGCGCTCATGTCGCCGCGCACCGCGTAGATGCGCTCGTGCACGAAGGCGAGCTTGGCGATCACCGCGGGCGTCAGGCGGAACGGGTAGAGGTCGGGCTGCCCCATGCTGCGGGACAGCGAGTTCACCGCATAGGTGAGCGGCAGCCACGCCGCGATCAGCTTGTCGAGGTCGGGCGTGCGATACGGATCGAAGTCGATCACCACCGGCTCGCTGCCGCCCCGGCGCAGCTGCGGCCGCAATTGGAGCGCGAAGGTCGAGGCGGTCTCCACCGTGTCGACGATGTGCAGGTAATGCGCCCAGGTCTCGGCGAAATCCTCCCACGGGTGGCTGGTGGCGTAGGCCGAGACGAAGGATTCCTCCCAATCGCCCGGCGCGCCGTGGGCGTAGTGGTTCTGCAGGGCGCCGACGTAGTTCAGGCTCTCGTCGCCGAACAGATCGCGGAACGTCCACAGGTGCGGGCTGTTCTGGACCAGCAGGTACCAGAAGTAATGCCCGATCTCGTGGCGGAAATGCCCGAGCAGGGTGCGGTAATGCTCGCCGAAGCGGATCCGGCGCCGCTCGCGCTCGACGTCGTCGGCCTCGGCGATGTTCATGCTGATCAGGCCGTTGAGGTGGCCCGTGAGCACCGGCGGCCCGATCAGGAAGCTCTCGGACGGGTCGACCAGGAAGTCGAAGGCGAGCCCGTCGGTGTATTGCGCACGGGTGGCCAGCGGCAGGTCGAGGCGCAGCAGCGAGTAGAACAGCCGGTGCTTGGCCGCCTCGACCTGGCGCCAGCGGGTCAGGTTCCAGGCGAGCGTCAGGTCGGGGACGACGCGGTTGTGGCGGCAGGTGACGCAGAACGTCTCGGGCGCGTCGTCCGGCACGAGCCAGTTGCAGGCCGCGTGCCGGGCGTTGGCGCAGAAGCGGTAGCGCTGGCCGGGCCGCGCATAGGCGTGGAAGGTCTGCGCCTCGGCCGAGCCCGGATGGGCCGAGCGGACCGACGGCTCGAGCGCGGAGATCTCGTGCACCTCGCAGACGTAGCCGAGGCGCCGCTGGCAGCTGTCGCAGGCCGTGCTCTCGAAGGTGAGCGGCTGGTCGCAGGCTTGGCACTGGAAGATCTTCATGGCGGGTCCCGGCGCCCGAGGCGGGCAAGCACCCTGTCGTCGAAGGCGTCGTCGGCAGTCGTCGGCGGCCGCCGCCGGGCGGACCGTCCTCGCCGCATCAAACGGGCTTGCCCGGCAAAGTTCCCGGGGGGCGCGGCACGGGGAGGACGCGGCGCGCCGCCCGGAGCCGGACGCCGCATGGAAATTGCTTGCGCCCTCCCCTTTGCCGCATAAGGCGCAGACGAGGGCACCGCCGGATTCGATCCGGACGCCACCTGCTTCGCCCAGACGAGAGTGCCCGTGTCGATCAAAGCCGCCCTGCACCACGTCACGCACTACACCTACGACCGGCCGATCGCGCTCGGGCCGCAGGTGATTCGCCTGCGGCCGGCGCCGCATGCGCGCACGAAGATCCCCTCCTACACCCTCAAGGTGACCCCGGAGAACCACTTCGTGAACTGGCAGCAGGACCCGAACGGGAACTGGCTCGCCCGGCTGGTCTTCCCGGAGAAGACCAGCGAGCTGAAGATTGAGGTCGACCTCACCGCCGACATGTCGGTGATCAACCCGTTCGACTTCTTCGTCGAGGACTACGCGCAGGCCCGCCCGTTCGCCTACGCCCCCGACCTCGTCGCCGAGCTGGCGCCCTACCGCGTCCTCGACGACGCCCAGGGGCCTGAGATCGACGGCTTCCTGGCGCGCCTGCCGTCCGAGCCGAACACCGTGCTGTTCCTGGTGGCGCTGAACGCGCAGATCAGCCGCGAGGTCGCCTACGGCGTCCGGATGGAGCCGGGCGTCCAGACGCCGGCCGAGACCCTGACCCTGAAGAGCGGCTCCTGCCGCGATTCGGCCTGGCTCCTCGTCCAGGTGCTGCGCCGCATCGGCTTCGCCGCCCGCTTCGTCTCGGGCTACCTGATCCAGCTCGTGCCCGACACCACCGCGGTCGACGGCCCCGAGGGCACCAAGACCGACTTCACCGACCTGCACGCCTGGGCAGAGGTCTACCTGCCCGGCGCCGGCTGGATCGGGCTCGACGCCACCTCCGGCCTGCTCTGCGGGGAGGGGCACATCCCGCTGGCCGCCACCCCGCACTACCATTCGGCCGCGCCGATCTCGGGGCTCGCCGAGCCGGCCAAGGTCGAGTTCGGCTTCGAGATGACCGTGGCGCGCGTGGAGGAGAGCCCGCGCATCACCAAACCGTTCTCGGACGCGGTCTGGGCGGCCATGGACGCCCTCGGCGACCGGGTCGACGCCGACCTCGTCGCCCAGGACGTGCGCCTGACCATGGGCGGCGAGCCGACCTTCGTCTCGATCGACGACTTCGAGGCGCCGGAATGGAACATCGCCGCCGTCGGCCCGTCGAAGCGGGGGCTGGCCGACAAGCTGATCCGCCGCCTGCGCGACCGCTTCGCGCCGGGCGGCATGCTGCATTACGGCCAGGGCAAGTGGTATCCGGGCGAGAGCCTGCCGCGCTGGGCCTTCGCCCTGTACTGGCGCCGCGACGGCCGCCCGATCTGGCGCGACGCCGACCTGATCGCGCGGGAGGACGGCCCGAAGACGGCCGACGCCGACGCCGCGCGTCGCCTGATCGATGCGGTCGCCGGGCATTTCGGGCTGCAGGACTACGTGATGCCGGCCTACGAGGACCCGGCGCAGTGGGAGGAGAAGCGCGCGGAGCTGCCCGTCAACGTGACGACGCAGGAGGCCAAGAGCGGCTCGGTGGAATTCGATTCGCGCATCCACCGCGTCTACGAGCGGGGCCTCGGCAACCCGGCCGGCTTCGTGCTGCCGCTCGCGAGCCTGCCCACCGGCAAGGACGGCGATTCCGACCGGGTCTGGATCTCCGAGGCCTGGGATTTCCGCCGCGGCCACGCGTTCCTGGTGCCCGGCGACTCGCCGCTGGGCTTCCGCCTGCCGCTCGGCTCGCTCCCGTACGTGCCGCCGGAGCATTACCCCTACTACCAGCCGCAGGACCCGCTGGAGCCGCGCGAGCCCCTGCCCGAGGGGCATGCCCACGAAGGAACCGGCGAAGGGACCGGCAAGCGAACGGTCAACGGCGGCGGCATCACCGGCGTCGCGGTGCGCACCGCGCTCGCCGTCGAGCCGCGCGACGGGACGCTGCGGGTGTTCATGCCGCCGACCCAGCGCGCCGACGAGTACCTCGAGCTGATCGGCGTCCTGGAGGAAGCCGCGTCGGGGCTCGGGCTCGCGATCCACGTCGAGGGCTACGAGCCGCCCTTCGACCCGCGCCTCAACGTGATCAAGGTCACCCCCGACCCGGGCGTGATCGAGATCAACGTCCACCCGGCGACCTCCTGGCGCGACGCGGTGGCGATCACCACCGACCTCTACGCCGACGCCCGCCAGACCCGGCTGGGCGCCGAGAAGTTCATGGTGGACGGGCGCCACACCGGGACGGGCGGCGGCAACCACGTGGTGATGGGCGGCGCCACGCCCGACGACTCGCCGTTCCTGCGCCGGCCCGACCTCCTGAAGAGCCTGGTGCTGTACTGGCAGCGCCACCCGGCGCTCTCGTACCTGTTCTCCGGCCTCTACATCGGCCCGACGAGCCAGGCCCCGCGCATGGACGAGGCCCGCCACGACGGCCTCTACGAGCTGGAGATCGCCCTGGCGCAGGTGCCGGGCCCGGACGAGCCCAACATCCCGCGCTGGCTCGTCGACCGGGTGTTCCGCAACATCCTCGTGGACGTCACCGGCAACACCCACCGGTCCGAGATCTGCATCGACAAGCTGTACTCGCCCGACGGGCCGACCGGGCGGCTCGGGCTGCTCGAGTTCCGCGCCTTCGAGATGCCGCCGGACCCGCGCATGAGCCTCGCGCAGCAATTGCTGCTGCGGGCGCTGGTGGCGTGGCTGTGGCGCGAGCCGCAGGTCGGCGGCTGTGTCCGCTGGGGCACGGGCCTGCACGATCGCTTCATGCTCCCGCATTTCCTCTGGGCCGACTTCCTCAACGTGCTGGAGGATCTGCGGGCCGCGGGCTACGACTTCGACCCCACGGCCTTCGAGGCGCAGGCCGCGTTCCGCTTCCCGGTCTTCGGCCGGGTCGAGCACGGCGGCGTGAAGCTCGAGCTGCGTCAGGCGCTGGAACCGTGGCACGTGATGGGCGAGGAGGGGACCAGTGCCGGCACCGTCCGCTTCGTCGACAGCTCGGTCGAGCGGCTGCAGGTCAAGGTTGAGGGCTTCGTGCCCGGCCGCCACGTCATCGCCTGCAACGGCCGGCGCCTGCCGATGACCGGCACCGGCACCGGCGGCGAAGCGGTCGCGGGCCTGCGGTTCAAGGCCTGGCAGCCGGCCTCGTCGCTGCACCCGACGATCCCCGCGCACTCGCCGCTGACCTTCGACATCCTCGACAGCTGGAGCGGGCGCGCGCTCGGCGGCTGCCGCTATCACGTCGCCCACCCCGGCGGCCGCAACTACGAGACGCATCCCGTCAACACCTACGAGGCGGAGGGGCGGCGCCTCGCCCGCTTCCAGGCCCACGGCCATACGCCGGGCAAGATCGCGATGCCGGTGCCCGAGACCAACCCCGAATTCCCGCTCACGCTCGACCTGCGCACGCCGAAGCCGACATGAGCCCGACGCTGGCGGCGGCACAGGTCACGGCAGGACGGCACGCACCGGCCGACGCGGACGCCGCGGACGAGCCGGACCGGCTCGCGCGCTGGGCCGACGGCTATCGGCCCGAACCCGGCCGGCCGGACGAATATCTCGACGCGGACGGCCGCGCGCGCGGCGCGTGGCCCCGGCTGCTCGAGCGGCTCGCGCGGCTGAGCGAGCCCGAGATCATGGCGCGCTTCGTCTCGGCGGAGCGTCACATCCGCGACACCGGCATCTCGTTCCGCATCTACGGCGACCAGCGCGAGCATGCCTGGCCGTTGGGCTCGCTGCCGCTGGTGATCGAGGCGGCCGAGTGGCGCGCCTTGAGCGCCGGGCTGATCCAGCGGGCCGAGCTGATGGAGGCGGTCCTCGCCGACGTCTACGGGCCGGGCCGCCTCGTCGCCGACGGCCTCCTGCCGGCCGCCGTGGTCGCCGGCAGTCCCGAGTTCCTGCGCCCGCTGCACGGGGTCGCGCCTCCCGGCGGGCGCTGGCTCAAGCTCTACGCCGCCGATATCGGCCGCGGGCCGGACGGGGCCTGGCGTGTGCTGGCCGACCGGACGCAGGCGCCCTCCGGCCTCGGCTACGCCCTGGAGAACCGGATGGTGCTCGGCCGCACCTTCCCGGACGTGCTCGAGAGCCTGCAGGTCGAGCGCTTCCCGGCCTTCTTCCAGGCGTTTCGCGAAGGCCTGGCGGCCGGGTCCGCGCGCTCGGACCCGCGCATCTGCCTGCTGACCTCGGGGCCCTACAGCAGCACCTACGTCGAGCAGGCGGCGCTCGCGCGCTATCTCGGGCTGATGCTGGTCGAGGGCGACGACCTCGTCATGCAGGACGGGTGCCTGCACGTGCGCACCGTCTCCGGCCTGAAGCGGGCCGACGCGGTCTGGCGCCGGATCGACGGCGACTTCCTCGATCCGCTGGAGCTCAACCCGGCCTCGCGGCTCGGCATCCCCGGCGTGATCGAGGCTTTGCGCAACGGCAGCCTGGTGATGGCCAACATGCCGGGCTCCGGCGTGGTCGAGTCGGCGGCCCTCAGCCCGTATCTCGAAGGGATCGCGCAGCGCATCCTCGGCGAGGGCCTCAGGCTGAAGAGCCCGCCGGCGTGGTGGTGCGGCGATCCGGCCGGTCTCGCCCACGTTCGGGACAACCTCGACGCGATGACGCTGCGCCCGGCCGCCACCCCGCAGCGCGGGGCGGGGCGCGACGCGATCCTCGGGCCGCAGGCGCTCGCCGCCGAGCGCGAGCGGGTGATCGCGGCCTTCCACGACCGGCCGTTCGACTTCGTCGGCCAGGACCTCGGGCCGCTCTCGACCATGCCGGCCTGGGAGCGGACCGACCGGGGCCTGCACCTCGTCCCCCGCCCCTTCGCGCTGCGCGTGTTCGCCGCCCGCACCCCCGACGGCTGGCGGGTGATGCCCGGCGGCTTCTGCCGGGTCTCGGAGCGCGAGAACGTCGACCCGATCGAGATGCGCCTCGGCATCCGCTCGGCCGACGTCTGGATCCTCTCGGAGAACCCGGTCGACACGCGCCATCTCGGGCAGCAGGCCACGCCGCGGGTCCGGCGCATCTCCGGGCACCTGCCCTCGCGGGCGGCCGACGGCCTGTTCTGGTTCGGCCGCTACGTCGAGCGGGCCGAGGCGGTGATCCGCCTCGTGCTGGCGCACCTGCGCAGCGTCGGCGACGCCGTCGTCACCGACATCTCCGGCGACACCGCGGCGCCGACCGCGCTCCGCATCCGCGCGCTCTTGGAGGAATGGGGGGCGGCCAGCTCCGCCGACATGCCGACGGCGGCACTGGCGCAGGAGGCCCTGGTCGGGCGCGAGGTCCACGGCTCCGCCCGCGCCCACGTGATCTCGGCCCGCACCAACGCGGCGACCCTGCGCGCCCGGCTCTCCGGTGAGGCGTGGCGGGTGCTCGCCGACCTGATCGACCTGCTCTCGCTGGACACCGCCCGGGCGTTCACCGAGTCGCAGCTGCTCGGCCGGGCCGAGCGGGCGCTGAGCCACATCGCGGCGCTCTCGGGCCTGACGCACGAGAACATGAACCGCGCCGCCGGCTGGCACTTCGTCGATCTAGGGCGGCGGATCGAGCGGGCGATCAACACCTGCGCCTTCACGCTGGCCTTCGGCCACGACGAGGCCGGGGCCGACTGCCTCGGCGTCCTGCTCTCGCTCGCCGATTCGCAGGTCACCTACGGCGCGCGCTACATGCAGGGCGTGGCCCTCGACCCCGTGCGCGACATGGTGCTCCTCGACCCCTACAACCCGCGCTCGGTCGCGTTCCAGGCGGAGGCGATCGGCCGGCACCTGGCCGAGCTGCCGGCGCTCTCGGCCGACGGCATCCCCGAGCCGCATTGCCGGCTGGCCGCGCGGATCGTGGCGACCCTGCGCAGCGGCGAGGCCGCCGACTTCGACGTCGTCGGCCTGGCGCGGATCGAGGACGACCTGGAGCGGCTCGCCGACACCATCGCCGGCCGCTACTTCCCGAACGGGCCGCACGCCCTGCGGCCCGAGAAGCTGGCGGGCCTGGCGTGATCTACACGCTGCGCCACGTCACCACCTACACCTATGCGAAGCCGGTCAGCTTCGCGCGCTGCTCCCTGCGCCTGAAGCCCGCCGACGGCGAGGGCCAGAGCGTGCTCGAGAGCGCGGTGACGATCGACCCGAGCCCGGCGACCGCGGTGATCCGGCGCGACTATTTCGGCATCGAGACCGTCGGCATCACCCTGGACGCGCCGCACACCCGGTTCCGGGTCGAGGCGCTGTCGAAGGTGCGGGTCGAGCGCGGGCCGCTGCCGGCGCCCGAATCCGGCCGCAGCTGGGAGGCGGCGCGGATGGCGGCGATCGCGTCCCGCGATCTCGGGGCCGACGCGCCGGTCCATTTCCTGTTCCCGAGCGCTCGGGTGCCGCTGCTGCCGGCGGTGACCGACTACGCGCGGGCGAGCTTCTCGCCCGGGCGCAGCGCCTACGGCGCCGCCTTCGACCTGATGGCACGCATCCGCGCCGACTTCCGCTTCGACGCGAAGGCCACCGACGTGCACACGCCGCTGGCCGAGGCCTTCGCCCTGCGCGCCGGCGTCTGCCAGGATTTTGCCCACGTGATGATCGCCGGGCTTCGCGGCATCGGGCTGCCCGCGGCCTATGTCAGCGGGTATCTCCGCACGATCCCGCCGGCCGGGCGGCCGCGGCTTCGCGGCGCGGATGCGAGCCACGCCTGGGTCGCGGTCTGGTGCGGCGACGGCTGGCTCGGCCTCGACCCGACCAACGGCATCGGGGTTCGCGACGACCACATCGTCGTCGCCCGCGGGCGCGACTACGGCGACGTCTCGCCCGTCGACGGCATCGTCAGCGGCTCGGGCAAGCAGAAGCTCAAGGTCGAGGTCGACGTCATCCCGCAGGACGAGCAGGACGAGATCGAGGCGCTGGCCCTCGTCGGCTGAGCGCGGTCGCGATCAGCGGCCCGGATCGAGCTGCAGGGTGAAGCGCTGCCGCGGGTCGCGCCGGAACGACAGCAGGTCGGCCATCGCCGCGAGATGCGCGCGCAGCCGCAGGGCCGCGGCGCCGATCCGCGGATGCGTCGACAGGGCCCGCATCCGAGCGGCGATGCCCGCGACTGCCGCGCCCGCCTTGCCGGAGACGGCGTCGGGCATCCGGCCCGCCGCGCGGCGCAGGTCGGCGCGCGGGCGCGCGGGCCCCGCCCGCTCGGGCGCCGCCACGGGCACGTAGAGCGCCTCGAAGAACGACAGGTCGAGGATGGACGCGCCGTCCGCGTCGGTGACCGCCATCACCGCGTTCAGCAGGCGCGGCTCGCCGCCGTGCTGGACGACGAGGCGGCGGATGATGGTGCGCGCCACCGCGCGCGCCTCGCCGGCGTCCCGGACGAGCTGCCCGGTGCGCTCCGGCAGGTAGGCGTCGTCGAGGCGGATGTTGAAGAACGCGTGGATCATGATCGAACGCCCCGTTCCTGGTTGGGTGGGCCGGCGGGCCCGTGCGACGGCGTCAAGCGGCCTGGGCGCCGGGGTCGACGGCGTCCACGGGCGCGGCGAGCCGCGGGTGGAAGGCGTCGGCCAGGCGCTCGAGGCGATGGGCCATGTCCCGCACCTCGTTGAGGGCGATGGACTTCTGGCCCTCCTTCACCGCGCGCGTGATGTCGCTGATCTGCGTCGTCGCGATGCGCTTCAGCTCGGTCGCGAGCTGGTCCTTGGTCATCATCGGCTTTCGGATCCCGAATGCTGGTCGCGGGACACCGTGGCGCGGCGTCCCTTACCGATCGGTTTCCCATCCCGGCGGGTCGTTGGATGAGCGGTGGACAAGTCGGCCGGCGACGGCGCGCACGACCGGCCGCGCCGCGCCGCCGACCCGTTCGGATCGGCAGCGGGCGCGACCGGCGTCGATTCCGTCGCCGGCCGGTCAGGCCGTGCGGTGCTGCGGGTCGAGGCGCTCGGCGAGGCCGAAGCCGACCCGGACGAGGAGAGCCTCGAGGGTCGCCTTCATCTCCGGCGTGCCGGCCTCCTCGATCAGGCCGTGCGCCTCGATGCAGATCTCGGCGAGGCGCTCCATCGGGTTGTCGGGTTCGGTGGAAGCGGGAAGGGTCTGTCGTGTCATCGGTTCGTTCGCGGGTTGGCGTTGATCGGGGTCCGGCGGCATCGCGCCGGAACGGTTGGGGTCAGCTCGCCAGGCGCTGCGGCAGGGCGGGGCGCGCGGTCAGCACGGAGGCGGCGTCGTTGCGGGTCTCGCGCAGGCGCCGGAGCGTGCGCACGTCGAAGGCCGCGACCACGGCGAGGGTGTCCTCGCCGGCGATCCGGCAGGGCAGGCCGAGGGGGGTCACCCGGAAATGCAGCTGCACGAGGCGCAGCAGCCAGAGCGGGTTCATCTCGATGACGATCGACTCGATCCCGCTCTCGAGACCCCACTCGACGATGCCGGCCAGGAGCGCGCTTCCGACCGGGCTCAGGATGCGGCCGCGGTCGCGCACGTCGCGCTGCACGGCGTAGCGGGTCCACTCCCAGACCCGCGCGCTCCGGGGCGCGGGGACCTCGCAGAGCTCCGGCAGGATTTCGGTGAGCAGGTAGGGGCGGGTGGTCGGCAGCATGCGCTGGTAGCCGACGACGCGGTCGCCCTGCATCGCGAGCATGTGGACGGCGTGGCCGTCGTCGAACTGGTCGATCTCGCGTCCGTCGGGCTTGGCGAGGTCGTGCCAGCCCTTCTCCTCGACGAAGACTTGATGACGCAGGCGATAGGCCTGCTCCATGGCATCGCGGTAACGATCGATGTTCTCGGGCGTGACGATATGGATCAAAGCGGCCTCCATTGGATGGCCGGCAGTATCGTCTCTAAGTATTCGCCCGAAAGTACGCGTTCGCGTACCATTCTCGACTGCGAACCAGTGGAACTTGACTGGATCCGGTCAATCCGCGCGAGCATCCCCGCGCGCGCGCCCACGCCGGACGAAGCATGCTTTCGACGAAGCGGTCTTCGAGGTCGGAGGCGCGCGGCGCCTACTTGAGGAACCCGCGCCGGAATCCTTCCGCGACGGCGTGCGTCCGGCTCGCGGTCCCGAGCTTGGTCCGGATCGAGCGCAGGTGCTTCTCGGCGCCGTGCTCCGAGATCGACATCAGCTCGCCGATCTCCCACTCGGTCTTGCCGTCGGCGGCCCATTGCAGGGCCTCGCGCTCGCGCGGCGTCAGCCGGACCTCCGGCCGCGGCGGCCCTTCGCTCAGCACGATCGAGCGGCCGAAGGCGTAGCTCGCCACGAGCTGCAGCATGCCGCGCAGCTCCGGCGAGGGATCGAACCGCTCGGCCCCGAAGCTGAACCCGGCGACGCGCCCGTCGAGGGTGATCAGCGGCACGGTGAAGCCCTGGCGCAGGCGGAAGTCGCCGGCCTCCTCCATCACCCGCCGGGCGGCCGCGTCGGCGCGGTATTCCGGCTCGATGTCGGACCACCGGAACGCGGTCAGGTCCGTGGTCAGGCGCTGGATGGTCGGGTCGCGGAACAGGTGGCCGGCCTTGAAGTAGCGGTCGGTCCAGCCGGCCGGCGTGCTGTCGAGCAGGACGTGGGCCGCCTGGTCGCGCCGGCTGGTGCCGGGCATCGGGATGATGCCGGCGAACGTGCTCTCCACGCCGAGCTTGGACACGGCGGACAGCAGCGTGCGATTCAGATCGCCGACGGAGCCGGCCCGGTCGAACGCCTGGAACAGGCCGTAGGTGACGTCGATCGCCTTCGTGATCATGTGTTGCGCAGCCGTTTCGCAGGAGCCGTCCGACGGAGCCGGCCGTCGTCTTCCGTACGCGAACTGGGTCGCCATCCCACCATGCGGCTGGACAGACACCATCCTGCCCTGTTTATAGGGGATTGAAAGTTTATTCTAGGTTGTATAACGAGACGCATGACGTGAGGAGTCCGACGTGGACGACGGCCGGAACAACGGATCGGACCGATCCGAACGGGCGCGGATCCTGCTGGGGAAGATCGCGGAGCTCCTTCGTGTCGACACGGCGTTCTTCCTCTCGCCGCGTTCCGGCGCGCCGGGCTCCGACGCGGACCCCGCCGAGTTGCTGCGCCTGTTCCAATCGATCGGCGATCCGGACCTTCGGCGCTCGGTGATCGCCATGCTCAAGGACCTCGAGGCGAAGGACGATACGCGCCGCGACTCCTGAGAGCCGCAGGGCGGCGCGGCGGCCCCCGCGTCCTCGCGCCCGATTGCCCTCCGGCGCGCCCGGATGATCTCTGGACGGCGTGTTCCACACCCCCGAGGCCCGCGTGTCCCGAATTTCGATCCCGTCCCGAGCGGGCATTCGCCCCGCCCTGCGTCACCTTGCCTCACGTCTCGTCGTTCCGCTTCTCGCGCTCGCTTCGGGGAGCGCGCCGGCCGCGGCGCTCGAGGGCGGTGCCGCGGGCCGGTCGGGCGATGCGCTCGCGCAGGCCACCGTCGGGCTTGGGACCGTGACCGCGCCCGAGGACGGCCTGCACCTCTCGCGCTGCACCGGCGTCCTGATCGCACCCGACCTGATCCTCACGGCGGCCCATTGCGTCAACGGCGATCCGCTGGGCTCGCTCGTGGTGTTCTTCCGCGGCAGCGAGCCGGTGAAGCCGGTCCGCACCGCCCGGGTGATCGCGCGCTACAGCCCGGATCCCGGGCAGATGACCTCGAACGTCGTCGACGTCGACCTGAACAGCCTCTCGCTCGACCTCGCCGTGCTGCGCCTCGCCGAGCCGGTGCGCGACCGCGTGCCGGTGCCGCTCGCCACCGACCCGAGCCGGGTGCCGAGGAGCCTGCGGGTCGCCGGGACCGGCGTGTCGGGCCGGGTGGTCGGCCGGCTGCGCACCGCGATCCTGACGCCCGTCGCCGCGTCGAGCACCGGGCTGACGATCGCCCGCGTGAACGGCGGCCGCGTCTGCTTCGGCGATTCCGGCGGCCCCGTGGTGGGGCAGGACCGGCGCGGCGTGTTCGTCTGGGGCGTGGCGAGCGCGGTGCTGTCGCGGCAGGCCCCGTGCGGGAGCCTCGTCGTGATCGCGCCGGCGGCGCAGGTCTTCACCAGCAGCGGGATGCGCTGACGCCGCGCCCCGGGGTTTTTCGCATCGTCCGATGCAACGCCGGGCCCGTGCCGATGTTGAACCGGCACAGCGTGCCTGCGTCGCCGTCGTGCCGAGTTCCGCCCATTCTCGATCGTGCGGGCTTCCCATGCTCTACGAACGCCTGCTCGACCTCGCCCCGGGGGCGCGGCTCGAACGTCGCCTCGCCGAGCGCGTCGCGGCCCGCCTAGTAATCGGGCTCCTCCTGAGCCTTCCCCTCTGCGCGGTCGCCGCGTTCCTCCTGGCCGCCGGTGCGATCCACGCCGTCCTGATGGGCGTCTGGGATGCGGGACGGATCGCGGGGCTGCTGATCCGGGACGCGTGCGAGCGCGCGCTCGCGCCGCCGATCACGCCGCGCTGACCGGCGGCCGCCGCCATCCGGGAACGCCCGGTCGCATCCGGGGTTGGTAGCCGCGCCGAACTGGTGCACCGCTCCCGGCCCCCTTCTGGACGACGGCACCGCTCGATGCAGGATCGCACCCCCGAGAGCACCTTCGCGCTGACCCTCGGGATCCTGCGCGAGAGCGGGCGCCTAGTCGGGCGGACCCTCGACCTTGCGCGGACCGAGATCGACGGCAACCTCCGGGCGCTGATCGGCCTGTTCGCGCTCCTGGGAACGATCCTCGTGCTGCTCGTCGCGGCGTTCTTCGTCTTCCTCGACGCGATGGTGAAGGCGCTCGCGGTGCTGATCGGCTCCGAGGTCGTGGCCGCGCTGATCGTCGCGAGCCCGTTCCTGGTCGCCGCCGGCCTGCTGGCGTCGTTCGGCCTGCGCCGCATCGCGCGCGCCACCCGGATCGAGCGCCCGAAGGCCCGCGGACGGGCCACGCTCGCGGCCGGCGCCTGACGCGGCGCGAGGCCCTGGATCACGCCCCTCGCGGCGCCCTCCAACCGCTGGTACAGGGGCGTTCCTGCAGCCACGCCGCCGGACGGCGGGAGGACATCCGTGACGTCTTGGGTCCATGTCGACACCGGTCTCGTGCCCGGCGAGAAGACCACCCTGCGTCTGATGCGGCAGGGCGACGCCTTCGCGATCACGGTCGGCAACCAGGACCTGATGCGCGACCGGCACTGCGAATCCGAGCGGGCGCTGGCGACCCTCGTCGCGGCGCGGCTTCGGGACCGGCCGAAGGCGCGCGTGCTGATCGGCGGCCTCGGCATGGGCTTCACCCTGCGCGCGGCGCTCGGCGCCTTCGGGCCGGAGGCGGAGATCGTCGTCGCAGAGCTCGTGCCCGCGGTGGTGGCGTGGGCGCGCGGGCCCCTGGCGCACCTGTTCGACGGCAGCCTCGACGATCCCCGGCTGGCCCTGCACGAGGCGGACGTGAACCGCCTGATCCAGTCCGGCCCGGCGGCGTTCGACGCGATCCTGCTCGACGTCGACAACGGCCCCGAGGGCATGGTCCGGGGCGAGAACAACCGCCTGTACGACGGCTGGGGCCTGAAGCGCGCCCATTACGCCCTGCGCCCGGGCGGCATCCTCGGCGTCTGGTCCGGCCGGCCGGACCGCAAGTTCAAGGCGCGGCTCGCCCGCTCGGGCTTCTCCGTCGAGGAGGTCCGGGTGCGCTCGCGTGCCAGCGGGGAGGGCCCGCGGAACGTCCTGTGGCTCGCCACCCGGACGGGGCCGGCGGCGGTGCCCCCCGTCCGCGCCGATGCCGTCCCGACCCCGGCCGCCTAGAGGATCCGATCCGCGCGAAAACGGGGCCGTCAGGCCCGGAACGACAGCACGGCCCGGGTGCCGATGCGGTCGGGCACGTAGCACAGGCCCGAGCGCAGGTTCGTCGCCATCGCCCGGATGATGCGCGAGCCGAGGCCCGTGCCGCGCGGCCGTCCCTCGCCCGTCCAGCCGATCCCGTCATCCTCGACGGCGAGCTCGAGGGTGTCCTCGGCCCGGCGCCGGAGCTCGACCCGGATCTCGCCGGCGGCATTCACCGGGTAGGCGTACTTGTAGGCGTTGGTCACCAGCTCGGTCACAACCACCCCGACGGAGACCGCCTTGTCGGTGGCCAGCCGCACCGGGTCGGCGCTCAGCCGGATGGCGTGATCGCGCCCCGAGGCCCGCATCGCCGCCTGCAGCTCCTCGACGAGGCTGGCGAGATAGGCGTCGAGCTCGACCGCCTCGACGTCGTCGGAGGTGTAGAGACGGCGGTGGATGCCGGCGATGGCCGAGATCCGCGCCTGCATCTCCTCGAGCGCCGCCTTCGCGGCCGGGTCCGAGACGGCGCTGGTCTGCATGTGCGTCAGCGCCGCCACCAGGGCGAGGGAGTTGGCGACCCGGTGGTTGACCTCGCGCAGCAGCATCACGGCGTGGTCGCGCGCCGCGCGGACCTCCGCCTCGGCGCGTTCCTTGTCGCGGCGCAGGGCCTCCTGGCGCAGGGCGGTGTCGACGGCGCCGCCGAGCAGCTCGCGGAACTGGCCCTGCACGTCCTTCCAGACGTAGTCGACCGCGCCGGCCTTCAGCGCGGCGACGGCGACCCGGCTGTCCTCGGAGCCGGTGACGTAGACCACCGGCGGCGCGTCGGGCAGGGCGCGGATCGCCGGAAGCACGTCGAGCCCGGTCTGCCCGGGCATGTGGTGGTCGAGGGCGACGACGTCGATCCCGCCCCGCGCCAGCCGCTCCAGCCCGGCATCGCCGCTGGCGGCGAGCTCGACCACGTAGCCGCGCGCGCCGAGCGCGCGCTGGACCAGGCGCGCGAGCCCGGGGTCGTCGTCGATGTAGAGGATGCGGGCCGTGCCGGCCGGGTCGGCCGCGGCGGGGGGAGGGCCGGTCATGGATTCTCGGGCACCTGGATCACCGAGAAGAACAGGCCGAGCTGGCGGATGGCGTTCGCGAAGCCTTCGTAGTTGACCGGCTTGGTGATGTAGACGTTGGCGCCGAGATCGTAGCAGCGCTGCACCTCGCGGCTGTCGTCGGTGGTGGTTAGGACCACGACCGGCGAGCGCTTGGTGTGCGGGTTGGCCTTCACCTTCTCCAGGATGTCGATCCCGGTCATGTCCGGCAGGTTGAGGTCGAGCAGGATCAGCAGGTGGCGTCGGGCGCTGGCCTCGCCCGAGCCGTCCGGCCCGAGCAGGAAGGCCAGGGCCGAGGTGCCGTCGCGGAAGGGGATGATCTCGTTGTTCACGCCGGCGCGGCGGATGTTCCGCTCGATCAGCCGGGCGTGGCCGTCGTCGTCCTCGATCATCACGATGCTGACGGCGTTCATGGCGGCCTCCAGGGTCATTCCGCGGCCAGCGTCGTCGGGGCGCCGTGTGCCTCACGACCTGTAGCGGCCTCGCGCGGCAGCGTCACCTCGAAGGTGGTGCCCGCGCCCAGCGCCGAGGCGAGGTCGATGCGTCCGCCGAGCGACCGCACCAGCGCCTTGACGTGCGCGAGCCCGATCCCCTCGCCCGGCCGGTCCTGGACCCCGGAGCGGCGGAACAGCTCGAACACGCGGGCGTGGTCGCGCGGGGCGATGCCGCGGCCGTTGTCGGCGACGGCGATGCGCACGCGGTTGCCGCCCACCGACCGTGCGGTGATCGTGATCCGCCCGGGCCGGGCCGGGTCGAGGTACTTCACAGCGTTGTCGATCAGGTTGCCGAGGACCTGCTCGACCGCCAGCCGGTCCGCGACGATGGTCGGCAGGTCGGGGGCGACCTCCACCGTCGCGCCGGCGGTCTCGATCTGGTGGCGCTGCGCGTCGACCAGCGACCGCAGGAGGCGCGTCAGGTCGAGGGATTCGGGCGCGAAGCTGCGCCGCCCCTCGCGCGAGAGCTTCAGGATGGCGGCGATCAGCCCCTCCATCCGGGTCACGGCGGCCCGGATGAAGCCCAGCGCCTCGCCGAGATCGGCGTCGATCCGCTCGGCCTCCGGGTGGTCCCCCAGCGCCCGGCGGATCTCGGGGCGGGCCTCCTCCAGCTCGGAGGTGAAGCCCATGACGTTGACCAGCGGCGAGCGCAGGTCGTGGCTGACGATGTAGGCGTAGCGCTGGAGCTCCTCGTTCGATTCCCGCAGCTCGCCTTCGGCCTCGCGCTGCTCGGTGATGTCGGTGTGCACGCCGACCCACTCGGTGATCGCGCCGCGGTCGTCGAGGACCGGCACGGCGCGGATCGCGAAGTGACGCCAGTTGCCGTCGCGGGCGCGGACCCGGTGCTCGTGCACGAAGGGCCGGCGCGCGGCCACCGTCGCGTTCCAGGCCGCGATGCTCGGCTGCACGTCGTCGGGGTGCACGGCGCTCGCCCAGCCGAAGCCGGCATAAGCCTCGGGCGCCTGGCCCGTCAGCGCCGCCCAGCCGGGCTGCTCGCCGACCATCCGGCCGGCGGCGTCGTTGGTCCAGAGCACGCCGCGCACCGCCTGGACGGCGGCGCGGAACCGCGCTTCGCTGGCCTGCAGATCGCGCTGGACCCGCTGCTGGTCGACGGACGAGGCCAGCATGGCGAGGAAGAGGATCAGGAAGGTCGCGCCGCCGACCGAGAGGGCGAGGTTCTGCTGGCCCGCGCCGACGCCGCCGGCATGGGCGGCGTGGGCGCCGGCGGCCTCCGCCGTGAACGTCGCCGCCGCCATCCCGGTGTAGTGCATCCCGGCGACCGCGAGGCCCATCACGAATGCGGCGGACAGCTTCTGCCAGACGCCGTGCCGGCGCAAGGTCAGCCACAAGGCGGCCGTCGCGGCGGTGACGGCGATCGCCACCGAGAGCGCGACCACGGGCCAGCTGTAGGCGAGATTGCCGGGCACCCGCATCGCCGCCATGCCGGTATAGTGCATGCCCGCGACGCCGACCCCCATCAGCGGACCGCCGACGAGGACCTCGCGCGGGCCCGCACCCGGACGGCTGATCAGGACGAAGGCCGCGCCGGTGGCGCCGACCGCGATCAGCAGGGAGGCGAGGGTGAGCGTGAGGTCGTAGGCGGCCGGCATGCCCATCTCGAAGGCGAGCATGCCGACGAAGTGCATCGACCAGATGCCGCCGCCCATCGCCAGGGCGGCCCCGGCGACCCAGGCCCAGCGCGGACCGCGGGCGGCGCCGCGCATCCGCCCGGCGAGGTCGAGGGCGGTGTAGGAGGCGAACACCGCGATCGCCAGGGACAGGGCGACGAGGGCGGGATTGTAGCCGGTATGGACCATGGCGCGACCGGTGACGGGGACATTCGCGCGAGGCGGGTCGCGGCCGTCGCCGCACGGCTCGGGTCGGCCAGCGCGCTCGCGGCTCGCGCGACCTTAGTGGGCTTTGGCCCGAAGGGAATCCCGGTTTGGCGAAAGAGCACCTCGCGTGCGGACGGCTTTCGCTGCGGGGGTGCCGGGGACCGCCCGACGCGACGGCCGCCGGCGGGCTTCCGCGCGTCGGTCAGGCCAGGAGCAACTGGATCAGCAGGTCCGAGACGAGGACGAGAAGGACGCTCGCGGCGATGTAGGCCGGCATCCGGCTCGTGCGCCCGCGCAACCCGAGCGGCGACGCCGCGAGCTCGTCCGCATCGTCGAGGCGGCCGAGCCTCAGCACGACGCCGACGGCCGGGTGTCGGCCGGGGGGACGCGGTCGGCGGCGCGCGGGTCCGCCTGGGAGATCTCGCGGAGCAGGTCGTCGCGCTGCGCGTCGATCAGGTCGGGCAGGATGTCGTCGTCGCTGTCGTCGATCGCCGCGATCAGGCGGAAGCCCGATCCGACGCGCTCGAACGCGACCCGGACCTCGCGCTGCGCATACGGGTCGTGCGGGTCGAGGCAGAGATGCTCGGGCATGGTTTCGGGACACGATGCCGTCGGCGCGGCGAGGGCGCCCGCTTAGCCGGGCACCGTGACGGCCGGATGACGCAGGACCTGCACCCCGGCCGCCGGACGCCCGCGACGGGGCGCCCTCACGGGTCCCGGGGCAGCCCGGCTCGGCGTGCCCGAACTCGACCGGACCTGCCCTTACTTGCCGCCGGAGCCCGCGTAGGCGTCGATCGCCCGGCGGCAGTTCTCCGTCAGCGCGCCGCGGTTCTTCTTGAAGCACGCATCCATCGCCGGATCGTCCGGATCGATGTCGCCGCAGAGCTTCAGCGCGTCCCCGGTGCAGTACTTCTTCAGGTCCGCGTTGCCGCGCGTGGACGTAGGCGCGGCGAGAGCCGGGACGGCCGCGAGGGCGAGGACGAAGGCGAGCGGGGCGACGCGCATCATGGCTTCCAGCTGAGAGGATGTGGCGGGTCGCGGACCTGTTCGGGTCGACGAACCGTGCAGGGAACGCCGGACCGCGCGAAACGGCTCCGTCTTCCCCGGCCGGGCGCCTGCGGCATCGACCCTCCCTGCGGCGGCCGCGCGTCGACGGCGTGGGACGAAACCGGGCGCACGGCGTTCTCGACCCATGATCGATGATGCGCCCCGCCTCGGATTCTGCTGCAAGTTCGTGCTCACGCCGCCGCCGGAGGGCTTCAAGACCCTGAAGGCCGCCCGGGAGGCGGCGCTTCAGATGAACCTCACCAACGCGACCATGGCCTCGCTGACGGCGCTGGCTCCGGCGGCGCGGCGCGCGAAGATCGAGAATCTGGTCCGCCACAACCTCGGGGCGCTGGAGCGCCAGATCGCCTGGGTCGCCGGGCGGCCGCCGATCGCGCGCCTGCTGCGCATGGCGAGCAACGTCCTGCCGGGCTACACCCATCCCGTGGCGCGCGACATCTACGCCGAGCCCGAGATGCGCCGCCTCGTGGAGGCGGGCCTCGCCCGCTGCGGCGCGGCGGCGCGGGCGGCCGGCATACGCCTCAGCTTCCATCCCGGCCCGTTCTGCGTGATCGCCTCGCGCAACCCGGCGGCGTCCGAGAACGGCATCGCCGAGTTCGAGTATCACGCCGAGCTGATGGCGCTGCTGGGCTACGGCGGCGGCTGGCACCCGCACGGGGCCCACATCAACATCCATGTCGGCGCCCGCGACCCCGGCACCGACGGCTTCCGCGCCGCCCTGCCGCGCCTGTCGCAGACGGCGCGCGACCTCATCACCGTCGAGAACGACGAGAACGCCTTCGGGCTCGACGCGGTGCTGGCGCTCGCCGACAGCGTGCCGGTGGTGCTCGACCTGCATCATCACTGGGTCGAGAGCCGCGGCGAGTACATCGCGCCGGAGGATCCGCGGGTCGAGCGCGTGCGCGCGTCCTGGCGCGGGGTGCGGCCGCTCGCCCATGTCAGCGTCTCGCGCGAGACGGTGCTGCCGGAGCACGACCGCGACGCGCTGCCCGACTTCGCCGCGCTGACCGAGGCCGGGCATTCCTGGCGCGACCTCGCCGCCCACTCGGACATGATGTGGAACAGGGCCCTGAACGCCCTGGTCGGGCGCCACATGGAATGGGCGGATTTCGAGATCGAGGCGAAGTCCAAGAACCTGGCCTCCGACGCCCTCGCGGCGGAATTCCGCGACGGAGGAGCCGGCGCATTCCCTTCCTAGCCGCACAGGCGTACCGGTTGCAGGGCGGCATCGGGCGGCCGATCGAAGGTCGTCCGTTCGAGACCGTGGCCGCGTTCGAGGCGATGCCCTGTTCGAAGCGATGGGCTGTTCGCAGCGAAGCCCTGCGTTTGAAGCGATGCCTGCGCCGCCGGCAGGCCGACGGGATACCCCATGAAGGATCTGAGCCCGGAGGACGCGCAGGCCGTCGACAGGTTGGCGTTCCACCTGCTGCGCGAGGCCTATTGCGACCTCGCCGGCGTGATGATGACCGCGAACGCCGCGGCCGCGCGGACGGTGCTGAGCACCATCGAGCAGCGCCTCACCGACACCCTCGGCCGCTTCCATTCCGAGACCGCCGAGGGCGCCGCCTCGACGGCGATCGTGATCGCGGTCGGCGACAAGATCGGCGACGTGATGGACGAGGCGCAGAACCGGAACGCCGCCCCGTCGGCCCGGAAGCGGACCGCCGACCTGAGACGCTGACGCGGCGTGCCGGGACCGGGCCCGGGCCCGGGCCCGGCGCCGCGTCCGTTCCCGCCTCGCCGCGAGGGCCTTGCCGCGGGGAAGGACGGTGCGTCCGCGAGGCGCGACGGCCCGGTCCCCCGCGGAATCCGCTGACGCTCCGGCCGTCGCCCGTGCTCCGACCGGGGGCCGGGAGAGCACGGCGGGGGGCGCAAAAAGGCCCGGCGCGGAAGTCTCCGGCCGGGCCAAGGTGATCTCGGGCCTCCTGCGTGAACGAGTCAGGACCGGCCGTCATCCTCCAGATGGGGGATCGAGTTTCCGGCACCTGGCGCCCGGACGCTCGCGGAGGTTCCGCACCCCGGCGTGCCGGCGGCTTCACGCATGGCGCCCCTCGCAGCGGCCGACCCAAGCGATCGTCATCAACGGAGAGGGCGCGGGTCCCGGCCATCGACGCGATCCCAGCCGGGGGCCTGCGTCACCGCGGATGATCGTCCGCCGCTTTCGGCTCCGCCCGCTCCAGGGCGACGCGCGCGGCATGGAACCACCACAGCGGCATGTCGCGGTTCATCCCGGCCAGATCCGAGACCCAGCCCTCCTTCGGCATCGTGTCGGCCCGATCCGCGAACAGCCGCAGGGCGGTCTCGACCCGTTCACGCTGGGCGCGCTCGAGAATGGCCATGCGCTCGGCTGCGTTCCGCTCCGCGGTGAGCTTCACCAGGCGCTGGGTGGCCAGATCGTCCGCGTCGAAGGCGAATTGCTGCCAGAAGGTCTCCGCTTCCCGCGCGACGTCGCGCTCGCGCTGCATCAGGGGCAGGGCCGCCTCCGCAGCGGCCTGGGCGGCCGCGGAGGCCCGGGCGCGCTCGAGCATCCGGTTGTTGGCTTCCAGCAGTTCGCGCTCGCGCTCCGGACCCATGCGCTGGCGGCGCAGGACGTTCACCTCCTCCTCGACCATCCGGCGTTCCTCGCCCTGGCGCGCCAACAGGGCGAGCAACCCGGCGATGGGGCCGCCCAAGAGGGCATCGGCGCGCCCGAGATAGCGCGCGCGCAGCCCGGGATGCTCGCGGTCCAGACGATCGCCGATCCAGGGCGGCGCACCGGCGATCTCCGCACTGTCGTGCTCGTAGAGGGTGCAGGCCATCGCGTCGCGCAGGCTGGCCGGCGTCGGATCGGTCATGGTCATGCGGATCTTTCGGCATGGAATGGGGACGCGCGGGAAACGCGGTCATCGCGCACGCGGATCGCGGCCTGCATGACGGCGATCCCGACATGGTGGCCGATATCGACGGGGAGCAGGCTGCCCGTCGTGCCGATCGGCCGGCATCGGGCGATCGGGAAGGCGGATCGGCGCCGATGTGCGAGACGAGGCTGGGCGAAGCGTCGCGCGGGGCCGACCGGATGGTTGGTGCTCCGGCAGCCGCACCGTGCTCTGGCAGCCACACTCGGCATCGACGTTCGCCGACACGGACAAGCTGCCACACTCTGTCCCAAGCGATCACCCAGGTCTCTGCGCATCCAGCGAGGCAAGGCGAGGTCGCGATGAGCACGAACGAACAGGCAAACGCAGGCGCCGTCGTGCCCTTTCCCGCCCGGATCTCTGCCGCGGTCGCGGACGCGGACACCGCCTCGATCATCGCCGTGCTGCAGGACCAGCTCGTCCTGGCTCGCGAAGGCAAGCTGCGATCGGTCGCCGTCGTGTCCGTGTCCGCAGATGGCGAGGCGGTCGGCACGCAGTGGTCGTGCAAGGGGGCCGACATCACCGGCCTGATCGGGAAGTTGACCGTCCTGACGCACGACCTGATGGCAGCGAGGACATAGCTGCGCCCGTCCGCCGAGCCGCGATCCGTGAAAACCCGAACCGACCTGTGAGAACCGCGTCCTTCGGCGCTTTTCCGGCCAAGCTCAGGCCTCGGCAGCCTCTCCCGACGCGCCGGTCTCCGGCGGCTTCGGAGCCGGCGCTTCGGCGATGTCCCGATACCAGCGCCAACGGGCTTTGCTGACGCGGCGCCGCTGGCCGGTCGCGTCGACGAAGTCGCCCGCGACGACCGCGTCGGGATCGGCTTTCACAAGACGGCAATACGTGCGCGCCATCTGAATGGCGTCGACCTGATCGAGCAGCGGTTTCCGGGTCACGACAGCATCCCCATCGCAAAAGACACGTCCCTGCCATACTGGGCTAAGTTTTCGTCAACGAACCGCCTCTATCTGCAACGATACGGAGGCCGTCGGGCGACGAGGCGAATCCAAAGCCGCGCCGGCCCTGTCCAGCGATCCTCTTCCTCTTCATCACGATGACTCGGATCACGGCCATGCGGCCGCCGGCCGAGTTCGACAGTCAGGATTGGCGTCCGTGAACTTCACCGTCACCGCTCGCATATCGGCACAACGGTTTTCGCATCACTACAACTCGATGCTGGACGCTCTGGAGCAAGGCCTATCGCTGCAGGCCTCGGGCCTGGCCGACGTCCGGATCGTCGACGGCAATGGTCACGCCCGCACCCCTGCCGCGATCTATCAACTCCTGTTCGGAGCCAAAGACACCGTCGCCCCGACCGGCGGGGAAACCGCCGTCCTCGCCCTGGCGGCCTGACACTCCCTCGGCCTGAACGGCGTCGCGGTGGCGGCCCTCGCCGCGGGAGGTCTCGCGCCCGCGTTCGCCCGGAGGCCGCCGGGCTCGGTCGATCCGTCCGTCGCCGTCGGCACAGGGGCGACGTCCCGCGTTTGCTTGGCGGTCGGCACCAGCCCACATTCAGCGGCACGCAGCCTCCTGAAGGGACTCCGGTGATGGACCCGCACAATTACCTCCTAATCGCGTGGGCCGTCGGCGCGTTGGCGCTCGGTCTTGGAACCGCTTGGCTCGCGCGCCGGGCGCCCTGAGCGTCACCCGGAGAGCAACAGGCTCGGGTCTGGCGCCCGAACCGAGCACGAACGCCGGATCGTCGGCGCGACGATGCGGCATCGCCCGGCCGACGCGTCATAGGACCACCGATGCCCGCCGGCTCGAAGTCGCCCCCGTCTGTCGGCCGCCGCGATGCCGGAACGGCGGGCATAGCCGCCGCGATCACCCCGGGCGTCGACCCAGCGCAGGATCGTCGCGAGCAGGCGGTCGGCAACGCAGGGGTCATTCGGAGCGCCGCCCCCGTCCATGTCGTCGGGCGGCCTCCATGCTCGGGCGGCGAACTTGCCGATCCCGTCCGAAGGCTCGGCGGCTCGAGGCCGTTGCGACCTCGCCCGCTCTGCCGCCTCGCCGCGGCCGACCCGCGATCGCCGTCGAAAGGTCACGTGCGGGACGGCAATCCCGTGCGCCCGTCGCCGCCCTCGACGCCGATCATGGCGCGACACGTCCGGCCGGACCGGGCCGGCTCCCGGGGGCCGACCGCCTGCCGGCGGCCGCACGTCCGGGTGAGACGCAGATACACGTCGTAGAGGTCGGCGTGGTCGCCGAACCGCTGCCGGAGGCGCGCCAGGTCGTAGGTGCCGCGCCGGTTGCACGGCGGGCACGCGACGACGAGCCGGCGGCCCCGGAGATCGCACAGGCGCTCCCTCAGCCGGTTTTCGCGATCGGAAACGCACCCGCCGGCATCGCCGCCATCGGCGGGCCGGGGCGGCCAGGATCGCGCTGGCCGATCGGAGCGCGCGGGCTGGCTTTCGAGGACATGGAGCCGTTCCCGCCGATGTGCGCGATGGCGCGGCCGCCGGTCCGGTCGCGCGGACCTGTCCCCGCACCTTCGGGCTCGATGCGGAGCGCCGGGCGAAGCGATGAACGAGACCAAGGTTTTGGAAAGGTGATGGCTCCCCGAGCAGGTCTCAAACAACCCTTTATCATCGAGACTGTTTGCCCCGCACCTGGGGGGAGGGGGGGCATTGAGGCGGAAGGGTTATTTTCGGCGGCCCCCGCACCGACATCGCCTTGGTAGCGTCCGCTCCCGCCTGCCACGACGATCACCCCATGCGCGACCCGACCGTCAGCCTGTTCCGGTTCGCGAGCGGGCACACGGTGGACCCGGCCGCCGCGGTGAAGGACCATGAGCCATCGCGGAAGGCGGTCGCCGAGCCCGGCGCATCCGGGAATTTTGGCGCGGCATGGTGCGAACCGCGATCCTGCTGGCGCGGCCGACGGCCCCGCGAGCGACTTAGCCGAGCGCTCGCATCCATGTTGCTGCAGCCGGTGAACTCGGCAATTCTAGCTCTCCAGATGTTTTGCGTGACGCGCGGTAGTCCCGAGGGCTCTGGCCGTAAGCCTCCCGGAAGGTTCGGCTGAAGTGGCTGAAATTACCGAACCCGTAGGCTTCACTGATCACGCCGATATTTCGGCCCTCATGCGGATCATCCAAAGCCGCCCTCACGGCAGCGAGACGTTGCTGCATCAGATAGCGGGCTACCCCGCCTTCAGGTTCGAACAGGTGGTACAATCGGGTCCGAGACAAACCGACAGCCGATGCGATCTGCTCGACCGTCAGCGCCTTGGCAAGGTTGCTGCGGATGTACCGTTTCGAGGCGGACAATCGGGCCATGCTTGCCGGGGCACTTGCCATCGCCTGCCGATCCCGGTCGGGCCGGGCTATGGCTGCAAGCAAGTGGAGCGTGGCCTGCGCAATGTCGAGCGCCTGGTCCGTCCCTATCGTGTGCCGATGCGCGACCAAGCCGCGGAGATGTTCAGCAAGCAGGCAGGCCGTTGGACCAGCGAGGATCGCCCCATGCAGCGTTTCTTCGTTAGGAAGCAGGCGAGCGACGCTGTCGCGCGCGAGGCTCACGATTAGTGAGTTTGTTTCGCGAACTCGGCTGCGTCGATAAGGCTGCGAGAGGTCGTTGAGCGTGAAAGCACCGGGCGGAACTTTTTGGGTGCCGTGATCCGACTCGATCGCGTAGGTGTGCTGGCTCAGCAGCAGGGTGAACCGCTCCTGGCCGTCCTGCCTGATCTTAGATCGCGTGCGGCCTGTCCTCTGAGGCGAGGCGTTCATGACGTGCAGCAGGACCGGACCGATCTGTGTGGTGTCGATGCGAGCAGAGAAGCCGTGCGGGTCCGCATCCAGATCGTGAGCGCTGAACAAGGTCCGCCACGCGTCGAAGCGATCGCGCTCAGGCAAGTCATCGGTCGAGAACGAAGAATGCCGAACAACGCTCATGACGCTGCTTCTTTTCCTCGAGGAGATCGCCTCTCGCGAGGGAGGCGGGCCGCAGGTCTACTCGCCCTGAGATCCAATGAAGCGCTGTTCAGGGAGTAGGGCGAGCATCGGCGTACTCGATTTGCGGGTCGCTTTCCATCTTCTGGTTGAGCGTCTGAATACTGCGTCGAGACCTCGCACGCCCGGCAGCGTGTGACGATCGTCATCGCCCGACGCGCCCTCAGAATGCAGCACCCGCCGCCACGGCTTTGTCCCGCTCTACTCGATCGGGTCGGGCTTCCTCGGGATGCTCGCGGCCGAGAGGGGTACGCGAGGCTGGCGTGAGTAGCCTCATCGGCTCCCGCACACAGCCCGACAGCGACTGCGACCTCATCGCCCGCGATGCGGATCGCTACCGCGTCGGCCGGATCCGGCGCGAGCACGGCAACCTGCAGCGGGGGGCGTTCTTCCCGAAGGGGGTCCAAGGCTGCGCCTGGCACAGCTGGCTGCGGGTCGAGAGCAAGGGACGAGGCGACTGAGCGCCTGCATGTCGCGTGGCGCGCGTGAATGGCGATCGACGAGGCGGGTACGGCAGGGCCGAACGCCGCGTTGTGCCGCCCGGCCCGCGCCTCCACCCCGCCGGCCGTACCATCGTGCGGCATGATCCGGATTATCGAGCGAGCCCTTGCGGAGCCCCCAGCCGATCGATCGGAGCCGCCTGGAGACAATTCAGCAGCCATCCTTGCAGCCATCCTGGCAGCGTTCCCGGACGCGACGATCGAGATCGTCTCGGGCCCGCTCGACGACGACCTCGCGGTGGAGGTTGGGCGTCCGCTCTCGCATCTCGACGCGTCGCAGGCCGTCCGGAAGCGCCGGGGCGACTTCAGTCCCGTCGGCAGCGCGGCCGAGCCGTAGCCGTCAGATGCACGGAACGCCCGCTCATCGTGGCTTGCGGGGTGCGATGGCGCGTTGCGGACCGTCGTCGCCCCAAGCCCGAGGACGATGCCGCACCTGACAGGTCGGCGGGGGCGACATCTGTCGAGGAGTCATCCCTCTCGACGCTCACGCCTCCATGTGATTGCTGATGGTACCGGCCTTCGTAGAGCCGGACCTCGGGAGTGACCATGCGAACCAGTGGCGTCATCATCGCCGTGCTCGGCTGCGCCCTGGGCGTCGCGCCTGCGCAATCCCGCATCGTGGGCATCGATATCACGACGGTCGAGCCCTTCGCCGACGGGGTCGCGTTCGGTGCGGTCGGCGCCTACGAGCGCGTCATCGGCACGGCGCGCGGCGAGCTGGACCCGGCGGACCCGGCCAATGCCGGCATCGTCGACATCGCGCTCGCGCCCCGCAACGCGCGCGGCATGGTCGCGTACCAGACCGACCTGTTCATGCTGCGCCCGAAGGATCCGGCCCGCGGCAGCGGCACGCTGCTGTTCGAGGTGCTGAACCGTGGCCGCAAGTTCCTGTTCAACTGGGTGCTCGACGCGCCGGCCCAGGCGGCCCAGGCCGTCAACGATCCGCGCACCGCCACCGACGCC
This sequence comes from Methylobacterium sp. WL119, assembly GCF_008039875.1. GTDB lineage: Bacteria > Pseudomonadota > Alphaproteobacteria > Rhizobiales > Beijerinckiaceae > Methylobacterium. The sequence goes on along the minus strand of NZ_VRUU01000013.1, from coordinate 15,534 downwards.
GGCACCGGCCTCGTCCTGCGCCGCGGCGACACGGTCGTCTGGTCGGGCTGGGAGGCGGACGCGCTGCGCCAGCAGGGCGGCATGGCCATCGACGTTCCGGTCGCCGGCCGCAACGGCACGCCGATCGTCGAGACGGTGCGCGACGAGCTCGTCAGCGCGACGCGCGGGCCGCCCGAGGCCCCGTTCTATCTCACCTTCAAGACCGCCGGCCCGGACAAGGCCGACGCGCGGCTCACCGTTCGCCGGCGCGAGGGCGATCCGCCTCGCCCGGTCCCGGCCGAAGCCTGGCACTACGCCACGCCGCGACAGCTGGAGTTGCTGCCCAAGGGTACCAAGCCCCTGCCGGGATCGCTCTACGAGTTCACCTACCCGGCCACCGAACCGAAGGTGCTCGGCATCGGCTTCGCCGCGACGCGGGACGTGGTGGCTTATCTGCGCGGTGGTGCCGCCGACGGCGCGAACCCGGCCGGCGGCACCATCCGCCATGCCGTCGCCCTCGGCATCTCGCAGAGCGGGCGCTACCTGCGCGACTTCGTCTACCAGGGCTTCAACCGCGACGAAGCCGGCCGCCGCGTCTTCGACGGCATGCTCTCGCACATCGCGGGCGTCGGCGGCATCTTCCTCAACGCCCGGTTCGGGCAGCCCTCCCGCACCAACACGCAGCACGAGGACCACCTCTATCCCGAGAACGCCTTTCCGTTCTCGACCGCACGGCAGCACGATCCGGTCACCGGCCGAACCGGCGCGCTCCTGCGCGGCGACGGCTTCGATCCGCTCCTGATCGAGGTGAACACCGGGACCGAGTACTGGCAGAAGGGCGCCTCGATGCTCACGACGGATCCGCTCGGCCGGACCGACGTGGCGCTGCCCGAGACGTCGCGCGCCTTCCTGGTCTCCAGCGGCTTTCACTACGGGCGCGCCGGTCTGACCTCGACCAAGGGGGCGTGCGCGAACCTGCGCAGCACCCTGAACCCGGCGCCGGCCCTGCGGGCACTGCTGGTCGCGCTCGAGGAATGGGTGACCGCGGGCAAGGCCCCGCCGGACAGCCGTGTCCCGCGGTTGTCGGACGGCACGCTGGTGGACGCCGCCGAGATCGGCTTTCCGTTCCTGGTCGGCATCCCGGTCCCGACGACGCCGAACGCGATCGCGCGGTTCGGCACCTACGTCGATCCCCGCCCCGAGACCGGGCCGCAGTACCGCCCGCTGGTGCCGCGGGTCGACGCGGACGGCAACGACGTGGCGGGCATCCGCCTACCCGCCGTCGCAGCCCCCCGCGCGACCTTCACCGGCTGGAACCTGTATGCCGACCCGTTCCCGGCCGGCGCCCTGTGCGATCGTGAGGGCAGCGAGATCCCCTTCGCACGCACACGGGCCGAACGGACGGCCGCCGGCGACCCCCGCCCGTCCCTGGAGGAGCGCTACGCCGAGCCGGACGCCTACGTCGCGGCTGTCGCGAAGTCGGTCGATGCTCTCGTCTCGGATCATCTGCTGCTGCGCGAGGACGGAGACCGGCTGATCGCGGCGGCACGCCAAGGAGCGACCCCCTAGCCGAAACTGGCAGGTCGAAGAGAAAGCTGGGCCACCGCTCGCGCGGTCTCGCTCCATGGAGAGTTCATGCGCGCACGTCTCACCGGCGCTGCTCTGTTCGTCCTCGCGGCGGCCGGCGCCTCGGCTCAACCCTACGACGATCGGCGCCCTCCGCCTCCATCGGATGAGGATTACGACGGGCCGCCGCCACACCGCTACCGACCGCCCCCGCCGGACTTCGATGACGACAGGCCGCTGCCTCCGCCGCGTCGGCGGGGGCCGCCTCCGCCGGATGACGACGACGATGACGGCCCGCCCCCGCCGCCTCGGTCACGCGCCTACTGAAGCCCGCGAACACGCTCCCTCTCGCGTAGGGCCCGTTCGCTTTTTGTGCTGGCTGTGGCGTGGCTGTAGCAGCCACAGCGGAGCCCTTCGGTTACCGTGAGGCATCCTTCAGGTGCCTTACATGCTCACGTTGACCTCGATCATCACCCGCAGCGTCCTCGCTGTCGCGACCGTGGGCGGCCTTGCGATCCTGGCCGACGGCGCGGTGCGATCTCAGCTCGAGCGGGCTGTGCGGAGCAATCTGAACGTCGTCGGGCGTGCTCCGGCGCCGATGCGGGTTGCCCGGGTGGATGAGCGCTACGTCGCGAAGGGGCTCGATCGGGGTCGGCTTGGCGCCACCATGCGAATGGTCGGCACCGACGACGCGCAGTAAGCGCATCACGCACCGTCGATCCGGGGCCTAAGTCCCATCGCTCCGCTTGCCGCGGGCGACCTCGCGCATGGCCTCGTCCGGCAGCGGCCGCTGAAGCTGCAATGCCTCCACCACCGGCGCCTCCAGCCACGTGCGCCACTCCTCCGGCGTGGTCAGCAGCGCCGGCATCGCCTTCGGATGCACCGGCCCGACGACGCCGTTCGCCTCCGTCGTGAGGAAGGCGTAGAGCCGGTGTTCCTCCTCGACGGGCTCGTCGCGCTTCGGGCCGCGCACGCCCGTCCACGGTCGCCAGATCCCGGCGAAGGCGAACAGCGGCCGGTCCTCGTCGAGCGCGAACCACACCGGCGTCTTGCGCGGCTTGGTGTCCGCGTACTCGCTGAACGAGGACACCGGCACGAGGCAGCGCTGCTCCGGCTTCAGCCACGGGCGCCAGTAGGGCGACCTCACGTTCCGCACGTTCGTGACCGGGTGCTGCGGCCCCTTGCTCGACGGCGAGGGGAAGCCCCAGCGCATCATCGCCAACGCGCGCTCGCCCTCGGCCAAACGCACCACCGGCGCCATCTGGTCAGGGAAGATCGCCGGCAGCGGCGGCAGGTTGCCGGTCTCGTCGCGCTCGACCCCGAAGGCCTTGCGGATCGCGTCCTGACCCCTGTCGAGGCTGTAGAGGTTGCACATCCCGACATCGTGCGCCGCCAAAGCGCGAAAGAGCAAGGCACGCTGCGCGAGCCCGATTGCATCCCGCATCATATGAATTCAAAATTCGCTCGCGCGACTTGCCCCGATGAAGGGCGAGCGCTGCGGAGGACCATCGATGAGCACTCGGCGCGACTTCCTGCATCTCACGGCCGCCGCGACGGCGGTCGGGGCCCTGGTCGGGTCAGCCTCGGCGCAGGCGCCAGCCTCGGGTCCGGGGCATCCGATACCCCCGCCGAGCGGAGAGGCTCTGCGTCTCGTCACCTTCGCACCCGACGCGGGCAGCACGCCGCGGCTCGGTGTGGTCCGCTCGGACGGGCGCGTCGTCGACCTGACGCAGGTTGGAGTGCCGGGCGTGGATCCGGCGCAGATGGTCTCGCTCATCACGGCAGGACCGGCCGCGCTTGATGCCGTGCGCCGGGCCGCGGCCGCCGGGGATGGCCCGCAGGTCGAGACGGTGCGGCTGCTGGCGCCGATCCCGGCACCGACGCGCAACATCTACGCGGTCGGCTGGAACTACCTGGAGCACTTCGCCGAGGGTCAGGCCGTCCGGGGGACGAACGCCGAGTACCCCGCCCATCCCGTGTTCTTCACCAAGGGCGTCAACACGATCAACGGCCCCTACGACCCGATCCCCTACGATGCTTCGGTGTCGACGGCGATCGACTGGGAGGTCGAGCTCGCCGTCATCATCGGCACGGGCGGACGCAACATCACAGAAGCCGACGCGATGGCCCACGTGTTCGGCTACAGCGTCATCAACGACACCACGGCGCGCGACATGCAGATCAAGCTGCACGGCGGGCAGTGGTTCAAGGGGAAGAGCCTGGACGGGTACGGACCGATCGGCCCGTGGATCGTGCCTGCATCCGACCTCGATCCCTCGAATCTCCGTCTCCTGACCCGCGTCAACGGCGTGGTGAAACAGGACGCCTCGACCGCTCAGATGTACTTCAAGGTCGCCCGCATCATCGCCGAGCTGTCGCACGGCCTCACCCTCGTGCCCGGCGACATCATCGCCACCGGCACGCCCCCCGGCATCGGCAACGCGCGCAAGCCGCCCGAATTCCTCAAGCCGGGCGATGTGATGGAGACGGAGATCGTCGGCCTCGGCACCCTGCGCAACGTGATCCAGGCCGTCCCGGCGTAAGTGGTGCACCCTCGATCGAGAGGCGGGCGCTCGATCAGCCGGCCACCGCGATCGGCAGCGCGCCGACCTGCGTCGTGGGGCGCGGCGTCCGCATCTCGAACTTCGTGCCCCAAATCCGCACGGCCTCAAGGTCGGCACGGGTCAGCAGAACGCTGCCAACCGTCATGGGGTCCGGCACGCAACGATTTTGCAACGCAACACGTTGGCTTGGTATGCCAAGCGTCACCCCCTTCGAAATCACGATCTTAGCGGCCGGCGCTCAGCGTACCCTGTTCGCCTCGACCGAGCGGGAGGCGGCTCTGATGGCCGAGTCGGTGCTGCGTCGTCTGGACGGTAAGCCTGCCCTTATCGGTTTCTGGATCGACGCCCCGGATCGGGGCGCCCTGAAGCGCCTGGGAGCCTACCTCGGAAATGTGCTCGTCGAGATGACGGGTACGGGTGAGGTGCTGGTATAGGCGGCGTGTTCAAGAACGCCGCCGACGAGACCGGCGAGCTGGAAGGCGCAACGCTCCTTGGGCAGTTCGGCGAGGTGCCGGAGGATTTCGCCGAGAGCCTGCGGGGCGGATAACGGTACGGGAAACCCGCCCGATGGACCGGGCGGGTTGTCGCGAGGCTAGGAATTTCCGGCGTCGCCGCCGCCCTGCGCTTGGTCCTTGTCATCCCCCAGCCGATTGGCCGAGTGATCCTGGTACTGCTCGGTCTGCACGGTCTTGCTGTCCAGGCCGCGCTCATCCCCATGCTGGGCCTTGTCGCGATTGCTGAGCACCGCGTTGTCCTCGATCACGCCTTCCGGCAACTCGGTCATCGCTCCCGAGCCCGATCCCTTGCCATGGCTTCCAGGGTGCATGCCGTGCTTGCCTGCATTCGCCATCGTCGCTCTCCTGTCGTTCCAGGGGGCGGATCGATACGCCCCCGCCGGATGAGCAGGGCAAACCGATCGCTGCAGGGCTCGTTCCTGTGGCACGTGAACGCGTACGGTTCGGCCCCGCCCCGGTCTGCTCACGGGACGGGGGGAATCCCGGATCTCACCGCGTCTCGACGACGCCGTCGCTGGGGCTATCCTGCCGGGATGCGACGAGCGTCTGGCACGGTAACGGCTTGGCAACCGCACGCGCATGAAAATCGCGGCATGCCGACCTTGTCCGCCCCGCGCCTACTCACCTTCCTCGCTTCCGCGGTGCTGATCGGCCTGGCGGTCGCCAGCCTCTACACGAAGGTCCCGATGGTCGGGCGCACGGTGCTCGCGCACCGGCAGTGGTTCTTCATCGGCGCCTACGCTCTGCTCGCGCTCGGGGTGACGACCAAGAGCCTTTGAACCACCCGCCGGGTCGACACGACCGCAGGTCCCGCTAAGTCGACGCTGCGAGGGTCTCCATGAGGCTTGCCGCGCGGGGTGAGCCACGGCCTCGCGGAGGTGGGCCTGCATTCTCAGCGCGTAGCTCAGAAGCTGCCCGACGTGATCCTCGATCGGATCGCAGACCTTCACGCACCGCATCGGGAACGGAACGATTTGACCCCGAAGCACCACCCGACCACACCGGCCGTAGGTGCCCTTGTTCCAGGCCGAACATGTGGACCGTGCACGGCTTGCTGCCGGGTTCCCGCGATCGAGGTGCTTGCCAAGCCTGCGGGCGTCCTCTGTCGGCATAGCACTGGGACGGCGTGCGGGATCTATCAGGATCGCCCTGAGGTGTGCGTGCGGTGGTACTGTCTCTGGCGCAAGATCGGCGCATTGCCGAACGCGCTGAGGCCAGACCGATCAGGGGTGATCTTCGCGATCGAGGGCAGTGCGCCTTGCGCGAATGGTCTCGAAGGGGCCTGCGTCGTGGGTCGCGCCGTGGAAGGAGCGGGTGCTATCGGGAGTGCGGAAGCGACCGAGGCGTTCGCTATGTTCGTCCGCGAAGGGTCGTTGCCGGTGTGGAAGGTGTCCAACCGTAAGGCGACCCTGATGCGCCCCGATCAGCGCATCCAAGCACTGTAGATTCGGGGCGCCGACTCTGCCGGAGGCGGGCTTTTCAGGTGCTTTGCCCATCCCCCGGACGGGACAGTTTTAGGCTGCCTTCAGATTGCCGGCAGACAGCTTGCCGCTGCGCTTGTCGGTCTCTTCCTCATAAGAGACCTTCTGGCCCTCGACCAGGTTTTGCATCCCGGCGCGCTCGACGGCCGAGATGTGAACGAACACATCCTTGCCGCCGTCATTCGGCTCGATGAAGCCGTAGCCCTTGGTCTCGTTGAACCACTTAACGGTGCCGATGCTCATAGAAGTTCCTAGACGTCTCGGGCGCACCAAAGCGGGGCGCTCGCAGGCCAAACGGATGGCCCTCACGCGACGTTCCAAAGAGCGAAGCCCGCCGCGGCGGTGCCGGGCGGGCTGAGCCTCGTCAAGGCCATACGGGCCCGAACTGGTTTACATGCCGTGGCGCATCATGCCCCGACGATGCATGCGGTGGCGCATCATCGGCCGGCGCATCATACGACGATGCATCATCCGGCGCTCCATGCGGACATTCGTCACCAGCTCGGCGGGTGCGGCCACAGCGGCGGACGGGCCCATCGGTGCAGCGGAGGCGGACGTGGAGAGCGACGCTGCGCCGAGCGCGGCGAACAGGGCGGCGGCAATGATGGATGAGCGCAAGATGGTTCTCCTCGCATGCCGCCAGAAGCGACAGCCTTCTCCCGTCGGTCGACCGGAGAATGGAAGAACCAAGCTCAAGCTCGTTTCGATCCGTTCGATCGTGGACCCGTAAGCGCGTGGAATGCGCAGCCGGGCACCTCGGATATTCCTCCGGTCCAAAAGGCCGATCGGCGACGCTTCACCGACACCATGGCGCTGCTCCACACCAGCGCATAGGCGTGGGCGGTATCGAGCCCGTTGTGATGGGATCTCCGTCTCCCACCCGCCTCGCCACCTGATCCGGGGGCCGGTTGATCTGCATCAGCATGACGGCCGCAAAGCAGCAGAGGGCCAGCGACGTGATCCAGAGAAGGGCTCGTGCGGTCCGCTTGGTACGCTTCGACATGCCCGCGAAGGTGTCGGCCGGCGGTTAGCAGGCGCTTAATGGAACGCTGAAGGCGAAGCAGGCCGGTCCTCCAATCCGATCACGGCGGATGGGTGCGTCGTTCATCGCACCGGCCATCCGGTCCTGAGCCCGGCTTGCTGGGAAGGTGCCCGTGATCCGTTGCCAGCCGGTCGATCAGCAGAGGCGGCCGGGCCGGCATACGTCTGCGTACCCGGTGTTGGTATAGTGCCGGCGAACAGGGAAGGCGCTGCCCGGCGCAGGCGGCCCTCTTGAGCCCCTCGGCGATCCGCCGGCTCGATCACGCCTTGAACGCTGTACGCGCCGAGGCCCTATATGTCGGGCATGATCACCTTCACGCCGAACCCGCATACGATACGGATCAACCCGTCCAAGTCGGAGCCAGGACGCTTCGACTGGACGATCATGAAGGATGATTTGGTCGTACGCCAATCGATCCGATCTTTCGGATCACAGGGGGCATCTGAGGCAAGTGCCGATACGGCATTTCGAGAGATAACAGCCCTTTGGCAGACTGCGCGGTAAGTCCAGGACGAGCCGAAAGTACCGATTGGGACGCTCGGTTCACGACGGTACCTGCCGCCTAGACGCCCGCACGGTGGCGGCGACCGCTTTTGTTTGTCGCGACGTGCTCGCGGCACCGCGCAACGACGACCTCATGCGCGCCGCCCCACCATCGGCGTGCCGGCGGCCCCGATGCCCGCCAGGATCTTGCTCAATCTCAGCTGAAATCCTCAGGATCCTTTGGAGTTATTTTCTCTGTACCCGATTGCCTCCGCGAGGCGTTGTCCCTTCAGAACCAGCAAAATGAGGCGATCATGCGAGAAATCGCGCTGCCGTCCATGCCGGTGTACGTCGGTCTATGTCTTATGATCCTGGGAATGGAAGCGGAGCACTTGGCCTGTCGCCGATGGCGCATGGCACAGCATTCCAAGGAACTCGATATCCGGGTGGTGCTGGGCTTCAGCCTACCCCTGGCAGGGTTCCTCCTGATGTGGCTCGGACGTGCCTGATCTGAACTCGCTGCCGGATCACGGAATCGAACATGCAAGGAGCGTTTTATGCCTCAGCAACCGAGCCTCGCGGATCAGCGATCTCACAGGGCTGACGATGCCGGGCGTTCCCCTGTAGCCGAAAGGGATGCCGAAGCCGACGATACGTTGGCGCAAGCTCGTATCGAAAAACATCGTGAAGCCGCCAACCACGTTCGCATGACGGTCACGGGCAACGCTGCGAACGCCGAGAAGGGCGACAGCGGAAAGGACGATCAGTGAGGCATGCGCTTGAAGGCCCGACATCAAGCGTTCACCGGTCGTCGAAGCCAAAGCCTGCAAGTTGATCGCCACGGCTGGCAGGATCGAGGGCGGGAACATCCAGCGTCACGCCGTCCCGACATCGTGGCCTATGGAAGACCAAAGCGCTTCCAAGAGCCTCGACCGCTGGTCGGAAAAGCCGGAATTCATTTCGGTGATCCGGAGGATCGCCTCGTCGACCGCATCCAGTCCTCCGATGGCGTGAATGCTTTCACCGATTGTGCGAAGCTGCGCCGCGATCGTCGCCGAGGCCGACTCATTCAAGAACGGTGTGTGGCCCACTTCGGTATCGTCGAAGCGGTTCCACTCGATCTGTCGCAGAAGGGCATCGACAGCGCAGTCCTGATTGGTCGCGATGTGGTCCTGCTCCTGAATTGCCTGAGGCCTTCGACCGAAATTGTAGGGCTTTGGAGCGACCCTCCCCGCTCTTAAGGATCAGATGAATGGACGTCGTTCTCACACCGACAGGGTCGGCCGGCAAGGCATGGGATCTCAAAGATCGGCTGGGACGGAGCCTCGGCAAGATCACAAGGCCGAAGGATACCGACGATTTCCAGATCCAGCCGGATGAGGCGGGCCTTCTCGTGACTGTGAAACGCGCGCACGCCTCCCTCGACGCCGCGATGTCGGCCATCGCAAGCGTCGCCAATGGCGCGTGCACGCTGGACAGCCAGGATTGGGGTTAGGGCTCAAAGCGCGAGATACGCATGTTCGAGCCATGAGACGCGATACATTTGAATGCGGCTCGGCTCGGCGCGGCCGTTCGTTCCGTCCCTTCGGCCAGCCTCGTTCCTGCTGGCGAGCTGATCCGGACGGTGACTTTCGTCCGGCTCCGCGCCTTCTCCTCACGGAACCGGCTGCCGGAACCACCTCCGATTTCGGAGATGAACTTCAGACCCGCACGCTCGAAGGCTCCTGGCATCGGTCGGCTCCGCGTTTCGCCCCGTGGACGATCTGCTGAGGCAGCGAAGGAAGCGGAAGGTCGTGCTCGTCCAGCTGGAAGGCTGCGCTGAGTAGCGCCCGGATATGTTGCTCGGGACTGGCCGACTCATGATCTGCGCGTCCAGCACCTGATCGGCGAGGAGGCCGGCAAGGCGGGAGACCTCGGACAGGCGTTCCCAGGGCTGCCGTCGTCGTCTCGACCGAAAGCGCCGAGCGCTTCGCCGCCACCGTCGCCCCGCTGGTCAACCGCGACGGCACCTTCGACCGCTCCGCCATCAAGCGCGCCGCGATCCGTTCGGCTCAGGCCCGCATGGAAGTGACTGGCGACGCCTGGGGCATGTGCATGTCCTATGCGCTCGCGGGCGCCTGGGCCGCCGCCAAGGTCCTCCCGCGCCGACCGCGCGCATCGCGGTCGGACCGATGGCCTCCGACCGGATCCGCTCCCCCGCCGTCCGCCTGCTGCACGCCCGGCAGGATCACGCGGTCTGCCTCCGCCTTGGGGCCTCCTACCGGCACCGGATCCGCGGCCGGCGAGACCGATCAGCGCGAGGCCCATGCCTGGGCGCTCGGCCTTGCCCGCCGCTGACGCCTCGTCGCTGCCGAACGGAGCGAGACGCGCTGATGGCCGACCTCGCCCGCCGCACCGTTTCTCGGTGCCTTCCTGCCTCTCGTAGCCGCACGGATGCCTGCCATCGCCTCTGACGGCGTGCTGCCGGTCGCGGCGGCCGAGCGCGCGGTGATCCCGTTCGCACCTCTCCCTTGGGGCGGCCGGGGCAACGATCTGGCTGCCGCTACCGTGGCTTGAGGTCATGGCGGGACGGTAAGGCAGGCGCGTTGGCGCTTCGCTCAGCGGCACAGCGGCAGCCCAGCACCAGGCAGGCAGGGGCCGCCGACAATCGGGCAGCCCCCCATGCTCTCGAACGTGGCCTGCCGCGCGAGTCGCTGCGGAGCGACACTGGCGAATGTGGCTCCCGCCGAGAGGCAGATCAGGCTGAGAGCGAACATCGTGCTCTCACCGCTTCCTCGGCGCACCGGACACGGGCAGGACGATCGACCCGGCACGAAGCCGCCCGGCATCGATGTGTCGAGACCGCCAAGATCGCATCGCTCATCTGAGGGATGCGATCTTGGCTCTCGTGCCGGCGTCAGCCGAATCGCCGTATCGCGCCTCAGCGCTTGCCGTCGTGATCACCATCGCGCATCGCGCCAGTTGGCTCCTGGACATGAGCTTCGAGGAACCAGAGCTGCTTATCGACGCCGCGCGAGACCTCAGTGAAGAGGTCCGCCGTGCCGGCATCGCCCGCCTCGTCGGTGTCGTCGATGTTTTGGCGGACGGCGTTCGCATAGACCGCATAGCGATCGATCAGCGCCGCAAGATGGTCTGCGATCCGATAGGCGTCGAGCGGATACGGCGCGAGCTGCGAGCCAGCGGCCACCGCGGTCGCCGTGCCCCGCGCCGTGCCGCCGAGCTGCGTGATGCGCTCGGCAACCTTGTCGTTGTAATCGTCGAGTTCGGTACGGAACCCATCCAGCATCAGGTGGATGCCGATGAACTGCGGACCCTTCAGGTTCCAGTGGGCCTGCTTGACCGCCAGCGCCAAGTCGATGCCGTCCGCGAGCCGGGCGTTGAGCGCGTCGGTCGAGACCTGCTTCGCGTTGGACTTGGTGCCGTTCTGGGTCTCGTGGAGGCGCTGCCCCTGGGAGGCGTTCGTGTCGGCCATGGTAGGTCCCTTCAAGTTTCAGCAACAGCCGGAAGGCGCTCTGCAGCAGCCTAGGCGACAGCGTCTGGGATGCGCGCGATGAGCGCTCGCTCCCTTCAAGACCGCCATCGGGCGCCGGTTCCTCTGCAACGATCGAACGACGGTGCTGGGCACCGTGGGTGGCTAGAATTACCGCGCTGCTCGGCGAGCAGGAGCCGGATGAAGAGGCCGAGCCTCGGGCGATCCTCGTGGGGCGACTTCAAGCCGAATGCGGGCTAAAGGCTGCATGCAGGCGCCGATGCGATTGCACGGCGCCTCAGCTGGCGGGCACAGGCTCGCCATCCTCCACCCTTACGGAGACCGGATTGAAAGAGCCCGAGCAAGGCAGTCCTGAAGCCATCTACGTCTCAGCCATGGTCGGAGAGATGATGCGTCGCGTCCTCGATGACGCCCTTCTCGACCTCGCCAAAGCGAAAGGGCCGAGCTACCTTGACACATTCCTTGAACGTGAACTCGCACGTTACAGCGACCTGTTCCGCGAGCGGGTGGACGACAGGCCCGAGACCACGGATGCGTTGCGAGCTTGGTTCCTCGTGGATGGACAGACAGCCCTACGGGAAGTTGTCGCTCGCGCTATGACCGCTGCGAACCGCGAGTAGTCAGTCTGAGATAGCGCCGCAGCCGATGCCGGATAGGGCGCACTCGGGAAGCGGGTTCCCATGATGCTGGACCTGCTACAGCAGCTCCCGGGGCCTCACTCCGAAACGTCCCCCGGATGATTTCGCTTCACCGCTGCATGGGTCTTGCTTGCAAGGCTCCACCTCGCCGCGCTGGATCACCATGCTCGACCGCCGCTCCTTGATCCTCGCTGCCGGCGCGAGCGCGATCGCGACCAGCGTTTGCGCTCAGCCACGGTCCGAGCGCTTGCGGCTTTGGCCCAGCGCCCCACCGGGTGGGGGCGGCCCGATGGGGACCCAACAGGCCGAGATCGATGGGGCCGCCTTCAACATATCCGAGCCCCTGCTGGACATCTTCATTCCGCCCAAGCCGAACGGTGCCGCGGCACTCGTCGTCGGCGGCGGCGGTTATCGACGCATCGGCCTGGTCAAGGAGGCCTATCCGGCCGCAGGCTGGCTGACCGACATCGGGGTGACGGCCTTCGTCCTCACCTACCGCCTACCCAACGAGGGCTGGGCCGACGGCACCTTGGTTCCCCTGCAGGACGCGCAACGGGCCATGCGGACGATGCGCTCGCGGGCGGAGGCGATGGGGCTCGACCGGCAGCGGATGGGGGTCGTCGGCTTCTCGGCGGGCGGACATCTCGCCGGCACGCTCGCGATGCGTGCCGGCCTACGCACCTACGCGCCGGTGGACGAGATCGATCGGCAGTTGGCCCGTCCCGACTTCGCGGCCCTGATCTATCCGGTCGTCACGCTGGAGCCGCCTTACGACAACACGGGCACCCGGCGGAACCTCGTCGGCGAGCAGCCGAAGCCCGAAGCGCGGACCGCCTGGTCGCTCCAGACACAGTTGCGTCCGGGCTGCCCGCCGCTCTTCCTCGTGCAGACCGACGACGATCCCGTGATCAGTCCGGAGAACAGCCGCATCCTCGACACGGCCTGTCGGCACATGAGCGTCCCGGTCGAGTTCCACCGCTTCAGCAAGGGCGGCCATGGTTTCGGCATTGGGGAGCCGGGCACGCCCGCAAGCGTCTGGCCCACCCTGTGTCATGCGTGGCTCCAGACCCTCGACATGCTGGGTTGAAGGCTGAACGTCGCTTCCGGTGCGCTGATCTCATCCAGATCAGGGGATCATCCGGGCACCGCGATCCGCGAATGGTCGTCGGCTGCATCGGCCGGGCGAACGCGCTCAAGGGGCCCTGGGGGAGCGGGTTTCTGTGACGCACCATGGTTTACTGGGACGCTCGGAACCCGCCTTGACCGTTCCGGTTGCAATGCCGTGCCCGACACCGCTTACCTGCCCCGCATATCCGCGTTTCTCAAGGCCGCAGGACCCGGCCTTGTCGTGATGCTCGCCGACACCGATGTCGGGAGCCTGATCACCGCCGCGCAGAGCGGAGCGCGTTGGGGCTATTCCCTGCTTCTGCTGCAACTCCTGCTCGTGCCGATCCTCTACATCGTTCAGGAACTCACCGTCCGCCTCGGCACGGCGACAGGCCGTGGTCACGGCGCGCTAATCCGAGAGCATTTCGGACCCGCTTGGGCCTGGATTTCATTTGGCGGTCTCGTCGTGGCCGGTATCGGAGCCATCGTCACCGAGTTCTCGGGGATCGCCGGCATCGGTGACCTGTTCGGTGTGCCGCGGATCGTCAGCCTTGGTTTACCGGTGGCGATCCTGCTGTGGCTGGTGTTCACCGGGGGCTACCGGCGTGTCGAGGTGGTAGCCATCGCCGTCGGCTTGTTCGAACTCGTGTTCATCGGACTCGCTATTGCGGCCAAACCTGACCCAGGCGAAATCCTGGCCTCGTTCGCGCACATATCGCTAAACGACGGCGGCTTCCGGGTTCTCATCGCAGCCAATATCGGCGCAGTCATCATGCCATGGATGATCTTCTACCAGCAGTCGGCGATCGTCGATAAGGGCCTTGGCTGGCAACACGCACGCGACTCGCGCCTGGATACCCTCGTCGGTGCGATCATCTCGCAATGCGTGATGGGGGCGATCCTGATCGCGGCGGCTGCCACCATCGGGAAGGGCGGTCGCGGAACAGCCCAAGGGCTCGATACGGTCGGCCAACTAGCAGATGCCTTCACACCGGCGCTGGGCCCATGGCTCGGACACGTCGCCTTTGGGGTCGGCATCATCGCGGCGGCGTTCGTGGCACTCAACGTCGTCGCACTGTCGCTCGCCTGGGGCTTCGGCGACCTGACGGGCCGAGCGCACTCCCTCACCTTGTCGCCGCGTCAGGCACCAGCCTTCTACGGCGCCTTCACCTTAGTTGTGGTCGCAGGTGCGATCGGAGTGCAGCTCGTACCGAACCTTGTAGCGCTCAACGTCGCCGTAGAAGTGATGAACGCGCTCCTGCTGCCGCTGGCCCTCGGCTTCCTCATCCTGCTCGCCACCCGTGCCCTGCCGCCAGACCGGCGGGTCGAAGGCACCTACAAATGGGTGGTCTACGTCGTATCCGGCCTCACGATCGCCTTCGCGATGGTTGGTGTCCTCGATGGGGTTGGGCTGCTCTAGGGCGATCGCAACCCGATCTCGAAGCGGAGTCAGGGCCGCGCCGTCCACTCGTCCGCCGTCAGTTCCGGGCCGGTGACGCAGAGCATGCCGTTCGTCACGATGCCGAAGCCATCGGCGATCCACGCCTGCCAGTCCTCGACGTGGATCGTAGGAGGTGCTTGCCGCGGCGAGATTGCCGGGCCGCGTGGACGGAATGGCGCCGAACGATCGTCCCGCGAATGAGAACGGGGCGCCGGCCCGGGAGCCGGGACTGTTCTCGACACGCAATCGCACGATCGAGAGCACGTTGAGCACCATCCAAGGCGTCGCGGATCCGCCCGGCTCGGATCATCGGTATGCCAAAGCGGGCTCGCGCCGTGCGGGCGAGGGTTGCGACCTCGGGAGAGGCGGAGCCGGTCAGACGGTTCATGAGCCCAGAAGCGGCGGCACCGGCGGCCGGAATGGCTGCATCGAAAGCCCCTCCTACCATTGCGCCCGTCAGCGCATTCCCCGCCACGTCGCATGTCCGACACTACGCTCGCCGGATTGCAGGTCGCACCGGGACGCGTCAGGGTCCGCCGTGACCTGACGCCGTTATGGTCTCCGCGCCTTGAACCTGCTGTCGGTCCCGTAGGTCGCCACGGCCTCGGCTGGGATGCGGTACAGCTTCCCGCCCTACTCATGCATTGCCGGCGATGCGGCAGCAGCAGATGGGACATTGGAAAGCGGCGGATCGGACTACAGCGCAGCGGTGAGCGGGGATAACCTTTGAAGCCCGGCAAAAGCTATACCACACCTATTGCGTTCGATCCGACTTCGGATAGAATAGAATTCGTTCCAGTCCATCTAGAATTAAACAACTCAAGCGCGCCCTAAAAGGCGCGCTTTTTTGTTTCTTGCCCCGATTTTTAGACGGTCGGGTTCGGAAAACGACAAACGCCCCAGGAGGTCTCTACTGGGGCGTTGTTTGATCGACCGACCCATCCAACCGAACCGCGGCTCTGGGCGAGCCGCGGCCGATCCGGCAGGTCCTAGTACGAGCCGAACTTGTAGTTCAGGCCGGCGCGCACGACGGCGAACTCGGTGCTGTTGTTGCGGTTCAGGCCGCTCTGCACGACGGTCACGCCCGGCGAGGTCAGGGTCACGGTGCCGGTCGAGTTGGAGGCGAAGGCGCCGTTGTTGCGGCCGCCCTGGTCGAGGTTCACGTACAGGCCTTCCACCTTCAGCGTCACGGCCGAGGAGCGGAAGAAGTTCAGGAACGAGTCGGTCG
>NZ_VRUU01000139.1 GCF_008039875.1 Methylobacterium sp. WL119 | reverse complement strand
GGCGCGGCCGGCGCGCGGGCCGGCTCCGCCTGCGGCGCCGCCTCCCCCGCGATCCCCGGAGGATCGTCCGCCGCGATCGCCGCGGCGATCGTCCTTGGGCTGCCGATCGTGGCGATCGGGCCGTCGCGAGCGATCGCGCTCTCGGGCATGCCGTGGCGGGGCGGCGGCTCGGGCGTGAGCACCATGGTGAGCCCGCCGGCGCGATGGATCGCGGCGAGCCCGCGGGCGCCGCCGTCGAGGGAGCCGGACAGCACCACGCCGATCATCCGCCCGCGGCCGTGCCGGGCCACGGAATGGAAGAGCAGGTCGACCGTGCGGTTGCCGTGCAGCCGCATCGGGTCGGCGACGATCTCGCCGAAGCTGCGGTCGGCCAGGATCGGGTGCCGGGCCGGCTCGCCGATGTCGATGCGGCCCGGCTCGAAGCGTTCGCCCGCGTCCGCGATCAGGACCGGGGGCGGGCAGGCCTGCGCCAGGATCGCGCGGAGGTGGCTCGGCCGGTCCCAGGGGCGGAGCAGCACGAGGAGGACGGCCCGGAGCGGCGCCGGGAGGGCGACGAGGAGCGCCCGGATGTCGCGAAGGCCCTCGGCCCCGGAGGCGCCGACGCCGACGAACCGGGGCCGGTCACCGGCGGGCATGGGTGCACGGCAGCATCGGGCCGGGCCGGGGCGCCACGCCGGACGGCGAGGATTTTTTGGCCCCACGGTCCGGGGCGTGGGGTGCCGGCGCGCCGCGTCAGTTCAGCCGCCAGATCGCCGCGTTGAGCAGGGACGCGAAGGCGACCCAGGCGGCGTAGGGCACCAGAAGCCACGCCGCGATCCGGTCGATCCGCCAGCTCAGGCGGATCGTCCACAGGATCATCACGAGGAGGGCCACCACCACCACCAGGCCGGCACCCAGCGCGTGGCGGGCGAAGAACGTCGGCGTCCAGGCGGCGTTGAGCGCGAGCTGCACGCCGAAGGCGGCGATCGCCAGCCACCAGCCCCGGCGCGACGGGCCGGTGGCCGGGCGGGCGCCGAGCAGGCGCCAAGCTGAGACGACCATCAGCACGTCGAGGATCGTCCAGGCGATCGGGAAGGCCGCGTTCGGCGGGTTGAAGGCGGGCTTGGCGAGGCCGGCGTACCACCCGTCGATCTCGGGGGCCGTCGACAGCCCGCCAATGAGCGAGGTCGCACCCACCGGCAGGATCGCGGCGGGCAGGCGCAGCCACCAGGGAAGGGCCGGGCGGATCGGAACCCGCGTCGGCGAGGCTTGCGTGGACGAGGCTTGCGTGGACGAGGCTTGCGTGGACGCGGCGCGGCTGGCGGTCTGCATGGACGAAACCCGACGGGGACCTCGGAGGCGGCCCCGGCCCGGATCGTGGCAGCCGCGGCGTTCGGAGGCTATAGGAAACCCGCGCGTCTTCCTCCCCTCGTGCGGGGAAGGGACGATGAAGGGAAGGGACGCGGCGCGAGCCGAATCCGGACCGTCGAACGATCTCCCGCCACGCAACATCGGACGCGGCCATGACCTCACGCAACCCGACGGACGACGCCGACCCTCGCGCCGCCGGATGGTCGAAGCGGACGCTCGCCGCCCAGGCGATGGGGCATGTCGAGCCGGTGACCCGCGCGGTGGTGGCGCCGCTGCACGTCTCGACCACCTTCATCCGCGACCCCGACAACGGCTATTCCTCCGGCTTCTCCTACGCGCGGCCCGACAACGCGACGGTGCGCGAGGCGGAAGCCGTGCTGGCGATGCTGGAGGAGGCGCCGGCCGCGATGCTGTTCGGCTCCGGAATGGCGGCGGCGACGGCGGTGTTCGGCGCGCTGGAGCCCGGCGACCACGTGGTCGCGCCGGCGGTGATGTACTGGGCCCTCAAGCGCTGGCTGCGCGAGGAGGCGCCGCGGCGCCGGCTCGACCTCGATTTCGTGGCGATGGATGACCTCGACGCCCTGCGCGCCGCGATGCGGCCGGGCCGGACCAAGCTCGTCTGGATCGAGACCCCCGGCAACCCGCTCTGGACGGTCACCGACATCGCCGCCGCGGCCGAGATCGCCCATGCGGCCGGGGCGCGGCTGGCGGTCGACTCCACCGTCGCCTCGCCGTTCCACACCCGGCCGCTGCGGCTCGGCGCCGACCTCGTCATGCATTCCGGCACCAAGATCCTGAACGGCCATTCCGACGTGATCGCCGGCGTGCTCGCCACCGCCGCCCGCGACGCCGCCTGGACCCGGATCGGCGCGATCCGCGCGAGCGGCGGCGCGATCCTCGGGCCGTTCGAGGCCTACCTCTTGATGCGGAGCCTGCGCACCTTCCCCCTGCGCGCCGCCGCGCAATCGGCCGGCGCCCTCGACCTCGCGGGCCGCCTCGCCCGGCACGCCCACGTCGCCCGGGTGCTCTATCCGGGGCTCCCCGAGGATCCGGGCCACGCGGTCGCCGCGCGGCAGATGGACCAGGGGTTCGGGGCGATGCTGTCGATCCGGGTGGCCGGGGGCGAGGCCGCGGCGATCGCCACCGCCGCGCGCGTGCGCCTGTGGAAGCGCGCGACCTCGCTCGGCGGCGTCGAGAGCCTGATCGAGCACCGCGCCTCGGTCGAGGGACCGGGCACGCCGTGCCCGCCCGACCTGCTGCGCCTCTCGACCGGGCTCGAGGACCCCGACGACCTGTTCGCCGACCTCGACGCGGCGCTCCGGGCCGCCCACGCGGGCCCCTGAGCGCGGCGGGCTCGGATTCCTGTCCCGCGGGCGGGACCCTCCGGCGTGCCGCGCGTTGTGCCTCACAACTTCCGAGCATCCCACGCCGAGAGACGACGAGCGGACCATGACGACACGCATCCTTGCCGGCGCCGCGCTCACCGGGGCCCTGGCGCTCGCCCTCCTCGCCGCACCGGCGGCCTTCACCGCCGCGCGGGCCGACACGGTCCCGAACCTCGACATCAAGAAGACCTGCCAGTCGGCGAGCCGGGCCAACGTCAGCGTCAGCGACAACGCCAACATCGAGGGCTGCCTGCGCTCCGAGCGGGACGCGAAGAAGGAGGCCGAGCGCCGCTGGGGCGACTACACGCCCTCGGCCAAGCGCCAGTGCGAGGACCAGTACAAGGCCGGCGGCTACCCGTCCTACGTCGAGATGGTGACCTGCCTCGAGCTCGCCAGCGGCACGGTGCCGACCCAGCCGAATTCCGGCGGCACCGCCACCGGCGGTCCCGGCGCGCCGGGCGGCAAGGTGGCCCCGCAGGAAGCGGGAAGCCAGAACCTCACGCGCGAGCCGGCCGCGAGCCAGCGCACCAACCCGATCGAGGTGCTCGAGAAGAAGTAGCGCCCGCGATGTCGGAAAGACCGCTTCTCGCCGGCCGCCGCGCCGTGGTGTTCGACGCCTACGGCACCCTGTTCGACGTGCATTCGGCGGTGCAGCGCCATGCCGACGCCGTCGGGCCGGCGGCGGCGCGGCTGTCGGAGCTGTGGCGGGTGAAGCAGCTCGAATACAGCTGGACCCTGTCGCTGATCGGCCGCACCGCCCCGTTCTGGCAGCTCACCGAGCGGGCCCTGGACTTCGCCCTGGCGAGCCACCCGGACGTCGACGCGGGCCTGCGCGACCGGCTGCTCGACGCCTATCGCGACCTCGACGCCTACGGGGAGGTGCCGGGCGTGCTGGAGCGCCTGCGCGCGCGCGGCCTGTCCACCGCCATCCTCTCCAACGGCGACGACGCCATGCTCGGCCGCTCGGTCGCCTCGGCCGGCCTCGCGTCCCGCCTCGACGCGGTGCTCTCGGCCGACGCGGCCGGCGTGTTCAAGACCCATCCGCGCGCCTACGCCGTGGCGCTCGACGCCCTCGGCGTGCCCGCCGAGGCGGTGCTGTTCTGCTCCTCGAACCGCTGGGACATCGCCGGCGCCACCGCCTTCGGCTTCGCCTGCGCCTGGATCAACCGCACGGGGAAGCCGGACGAGTACGCCGACCTCGCGCCGGTGGCGGTGCTGTCGGATCTCGCGGGCTTGTTCTGAGGCGGGGCGTCGGCTCCCCCATCTCACCTGGATCGCATGGGGTGCGGGTTCCCCTCTCCCCGCACGCGGGGAGAGGCCCGGCCGCACCTCGTCGTGTAGCCGGGAAGCGCAGGCGAAGCCGAAGCGGCGGTGAGGGGAAGGCACCGGACGAGGCTCCGCCGTCGAAGCCCCCTCACCGTCGGCTGCCGCCTCGCCGCGCCGACGACAGGGTCGTCGCGGCCCTCTCCCCGCGTGCGGGGCGAGGGGATGCGCGCGGGGCGCACCGCCATGGTCCTGTAAGGCTCCCGCGCGCCTCCCGACCCCTCACTTCACCACGATCCAGTCCTCCACCACCAGGGCGTCGAGGCCGGTGGTGGTGAACATCAGGATCGCGTCCTCCGCCGTGTGGAGGATCGGCTTGCCCATCACGTTGAAGCTGGTGTTGAGCAGGATCGGCACGCCGGTGATCTCGGCGAAGGCGGCGATCAGCGCGGCGTAGGCCGGGTTGCGCGCCGGCGTCACGCTCTGGAGCCGGCCGGTGCCGTCGGCGTGCACCACCGCCGGGACCTGGTCGCGCTTGGATTCGCGCCAGACCAGGGTGCGCTCCATGTACGGGCTGTCGGCATAGGCCTCGAACCAGTCGGGGCCGGCCTCGGCCAGGATCGAGGGGGCGAAGGGCCGGAAGGCCTCGCGGTACTTCACCTTGGCGTTGAGCGCGTCCTTCGCGCCCGCCGGCCGCGGGTCGGCGAGGATCGAGCGGTTGCCGAGCGAGCGCGGGCCGAACTCGGCCCGGCCCTGGACCCAGCCGACGAGGCCGCCGGCCGCGAGGATCCGCGCCGCCTCCCGGGTCGCCGCCGCATGGCCGACCTTGCGCGCGCGCGGCTCCCACTCGGCCAGCCGCTCCATCGGCGCGGTCGAGACGCGCGAGCCGAGATAGGGGGTGAGCGGGCGCGCCTCCGGCGCCGGCCCGGTCCAGCCCGGGTTGTCGGCGGCGTAGGCGAGCCAGGCCGCGCCGACGGCGTTGCCGTCGTCGCCCGGCGCGGACGGCACGTGCAGGCGGGAAAAGCTCGAGCGCTCGAGCACCCGCCCGTTGTAGGACGAGTTGAGGCCGCAGCCGCCGGCGATCACCAGGTTCTCGTGCGGGCTGAGCGCCCAGGCCTCGGCGACGAGGATGTCCATCAACTCCGAAAACACCTCCTGGCCGCTCCTGGCGAGATCGGCCCAGCCGGCCTCGCCGAGATCGGCCGGGCGGCGGCTCAGGATCGTCGCGACCACGTCGCGCACGGTGGCGTCGTCGGTGAACTTCAGGCGGCCGCCCTCCGCCGTGTACAGGCGGCGCAGCTGCGCGACGAGCGCGGGATCGGAGCGGCCGTAGGGCGCGAGCCCCATGATCTTCCATTCCTCGCCCTTGAGCTGGTCGAAGCCGGCGAGGTCCGTGACGAGCCCGTAGAGGAAGCCGACCGAGCCGCGGCCGCGGTGGCGCCGCACCTCGGCGATGCGGCCCGCCTCCATCCGGTAGAGCGCGGCCGCGCCGGTCTCGCCCATGCCGTCGACGATCACCGCGGTCGCGTCCGAGAACGGGCTGCCCCACAGGGCGTAGGCGGCGTGGGTGAGGTGGTGGGGGAAGCGGTCCTGCCGCACGATCCGCGCGCGCGCCGCGCCGCCGCGGCCCCGCGTCTCCTGGTCGAGGGCCAGCAGCGTGCCGTAGCCGGCGCGCGCCTGGGCGATCGCCATCTCGGCCACGAAGATGCGCTCGGCGCGCTCGGGCACGAACGAGCGGTTGAGCACCGGCGCGTGCCGGCCCAGGGCCTCGAGGGTGAAGGCGCCGGTGCGCCCCTGCCCCTCGAGGAACTCGGTGAATTGCTGGCCCCAGGTCGAGGCGACGACGAGCTCGGAGCCTTCCGGCACGAGCTCGGCGAGCAGCCCGACCATGCGGGTGGCCGGGTCCGGCTCGCAGTTCGGGGCGCGCTTGTATTGCAGGAAGCGCTCGGCGCCCTCGGCGAACAGGACCGTGCCGTCGGGCCCGATCAGCGCGAGCGCCGGGTCGTGGAAGGTGGTGGCGAGGCCGAGATAATACCGCATCGCGGATCGGGTTAGCGCCGCGGCGCCGACCCGGCAACCTCCCGTCAGGCGCGCTGCGCCCGCTCCAGCCGGCGGGCGAGGCGGGTCGCGCCGTAGACCTCGCCGAGGCGCCGGCGGGCGGCGTGGACGGGAGGCGCCTCGCGCTCGGCATGGGCGGCGGCGATCACCCGCAGCGTCGCGGCGACGGAGCGCTCCAGGCGCTGCTCGTCGTGGGCCTTCACGGCGCGGGCCGGCACGGATTCGGTCATCGGGATGCCCCCTCGTGGTCCCGCCCTCGTCCGGACGGCGACCGTCGGCGACAGCATCCGGGGCGGGCTGGGCCGCAAGATGGCAGCTTGGCCGTAACCTGGCCGCTTGGCCCCGAGTCGGCCGCTCGATCATAAGGTGGCGGCTTGGCCACGGGAGCCGCCCCCGGCCTCAGGGCGCGGCGGAGGCCTCCTGCGCCCGCACGACCTCGCGGGCGGTGTCGAGCACGATCCGGCGGTCCGCGTCGCTGCGGATCGCGTCCCACAGCGTCAGCAGCTCCCGGGTTTCCTGGGCCGGGCAGCCGCCCTCCCGGGTGCTCACCAGCTCCTCGACGGTGCAGCCCAGGGCCGTGGCGATGCGCTTCAGCGTCTGAGCGGTGCGCTCCGACGGCAGGAGTTCTGTCATGCGTCGATCTCGATGGGGCATCGGCATCACGCGGCCCGGCGTGCGCGGGACGGCGCGGAAGGCCGGCATGCGGCAGGCCGGGTCGGGCGCCGGCCCGCGCCCGGGCGACCCGGCCGGTGCGCGGGTTGCATCGTGCGCCGGCCGCGGGGGGCCATGGCGGCGCCTGCGGTCGAACCGGGCGTCGTCACGGCCGCATCGCGATCCGCCGGCGGACGAGCCGGGATCGTCTTGCGGGTGCAGGCATCGTTGTTCGCAAGATCCAGCATGCGGGTTCCCGTGCGACGCGCTCGAGGGGCGTAGGATAATCGATCTATGAGTTACAGTATATTTTGAATAAATACCTTACAAAGACCGTTCGCTATATATTCGGCAGCTCTGATCCGGCGACGATGCAGGATTTGGACCTGCCCTCGAGACCGCCGATCGATGAGAGACCGGACATCGAATCCAAAATGGGATCGAAGTTGCACTCACATACGTTGGTATCCGATTTTAAACTATAAGTGTCAAATTCGCGCGATATTTATACTGTCTTGCGCTATATTGATAGCCAGCCCCGATAGCGCCCCGGCGCTCGGCCGGCAGGCCTCCGCATCCGGGCCCGCGGCCGAAGCGCCGCGGGCCCCTCACCGCCCGGGGCGCATTCAGCGCGGCCGGCCGGCGTCGCGCCGCGTCTCGGACGGCGCGCAGCCGTACAGCCGCCGGTAGCGCTGCCCGAAATCGCTCATGTGGACGAACCCCCACCGCGCCGCGACCTCGGCGATCGAGAGCGTCGCGCCGCCGCGCGCGGTCAGGTCGTGGTGGACCTTCCGCAGGCGGCGATCGATGATGAACTGCACCGGCGTCTGCCCGATCGCCTGCCGGAACCTGTCCTGCAGCGAGCGGACGCTGATCCCGGCCGCGGCCGCGATGTCGGCCAGCGTCAGCGGGTCGGACAGGTGCGCCTCGATGTAGTCGAGGGCGGCGCGGATGCGCCGGAGCGGCACGTCCTGGCTCTCCTGCGGCGCCGGCATGTCCCGCTTCGGCCAGACCGAGAGCAGCTGGTAGCTCAGGATCTCCTGGATCAACGGGACGATCAGGTTCCCGCGCCGGCTCGGTCCGTGGCTGTGCGCATGGATCTGCCTCAGGGTGCAGAACAGCATCTGCATGCCGGGGGTCGTCATCGCGGCGATCGGCGCGAGCGGCGCGAAGCCGCGGTCGCCGCCGCCCGTCAGCGCCGCGTTGGCGGCCGTCAGGGCCGCGACCGGGATCGTCCCGCCGATGGCGCCGAACCCGCTCGAGGCCTGGACCTCGCGCAGGTCCTCGAAGCCGACCAGCGTGGCGTGGGAGGGCAGGCCGATGGCCTCGCCGGCCCGGTAGCGGTAGGCGATGCTGCCGCTCGTGACGAAGCGGATGGTGACGAGGTCGGCGTCGAATTTCGGCTTGGTGACGAATCCGCTCGCCGAGGCGGTCTCCCACAGGCTGAAGGTCTCGCTCTGGCTGCCGGCGATGCGGATGTCGGGCGCCGCCGAGCGCAGGATGTCGAAGTTGACGGCGATGCCGCCGCGATCGTTGAACAGCTGGAGCTGCCGCAGCGAGCCGATGCGCGCGACGATGCGGTCCTGGGAGCGCCAGGCCGCCGGATCGCGCTGGGCGAGACCGCTCATCCGAGGGGCCTGACCGATCGGGGCGGCGTGGAAGCGGGGCGGCGCATCGTCGGGCAACTCGAAGTGGGGATCGGCTGTGCCGCCGGGGCGATCGACCGCCCCGAAACCGCGCACCGCCGTGCGCGGGCCGTGCCGCGGCCGGCGGGCTACCAGACGAGCCGCTCGATCACCGCGTCGGGCTGCACCGGCTGGCGCGCGAGCCAGGCGGCGACGTCGCCGAGGGTGTGGTGGGCGGCCGAGACGCCGAGCTCCTCGGCGTGGATGCCGCGGGCGACGAGCAGGCTGGCGATGCCGAACCCGCGCGCGCCGGCGATGTCGGTGCGGATCGCGTCGCCCACCGCCAGGACGCGGGCGGGATCGGGCGCGGCGCCCGCGTCGAGGCCGGCGGCGAGCGCGAGCGCGGCCTCGTAGACCGGCCGGTGCGGCTTGCCGGCATAGGTCACCGCGCCGCCGATCGCGGTATAGGCCTCGGCCAGCAGGCCGGCGCAGGGGATGAGCAGGCCGTCGCGCTCGACCACGAGGTCGGGGTTGGCGCAGATCATCGGCACGTCGCGGGCCCTCAGCGCGGCCAGCGTCGCCCGGTAATCCTCGGCCGTCTCGGTGGCGTCGTCGAACAGGCCGGTGTTGACCACGAGATCGCAGGCGTCGGCCGGCACCAGCGTGAGGTCGAGCCCCTCGAAGATCGGGCCGTCGCGCTCCGGGCCGAGATGGTGGATCCGCGCGCCCGGCCGCCGGGCGATCAGCTCGCGGGTGAGGTCGCCCGAGGTCAGGATCGCGTCGTAGGCGGCGCGCGGCACGCCGTAGCCGTCGAGGATGCGCTGCACGCCGGCCCAGGGGCGGGGCGCGTTCGAGACCAGCACCACCCGGCGCGGGCGCGGGCCGGGCCGCTCGCGGAAGGCGATCAGCGCCGCGCCGGCGGCGGTGTGGGCGCGGGTGCCGTCGTGCAGCACGCCCCAGACGTCGCACAGGATCAGGTCGTAGGCATCCGCGATGCCGGACAGGCCGGGCAGCGTCGGGATCGGATCGGGCATCGGCGGTCTCGGGCGGATCTGTCGGGGAAGGCGCCGGCCGGGTTAGGCGCGCCGGCCGGGGTTGGCAATCGCGCGGGGCTTTGCGGGATCGGGCGACCCGGCGTAGCCTCGCGGCGGGAACGTGACGGTCCCGATTCCCGACGACCTCGCCCGCCGCCTCGCCGCGGATGGCGGCGACCTCGCGCGCCGCGCGCTGGAGGCCTTCGCGG
This sequence comes from Methylobacterium sp. WL119, assembly GCF_008039875.1. Lineage (GTDB taxonomy): Bacteria > Pseudomonadota > Alphaproteobacteria > Rhizobiales > Beijerinckiaceae > Methylobacterium. Next base: position 784 of record NZ_VRUU01000139.1, on the reverse strand, counting down.
TCGAGGAGTTTCGCGCCGGGCGGCTGACGCCCCCCGAGTTGCGCACGCTGCTCGGGTTCGGCACCCGTGCGGCGCTCGACGCCTTCCTCAAGGCCCGCAACGTCTTCGTCGACTACGACCTCACCGACCTGGACGACGACCGCCGCGATCTCGACCGCCTCGGCCTGTGATCCGTTGCGTGCCGTCGCCGATGCCGGGCCGATCCATCATCTCGTGCTGATCGACCGGATCGCGGTGCTGCCGACGCTGCTGGCCGGGGTCGCGATCCCCGATACGGTATGCCGGGAGTTGCGCCATCCCGAAGCTCCCGCGGCCGTGCGACGCTGGATGTCGGCGCCGCCGGCCTGGCTCGCGGTCGAGCCCGATCCGGTCGGGTCGGACCCGTCGCTCGGGCCACTGGATGCCGGGGAACGGGAAGCCATCCGGTTGGCGACGGCGCTCGGGGCTGACCTGATCCTCATGGATGGCCGTGCCGGCGTCGCCGCCGCCCGGGCCAGGGGGGGCGCCGTCACGGGCACGCTCGGCATCGTCGACCTCGCCGTGCGGCGCGGCCTCCTCGATGTGCACGACGCCGTCTCACGGCTCCGGGCGACCAATTTCCGCTGCCGCCCGGCGCTGTTCGAGGCCCTGCTCGCCCGGCATCCTCGCCCCTGGCACGGCTTCTCCCCGATCTGCCATCCCGAAGGGACCCTCAGGATCGGGTACGACCCCTCTAGCTCGCCCGGCGCAGGAAGGCCCGGAACGGGCGGCGCTCCGGCGTCGGCTCGGGCGGGTCGTCCGGGGT
>NZ_VRUU01000138.1 GCF_008039875.1 Methylobacterium sp. WL119 | reverse complement strand
GCATCGGGGTCGGCGGGGTTTCGCGGCGGGGAGGCCTGCCTTAGCAGGCCGCCCGCGCCGCCGCGACCCGCTCCCGCGCTCAGTGCGCCGAGGCGATGCCGTCCGCGGTGGTGGCGGTGCCGACGTTCTGGCGCAGGTCGGCCTCGCCGAGGGTCTTGAGCTCGACGCGCAGCAGCACGGTCTGGTTGCGCTCGGCGACGCCGGTCACGGTGGCGATCGGCGAGACGATGTAGTTCAGCGACACCGTGGTGCACTCGTCCTGGTAGCCGGCGCCGACGCTCATGCCCGACAGGTAGAACCGGCCCGGGTTCTGGTAGGTCGGCAGGGTGCCGACCGGGTTGGCGATGTAGCTCGCCAGCGCCTCGGAATAGAGCGTCCGCGTGTCGAGGTAGTGCGTCAGGTCGACGAGCGCCGAGCCGGTGACGAACCAGTTCGGGGTGATGTTGTAGGTCGCCGTCGCGGTGATGCCCTCGCGGCGATGGCTGAAGCCGAGCAGCGGCTGCGCCTCGTAGTACGAGTAGAACGCCGACAGCGACAGCGGCAGGAACGGCGCGAAGCGCGCGGTGACGCCGGTCTCGAAGCGGTTCACCTTGAAGTCCGCGTGGTCGAAGCGGGCGCGGGTGATCAAGCTGATGTTCTGGTTCGGCGAGACCTGGAAGCGGCCCACGAAGTCGGAGGCGGTGCTCTCCAGGCCGGAATCGAGGCCGACATTGGCAATGTCGCCGCGGCGGAACGAGTTGACGCCGGCGAGCTGGATCGACTCGCCGAACATCGCGTTCGCGTACCAGCCCGAGGCGGTGACGACCGAGTACTGCGCGCCGAGGTTGGTGCGCACGCCGCCCTCGACCCGGTCGTAGCCGGAGAACTTGTCCCACTGGAACAGCGAGGTGTCGTCGAAGACGAGGCTCTGCGCGTCCTCGTTCGGCAGGTGGCCGATCCGGGTCTCGGAGGGGCGTGCGATGACCTGGGCGATCGGCTCCAGGGTGTGGACGCCGAGCGGCCCGAAATCGCTGACGAAGGGATAGCGGTAGTCGATGCCGACCGCCGGCATCACCCGGCCGGAGAAGCCGTCGTCGACGGAGGCGATCTGCGGCACCAGGGCGTTCTGGTAGCCCGACAGGCTCGGGTTCACGAAGAACGCGTCGGTGCGCAGGTACGCGAACGGCGTGATCGCTTGGCCGAGGTCGTCGATGAAGGTCCGGCGCCAGGAGAGCTGCGCCGAGGCGCGGGTGTCCGTGCCGGCCAGGCCCCGCACCAGGCAGGTGTTGCGGTTGAAGGTCGTGCAGGTCTCGTAGAGCGGGTAGCTGATGCCGTTGACGCTCGGGCTGAACAGGTAGGTGCCGGTGCGCGGCAGGCCCTGGAAGTCCGTCGCCTCGCGGGTCAGGCTGGTGATGTTGGCCTGGAAGCGGACCTCGCCGCCGAGCTCGCCCGGGCCGTTGATGCGCTTGTCGTAGTCGATCACCGGCAGGACCAGCGGCTGCTCCTTCTGCCAGTCGAAGCTCGACAGGCCCTTGAAGTAGTAGCCGCGCATCTCGAAGTACGAGCGGTCGCCCTGGCCGGTGAGGTACGCGGTCGATACCGCCTCTCGGAAGTAGTCCGTCGTGATCGACTGGTTGCGGATGCGGTAGTTGTCGAGGAACCACTTGTCGGTCACGCCGACGAGGTCCCAGCCGGTGCGCCAGCGGTCGTTGATGTAGAACCGGCCCTTCGATTCGATCGAGCCGCGGAAATCGCGGTCGCCCGCGCCGATCGGTCCCGGCAGGAAGGCCGAGGGCGTCGTCTGGAAGATGCCCGAGACTCGCAGGTTGTAGCTGCCGTTGTCGAGGCGCTGGCGGAACTCGCCCTGCCCGAGCACGCCCTGGCGGCTCAGGAAGGACGGCGACAGCGTCAGGTCGTAATCCGGCGCGAGGTTGAAGAAGTACGGCACCGTCAGGCCGGTGCCGAGCGCCGTCGTGTTGATGAAGCGCGGGGTCAGGAAGCCGCTCTGGCGCTTCACCGTCGGGTCGGCGGACTCGAAATACGGCAGGTAGGCGACCGGGATCCCGGCGATCTCGACGGTCGAGTCTTCGAAGTAGATCGTGTGGGTCTCGTTGTTGTGGATGATCTTGGCGGCGCGCACCTGCCACAGCGGCGGCTTCTCCGGGTGGTCGCGGCACGGCTCGCAGGCGGTGTAGGTGCCGGAATCGAAGCTGGTCTGCTCGCCTTCCAGCCGCTCGCCGCGCGGCGACGAGAAGCGCGTGCGGATGGTCTCGCCCTTGCGCTCCACGGTCTGCTGGATGCGCAGGCTGTCGATGAAGCCGCTCTTGAAGTCGTCGGTGAGCTCCATCTTCTCGCCGGTGACGACGGCGCCGTCCTGGTCGGTCAGGCGGACGTTGCCCTCGGCGAAGACGCGGCTCGAGGCCCGGTCGTAGCGGACGCGGTCGGCCTGCAGCGTGCGCGGGCCGTAATGCAGCTCGGCGTTGCCGCGCGCCGTGACGGTGTTCTTGTCGTTGTCGTAGATCAGCTCGTCGGCCTCGACGAGGAGCTTGTCGCCGGGCTTGCCGGCCACGGGCTTGCCGGCGACCGGCTTGCCGCCCGGCAGGCCCTGGGCGCCCGCGGGCACGGCACCGCCGACGGACGTGCCGGCGCAGAGCAGCGCCAGCAGCCCGAGGACCTTCGCGATGTCGGCGACCTTACGCAACGCCTGTCCCAACTCCGCTGACGCCCGCCGCCACGTTTCCGTCCACGTCCGTCTCCCGTGCCCGCTCCGGAGAGCGGGCGTCAGCCGTCTTCCTGGTACAGAAGCGTGAGCGTACCGAGAAGGCTTCCTACCACGGCCGGGAACCACGCCGCCACCGGCGCCGCGACGATCCCGGAGGCTCCGAGGCCTTCCATCACCTGGCGGGCGACGTACAGGGCGAACCCCGCGGCGACCCCTCCGAGCACCAGCTTTCCCACACCACCAAAGCGGAAGAACCGTAAGGAAACGGTTGCCGCCACCAGGACCATGGCCAGGAAGAGGATCGGCCGGGCCCACAGCACATCATACTGGAGACGGTAGCGGGTCGCATCCAACCCGGCCCGCTCGGTGCGTGCGATGGTGTCGGGTAGTTGCCAGAAAGGCACGGATTCCGGGGGGGTGAAGCGCTGGCGCACCTGGCTCGGATCGAGGGTCGAGGCGATGAGGTAGGTGCCGAAGGCCTCCGGCGGGCTGCCCGGCGTCAGCACCCGGGTGTCGGTCAGCTCCCAGTAGCCGTCGTGCAGGCTCGCCCGCGCGGCGACGATCTGCGAGACGAACAGGCCGGCATCGTCGAAGGTGAAGACCTGCACGCCGGCCAGCGTCGTCGTGCCCTCGATCGCGGTCTCGGCGCGGATGATCGCGCCGCCGTCGAGGCTCTTCTGGCGGATCCACAGGTCCTTGCCCGAGGACGCCTTGGTCGACTTGGCGAAGATCTTCGCCTCGATCTCGGTCGAGCGCTGCTTCATCATCGCCGAGACCGGGTTGTAGACCCCGACCGTGAAGGCGCCGAGCGCCAGGGCGACGAAGAAGCCCGGCTGCAGGAACTGCCAGGCCGAGATCCCGGCGGCGCGCGCCACCACCAGCTCGAGCTTGCGCGAGAGCTGGAGCATGGCCGCCATCGAGCCGAACAGCACGGCGAAGGGCAGCACGCCCTCGGCCACCGCGGGCGTGCGGTAGAGCGAGAGCTGGGCCATCAAACCTGTGGACGCGCCCTCCGCGTCGCCGGCGCGGCGCAGCAGCTCCACGAAATCGAGGGTGTAGACCAGCGCGAACACCGTGATGAACACGCCGAGCACGGTGCGCGCGAAGCGGGCCGCGAAGTAGCGCCCGAGGGTGAACCCGATCAGCATGCGGTTTCAGCCGGCGGCGAGGCGGGGCGCGCGGAACCGCCCCCGCACGGCGGCCGCGAGGCGGCCGTTGAGGGCGCGCACCGCCGGGCCCTGGAAGATGATCAGCGACGACAACGCGATCGCCAGCAGCGGCACCGCGTAGATCGCCGCCACCGCCCCGGCGCTGCGGGTCGCCGCGCTGGTCGCGGTGAAGCCGGCGATGCGCAGGGCGATGACCGCGATGACCGCGCTCGCGACCGCGCCGGCCCGGCCCTGTCGGGTGGTGCGCGGGTCGCCGAGCGCCGCGAACGCGATGAAGACCAGGGCGAGCGGGTAGAGCCAGGCCGAGAGCCGGTCGTGCAGCTCGGCGCGGAAGCGGCCCTTCTGCAGCTGGAAGTAGCCCTCGGTCCTGTCGGGGAAGAGCAGCTGCGCGGTCGAGCGCTCGCGCGGCTTGTACACCGTGTCGCCGTCGGGCGGCGCGAAGGCCGCGAGGTCGATCGTGTAGCGCTCGAAGGTCAGGATCGAGCTGTCCCGCGAATCCTTCTGCTGCTGGTGCACGCTGCCGTTCTGCAGGGCGAGGTAGCTGCCGCCGTCCACGTCGATCGCGTTGCCGCGCTCGGCGAGATAGACCTTGGTCTTGCCGGCTTCGCGCCGGTCCTGGATGAACAGGCCGAGCAGGGCGCCGCCGGGGCCGCGCTCGCGGAAGTGGAAGGTGATGCCGTTGTCGAGCTGGGTGAACTGCCCTTCCTTGACGACGTTGGCGATGAAGTCGCCGCGCACGCGGGTGATCACGTCGCGCAGCTCCTGGAAGCTCGCCGGCATCACCACGATGGTCACGAACCCGACCAGCGCGCTCACCGCGAAGGCCAGCGTGAGGAACGGCCGCAGGATCGCACGCGGCTTCATCCCGGCCGCCGACATCACGATCAGCTCGGAATCGCCGTTGAGGCGGTTGAGCGCGTAGACGACGGCGATGAACAGGGCCACCGGCGCGATCACAACGACGAGGGTCGGCAACGACAGGCCGGTGATGAACAGGAAGACCAGCACGGTCTGGCCCTTGGCCGTGATCAGGTCGAGCTCGCGCAGCGCCTGCGTCACCCAGATCGTGCCGGTGAGGCCGACGAGGCAGGCGAGGAAGGCCCCGAGCGCGATGCGGAAGATGTAGCGCGCGATCTGCGTCATCGAACCCCTACTTCCGCCATGCCCGCCCGTCGCCGCGCCCGCCCGCACGGTCTGGGGCCCCGTCGCCGGATCGCCCGGCCGTCCTTTCCGATGGCGCGTGAACTGGGGCCTTTCGAGGGCGCCCGGGTCGCGTTGCGTTCTCCGCCTCACCGGCTACACAGGGCACCGATGGGCGTGCGGCTGTCGAGCACGCTCGTGACAGCGGAACAGGGCAGAAGGCAACGCCATGTCGGACGGCATCACCATCCATTTCGCCCCCCTCGGCCGGGGCGGATCCGGGGACCTCGTGGTGTTCGTCGGCGACGACCTCGTGCTCGGCGCGGGCGCGCGGGATGCGCTCGGCCAGGGCGGCATCGACCTGATCGCCCGCGCCGCCGGCAGCGAGAAGTTCAAGGCGCGGGCCTCGAGCGCGCTGGTGCTGCCGGCGCCGGCCGGCGTCGACGCCGTTCGGCTGGTGGTGGTCGGCCTCGGCACCGACAAGGACCGCGCCAAGATCGACTGGCCGGTTCTCGGCGGCTTCACCGCGGGCAAGGTCTCGGGCCGCGAGGCGCGCGTGGTGCTCGACTGGCCGGGCGCCGCGATCGCGGCGGCGAACGCCGCCGACTTCGCCCTCGGCGCGCGCCTGCGCAGCTACGGCTTCGACCGCTACAAGACCAAGAAGAAGCCCGACGCCGAGGACACCAAGGCCGCGACCACGCTGACCTTGATGCTCGCCGGCCACGCCGAGGCCGAGGCCGCGGCGCAGGCGAGCACCGCCGTCGCCGAAGGCGTGACGCTGGCCCGCGACCTGATCAACGAGCCGCCGAACGTCCTGACGCCGGAAGAGTTCGCCCGTCGCGCCTCCGAGCTGACCAGGCTCGGCGTCGAGGTCGAGGTGCTGGAGCCGGCCCGGATGCGCGAGCTCGGCATGGGCGCGCTGCTGGCCGTGGCGCAGGGCTCGGTGCGCGAGCCGCGGGTCGTGGTGATGCGCTGGAACGGCGGCCCGGCCGGCGAGGCGCCGGTGGCCTTCATCGGCAAGGGCGTGGTGTTCGATTCCGGCGGCATCTCGATCAAGTCGGCCGGCGGCATGGAGGACATGAAGGGCGACATGGGCGGCGCGGCCGCCGTCGTCGGCACCCTGCACGCGCTCGCCGCCCGCAAGGCGCGGGTCAACGTGGTCGGCGCCATCGGCATCGTCGAGAACATGCCCGACGGCGCCTCCTACCGGCCGTCCGACATCGTCACCTCGATGTCGGGCCAGACCATCGAGGTGATCAACACCGACGCGGAAGGCCGCCTCGTCCTCGCCGACGTGATCTGGCACGTGCAGGGCGCCTACAAGCCGAAATTCATGATCGACCTCGCCACGCTCACCGGCGCGATCATCGTGGCGCTGGGCCAGGACATCGCCGGCCTGTTCTCGAACGACGACGACCTGGCGGCGAAGATCCACGCCACCGGCGAGGCGGTCGGCGAGAAGGTCTGGCGGATGCCGCTCATTCCCGCCTACGACAAGGCGATCGACTCGAAGTTCGCCGACATGAAGAACACCGGCGGCCGCCACGGCGGCGCCGCGACGGCGGCGGCCTTCATCAAGCGCTACGTCAACGACGTGCCGTGGGCGCATCTCGACATCGCGGGCGTCGGCATGTCCTCGACCGCGAGCGAGATCAACAAGAGCTGGGGCGCCGGCTGGGGCGTGCGCCTGCTGGACCGGCTGGTGCGCGACCACTACGAGGCGAAGTAGCGGCCCGGCCGCGTCACGGCGGAGCGCCCGATGCGCAGGACAACCCTCGCGGCCGCACCCGTGGCGGCGGCGTTGCTCTGCCTCGGTCTCGTCGCCGCGACCGGGGTCAGCCAGCGCTCCGACCTGCCGGACTGGCTGGCGCCGCGCGCCTACGGGTTCTTCCTCGACAGCTATCCCCTGTTCGCCTTCGCCCTGGTCTACGGCGTCGCCCGCCTCGTCGCGACGGCCGCGGCGCCGGGGCCGGCCGGGTTGCCGCGCCGCGTCGCCTGGTGCGCCGTCGGGATCGCGGCGCTGCTGGCGGCCGGGTCTTACCCGACCTTCGGCGGCGTGATCCTGCGCGGCGCCTACGGCAGCGGCAGCATGGCGTTCCTGACCGGCCAGCCGCTCTGGCTCGCCTACGCCCTCGGGGCCGCGGTCGGGGCGATCGCCTTCGGCGCGATCCTCGGCCTGTTCGGCTGGCTCGCCAGCGGGCGCCTCCGCCCGCGCGACGGCTGGCGCGCCCGCATCGGGCTGGCCTTCTGCAGCGTCCTTTCCCTGTGGTTCGCCGCCGCCCTGCTCGGGCTCGCGAGGAGCGAGGGCGCGGGGCCGTGGCCGCACCGGGCGTTCACCGCGCGGGAGGCCGGCATCGCCGCGCTCCTGGTCCTGGCGGCCGCCCTGCCGCACGCCGTCGTCTCGGCCTTCCGCCTGCGCGCCCGCATCGCCGCACCATAACGGCCGCGCTGTCAGCCGCGGCGGACCCTCGGCGCCGGCGCTTGCTTGCCGCGGGCGGAGCGATCCCCCACAGTCCGGGCCAAGGGGAGCGAACGCACAAAGCCGATAAGCGTGGCCGCGAATGCCGCGCGCGATGGAGAAACGCCGTGATCCAGGACAGCCGGGCACCGCGCCCATGGCTCGCCGCCTACCCGCCGGGCATGCCGGCGGAGATCGACGCCGACAGCCTCGGCACCCTCGTCGACCTGTTCGAGACCAGCACGGCGCGCTTCGCCGACCGGCCGGCGCTGACGTGCTTCGGCTCCTCGATGTCCTATGCCGCGCTCGGGAGCGCCAGCCGTGCCGTCGCCGCGTGGCTCGCCGCCCAGGGCCTCGCCAAGGGCGACCGCGTCGCGATCATGATGCCGAACGTGCCGGCCTACGCGGTGGCGATCTTCGGGGTGCTGGTCGCCGGCGGCACGGTGGTGAACATCAACCCGCTCTACACGCCGCGCGAGCTGTCGGCGCAGCTCAACGATTCCGGCGCCCGCATCCTGTTCGTGCTCGAGAACTTCGCCCACACCGTCGCCGAGGCGCTGCCCGGGATCGCCCTCGACCACGTGGTGCTCGCCGGTCCGGGCGACGGCCTCGGGCTCAAGGGCCGGGTGATCGACCTCGCCTCCCGCCACCTGAAGAAGGCGGTGCCGCCCTTCGTCCTGCCGGCGGGCAAGGCGGTGCGGCTCGACGCGGTGATGCGTCAGGGCAGGGGGCTGACGGCGCCGAAGGCCGCCGTGACGCAGGACGACCTCGCCTTCCTGCAATACACCGGCGGCACCACCGGCGTCGCCAAGGCGGCGATGCTGACCCACCGCAACATCATGGTGAACGTCGTCCAGAGCGAGGTCTGGTTCGAGGGCCTCGACGAGCCCGGCCGGGTGATGGTCACGGCGCTGCCGCTGTATCACATCTTCGCGCTGACCTGCTGCTTCTTCTTCTTCATGCGCACCGGCGGGAGCTGCCTCCTGATCCCGAACCCGCGCGACGGCGACGGCTTCGTGAGGACGCTGTCGAGGACCCGGTTCACCCACTTCTCCGGCGTCAACACGCTCTTCAACCTGCTGAACAACCACCCGAAGATCGGCACGGTCGACTTCTCGCAGCTCGACTACGTGGTAGCCGGCGGCATGGCGGTGCAGAGCGCGGTCGCCGCGCGCTGGAAGGCGATCACCGGCAAGACCATCATCGAGGGCTACGGCCTGTCGGAGACCTCGCCGGTGGTCTGCGTCAACCCGTATCGCCTCGCGGCGTGGTCCGGCACGATCGGCTATCCGCTGCCCTCGACCGACGTGTCGATCCGCGGCTCGGACGGGATGCCGGTGCCCGCCGGCACCCCCGGCGAGATCTGCGTGCACGGGCCGCAGGTGATGAAGGGCTACTGGAAGCGCCCCGACGAGACCGCCGCGGCGACCACCGCGGACGGGTTCTTCCGCACCGGCGACATCGCCGTGATGGAGACGGACGGCCAGGTGCGGATCGTCGACCGGATGAAGGACATGATCCTCGTCTCCGGCTTCAACGTCTACCCGAACGAGGTCGAGGACGTGCTGTCGGCCCATCCCGGCGTGCTCGAATGCGCCGTGGTCGGCGCGCCCCACGCCGAGACCGGCGAGATGGTGGTGGCCCACGTCGTCCTGCGCGACCCCGCGCTCACCGCCGAGGCGATCCGCGCGCATGCCCGGACCCAGCTCACCGGCTACAAGGTGCCGCGCAGGGTCGTGCTGCACCAGAGCCTGCCGAAGACCAACGTCGGCAAGGTTCTGCGCCGGATGCTCCGCGACGAAGCGCCGCCGACCGGATCCGAAACGGAGGTAACCCCTCCGCCGTAGACGGCGAACAAGACGCGCGCAGCGGTCCACCGGCTCCTCGAGGGGACGGTCGCGACACGTGGCGGGCAGGACAGTGCGGAGACGACGATGCTGATCAAGCGGTTGCGCGGCTGGGAGATTCCCGAGCACCTCGTTACCCCGGAATCCGTGTTCCTCGACCGGCGGGCGCTGCTCGGCGGCTCCGCCGGGCTCGCCGCGGCGGCGATGCTGGGCGGGCGGGCCTTCGCCGACACGGGGCCCTATCCGGCCAAGCGCAACGACGCCTACGCCCTCGACCGCCCGCTGACGCCGGAGGCCTTCAGCGGCGACTACAACAACTTCTACGAGTTCGGCACCTCGAAGACCGTGCTGCCGGCCGCCGACGCGCTCAAGACCAGCCCGTGGACGATCAAGGTCGACGGCCTCGTCGAGAAACCGTTCGAGCTCGGCGTCGAGGACCTGATCCGCAAGATCGGGCTGGAGGAGCGGCTCTACCGCCACCGTTGCGTCGAGGCGTGGTCGATGGCGGTGCCGTGGACCGGTTTCCCGCTGTCCAAGCTCGTGGCGCTGGCGAAGCCCGCCTCGGGGGCGAAGTACGTCCAGCTGACGACCTTCCTCGACCGCAAGATGGCGCCGGGCCAGCGCACCTTCTACCCGTGGCCCTACGTCGAGGGGCTGACGATGGCGGAGGCCGGCAACGACCTCGCCTTCGTCGCCACCGGCATCTACGGCAAGGCGCTGCCGAACCAGTTCGGCGCGCCGATCCGCCTCGCGCTGCCGTGGAAGTACGGGTTCAAGTCGATCAAGTCGATCGTGAAGGTCTCGTTCGTGGCCGAGCGGCCGAAGACCTTCTGGGAGGCGCTCGGCCCGTCCGAATACGGCTTCTGGGCCAACGTCAACCCGGCGGTGCCGCACCCGCGCTGGAGCCAGGCGAGCGAGCGCGTGCTCGGCACCGACACCCGCGTCCCGACGCTGATCTACAACGGCTACGGCGAGCAGGTGGCGGGGCTGTACAAGGACCTGCAGGGCGAGCGGCTGTTCGTGTGAGGCGAAACCCCGTCCGGGGAAGCCGCTGAAGTCTCGACAGGGCTCTTCCCCCCCCTCTGCGGGGGAGGGTGGCCCGCGAAGCGGGTCGGGAGAGGGGAGCGCGCTGTCCGGAGAGGTCGCTCCCCTCTCCCGACCCTCGCTGACGCGAGGCCCACCC
>NZ_VRUU01000137.1 GCF_008039875.1 Methylobacterium sp. WL119 | reverse complement strand
GAACCGGCGCGAGGCGCCCGCCGGTGTCGCCGGGCGCCTCGCGCCGGTTCGCCGCCGTGGGCGGTGGCTCGCGCCCGCGCGATCGGCGTCACGCCGGCGCGCGGGCCGCGAAGACCTCCTTGGCGGCGAACAGGCCGTTGAGGGCGGCCGGGAAGCCGGCATAGACCGCCATCTGCATGATCACCTCGGTGATCTCGTCGCGGGACAGGCCGACGTTCAGGCCCGCCTCGATGTGGACCTTAAGCTGCGGCGCGGCGTTGCCCATCGCCGTCAGCGCCGCGATCGTGGCGATCTCCCGCGATCGCAGGTCGAGGCCGGGGCGGCTGTAGATGTCGCCGAACGGGAACTCGATCAGGTAGCGGGCGAAATCCGGGGCGATGCCGGACAGCGCCGCGATCACGTGCTCCCCGGCCTGCCCGTCGATCTCAGCGAGCGCGCGGGCGCCCCGCGCGTAGCGGCTTTCCGGGGTCGGGCTCTGGTCGGTCGTCATCGTGCATCCCTTCGGTCGAGCAGGCATAGCCGGCGATTTTCGTGTCGAGGGCGGCCAGGGCGTCCTGCAACGCGGCGACGTGCGTGCGGACCTGCGCGCGATGCCGTTCGAGCAGCAGGCGCCGTTCCGGAGCCGTCGCCGGTCCGGCGCGCCGCAGGGCCGCATAATGCAGCATCGTCCGGATCGGCATGCCGGTGGTCTTGAGACGGTCGAGGAAGCCGATCCAGGCCAGGATCGACCCGTCGTAGTCCCGGTGCCCCGCGGCGTCCCGCTCGACGAACGGCAGCAGCCCGATCCGCTCGTCGTAGCGGAGGGTGTGGGCCGTCAGGCCCGAGCGTTTGGCGAGTTCGCCGATCCGCATGCACCGCTTGCCTCTCGGCCCTTTGACCCTTTGGGCCCTCGCCACGATGCCATCGAGGCTACGGCTTCGAGCGCGCTCGAAGTCAAGCGCGGGTCGAAGCCCGGTTTCGCGATGCGTGAATTGACGCCGCCGGGGCGGAGTGGGACATCCCGTCCATGACGATGCCGGACACCGAGACAGCCCGCCCCCGCCTGCCCGAGGCCGACGTCACGGCGCTCAAGGCCGAGGCGACCGCGTGGTTCACGACGCTGCGCGACCGCATCGTCGGCGCGCTCGAGACCTTGGAGGCCGAGGCCGAGGGGCCGTTCCATCCGGACGCACCCGCTGCGGCTGGGCACTTCGAAAAAACCCCCTGGGAGCGGACCGACCACACCGGCCGGCCCGGTGGCGGCGGCACCATGGCGATGCTGCACGGCCGGGTGTTCGAGAAGGCCGGCGTCCACGTCTCGGCGGTGCACGGCGAGTTCGCGCCGGAGTTCCGCGCCCAGATGCCGGGCGCTGCGGAGGATCCGCGCTTCTTCGCCACCGGCATCTCGCTGATCGCGCATCCGTGGAACCCGAACGTGCCGACGGTCCACATGAACACCCGCTTCGTGGTAACGACGAAGACGTGGTTCGGCGGCGGGGCCGACCTCACCCCGGTGCTCGAGCGCCGGCGGACGCAGGACGACCCCGACACGCAGCACTTCCACGCCTGCCTCAAGGCAGCCTGCGACGCCCACGCCCCGGCGGCGAACTACGACAAGTACAAGCAGTGGTGCGAGGAATACTTCTACCTGCCGCACCGCAAGGAGCCCCGCGGCGTCGGCGGGATCTTCTACGACTACCACTGGACCGGCGACCCGCAGGCCGACCTCGCCTACACCCGCGACGTCGGCGGCGCCTTCCTCGCGGCCTATCCCGAGATCGTCCGGCGCAACGTCGCGACGCCCTGGACCGAGGCCGACCGGCTGGAGCAGCAGGTGCGGCGCGGGCGCTACGTCGAGTTCAACCTGCTCCACGACCGCGGCACGATCTTCGGCCTGAAGACCGGCGGCAACGTCGCCTCGATCCTGTCGTCGCTGCCGCCGACCGTGCGCTGGCCGTGAGCGAGGGCCTCCCCAAAAGCTTCGCCCCGCAGCAGGACGCGGCGCTGAAGGCCATCGCCGCCTGGCGCAAGGACAAGGGCGCCGCCCAGGTGTTCCGGCTGTTCGGCTACGCCGGCACCGGCAAGACCACGCTGGCCCGCCGCATCGCCGACGACGTCGACGGCTCGGTGGTGTTCGGCGCCTTCACCGGCAAGGCGGCCTCGGTGATGCGCCAGAAGGGCTGCCAGGACGCCGCGACGATCCACTCGCTGATCTACCGCACCAAGGAGACGGAAGAGGGCGGCCCCGCCTTCTCGCTGAACCGCGCCGGGCCGGCGGCCAAGGCCGACCTCATCGTCATCGACGAGTGCTCGATGGTCGATTCCGACCTCGGCCACGACCTGCTGTCGTTCGACAAGCCGGTGCTGGTGCTCGGCGACCCGGCGCAGCTGCCGCCGGTGCGCGGCGGTGGCTTCTTCACCGAGGCCGAGCCCGACGTGATGCTGACCGAGGTCCACCGCCAGGCCAAGGACGACCCGATCGTGCGCATGGCGATGACGGTGCGCGAGGGCGGCCGGCTCGCGCTCGGCGAGTACGGCGCCAGCCGCGTGGTCTCGCGCCGCGCCATCGACCCGACCCAGGTGCTCGACTGCGACCAGGTGCTGGTGGGCATGAACAAGACCCGCCGTCTCTACAACGGGCGGCTGCGGGAGCTGGCCGGCCACGTCGACCCGATGCCGGCGGTGGGCGAGAAGCTGGTCTGCCTGCGCAACGACCGCACCAAGGGCCTGCTCAACGGCTCGACCTGGACCGTGCAGGCCCTGCGCGCACCGCCCCGCCCCGACACGATCCGCCTCGACGTGGTGCCGGAGGACGACGCCGGCACGCGCAAGCGCGCCATCGACATCAAGGTTTTACGCGCCGTGATTTCCGGGTCGGAGGAGGAGATCCCGGCCTTCCTGCGCCGGGAGACCGACGAGTTCACCTACGGCTACGCCCTCACCGTCCACAAGGCGCAGGGCTCGCAGTGGGACAAGGTGGTGCTGTTCGACGAATCGTTCGCCTTCCGCGAGCACCGGGCGCGGTGGCTCTACACCGGCCTGACCCGCGCGGCGCAGGCGATCACGGTGGTGGTGTAGGACCGGCTCTTCCCTTCCCCGACGGATCTCGTGCTCGCCCGAGATCCGCACCCCGTGTGCCCAAGTCGGGCAGGCCCGACTTGGGTGCGGGGAGAGGGCTTGCAGTCTCAGAGCTTCGTCCCGAAGATCTCCGCCACCTGCGGGATGTCCTTGTCGCCGCGGCCGCACAGGTTCATCACCATGAGATGGTCGGCCGGCTTCTTCGGGGCCATCTCCAGCACCTTGGCGAGGGCGTGGGCCGGCTCCAGCGCCGGGATGATGCCCTCGAGCATCGAGCACAGCTTGAACGCGCCGAGCGCCTCTTGGTCGGTGGCCGAGAGGTAGGTGACGCGGCCGGCCTCGTGCAGCCAGGCGTGCTCGGGGCCGATGCCGGGATAGTCGAGGCCGGCCGAGATCGAGTGCGCGTCCGCGATCTGCCCGTCGTCGTCCATCAGCAGGTAGGTGCGGTTGCCGTGCAGCACCCCCGGCCGTCCGCCCGAGAGCGAGGCCGCGTGCAGGCCCGACGAGACGCCGTGGCCGGCGGCCTCGACGCCGAAGATCTCCACGTCGCGGTCGTCGAGGAAGGGGTGGAACAGCCCCATCGCGTTGGAGCCGCCGCCGATGCAGGCCACGAGCGAATCGGGCAGCCGCCCCTCGGCCTCCAGCATCTGCTCCTTGGTCTCGCGGCCGATGATCGACTGGAAGTCGCGCACCATCGCCGGATAGGGGTGCGGGCCAGCGACCGTGCCGATGCAGTAGAACGTGTCGGCGACGTTGGTGACCCAGTCGCGCAGGGCCTCGTTCATCGCGTCCTTCAGGGTCTTGGTGCCGGACTCGACCGGGATCACCTCGGCGCCGAGCATCTTCATCCGGAAGACGTTCGGGGCTTGGCGCGCCACGTCGACGGCGCCCATGTAGACCACGCAGGTCAGGCCGAACCGGGCGCAGAGGGTCGCGGTGGCGACGCCGTGCTGGCCGGCGCCGGTCTCGGCGATGATCCGCTTCTTGCCCATCCGGCGGGCGAGCAGGATCTGCCCGAGGACGTTGTTCACCTTGTGCGAGCCGGTGTGGTTCAGCTCGTCGCGCTTGAAGTAGATCTTCGCGCCGCCGCAATGCTCGGTCAGCCGCTCCGCGAAGTAGAGCGGGCTCGGCCGGCCGACGTAGTGCTTGAGGTAGCCGTCCATCTCGGCCTGGAACCCCGGGTCGGCCTTGGCCGCGGCGTAGGCCTCTTCCAGGGAGAGGATCAGCGGCATCAGCGTCTCGGCGACGAAGCGGCCGCCGAAGATGCCGAACCGGCCGCGCTCGTCGGGGCCGGTGCGGAACGAGTTCGGAGGGGGAGAGAGGGTCACGGATCGCGTCCTTGTTCGCGAGGGTGGGGTCGCGACGCGGTGATCGCGAAGGGCGGTCCGGGTGCGTGGCGCACCGGGCGCGCCGGGTCGGGTCCGGTTTGCGGTAGGATCGCCCCGCGGGTCAACACGCGCCCGCGCATGGCGGCCGGGGCCGACCGTCGCGGCGGGACGAAAAAGGGCCGGGCGTCGCCGCCCGGCCCTCGTCGTCCGATCCCGTCCGTGCCGGGCTATTGCGGCTTGTCGGCGGGGACGCCCTGCTCGCTGCCGTTCGCCTTGAGATCCTGGGCCTTCTGCTCCGCCGCGGGGTCGGCCTTGGCCGGCGCCTCGGTGGTCGCGGGCGCCGGCGGCGCGGTCGGCGCAGGCGCCGTGTCGGCGGCGGGCGACGGCCCGCTGCTCTCGGGCGCCGACTTCTGCTCGACCGCGTTGCGGTTCTCGGAGCCGGCGCCGGCGGGCGCGCCCGGCGGCTTCTCGGTCACCGGCTTGGCGCCCTCCGCCTTGGTGTCGGCGGGCTTGGCCGGGCTGTCCTTGCCCTCGGAGGCCTTGCCGGCCGCCGGCTTCTCGGAGGTCGGCTTGTCCGCCGGCTTGGCTTCGGCGGGGTTGGCTTCGGCGGGCTTGTCGTCGGCCGGCTTGTCGGCGGGCTTGGCATCGGCCGGCTTGGCATCGGCCGCCTTCTCGACCGCCGGCAGCGGCTTGGGGCTGTCCGACAGGGTGTGGAGGTAGGCGATGACGTTGGCGCGCTCCTGAGGCGAGCTGATGCCGGCGAACGCCATCTTGGTGCCCTTCACGTAGGCCTTGGGGCTCGTGAGGAACTCGTCGAGGTCGGCGTAGGTCCAGGTGCCGCCCTTCTCCTTCATGCCGGCCGAGTAGTCGAAGCCCTCGTGGCTGCCCTTCTTGCGCTCGACCACCTCCCACAGGTCGGGGCCGACCTTGTTCGGGCCGCCCTTCTCGAAGCTGTGGCAGGCCTGGCACGCCTTGGTGCCGCCCTGGCCCTTCTCGACGTTGGCGGAGGCCAGCCGCACGGCGATCGGCTCGACCTTGGCGGCCTCGGGCGCCGCGGCGCTCTCCTCCTTGGCCTCGGGCAGGTCGTAGCCGGCCTTGCCCGCGGGCTTGGGATGGTAGATCAGCTCGGCGACGAAGCCCGATCCGGCCACCAACAGCAGGGCGCCGAGCACTGCACCGGCCACCTTGTTCAGCTCGAACGAGTCCATGCTTTCTTCAACTCCTGTCGCGCTGCGCGGCGGGCGAATCCGCGCCCGGCCTGCCGGCGCCGGACTTTGGAAGATTTCGTGGGTGCTTAGCCGCTCGAAGCCGACCTTGACAATGGCGGAATGGGTGACAGTCGGCACACGATTGGTCGCACGCCGCCGCCCGCCTCGACGCGCCCGGGCGGCGCGAGTGCCCGCGCCGCGCGCCCGAGGCCCGGCGCACGGCTTCGATGACAAGCCGGCGGGCGCCTGTTAAGCACCGGCCCGCGGCCCGGCCGCCGTCCCGCAGATCGCCCGTCGATGTCCGATCCCCTCGTCCTGATCCCCGCCCGCCTCGCGGCGACGCGGCTGCCGAACAAGCCCCTGGCGCTGATCGCCGGCGAGGCGATGATCGTGCATGTCTGGCGCCGCGCGGTCGAGGCCGGGATCGGGCCGGTGGTCGTCGCCACCGACACCGCCGAGATCGCCGCCGCGGTCGAGGCGGTGGGCGGCGTCGCGGTGATGACGCGGGCCGATCACCCGTCGGGCTCCGACCGCCTCGCCGAGGCCCTGGAGATCGTCGACCCGCAGGGCAACCACGACGTCGTCGTCAACGTGCAGGGCGACCTGCCGACGATCGATCCGCGGGCGATCGGGGCGGCGGTGGCGCTGCTCGCCGACCGCGCGGTCGACATCGCCACGCTGTGCGCGCCGATCGTCGACCCGGCGGAGGCCGAGAACCCGAACGTGGTCAAGCTCGTCGGCCACACGGTCGGGCCGGAGCGCCTGCGCGCGCTCTACTTCACCCGCGCCCGCGCCCCCTGGGGCGATGGGCCGCTGTTCCACCATATCGGCCTCTACGCCTATCGCCGCCGGGCGCTGGCGCGCTTCATGGCGCTGCCGCCGGGCGAGCTCGAGACCCGCGAGAAGCTGGAGCAGCTCCGCGCGCTGGAGGCCGGGATGCGCATCGACGCCGCGATCGTCGACGACCTGCCGCTCGGCGTCGACACCCCCGCCGACCTGGAGCGCGCCCGCGCGCTGCTCGGCGCCCGCCGCCTCAACTGACCGTTGCGATGACCGATCCGAAGACCATCAGCTACCAGGGCGAGCCCGGCGCCAACTCGCACATCATCTGCGCGGAGGCCTACCCGGACTGGACCGCCCTGCCCTGCCCCACCTTCGAGGACGCCTTCGCGGCGGTCACCGAGGGCCGTGCGCAGGCGGCGATGATCCCGATCGAGAACTCGATCGCCGGCCGCGTCGCCGACATCCACCACCTGATCCCGACCTCGGCCCTGCACATCGTCGCCGAGCACTTCCTGCCGATCCACTTCCAGCTCATGGTGCTGCCGGGCACGCGGATCGAGGACCTGCGCTCGGTCCACACCCACGTCCACGCGCTCGGCCAGTGCCGTCGCATCATCCGGCGGCTCGGCCTCAAGGCGGTGGTGGCCGGCGACACCGCGGGCGCCGCCCGCGAGGTGATGGAGGCGGGCGATCCTTCCCGCGCGGCGCTGGCGCCGGCTCTGGCGGCGGAGGTCTACGGCCTCGACATCCTCGCCCGCGACGTCGAGGACGAGGCCCACAACACGACGCGCTTCGTGGTGTTCCGCCCCGAGGCCCTGCCGGTGGCGGCGGGCGACCGCCCGATGGTGACGAGCTTCGTCTTCCGGGTGCGCAACATCCCGGCCGCGCTCTACAAGGCGCTCGGCGGCTTCGCGACCAACGGCGTCAACATGTCGAAGCTCGAGAGCTACATGGTCGACGGCGAGTTCACCGCGACGCAGTTCTACGCCGAGGTCGACGGCCATCCCGAGGAGCCGGGCCTCGCCCGCGCGCTGGCCGAGCTCGCCTACTTCTCGCGCGAGCTGCGGATCGTCGGGACCTACCCGGCCCACCCGTTCCGCGACGCGGCGCGGCCGGCGGCGGAGTAGCTCACTCCCGCCCGATCACCCGGTCGACCACCACGTCGGACCAGAAGCCCGGCCGGAAGCCGCGCTTGAGCGCCTCCGGGTCGTAGACGGTCTCGACCCAGGTCAGGAAGTCGAGCCCCTGCCCTGCGCCCTCGAGGGCGTAGCGGGCGAAGAACGCATCCAGGATCCCGGTCTTGGCGAAGCGGAAATGGCCGTAGCGGGCCGAGAGCTGGCGCGCGGCCTCCGCCACCGGGCGGTCCTCGTGCAGGATCAGGTAGAGGGCGGCGCCTAGGCCCGCCCGGTCGGCGCCCGACTTGCAGTGCATCACCGCCGGGTATTCGAGGCCGGCGAAGAAGTCGCGCGCGGCCAGGATCGTCTCGCGGGAGGGCGGCTCGCGCGAGCGCAGCACGAACTCGACGAGCTTGAGCCCCTGGCGCTCGCAGGCCTCGCGCTCCAGCGGCCAGGAGCCGTGCTCGCGCCCGCCGCGCAGCGAGACCACGGTGCGGACCCCCTCCGCCCGGAAGCGCGCCAGCTGGTGCGGGCCCGGCTGGGCCGAGCGCCACATCTTGCCCGTGCCGATCCGGTGGCGGTTGAGATAGGCCATCCGGAAGATGCCGTGATCGACGAACAGCATGTTCGCCCAGGCGCCGAGCCGTGCCGGCGCGCCGCTGATCGGCCGCGCGAAGCGCTCGATGCGGGCCATGCGCCGGGCGTAGCGGGTCTCGGGGCTGAGGAAGCGGTTGAACACGGGCTCTCGCGGTGGTGGCGAGGGGCAGGCTCTATCAGCGCGCCCCCGGGCCGGCAATTCGGCATCTCCCTTGCCTGTGCCGGTCGCGAAGGGCGCTTGGCTGCCTTCTGTTCGCCCCGATCGGGGGCGAACCTGACGGCCTGCCGCGGGTTGCCCCCCGCCAACCGCACGATCGAACCGAAGGGTCCGGCCATGAGCACCCGCACCACGAGCATCCGCCGGGCCCGCAACGCGGATGTCGGCGCGCTGTCGGCGGTGTTCGATGCGGCCTGGCGCGAGGCCTATCGCGGGATCATCCCGGGCGTGGCGCTGGAGCGGCTGATCGCGCAGCGCGACGGCGCGTGGTGGCGCGCCGCGCTCAAGCGCGGCCGGCCGATCGCGGTGGTCGAGACCGCCGACACGGTGGTCGGCTACGCCGGCTACGGCCGCGCCCGCAGCCGGTCGCTCGGCGTCGAGGGCGAGGTCGACGAGCTCTATCTCCGGCCGGAATACCAGGGCGTCGGCCTCGGGCGGCGCCTGTTCCTGGCGGTCCGCAACGACCTCGCCGACCACGGCCTGGCGCGGATCGGCGCCTGGACGCTGGAGGACAACGCCCGCGCCGCCGACTTCTACGCCGGCCTCGGCGGGCGACCCGGCCCGCGCGCGCTCGACCGCTTGGCCGGCGTGCCGCTGCCGAAGGTCGGCTACCTGTTCGGCTGACGGTTCTTCCCGTTCGTCGCGGCGTGCGGCGCGGCGCGGATTTGCTTCGCGCGCCAAGGGCTTTATGAGACCCGCGCAACGGGGCGAGGCCCCGATCTTCCGGGATGCGCCAGCGCCATGATCATCGACAACATCTCGATCGGCAAGAACCCGCCGCACGACGTCAACGTCATCATCGAGGTGCCGCTCGGCGGCGAACCGATCAAGTACGAGATGGACAAGGAGGCCGGCGCGCTCGTCGTCGACCGCTTCCTCTACACCCCGATGTTCTACCCGGGGAACTACGGCTTCATCCCGCACACCCTGTCCGGCGACGGCGACCCCTGCGACGTGCTGGTGGCCAACACCCGCGCCGTGGCGCCCGGCGCGATCATGAGCGCCCGCGTGGTCGGCGTGATGGTAATGGAGGACGAGGGCGGCGAGGACGAGAAGATCATCGCCGTGCCCTCGCGCCACCTCACCAAGCGCTACGACCGGATCGAGAACTACACCGACCTGCCCGAGATCACGATCCAGCAGATCCAGCACTTCTTCGAGCACTACAAGGATCTCGAGCCCGGCAAGTGGGTCAAGTTCGTGCGCTGGGGCGACAAGGCCGAGGCCCACCGCCTGATCCACGAGGCGATCGACCGCGCCAAGAAGGCCAAGGCCTGAAGGGTTTCCCCGGGCCGATCGAGGCCCGCGCCCGGCTCCCGTCCCCGCGGACGGGGAGAGAGCCGGGCGCGTCGAAGAGATGACGTCAGAGCGCCTCGCCGCGCAGCAGGCGCGGCTGGGCGCCGCGCGCGGCGGCGGCCTCGCCGACGAAGAAGCGCTTGAGGCCAGGCATCCGGTCGACGAGGCCGAGGCCCAGGTCGCGGGCGATCCGCAGCGGCAGGGCGTCGTTCGAGAACAGCCGGTTGAGCCCGTCGGTCGCCGCCGCCATCGCCAGCGTGTCGAACCGGCGCGCCCGCTCGTAGGCGACGAGCACGTCCGCCGCGCCGGGATCGAGCCCGAGGCGCAGGGCGCCGGTGACCGCCTCGGCGAGGGCCGCCGCATCCGCCAGGCCGAGATTGAGGCCCTGGCCCGCGATCGGGTGGATGACGTGGGCGGCATCCCCCAGGAGCGCGAGGCGTTCGGCGCGGAAGCGCCGGGCGATGCCGAAGGCGAGCGGATGGGCGCTCGGGCCCTGCTCCAGGGCCAGCCGCCCGAGATCGGGCGTGAACCGGCGCTCGATCTCGGCCAGCACCGCGTCGGGCTCGCCCCCGAGCAGGGCGTCGACGTCGGCGGCCCGCTCGGTCCAGACGATCGAGGAGCGGTGCCCTTGCGGCCCGTCGGCCAGCGGCAGGATCGCGAACGGCCCGCTCGGGAGGAAGTGCTCGGTCGCCCGGCCCCCGTGCGGACGCGCGTGCCGGATCGTCGCGACGATGCCCGTCTGCGGGTACGACCAGCCGACCCAGCCGATCCCGGCCGCCTCGCGCAGGCGCGAGCGCGCCCCGTCGGCGGCCACCAGCAGCGCGGCCCGGAGGGTGCGGCCGTCGGAGAGCGTGGCGCGGATCGCGTCGCCGTCGGGCACCGCGCGGGCGATCCCGACC
>NZ_VRUU01000136.1 GCF_008039875.1 Methylobacterium sp. WL119 | reverse complement strand
CCCGACCCCCGCTCACGCGAGGCCCACCCTCCGCCGCAGAGGAGGAGGGGAGGAGACGGCAGCCCTCAGGCGCCCGGTGCCACCGTCGCGTAGTTCGAGGCGTCGTTCTTCGGGCGGTCGCCCGCGAGGTTCTCGCCGGTGGACAGGTAGTGGATCGTCTCGGCGATGTTGGTGGTGTGGTCGCCAATGCGCTCGACGTTCTTGGCGCAGAACAGAAGATGCGTGCAGAACGAGATGTTGCGCGGGTCTTCCATCATGTAGGTCAGCAGCTCGCGGAACAGCGAGTTGTACAGCGCGTCGATCTCGCCGTCCCGCTCCCACACGTTGTGGGCCGCGTTGACGTCGCGGCTGGCATAGGCGTCGAGCACGTCCTTGAGCTGCTCCTGGACGAGGTCGCTCATGTGCTGCACGCCGAGCACGATCTTCTGGGCCTGGGCCTGGTCGCTGATCGCGACGACGCGCTTGGCGATGTTCTTGGCGAGGTCGCCGATGCGCTCGAGGTCGCCCGAGACGCGGATCGCCGAGATCGTCTCGCGCAGGTCGATCGCCATCGGCTGGCGCCGGGCGATGAGCAGCACCGCGCGCTCCTCGATCTCGCGCTGCAGCGTGTCGAGGCGCTTGTCGGCGACGATCACCGCCTGGGCGAGCTGGGTGTCGCGGCGGACGAGCGCGTCGGTCGCCTCGGTCATCATCTTCTCGGCGACGCCGCCCATCTCGGAGATCGAGCGGCGCAGGTCTTCGAGGTCGGTGTCGTAGGACGTGACGATGTGGCCGGGCATGGGCGTGGGTCCTCGAACGATCCGGGTGCGGCTCAGCCGAAGCGGCCGGTGATGTAGTCCTGGGTCTGGCGCACCGTCGGGTTCATGAAGATGCGGTTGGTCGGGCCGACCTCGATGACCTCGCCGAGATACATGAAGGCGGTGAACTGCGAGATGCGGGCCGCCTGCTGCATGTTGTGCGTCACGATGACGATCGTGAACTCGCTGCGCAGCTGCTCGATCAGCTCCTCGATGCGGCCGGTCGAGATCGGGTCGAGGGCCGAGGTCGGCTCGTCGAACAGGATCACCTCCGGGCTCTGGGCCACCGTGCGGGCGATGCACAGGCGCTGCTGCTGGCCGCCGGAGAGGCCCATGCCGGACTGCTTGAGCTTGTCCTTCACCTCGTCCCACAGCGCGGACTTGCGCAGGGCCGATTCGACGCGGCCGTCGAGCTCGGACTTCGGCAGCTTCTCGTAGAGCCGCAGGCCGAAGGCGACATTGTCGTAGATCGACATCGGGAACGGCGTCGGCTTCTGGAACACCATGCCGATGCGCGAGCGCAGCTCGTTCAGGTCCACGCCGGAATCGAGGATGTTCTGGCCGTCGAGCAGCACCTGCCCCTCGGCGCGCTGCTCCGGGTACAGGCTGTAGATCCGGTTGAAGGTGCGCAGCAGGGTCGACTTCCCGCAGCCCGAGGGGCCGATCAGCGCGGTCACCTGCCGGTCGTGGAAGTCGAGGTTGATGTTCTTCAGGCTGTGGAACTGGCCGTAGTAGAAGTTCAGGGCCTGGGCGCTGATGCGGATCGGCGCGTGCTCGTCGGCCGGGTTGCGGCCGTCGAACCGGGTGGCGTTGATCGCGGGAGCGGCGTTCATCGTCGTGTTCCTCGTGGATGCCGGCGGCGGATCAGCGGGCGCGCTGCGGCTTGATGACGAAGCGGGCGACGACCGAGAGCAGCAGGATCGTCATGGTGATCAGGAGCGCGCCGGCCCAGGCGAGCTGCTGCCAGTTCGGGTAGGGCGAGAGGGCGAACTGGTAGATCATCACCGGCAGGTTCGCGACGCCGCCCATCAGGTCCGGGCTGAACCACGAGTTGTTGTTGAGCGCCGTGAACAGGAGCGGCGCGGTCTCGCCGGCGATGCGGGCCAGCGCGAGGATGATGCCGGTGACGATGCCGGCCGAGGCCGCCCGCCAGGTCACGCTGCGGATCACCGTCGACATCGGGGCGCCGAGCGCCACGCCGGCCTCGCGCAGCGTGCCGGGGACGAGGCGCAGCATGTCCTCGGTGGTGCGCACGATCACAGGGGTCGCGATAATCGCCAGCGCGACGCCGCCGGCCCAGCCGGAATAGGTCCCCATCGGCCGCACCATCAGGGTGTAGACGAACAGGCCGATCAGGATCGAGGGGGCCGAGAGCAGGATGTCGTTGAGGAAGCGGATCACCTCGGCGAGCTTCGAGCCGCGGCCGTACTCGGCGAGGTAGGTGCCGGCCATCAGCCCGATCGGCGTGGCGATGAAGATGCCGATGCCGGTGAGCACGAGGCTGCCGAGGATGGCGTTGGCGATGCCACCGCCTTCCGAGCCGGGGCCGGGGGTCGGCTGGGTGAACAGCAGCGGCGAGAATCCGCGCGCGCCCTCGACGATGAGCATCAGCAGGATCGAGCCGAGGACGAAGGCGCCGAGCACGGTGGCCGCCAGGCAGGCGATCCGCAGCGTGCGGTCGGCGACCCGGCGGCTGCCGCGGATGCGGGCCGGCTTCAAGGCCGGCGCCGGACGGATCGTGTTGGGAGCGTCCATGGCGGGTCCCTCAGGCGACCTTGACGCGGCGCGTCAGGAAGCGGGCGATGATCAGGACGACGAAGGTGATCGCGAACAGGATGCAGCCGAGCGCCATCAGGGAGTTCAGCTGCAGGCCGTCGGCCTCGTTGAACTCGTTGGCGATGCGCGAGGCGATGGTCGAGCCGGGATCGAACACCGAGGCCGAGAGGCGGTTGGCGTTGCCGACCACGAAGGTCACCGCCATGGTCTCCCCGAGGGCGCGCCCGAGGCCGAGCATAATCGCGCCGATGATCGAGACCGAGGCCTGCGGCAGCAGCACGTGGCGGACCACCTCCCAGGTGGTGCAGCCGATGCCGTAGGCGCTCTCGCGCAGGATCGTCGGGATCTGGTCGAGCATGTCGCGGGCGATCGAGGCCACGAACGGCACGATCATGACCGCCAGGATGATGCCGGCGGTGAGCACGCCGACGCCCGAGGGCACGCGGGCGTAGAACAGCGTGCCGACGATCGGCATGCCCTCGACCAGGTTCGACACCGGCATCTGCACGAATCGGGCGAAGAGCGGCGCAAAGATGAACAGGCCCCACATGCCGTAGATGATGCTGGGCACGGCGGCGAGCAGCTCGATCGTCATGCCGACGGGCTTGCGCGCCCAGCCGGGGCAGAGCTGCGTCAGGTAGATCGCGATGCCGAGCGAGATCGGCACGCCGATCACCAGGGCGAGCACCGCGGAGGCGAGCGTTCCGGTGACGGCGACCAGGGCGCCGTACTGCTCGGTGCCGATGTTCCAGGCGCTCGAGGTGAGGAAGCCGAAGCCGAACTCGCGGAAGGCGGGCCAGCCGCCGTAGAGGATCGAGCCGAGGATGCCGGCGAGCACCAGCAGCACCAGCAGGGCCGAACCGTAGGCGGCGGCGCGGAACAGGGCGTCGAGGCCCTTGCTCGGCCCCTTGCGCAGGCGTGCGCCCGAGGCGGCGCGCGTCACGGCGATCTGTTCAGTCAAGGCGGTCATCCGCGGTTCTTTTCACCGGCTGGCGTGGTAGCGCGCCGAACGGCCGGGCGCGAGGGCGGGGCCGGACGCGCGGGCGAGATCCGGCGAGGACGCTGCGCCCGCTCGGGGAACGGGCAGCCCTCGCGCTTCGCGCGGGCCGTCCGCTCGTCGCGATCGGCCGCGGGGCCGCGTGCGGCCCCGCGGGTTCGGCCTCACATGCCGAGGACGGGCTTTCCGTCCTTGCCCTTCACCTGCTTCCACTCCTCGTGGATCAGGCCGACGACGGCGTCCGGCAGCGGCACGTAGTCGAGGTCGGAGGCGAGCTTGTCGCCGTTCTTGTAGGCCCAGTCGAAGAACTTCAGCACGTCGGCGGACTTGGCCGGATCGGCGGCCTCCTTGTGGACGAGGATGAAGGTCGCCGCCGTGATCGGCCAGGCGTCGTCGCCGGCCTGGTCGGTGAGCGTGATGCCGAAGCCGGGCGCGCTCTTCCAGTCGGCGCTGGCGGCGGCCGCCTGGAACGCCTTGTCGTCCGGCTGCGGGAACTTGCCGGCCTTGTTGCGGATCAGCGCATAGCTGAGCTTGTTCTGCTTGGCGTAGGCCGACTCGACGTAGCCGATGGCGTTCGGGACCTGCTTGACGGTGGCGGTAACGCCCTCGTTGCCCTTTCCGCCCTGGCCGGCGGGCCAGCTCACGGTGGTGGCGGCCCCGAACTCCTTCTTCCAGCCCTCGGAGACCTGGCTGAGATAGGTGGTGAAGATGTTCGTCGTGCCCGAGGCGTCCGAGCGGTAGACCGGGGTGATGTTCGCGTCGGGGAGCTTCAGCCCCTCGTTGAGCGCGGCGATCTTCGGGTCCGACCACTTGGTGATCTTGTTGGCGTAGATGTCGGCGATCACGTCGCCGGTGAGCTTGAGCTTGCCCGGCTCGACGCCGGGGATGTTCACGACGGCGACGACGCCGCCCATCACGGTCGGGAACTGGACGAGGCCGTCCTTCTCCAGGGCGGGGCCCTTCAGCGGCGCGTCGGTGGCGCCGAAATCGACCGTCTTGGCCTGGATCTGCTTGATGCCGCCGCCAGAGCCGATCGACTGGTAGTTCAGGCCGGTGCCGCTGTCCTTGCGGTAGGCTTCCGCCCACTTGGAATAGACCGGGAACGGGAAGGTCGCACCGGCGCCGGTGATGTCGGCGGCGAGCGCCGGAAAGGCGAGCTGCGCCGTCGCGAGGCCGAGGGCGAGCGCGTAGGTGAAGGGTTTCACATCGATCTCCGTCATCCGTCGAGCGTGCCGGGCAGCGCGATCCGCGCGTTCGCATTCGCGCGGGCCACCCGGCGACCCGGCGGCCGCGGCCGCATCGCTCGACACCGCCGCCGTTAGGGCACGCAGATGACAGCCACATGACACGGCGCAACCAGGGCTCGAGGCGAGCGCGAACGCGGCCGGCGAATGCTGTGGCGATGGCACGCTTTACGGTGTTGGCGCGTTCTCATTGCGATCCGGGCCCTGTCGCGAGCATCCCGCCGCAACTCGCCGGATCGGAAGGTCGATCCCGTGTCCCACGATTCGCCTGCGGCGCCGACGCGTGCGCCGCTCCCCGACGACCACGCCTACCAGGCGCTCCACGCCGAGCGCGAGGCCCTGGAGCGCGACCTGGCGCTGGCGAAGGCACGGCAGAACTTCAGCACGGAGCCGGGCGAGGCCGAGCGGGCCCGCGCCGACGAGGCGTCGATGCTGATGAGCCTCGACCGGGTGCTGACGCGCATCCGCGCGGCCGAATACCAGCGTCGCCCGGGCGCCCGCCGCTGGTAGCCTGTCTCGGCTGGGTCCCGCGTCTCGCGGCGATCGGGCGAACCTCGCCACTTCGCCCCACGATCGACGGGTCGTCCCCCGCGGCGAGCCGCGTGCGGGCCGCCTCCCAGCCTCAGGCGCTGCGGCGGCGGTCGCGCTCCTTCTGGCGCATGCGCAGCAGGAGGTCGACCTGGGAATCGGGGATCGGCTGCTTGTCGACGCTGCCCTCGTAGACGGTGCGCAGGGTCTGGCCGAGATGATGGGTGTCGACGCTGGCGCCGTTGCGATGCGACGCGAGGACTTCGAACTTGGCTGCGGCCTGATGCATGGTCCCCCCCGGAACATGGAAGCGCCGGCGTCCGCGAATCGGTTTCGCCACCGGATCCCAACAGTGTCGGTCCGGATGGTTAAGGAGGGATTAACCTTAACCGACCGTTCTGCGCGCTCATCGGTATCTGATCCTAGACCGCCGCGCCTTCGAGCAGGCGGGCGGCGGCGGCGCGGGCCTCGTCGGTGACGGTGGCGCCAGCGAGCATGCGGGCGATCTCCTCGCGGCGGGCCGCGACGGGGAGCGAGGCGACGCGGGTGGCGACGCGGCCAGCCCCCTTCACCGCGTCCTTGGCGATCAGGAAATGCGTGCCGGCGCGCGCCGCGACCTGGGGCGCGTGCGTCACCGCCACCACCTGCACGTCCTGCGACAGCCGAGCCAGCCGCGCGCCGATCGCGTCGGCGACCGCGCCGCCGACGCCGGTGTCGATCTCGTCGAAGATCAGCGTCGGCGCCGAGCCCTTGTCGGCGAGCACCACCTTGAGGGCGAGCATGAAGCGGGACAGCTCGCCGCCGGACGCCACCTTCATCATCGGGCCGGCCTTGGTGCCGGGATTGGTCTGCGCCCAGAACGCGACCCGGTCGATGCCGGCGGCGTCGCGCGATTCGGGATCGGTGACGATCTCGGTGATGAACCGGGCGCGCTCGAGCTTCAGCGGGGGCAGCTCGGCCTGCACGGCGGCGTCGAGCGCCTTGGCCGCGCGCCGACGCCCCGCGCTGAGCTTCTCGGAGGCCTTGGCGTAGGCCGATTCGGCCGTTTGCAGCGTCACCTCCAGGCCGGCGAGCGCCTCCTCGCCGGCATCGATCGCGGCGACATCCGCCTCGTAGCGCTCGCGCAGGGCGGCGAGGTCGTCGGCGGCGACGTCGTACTTGCGCGAGGCCGCGCGCAGGGCGAACAACCGCTCCTCGACCCGCTCCAGCTCGCGCGGGTCGAACTCGGCCTCGGCCACCGCCGCGTCGAGGACGGCGCGGGCCTCGTCGAGGGCGACGAGGGCAGCGTCGAGCGCCGCGACGCAGGGCTCGACCAAAGCCGGCAGCTGCGCCGCCCGGCGCTCGAGCTTGCGGATCGCCGAGGAGAGCTGCGGCACGCTCGAATGCGAGCCGCCGACGGCGGCGAGCGCGTCGTTCAGCTCGCGCGCGACCTTCTCGCTCTGCTGCATCACGGTGCGGCGCTCGGCCAGGGTCGCCTCCTCGCCGGGCTTCGGATCGAGGGCCGCCAGCTCCTCGACCGCGTGGCGCAGGAAGTCGGCCTCCCGGCGCGCGGTCTCCACGCGGGCGCGATGCTCGGCCAACGTCGTGCGGGCGACCCGGACGGTCTTGGCCGCTTTCGCGACCGCGTCGAGCGGGCCGCTCAGGCCGCCGAAGGCGTCGAGGATGGCGCGGTGCGTGGTGACGTCGGCGAGCGCGCGGTCGTCGTGCTGGCCGTGGATCTCGACCAGGGCCGCGCCGATCGCGCGCAGCACCTGCACGCCGACGGGCTGGTCGTTGACGAAGGCGCGGGTGCGCCCGTCGGCCATCTGCGTGCGCCGCAGGATCAGGTCGCCCTCGGTGTCGATCTCCGATTCCGCGGCGATCCGCCGGGCGGGATGGTCGAGTCCGACGTCGAACACCGCGGTGATGCCGCCCTGCGCCTCGCCGTGGCGCACGAGGGAGCCGTCGCCGCGCCCGCCCAGCGCCAGGCTGAACGCGTCGAGCAGGATCGACTTGCCCGCGCCGGTCTCGCCGGTGAGCACGCTGAGCCCGCCGGAGAAGTTCAGGTCGAGCCGGTCGATCAGGACGATGTCGCGGATCGCGAGCTGCACCAGCATGCCGCGCCTTCGAGCCTCCGGGGCGCCGGCCGTCGTCCGGCCGGGCAACCCAAACTTAAGGGAAATACGAAGCCGTCATGTAGGCCGATGCCGGGCCGACCGCACCCCCGAAATGCGAAACGGGCGGAGCCGAAGCCCCGCCCGCGAGTCGCGTCCGGTCGTGATGCGCGGGCGGCCTACTGGGCGGCGGCCGTGCGGCCCATCACCGAGGAGTAGATCTTGCTGAGGAACGAGCTCTTCTCCTCGCGCGGCTCGAGGCCGCCGTTCTGCAGGAGGGCGTGCGCGTCCTTGTACCAGGGACTGTCGGGGAAGTTGTGCCCGAGCACGGCGGCCGAGTTCTGTGCCTCGGCGGTGATGCCGAGCGCCATGTAGGCCTCGGTCAGCCGCTCCAGCGCCTCCTCGGCGTGACGCGTCGTCTGATACTTGCTCACCACGTCGCGGAAGCGATTGATCGCGGCAGGGAAGTTGCGGCGCTCGAGGTAGTAGCGCCCGACCTCCATCTCCTTGCCGGCGAGCTGGTCGCGGGTGATCTGGATCTTGGCCTTCGCGTCGGTCGAGTATTCCGAGGTCGGATACTTCTGGACGAGCTCCTGCAGGGCGACGAGCGCCTTCTCGGACCGGTCCTGGTCGCGGGTGACGTCGGGGATCTGCTTGTACTGCGACATCGCCATCAGGTACTGGGCGTAGGCCGCGTCCTTGCTCGCCGGGTGCCGCTGCAGGTAGCGCTTCGAGGCGGTGATCGCGTCGTCGTACTTCTGGCCCTCGTAGTTCGCGTAGGCCGTCATCAGCAGCGCGCGGCGCGACCAGTCGGAATAGGCGTACTGCTTGTCGAGCGAATCGAACTTCTTGACGGCGCCCTCGTAGTCGCTGTCTTCCATCTTCGCCAAGCCTTCGCTGTAGAGCTTGTCGGCCGGCGTGTCCTGCACGACCTCGGGCTTGTACTTGTCGGCGAACAGGTTGGTCGGGTCGAGCGCGTCGCAGCCGCCGAGACCGAGGCCGAAGGCGGTGATGAGCACGGCCGCCGCCGCTCCGCGGGTCCGAAGGGTGACAGGCATTGGCGGTTCTTCCCCCGAACGGGCGCGTCCTGCGTCGCAGCGCGCCGTTGAGCCATCGTGACGTCGTGTCGGCGCCGGCACTCTACCGGGTCCGAGGTGCCACCGCATCCCGGACTGCCGCGCTCTTCACGGACGATTCACCGTGGCGCCAGATTCGGGCATGAAAGCGGCGGTTCCACGCCCGCGCAGATCGGCGGGCGGCTGTGTCTTGCAGGCCACATCGCCCGCGGGCGGCAGGCGGTTTGCCGGAGAGATCTCAGAGGTCGCCGGCGAAGGCGGCGATGCCGAGGCCGGCGCCGAACTCGGCGAGCGCGGTCTCGCGGCGGGTGCCCTGGGCCTCGACGATCGCGTAGTTCGCACGGTCGGCGAACAGGGCCTCGAGGATGCCGACGTTCATGCGGTGCCCGCCGCAATAGGAGCGGTAGGCGCCCTGGAGCGGCAGCCCGGCGAGGGCGAGGTCGCCGACCGCGTCGAGGAACTTGTGCCGGACGAACTCGTCGGCGAAGCGCAGGCCTTCCGGATTGACCACGTCGGTCTCGCCGACGGCGACGGTGTTCTCGAGGGAGGCGCCGAGGGCGAAGCCCGCCTTCCAGTAGCGCTCCACGTCCTTCATCATGCCGAAGGTGCGGGCGGGGGCGATCTCGCGGCGGTAGGCGGCGGCGGTGAGGTCCATCGCCTTGCGCGAGCGGCCGATCACCGGGCTTTCGAAATCGATCTCGACGTCGAGGCGGAAGCCCCGGTCGATCGGGCGCAGCTCGGCGAAGGCGGTGCCCGCCTCGATGCGGACGTGGCGCAGCACCTTGATCCAGCGGCGGGCGGTGCCGGTCTGCGCGATGCCGACCGCGTCGATCGCCTTGACGAAGGGGAGCGCACTTCCGTCGAGGATCGGCATTTCCGGTCCGTCGATCTCGACCAGCGCGTTGTCGACGCCCAGGCCGTAAAAGGCGGACATCAGGTGCTCAATCGTGGCGACCGCACCGGATTCGACGTCGCCGATCACGGTGCAGAGCTCGGTCGCGGAAACGCAGGCGTGGTGGGCCTTGATCAGACGGTCGTTGCCGGAGGCCATTCCGGTGCGGAGGAAAGCGATGCCGTGGTTCGCAGAAGCCGGGCGCAGCGTGATCGCAACCGGGTTTCCGGAATGGACGCCGATGCCGCTCAGCACGGTCGCGCCCTTGAGGGTTGTTTGTTGGTTCGTCCGCATTCCTTAGCCCTCGGCCGCGATCCGGCCACGCCACCCCGCATTTCGCGTGGTGACGACGCCTTCCGATCCGTCCGCTGCTTGAAGCCCCTGCGTGCGGCGTCGGTCCGAAAACCGCGCCGCTATTCGTTGGTCCGAGATTTTTATAGCTGCGGCGCACAGCACGGCCAAATCACGCTTTCTTACGCTGTGTTACAGACACGCTTGCGCCGCGATCTCGGGAATATCGTTCCAGTGCAACATGTTAACGAATGGTTAACAAGCCCTCTACAACCGCGGCGCGCTGTGTCTTCGAGGCACCATGACCGGGTCCGAGGCCGCGCGACGGGACCGGAAACGGCGCCCGGAACGACGAAAGAACCCGCCGGCCCTCGCGGAGCGGCGGATCCATGCTGCGGTGCGACAGGCGCCCGGGCGGCATCCCGGCCGGGCGGCGAATCGCGCGAATAAGTCCCGCGGGCCTTCGCCCGCGGGGTCTCGGTGAGCGTCGGATCAGTTGGCCTGCCGGCGGAGGAAGGCCGGGATCTCGAGCTGGTCGTCGTCCATCATCCGCGGCTGGGGCGCCATGCGGCCCTGCGCGTCGAGGTTGCCCTGCGCCGGGCGGTAGGTCGGGGCGACCGGAGCCTGGACCCGCGGGGCCGGCGGCATCGGGGCCTGGACCTGCGGCTGGGCGCGGGGCGCCGGCGCCGGCTCGGCTTCCTCGCGGCGGCCGCCGAAGCCGACGGTCGCGAGGCGGCGGAGCAGGCTGGTGCGCTTGGTGTCGCCCTGGTTGTCGACCGGCTCGCCGCGGCTGGCGGCGATCTGGGTCTGGGCGATCGGCGGCAGCTCGTGGATCTGCGGCATCCGCGGGGCGCGGGCGAGCGGGGCGGCGACGGGAGCTGCCGGGCGCGGCGGCATGAACGGGCCGGCATGGTGCTGGGCGACCGGCTCGGG
>NZ_VRUU01000135.1 GCF_008039875.1 Methylobacterium sp. WL119 | reverse complement strand
GTTGTGCCGTCATGCCCCAACAACCTCGTGACCTTGCTGATGTACGCGAAAGTCTAGAGCGCATCGCTCGCGCCCTGGATCAGCCTGTAGTGGCTCTGTTTGATGCGGAAGAGCTGAACGCTCGGACAGCGGAAACACTCGCTCTCACGCGAGCCTTCGACACAATTGACGACCGCCAAGCCCGCGCCCGGTGCCTCGCGTTCGTAACTGCTGAGGCGGAGCGGGAAGCGCGCGCCTGACACCATCGAGTGGCTGGGCAATCGCTTCATACTGCACTTCACCCGGCGCTAGCTGGCATGCCAAGCTGAAATTGCCGTGCTGCTGGACAAGCCAAAGCGGGGCAACGTGGCGGAGTCGCGAGCCGTCTTGGAGGGACAGCACTGAAGGCCGCTCAAGGTGGAAGGTAGAACACCCGCTTCTAGCCGAAAGGCCACGGTCCGCTAACTACTCGATGCGGACGTTCGACCCGAGCACCCGTCAGATTTCTACCCCTAGGATGGACGAGGATGGCTCAGGGTCGGCGGGGCAGCCAAAACGATGGCTAGGGTCCGCTCGCAGCTAGAGGGTCTGCTGGTGCTCCTATCTGCGGCGGGCGCATTGCAGCTTATGCCTTGGACAGGTGCAGACGACCCGGCTGAAAGGGCGTTCGTAGCCGCTTTCGTTGCAACGGTCGTTGCGGTGGGTCCGACTTGGTGACGTCCTGGGCCCTCAAGCGACTGCGTATCCTCGAACGCGGGCCGCGCACCTACAACCGTTGGGATGCAGCTAACGCTTGCCTGATCACCCGTGGATGGGTGCGCGAAGCTCTCTGTGAAGGCGAGCCGGGTAAGCGCTTGATCACAATCACGCCCGAAGGGCGAGCTGTCTATGTAGCGGCACTGGCGGTTCATGCTGAACGCCGGGCATCTTCGCTGTTATGACCAGACCGGCAGCCCCTCCTCATCGGTGCGGCCGCCCACTCGGCGGTAGCAGGTAACACCGCGAGCCGGCGACCTTTCTCAACGGGGCGTGGCCAGCACCAAAAGCATCACAGTCACGCCGGGTGTAGGTTGTGGAGAGCGGCGAGGCGCAAATTCACCTAGTCGGTCAGATCGAGCAGGGCTTCCACGTCACCGGGTGAGGCGTCGCCAAGGGGGCAGGCAAGCATCGTTGATCGTAATACTACCGCGCCCAGCGAACTGTCCCATCCCTGAGGATCAGCTTGTAAGCCCGTGCCCAGTCGCCTCGAAGAAGGCTTCTACATGCTCGCGCAGACCACGCGGGGATACGCGGAGGCGTATACGAGATGGGACGGGGGCGGTGCGTTTCACCAGACTTAAAAGGGCGTCGTAAGCCTTCTTGATGTTCGTGGACGACGGCTCAATATCAGCGCGAACGAGTGCACCGGCAGCGGTATGCCAGAGCGGAGCTTCGGCAGTCTGCAAGGCCTTTCCAATGCCGTACCGGTGCAAGGCAGAAAGCCCCGATGAGACATCATTTATAAGTGTGACACCGAAGTCTGGGCGATTAGGGTCAAGCCAGACAACCACGGCATTCTCAAACGGCTTTGACATCAGGATCACATCCTCCGCCGCTAAAACCGATTTCTCAATACACGAATTCACCCTCAGGTTGCGCTCACTAGTTGGGTGTGTAGTTTCTCGGTTAAGCTTTAGTAACCATCAAATGTGGCATTCAAAGAGAAGCTACGCGTTTGAGCGGATAGTCCTCATCTGCTTGACGGACCATTTTATCCACCCATCGTACCAAGGCCAACGTGGCACTGCTTGACATGGCGGTGCCGCACGCCCCCGCAAGTGCGATCTCGGGCTCAATCGCACGAACGTTTTTGCGGTTAGACGCGCCGCTTTCCGCGCCCCCCGCGGGCGTCATCTTCGGCGGCCGGAATGCCCATCAGGACACGTAAGGGGTTCGTTCGCACCACGCGGATCTTCCCCGATACGGGCCCGCAGCCAATGCAAACCGCATACGTCCAGCGGGCCCATAAATTCTCGTTCTGCCGATCGACCCCTTGCTGTCTGATCCTTGCCTTCTCGATCAATGCTCGGATCTCAGCGGCCTTTTCGTCACCGACAGATTTTCTCTGTTGGTCCGTAACGGACGGGTTTTGAATTTCCTGTGCCGAGGTAGGCGATGCAGCTACAATCATCACGGCAATAGCCAGCAAACTTGCACGCATAAGTTTCTCATGCCTTCTTGGCTTTGATCACCAAACCGATGACATGACGGGCCAGGGAACAGGAAAGTTTCAGCCTTCGCAAAAAGCTAACAATTATCAATATTTTGTATGCCGCCAAGTTCAGTAGAACCCTGCTCAAACATGCTCGGCAATGTAGCCGACCGACAGCAATCGTGACTGAGGAACGATTGGATCGTGGCCGTGGTTTCACGCCGTGGCACCGACCCGGTGCGGC
The DNA here is from genome assembly GCF_008039875.1 of Methylobacterium sp. WL119. Taxonomy (GTDB): domain Bacteria; phylum Pseudomonadota; class Alphaproteobacteria; order Rhizobiales; family Beijerinckiaceae; genus Methylobacterium. The sequence continues at coordinate 8,622 of NZ_VRUU01000135.1, read as the reverse complement.
AGCAAGGACCCGGCACCGATGACCAAGACTCGTCTCACAGCTTCTGCGATCGCGGCCGCGGCTTTCGGCGCCGTCCTAATGTCGGCCGGCGCCGTCTCCGCTGCGACGCCGGCGCCCGCGCCGAGCCTCGTCCAGCCCGAGGCCCCGACCGTGCAGGTGCGGATGAGCCGTCGCTCGATGATGCGGCACCACACCATGCGCCGCTCGATGATGCGTCGTGGTGGCGGCCGGACCATTGGGATGAAGAAGGGGCTCTAACCCACAGATCGCCGGTTCACTTCGTCGCTAATCCCGGCGGCGAACTTGTCAGATCAGCCCGCTCGGTATCAGCCGCAGTGGGCTTTTTTGTGTGTTCCATTCCGGCAGCGCGGAGCCACATCGTCGGCACTGATCTCTTCACCCTACACGCAGCCGCTGTGAACCTATCTGGTCGTCAGATGTAGCTATCGTATGACCAACCTCGCGCCACCGTCCTTGGACTATGCGGCGCAGGTGAAGGACCCTCTCGTTCAGTTGTCAATCGCGGATTTTGTGAAGGGGTGGCGCATGATTGTCGGCGAGCCGCCCTCAATCATGCTCGACAATCGATCCGAAATGATCAGGCATCTGCTCGAAAGCGTCCCAGCTGCCGTTCTGGACCTAGCAGCTGCTCTCCCTGTGGCCAGATAGCTCCTCTAGATGAGCTCAATCTTCAGCCCGCCCGACACAAGCCGCGATAGCCGTTTTGTGCGCGCTACCCGTGATCTCTGCTGCCCAGCACCGCTAGCAACTCTCGCCCGGCCGGCGTGATGAACCTGCCAATCTCATTTTGCAGTGCGCCCTCCCATCTTGCTTGGCGCTCGATCACATACCCGAGTTCGATCAGCATCCACATTGCATCTTGTTGGGCTGTGATCTGCATCCCACGCGGGCACAGGGCGATGGCCCGCAAAGCTGCAAGCGCGTGAGCGCCGACGGACTCGCTCATTGGGCACGGTCCGATCCAGCTACCAGTCCGAAGAGATGCGCCAGCGCGATCAGTTCCCCGTCGGTGCACTCAAGGCCATCCACCAGCCACAATCCCGGGTCGTCTCCCGGCGGCTCAACGTTTCGACCGATCGCGCGAAGGGCTTCGGCGGCCTCGTAAGATGAGGTCTGTTTCATCCCCGATCGTACGACGGCCGGACGCGTGCGCTACAAGATAGATCATAAACGGCGCTCGTCGGGTGGCCGCACCATCGCAGCGCACCCGACTTGCACACCCGACCGCGGCGCGGCTGGAAGGGACGGCTTGATAGCACGATAGCGAAGCGTCAACCTGTCAAGCCGTCAACAGGCCAAGACATCGAGACGGGCCTACGTCTTGTGACCATGCCGTCTCAGGACATCGCGGATCGCATCCTCCGCGAGGGCCTGGGCGGTGGTGTCCTGATCCAGGGCAATCTGTCGAAGCGCTTTGCGCTCGGCCGGCGTCATGCGAACGATGATCTGCACCCGCGCGTCAGTTCCCTTGGCGGCTTTCGCTAGCTCGGCGGGCGCTTGGACCGGGCTATCGGCTTCGGGCGGCGCCACCTTGCGGGCGAGGCGATCCGAGAGGCTGGTGAGCGGCTGGCGTTCGCTGGTCATAGGCCCTGCCCTTTCATGGTCTCTTGAACCTCGTGCCATAGCGCCAGCATTTCTTCTGCGGCGCGCCCATTCGGTTCGAACTCGTTGACCGTCTGTCCGCCGATGACGGCGTGAGACATCGCCACCCGCTGCGAGACGACGGATCGAGCAACGGTCGCCCCCATCCGGGTCAACGTCTCGCGCGCCTCGGCGACGATTGCGGGCTCGGTAGCTCCGGTCCGCGGCGGCGCATGGTTGATGATGGCGAGCGGCGTCTTGCCGACCCGCCGGGCCAGATCGAGGGTCGCGGCTACGGCGGCGAGGTCGAACGGGCCAGGCCGCGTCGGGACGATGACGAGGTCGGCGACACGCATGGCATCGGCGATCGAGTTTTCTGCGTGGGGTGGCGTGTCGATGATGCTGTAGGCCACGCCTTCGGCTTCGGCAGCCGGCAATATCTTGGCAAGCTCGCGGGCCTCGCACTCGACCATGGCCGGCGTGTCGCCCTGTCGTAGATCCCACCACCATTTCAGCGACCGCTGCGGATCGGTGTCGAACAGAAGGACCGGCTTGCCCGGCCCTGCCGCGATGACGCTCAGGTGCGTCGCGAGCGTCGTTTTACCGACGCCTCCCTTTCGAGCCGCTATCGTGATGGTTCGCATTCTCGCCGTCCTGCCGCCTCGACGCCGAGACTGAAAGGCGTCTGCTTAACAGTCCGTCAAGCTGGATCGACGCCAGGACGCATCGACGCCTTTCAATCACGCTGCCTTGACCGCGAGCCCTTTTGCTATCCTGCAGTATGGACGCTTCGGCGTTTAGACAGCTTGCTATCAAGCCATCACCCATTTAACTTCCGATAGCAGATATTCTCGGAAGTTTGAGGTGGTAGGGGGTCTCAATGGCGGCGATCGTTCTGATAGATGGGACCAACGGCGAGCGCCTTCCGGTGAAGCCAGCCTATGGCACGCCCTGCAACGGCTGCGGGTTCTGCTGCGCGGCCGAGCCGTGTGCGATCGCGCTCGAACATATCCCCGATCATCCAGACGAAGGGCCGTGCCTCGCGCTGGAGTTCGAGGACGGTCAGTTCGTCTGTGGCATGATCCGCCGGCCGGGCCACTACATGCAGCTTCCGAACGATTGGGCCGACGAGGTGATTGGCGGGATAATCGCGGACGCGCTTGGCGCGGGGAGGGGATGCGATGCCGAGATCTGAAACCCTGCCCGCGTCCATCGAGGTTCAGCGTAGCTCCGGCGATAACCTGCCGGCCGACGCGCTCGCCCTGGTACGGGATTATCAGCGCGCCTCGAAGGCCAGCGCCACCATCCGCGCCTACAAGTCGGACGCGGCGGCGTTCACGGCTTGGTGCGACGGCCACGGGGTCTCGTCGCTGCCGGCCTCGCCCGAGACGGTGGCGGCGTTCCTCTCGCATGAGGCGGCGGCTGGGCGGGCCTCGTCCACGATCGGCCGGCGGCTCGCGGCCATCGCCTACGCACACAAGCTCGCCAGCCTGCCGGACCCCGGCGCGCACGAGACGGTGCATGCGGTCATCAAGGGTATCCGGCGGCGGCCAGACATGGAGATCCGACAGAAGACGGCAGCGACGGCGGAAGTGCTGGCCGCCATGCTCTCGCACGCCCAGCCGGGGCTCGCCGGCAAGCGCGACCGTGCATTGCTCGGCCTCGGGTTCGCAGGGGCGTTCCGGCGGTCCGAGCTGGCCGCGCTGCTGGTCTCTGACCTGACCGACCACCCCGACGGCATGCGGGTGCTGATCCGGCGCTCGAAGACCGACCAGGAGGGCAGGGGGACCGAGAAGGCGATACCGCACGGCCGGCACGTCCGCCCGGTGGCGCTTCTGCGGGAATGGCTCGCGGCTGCCGAGATCACGGACGGCCCAGTGTTCCGCCCGGTCTCGCGATCCGGTCGGATCAGAGCCGAGGCCCTGACGGATCGCAGCATCGGGGACATCGTGAAGCGGTATGCCGGAGCCGCGGGCTTCGATCCGGCGGCGTTCGGCGAGCATTCCCTACGCGCCGGGTTCGTGACGACGGCGGCAGAAAGTGGAGCCGACCTCGCCCGCATTATGGAGGTGTCGGGGCATCGAGACCCGCGGACCGTACTTGGGTACGTTCGGCGGGCGAACGCTTTCAAGGACCATGCGGGAAGCGGGTTCCTGTGAACACCCCAGCGGGGAGGTGAATACGAGCATACTAACATATTATAATATTTTTCTGAGCATTAATGTCATAGCACATGGCGTGTAATCTGATCATTTGATCAAATTACACGTGTTTACTCAGGTTTCATTGCAGGTCGGTATTTTCAGCATGTGTAGGTGTTGAGGCGGTGATGACTACCATGAAATGCCAGGGGTGCCGCGACGGCAATCCACTGCCTTTTGAGTTCACCATGGCGTTCCACCCCATCCTCGATCTCCGCCGGAACACCGTCTGGGGCTATGAAGCTCTCGTGAGAGGTACTGAGGGTCTGGGGGCGGGGCAGATCCTCAGCATGGTGGACGAGAGCAATCGGTACAAGTTCGACCAAGCCTGCCGGGTTAAGGCGATCGAACTTGCCGCCTCCTTGTTCCCGGACCAGGAAACGCGGCTATCGATCAACTTCATGCCGAACGCCGTGTATGAGCCTGCAGCCTGCATTCGTGCGACCCTCGACGCCGCCCGTCGTGTCGGCTTCGCTCGTCGGCGTATCATGTTCGAGTTCACGGAGAACGAGCGCATGACGGACGTTGCTCACGTCCAACGGATCATCACAGAGTATCGCAAGCACGACTTCGCCACGGCCCTCGACGACTTCGGTGCCGGATATGCCGGCCTCAATCTGTTGGCGTGCTTTCAGCCTGATTTTATCAAGCTCGATATGGAATTGATCCGCGGCATCGCGACTTCCCTCGCACGTCAGACCATCGTTGCCGGCGTGGTTACAATGGCACGCCAGCTAGACGTGGCGGTGATTGCTGAGGGGGTCGAGACAGAGGCCGAGCTGACCACGCTGCAGGCGACCGGTATCCATCTGTTCCAGGGTTATCTCTTCGCCAAGCCGACCGTGGCCAGCCTCCCGCAGGTCTGGCTACCTGATGCCTTGCCACCGGTCGACGCGCATCAAACTCACGCCGCCTAAGCGTTCAACGTACCCAGACAGGCTACGCGGCCACAGGTGCCCTGAGGCTTGATCCAAGCTGCAGGCGCCCCCCAAATGCTGGTAGAGGCGTAGATGATTTCCCGTCAGGTTCGTGACGGCAAGCTCGTGCGCCCATCGCCCCCCCCCGCGACGCCACCCGTGGCGCGTCCTGTCAGGCCTCTGCCGAGCGGAGGTCCAAGTGCAGGTAGTTCGGATCAAAGCCGCAGAAGGCTTTGAGGCGCGCGACATCGGGGATGTCCAACCGGCCGCTTCTCAGAACAATCAGATCTTGGTCGCGCAGCTCGCGCAGCATACGGTTGACGTGTACAGGTGTCAGTCCAAACAAGTCCGCAAGCTCGTTTTGTGTCATTCGCACATCGTAGCTTCTGTCCGTCGCACATCCGATAGCTTGCAAGCGAACCAGCAGTTCGCAGAAGAGATGCGCCATCATCTTGGCCGCTGAGCGCTGACCCATGCTGGTCATCCACTCGCGCATGATCCCCTCGTCGACGAGGGTAGCCCACCAGAAGGCTTGGGCGATATGAGGCCGGGTCGTGATCAGATCGATGATCGTTGCGCGCGGGATTTCGGCGACCTCGCAGGGTGTGAACGTGCCGATGCTATGATCGCGCCGCGCCAAGATCGTGACGTGCAGGTCGCAAAAATCACCCGGGATCAGCAGCCCCAGGATCTGACGCTTGCCGTCGGGCAGCATCTTGTAGCGATACGCAAGGCCTTCCATCACGAGATGCACGGTCTCCGGGCGATCCCCCTCACGACAGAGATCGCAATCCGCCTCAACCTGCCGGGTCGTGGCAGAGAGGGCTCGAAGCGCGGTTCTGTCTGTGTCGTCGAGTTCGCAGGCGTGTTCGAGCTTCTGGATCAGCGGGTTCGAGGCTGCGCGTTGGCTCGCCGGGAACGGTATCGCGGCATCCGGGAAGAGCGAGGCCGGCGATGTTTCTGCCTCGGTCATGCTTTTCGGTGCTGACGCAGCCATCGCGTGGCCTCCTCCAGCGTGGCGAAGATCGGCGCTGACACTCCGAAGAGACGTCCGAAGGCCGCCTCCACGAACCAGCCCGGACCCACCTCGTGCTCGGGGGTATCGAGACGCACCAACACCGCAATCAGCAGGCCGTTGGCGAGAACCAAGCGCCCTTCCCGGTCTGGGCTGCCGGTATCGACAGCGATCGGCTGCAGCACGAGCAACGTCTCGACGTTGTCGCGCGCATCCATGCCTAACTTTCCCGGAGCTGGTTCAGCCATGGCTGGCTCCGGCGTGCCCCCCAGCGCGTGTTCTTAAGGTGGAGGTAGTTCGGCGTGAAGCCGCAGAACGATTTGAGCTGCTCGACATCGTGTATCGTCAGAACCCGTCGTTTGAGCGTGATCAGCCCGCGATCACGCAGCTCGCGAAGCGTACGGTGCACGTGAACGGCGGACAAGCCCATCGTGTCGGCAAGCTCGGTCTGTGTGAACGGAAAGGGGTAGCTGTCGTTCGTGACCTTCCCGACCGCATCGAGCCGGACCAGCAGTTCGCACAGGAGGTGGGCGATCCGCTGCTCCGGGGCACGGCCACCAAGGTTGACCAGCCACTCGCGCAGCACCGCCTCATCAACGAGGGCACACCACCAAAAGGCTCGCGTAACCTGCGGATGGGCCTCGGTGATCTCCTCGATCGCCCGACGCGGGATGTCGACAACATGGCACGCGGAGATCGTGCCGATGTTGTGGTCCATCTGGTCGAGGATGAACACGTTGAGATCGCAGAAGTCTCCTGGAACCAGGAGAGCCATGATCTGGCGTTTGCCGCTCGGCAGCACCTTGTAGCGGCAGGCAAGGCCATCGAGGATCAGATGGACGTTCTCGGGTTCGTCACCTTCTCGGACCAGATCGACCCGTGCACCGACCTGCCGAATGCGTGGTGTCAGGCCATCCAGGGCCCGGCGATCGTCATCCGATAGGGCTTCGAAGCCTTCCAGCTTCCGGGTCAGTACCTGCTGCATCACGCCTCGGCATGGTCACGACGGCTCCCTCATACGTCGGAAACCCGACCAAACAAATCATCATTTGACGATTTGGTTGCATAAGTCCCTGCTTTTGTTTACGAACGGACGGATTACCTGCCGAGCGCTCGGGCGCAGGTAGCTGAGGGCTCGTGCTCCCGCCCTTTCTAGGACGGGTTCATTGAAACGGCTCTTACAGGTTACCTACCGCAATCGTCTTCTTATCAGCTTAACGCCTGCCGATTTCGCCTGGGTGCAGAACCATCTCACTCCAGTCGTGCTCAGGGTCGGCGACGTGCCGATGCCGGCTGCTGCTCCGCTCACGCATGTGTATTTCGTTGAGCAGGGCATCGTCTCGCTCGTAGCGCGCTTCTCGGACGGCGAACAGGCGGAGATCGGGCTGGTCGGTTACGAGGGCGTGGTCGGCCTCCCGCTCATCCTGGGATCGGATCGCACGCCGTACGACGGCCAGGTTCAGATGGCCGGCCTCGCGTGGGCTATGCCGGCTGAAGCCTTGCATGCCATGCTGCAGCGGAGCGCCGCCTTCAGCGAGCGCCTGCTGCGTTACGCGCAAGCCTCCGCTGTACAGGTGGCCAGCACGGCACTAGCCAACGCGCGCTATACGCTCGTGGCACGCCTCGCCCGCTGGTTGCTGATGTGCCACGACCGGGTCGAGGGGGACGACCTGCCGACGACCCATCGTTTTCTGTCCGTGATGCTGGGGGTGAACCGCACCGGCGTAACCGAGGTCGTTGCCGCACTGGAGCGCGCCGGCGTCATCGCGACGAAGCGCGGCACCATCACCATACTGGATCGCGCCTACCTGCTCACCCAGGCCGGTGCCTGCTACGGGACCCCGGAGACGGAGTACGCCCGCCTGATCGAGAGGGCTTGAGATGCCCCGTTACTACCTCAACCTTCGCTACGGTCAGAGGCTCGACAAGCTTGCGGTGGACCCGGAAGGGGACGAACTCGCCGATGACGAAGCGGCACGCCAGCTCGCGTTGCAGGCCGCGCGCGACCTGGTTGCTGGAACACGCTCATTTGCCGTGCGTGATTGGTTCGTGTGCTCCTTCGAGATCGAGGACGAGAAGGCCCGGCGCGTCATGACAGTGCCGTTCAGCGACATCGGTCCCGAAGAAGACGACGAGGATTAGGCCGGCTGTTCGTTCCTACAACCGGTGAACCCCCTCCACTTACGATCGCGTCACGCACCAACCTTTTGATGAGGATCTCACTCGGAGGTCATTCTACAACGTGCCATGAGCAATGACCGCGCCCCGAAATGCGACGCAGATCTGATTGAGCGATCAAAAAGGCTCGTTGCCGAGTCTGTAGCGATGCGCCGACAAATGCGAGAGATGCAGGATGCCGCCGACAAGGCGATGGCAACGAGGCAGTTATCTCTCACTAGACCAGTAGATGAGCACCAGACCCGCCCGCTTTTGTGAACGGGCTAAGCGCTGCTTCTGCCGCACCTCAGCTAGAAAAGCACGAAAAAGTCCGCTCGGGGTGCCGGCGAGTTCTGCTTGGAATGAGCGGGGGACGCGGAGCAGCGTTCAGGCCGCCTCGTCGGCCTTCTTGCGCCCGAGCGCTTTCGGAGCCGCCTCGGGCTACTCTACGGCCGTGGAAGCCGTTTTACGGCGCTTCTGGCCAAGGCCAAAAGAATGGGCGAGAGCGGAGCGCTGCGCGGAGTAGTTGGCCGTCGTCATCGGATAATCGGCTGGCAGATCCCATTTTGCGCGGTAGGCCTCTGGTGTCAGGCCCCGCAGGGTCAGGTGTGTAGGGCGGTGACAAAACCATCCACTGGAGCGTCGGCGGGGTGCTGATGCGGCCGGGGTAAAAGCCGGCCAGTGGAGAGGCTTCTCTTTCGGGAGGGGCCCAGGATGTTTGCCGTGGAAG
>NZ_VRUU01000134.1 GCF_008039875.1 Methylobacterium sp. WL119 | reverse complement strand
GCCCCTCCCAGACCCTGCTCAGCGCCGCCCTCGTCGGCCCGGCCCTCCTCGGCGCGCTGCGGAAGCTCGATCCGCGCCTGATGGTGCGCAACCCGGTGATGTTCGTCGTCGAGGTCGTCGCCGCGCTCACCACGGTGCTGTTCGTCCGCGACGCCGCGACGGGCGCCGAGAACCTCGCCTTCTCCGGGCAGATCATCCTGTGGCTCTGGTTCACGGTGCTGTTCGCCAACTTCGCCGAGGCGATCGCCGAGGGGCGCGGCAAGGCGCAGGCGGATTCCCTGCGGCGCACCCGCACCGAGACCATGGCCAAGCGGCTGACGGGTGCGGGCCGCGCCTTCGAGACCGTCCCCGGCAACGACCTCAAGGTCGGCGACGTGGTGCTGGTCGAGGCCGGCGACATCATCCCCTCGGACGGCGAGGTGATCCTCGGCATCGCCTCGGTCAACGAGGCGGCGATCACCGGCGAATCCGCCCCGGTGATCCGCGAATCGGGCGGCGACCGCTCGGCGGTGACCGGCGGCACGCAGGTGCTCTCCGACGAGATCCGGGTGCGGATCACGGCCGCGGCCGGCTCGACCTTCGTCGACCGGATGATCGCGCTCGTCGAGGGCGCCGCCCGCCAGAAGACCCCGAACGAGATCGCGCTCAACATCCTGCTCGCCGGCCTGACCCTGATCTTCGTCTTCGCCGTCGCCTCGATCCCGAGCTTCGCCTCCTATGCCGGCGGCGCGATCCCGCTGATCGTGCTGGTCGCGCTGTTCGTGACGCTGATCCCGACCACCATCGGCGCGCTGCTCTCGGCCATCGGCATCGCCGGCATGGACCGGCTGGTGCGCTTCAACGTGCTCGCCATGTCGGGCCGCGCCGTGGAGGCGGCCGGCGACGTCGATACGCTGCTCTTGGACAAGACCGGCACGATCACGCTGGGCAACCGTCAGGCCACCGCGTTCCGCCCCGTCCGCGGCGTCACCGAGCAGGAGCTCGCCGACGCGGCGCAGCTCGCCTCCCTCGCCGACGAGACGCCGGAGGGCCGCTCGATCGTGGTGCTGGCCAAGGAGAGCTACGGGATCCGCGCCCGCGACATGGCAAGCCTCGACGCCACCTTCGTGCCGTTCACCGCACAGACCCGGATGAGCGGCGTCGACCTCGCCGGCTCGCAGATTCGAAAGGGCGCCGTCGATTCGATCGTCGCGGCGGTGAGCGGCGGCCCGGTCGCGACCCGGGGCTCCAGCGCGGCCCTGGCCTACGCGCCGACCGCCTCGGCCGAGAGCGTCGAGGAGGTCCGCGCCATCGCCGACGACGTCGCCAAGGCCGGCGGCACGCCGCTCGCCGTCGCCCGCGACGGACGCCTCCTCGGCGTGGTGACGCTGAAGGACATCGTGAAGGGCGGCATCCGGGAGCGCTTCTCCGAGCTGCGCCGCATGGGCATCCGCACGGTGATGATCACCGGCGACAACCCGGTCACCGCCGCCGCGATCGCCGCCGAGGCCGGCGTCGACGACTTCCTCGCCCAGGCCACCCCCGAGGACAAGCTGGCGCTGATCCGCCGCGAGCAGGCGCAGGGCAAGCTCGTCGCGATGTGCGGCGACGGCACCAACGACGCCCCCGCCCTCGCCCAGGCCGACGTCGGCGTCGCGATGAACACCGGCACGGTGGCGGCGCGCGAGGCCGGCAACATGGTCGACCTCGATTCCGACCCGACCAAGCTCATCGAGATCGTCGGCATCGGCAAGCAGCTGCTGATGACGCGCGGCGCGCTGACCACCTTCTCGATCGCCAACGACGTGGCGAAGTACTTCGCCATCATCCCGGCGATGTTCCTCGGGCTCTATCCGCAGCTCCAGGCGCTGAACGTGATGGGGCTCGCCTCGCCCCAGAGCGCGATCCTGTCGGCGATCATCTTCAACGCGTTGATCATCGTCGCGCTGATCCCGCTGGCCCTGCGCGGCGTGGCCTACCGCGCGGTCGGCGCCGGCGCGCTGCTGCGCCGGAACCTGGCGATCTACGGCCTGGGCGGAATCCTGGTGCCCTTCGTCGGCATCAAGGCGATCGACCTCGCCGTCACCGCGCTCCGCCTCGCCTGATCCTCCCCCTTCGCGTCACGAGACCCCGCCATGCTGACCCAGCTTCGCCCCGCCCTCGTCCTGCTGATCGCGCTGACCGCGCTCACCGGGCTCGCCTATCCGCTCGCGATGACCGGGATCGCCGGCCTCGCCTTCCCGAGCCAGGCCGCCGGCTCGATCGTCCTGCGCGACGGCAAGCCCGTCGGGTCGAGCCTGATCGGCCAGGCCTTCGCCGGCGCGCGCTACTTCCAGGGCCGGCCGTCCGCGACCAGCGCCGCCGACCCGGCCGACCCCGCCAAGACCGTGCCGGCGCCCTACAACGCCGCGAACTCGTCGGGCTCCAACCTCGGCCCGACGAGCGCGGCGCTCGCCGAGCGGGTCGGCGCCGACCTCGCCCGCCTGAAGGCCGAGAACCCGGGCGTGCCGGTGCCGGTCGACCTCGTGACCACGAGCGGTTCGGGCCTCGACCCCGACCTCTCGCCCGCCGCCGCCCTGTTCCAGGTGAAGCGCGTGGCGGCCGCGCGCGGGCTCCCCGAGCCGGCCGTGCGCGACCTCGTCGAGGGGCAGGTCCGCGGTCGCTGGCTCGGCATCCTCGGCGAGCCGCGGGTGAACGTGCTGGCGCTCAACCTCGCGCTGGACGGGCTGGCGAAATAGGCGCTGGCCCATTCGGGCCCCGTTGCGGGTAGGATGCGCCCCCGATGCCCGAGCCGAGCCGAGACCCGTCCCGCCCCTCCCCCGACGCGCTGCTCGAAGCCGCGCGCCGCGAAAGCCGGTCGCGCGGCCGGCTGAAGATTTTCCTCGGCGCCGCGCCGGGGGTCGGCAAGACCTACGAGATGCTGACCACGGCCCAGGCCAAGGCCCGCGCCGGCCTCGACGTGGTGGTCGGCGTGGTCGAGACCCATGGCCGCGCGGAGACCGAAAGCCTCGTCGCCGGGCTGGAGGTCGTCCCGCGCCGCGCCGTCGCCTACAAGGGCACCCGCCTCGACGAGATGGATCTCGACGCGCTGCTGGCCCGGCGCCCGGCCCTGGCGCTGGTCGACGAGCTCGCCCACACCAACGCGCCGGGCTCGCGCCATCCGAAGCGCTACCAGGACGTCGAGGAATTGCTCGACGCCGGCATCGACGTCGACACCACCCTCAACATCCAGCACGTCGAGAGCCTGAACGACGTCGTCGTCCAGATCACCCGCATCCGGGTGCGCGAGACCGTGCCCGACGGCATCCTCGACCGGGCCGACGACATCGAGGTGATCGACCTCAACCCCGACGACCTGATCCGGCGCCTCGAGGACGGCAAGGTCTACTTGCCCCGCAACGCCGCCCGCGCGCTGCGGCACTACTTTTCCCGCGGCAACCTCACGGCCTTGCGCGAGCTGGCGCTCCGCCGCACCGCCGACCGGGTCGACGACGAGCTCCTGAGCCACATGCGGGCCAACGCCATCCCCGGGCCCTGGGGCGCGGGCGAGCGGGTGCTGGTCTGCGTCAGCGAGGATCCGCGCGCGGCCGGGCTGGTGCGCTACGCCAAGCGCCTGGCCGACCGCCTGCACGCGCCCTGGACCGCGCTCTCGGTCGAGGGGCCGCGGGCGCAGGCGCTGTCGGAGGCCGCGCGTGACCGCATCGCCGACACCTTGCGGCTGGCCGACCGGCTCGGCGGCGAGGCGGCGACCGTGCCGGGCTCGCGGCGGATCGCCGACGACATCCTGGCCTATGCGCGGAGCGCCAACGCCAACCACGTCGTGGTGGGCAAGTCCGAGCGCTCGCGGCTGTTCGAGATCCTGAACGGCTCGGTGGTGCACGACCTCGTGCGCGGCTCAGGGCAGATCAGCGTCCACGTCATCGCGGGCGAGGCGCAGAGTGGGGAGGCGCAGGGCGGGGACGCGGCCGGGCCGAAGAGCGTGCGTACGGCCGCGGAGCCGTCCCGCTCGGCCTGGCCCTACGCGGTCGCGCTCGCGGCCGTCGGGGGCGCCCTCGGGATCGCGCTCGCCCTGCAGCCGATGCTCGGCGTCGAGAACGCCGACCTCGTCCTGCTCACCGCCGTGGTCGCCGTGGCGGTGCGCTTCGGCCTCGGGCCCTCGCTCGCCGCCGTGGTGGCGGCCTCGCTCGCCTACAACTTCTTCTTCCTGCCGCCGCTCTACACCTTCACCATCGCCGACCCGACCAACGTCGCCGCCTTCTGCCTGTTCACGCTGGTCGCCGTGCTGGTCTCGAACCTCGCCGCGCGCACCCGCCAGGAGGCGGTGGTCTCGCGGGCGCGGGCCGTGGCGAGCGAGCGGCTCTACGGCTTCAGCCGCAAGCTCGCCGGCTGCGGCACCCTCGACGACGTGCTGTGGGCGACCGCCTACCAGATCGCCGCGAGCCTCGACGTCCGCGTCGTGCTGCTCCTGCCCGAGGCCGGCGCGATCGCGGTGCGCGCCGGCTACCCGCCGGAGGACACCCTCGACGCAGCCGACCTCGCCGCCGCCAAGTGGGCCTTCGACAACGACCGGGCGGCGGGCCGCGGCGCCGACACCCTGCCCGGCGCCAAGCGCCTGTTCCTGCCGATGCGGACCGGCCGGGGGACGCTCGGCGTCATCGGCCTCGACGCCGACCGGGCCGGGCCGATCCTCTCGCCGGAGAGCCGGCGCCTCGTCGACGCGCTCTCCGACCAGGGCGCGCTGGCCATCGAGCGCGTCCGCCTCGTCGAGGACCTCGACCGGGCCGAGCGCGCGGCCGAGACCGACCGCCTGCGCCAGGCGCTGCTCACCTCGATCTCGCACGACCTGCGCACGCCGCTCGCCGCCGTGCTCGGCGCGGCCACGACGCTGCGCGACCTCGACGACGCCCTCGACGCCCCCGCGAAGGCGGATCTCCTCGCGACCGTCATCGCGGAATCCGAGCGCCTCAACCGCTTCATCGCCAACCTCCTCGACATGACCCGCCTGGAGGCCGGCGCCGTGGTGCCCAACGTCGCGCTGCACGACGTCGCCGAGATCGCCGACACGGCCTTGCGCCGCCTGGAGGCGATCCTGTCCGGCCACCGCGTCGTGGTGGAGATCGCGCCCGGCCTGCCCCCGCTGCGGCTCGATCCGGTGCTGTTCGAGCAGGTGCTGGTCAACCTCCTCGACAACGCCGGCAAGTACGCCCCCGAGGGGTCGACCATCCGCCTGCGCGGCCGGCGGGACGGGATGCGGGTGCGGATCGAGATCCTCGACGAAGGCGGCGGCCTGCCGGAGGCCGACCTGGAACGGGTGTTCGATACGTTCTACCGCGTCGCCAAGGCCGACAGCGTGCGGGCCGGAACCGGCCTCGGCCTGCCGATCTCCCGCGGCTTCATCGAGGCGATGGCCGGCACGGTCGTCGGCGCCAACCGCCGCGACCGCTCCGGCGCGGTGTTCACCATCACCCTGCCGGTCCCCGCCGAGCCCGCGCGGACCGCCTCGGATCGGGCGGCATGACCCTGCACATCCTCGTCGTCGACGACGAGCCGCCGATCCGGCGGCTGCTGCGCACCGGGCTTGGGACCCAGGGCTACGCCGTGCTCGAGGCGCCGGACGGCCGCACCGCCCTGGAGACCCTGGGCCGCAAGGCGTCCGGCCACGAGACGGTGGACCTCGTGATCCTCGATCTCGGGTTGCCCGACATGCGCGGGCACGACCTCCTCGCCCGGATCCGCGCGGCGCATCCCGCCCTGCCGGTGGTGGTGCTGTCGAGCCGCGACGACGAGACCGGCAAGGTCGAGGCGCTCGACCTCGGGGCCGACGACTACGTCACCAAGCCCTTCGGCATGGGCGAGCTGCTGGCCCGCATCCGCACGGCGCTCCGCCACCAGCTCGCGACGGAAGGGCAGCGCCCGCTGTTCCAGGTCGGGCCCCTGAGCGTCGACCTCGTGCGCCGCATCGTCCGGGTGGAGGGGCGCGAGGTGAAGCTGACGCCGCGCGAGTACGACTTCCTGCGGGTGCTGGTGCAGCATGCCGGCAAGGTGCTGACCCACGCCCAGCTGATGGGCGCGGTCTCGGCCTCGTCCGACCCGCAATACCTCCGGGTCTACATGCGCCAGCTCCGGCAGAAGCTGGAGGCCGATCCCGAGCGCCCGCGCCTGCTGCTCACCGAGACCGGCGTCGGCTACCGCCTGCGCGCGCCCGACGACGGGCTGTCGCGCTGACGGCGTCCCCGATGCGGATCTTTTCCTGAACGAACAGGTCCGGCGCGGGTTGTGCAGGCCGCGATCCCGTTCGGATCGCAAACCCGTCCGCATCGCAAGGCCGCCCCGCCCCATGAACACCACGACCCCGGATACGACCCTGAAAGCCGCCGACTTCGCGGCTCCGACCGTCCTGCTCGCCGGCACGGTGGATTACGACATGTACCGGGACTTCCGGGCCCAGATCGGAAAGGCCCCGTGCGAGGGGCTGGTCGTCGTCGAGCTGACCACGCTCGGCGGCGACCCGGAGGTCGCGCGGATGATGGGCGAGGACATCCGCTTCAAGAGCGCGATGAACCCGCAATGCCGCTACGCCTTCCTCGGCAAGGCGGCGATCTACTCCGCCGGCACCACCTTCATGAGCTTCTTCACCCGGCAGAACCGCTACCTCACCCCCGGCACGCGGCTGATGATCCACGAGCGCAAGCTCGCCAAGGAGCTCCGGATCAACGGTCCGCTGACCACCTGCATCGCCACGGTGAAGGCGACGCTCCACGAGATCGAGTGCTCGATCGCGATCCAGAACGAGGGCTTCGCCAACCTCGTCGAGGGCTCGAGCGTGACCCTCGATCAGGTGATCGAGCGGGCTCCCTACAATTGGTACATCGAGGCCGAGGAGGCCCGCACCCTCGGCCTGATCGAGGCGGTGATCTGAGGCTCATGCCGAGTCTTCAGGCCAAGCCTCGTAGGTGAGAACCCATGAGGTCCGGCGGACGACCGCCGCCCGGCGGTCGCGGGGGCCGACCCTCGATGAGCCGGGCTCACCGAGGGTCGGCATCAGAACGCCAGCTTCATCCCGGCGACGAGGTTGCGCGGGGCGCCGGCATAGATCGAGCCGGTGGTGCCGGCGAGCACGCCCGCGCCGTTCTGCAGCCCGGTCGTCGCGCTGATCGTGTCGGCGAGGTTCTGGGCCGAGGCGGCGTAGACCGTGTCGAACAGGTTGCGCACCTCGGCGTAGAGCGTGAGGCGCTTGGCGTAGCCGCCGGAGAGTTCCGTCGCGTAGTGGACGTTGGCGTTGACGATCGCGTAGCCCGGCGCCTTCAGCTGGTTGGCGTTGTCGAGGTAGAAATCGTCCTGGAACACGGTCTCGACGAAGGCGCCGAGTCCGGCGAGCGGCCCGGCCGGGACGTCGTAGCCGACGCGGGCGAGCAGCTGGTTGGCCGGCACCCCCGGGATGCGGTTGCCGGCGCGGTCGAGGCGGCGGGTCAGCGCTCCGGCGCTGAGCTGCTCGACGTAGCGGGTGTAGACCTGGTCGTCGAAGGTGTAGGCGGCGACGATGCGCCAGCCCGGCGCGAAGGCCCAGTCGGCGCCGACCTCGAGGCCGCGGTGCTCCGAGGCCGGGGCGTTGAAGGTGTAGCTCTGCAGGCCGGCCCCGGGCGATTGCGAGACGAGCTCGTTGCGGAAGATCTCGTAGAAGCCGGTGACGCTGAGGCGCAGCCCCTCGACCGGCGTCCAGTCGGTGCCGAGGTCGAAGCCGAGGTTCTCCTGGGTCTGCAGCCCGGTGTTGTTGCCGGGCAGGCCCGCCGCGGTCACGAACAGGTTGCTCGCCGCCGGCGTGGTGTAGCCGGTGGCGACGCGGCCGCGGAACGCCCATTCGGCGCTCGGGCGGTAGACCAGCGCCAGTTCCGGGGCGACGTTGAGGAAGCTGCGGTTCGCGTCCGCGATCATCGTGGTCGCGCCCGCGGCCGCGTAGGCGTAGGCGAGGCTGCGCCCGGTGATCGACGTGGTCTCGGCGCCGATGCCGACGACGCCCGTCCACTGCTCGGAGAGCGCGACCTCGGTGCGGGCGCGGCCGCCGAGGTTCGACTGCACCGCCTCCTGGTCGCCGATCAGCGCGCCCAGCCGCGGGCCGCCGTAGGGCGCGCGGTTGTAGGTCGAGATCCGGTTGTCGATGGTGCTGTAGGCCAAAGCCACGTAGCCGACCGCCGGCAGGCCGAACAGGTCGTAGCGCCGGGTGAGGTCGGTGAGAAAGTTCCAGGACGGGTACGAGCCCCGTGACGCGGTCGCGTAGAACGGCTGGTTGAAATTGCGCTCGTCGAAGCCGAGTTGCGTGCGCCAGGTGGTCTGGGCGTCGATGTCGTGCTCGTAGCGCGCCGCCACGATCGTGCGCCGGTCCTTGCGCTCGAAGCCGGCCTCGTCGGCGGTGACGCCGACCCTTCGGCCGTAGGCGCCGTTGACGAAGAGGTTGGTGAGCGAGCAGCCCGCCGCCGCGGTCGCCGCCGCCGCGCAGCCGCGCTGATAGGGGTTGGTGCGGAACTCGGCCAGCGACGACCGGGCGGCGAGGTCCGCGTGCAGGTCGTTGTTGATCACCTTGAGGGTGAAGCGGTTGTCCGGCGTCGGGGTGTAGCTCGCCAGCAGGTCGATGGTCTGCGTGTCGTAGGACGAATGGTCCTGGTAGCCGTTGGCGCGCACGTCGCTGGAGAACAGGCTGATCTCGAACGGGCCGCTGACGCCGCCGACCGTGAAGGAGGTGCTGAGATAGCCGAAGCTGCCGGCATCGGTGCCGATCTCGTAGCCGTCGATCTCGCGGCCGGTGCGGGTGCGGAAGGCCAGCGCGCCGCCCGTGGCGTAGTTGCCGAACAGGGCCGATTGCGGCCCGCGGAACACGTCGATGCGGGAATAGGCCCGCGGGTCGGAGAGGTCGAAGCGCGCGGCGCCGTCGGGCTGGGTCAGGACGAAGCCGTCCTCCAGCACCACCGTGTTCTTGATCACGCCGGTGGAGCGGGCGTTGTTGCCGCGGATCGAGATGATCACGTCGCGCCCGCCGTTGCCCTGGCGCACGGTGACGCCGGGGCTGTTGGCGAGCACCGCGCCGACGCTCGTCGCCGGCCGGTTCTCGATCGTGTCGCGCCGCCCGATCCCGGTCACGACCTGCCCGACCGGATGCTCGATGACGCTGGGCGCCGAGCCCTGCGGCGCGGCGACGCCGAAGGGAATGCCGGCCGCCGGTGCCGGCCCGTCGCGCTCGCCGACCACCGAGAGCTCGGAGAGCGTGACGCTCTCCTGTGCCTGTGCCTGCGCCTGCGCGACGGCGAGCGGGCTGGCGGACAGGAGGAGGAGGCCGGCGCGCAGCTGGAGCTTGGGCAGGAAGGGCATCGGGCGGGCTCGTCTGATCGGGAGGCAGGCGGGATCGGCCCGCCGGAAGAGGTTCGCGATTCGATCAGAGCAGGGTCGGCGGTGCCCTCGGCCGGCCGGCGATCCGGGGGCGATGCGGGATGCGGGCGGGCGGCGGGGTCGGCCAGGCGACGGGCGACCAGCGCAGGACCCGCGCCGCCGGCTGCGGTGCGGCGACGACCGGCGCGGCGAGCCCCACGGCGCAGAGCGGGCAGGCGTGGCAGCCGGGAACGAGCGGAGCCGGCTCCCCCGCGGCGTCGGCTGCGCCGGCATGGCCGCAGATCGCCGACAGGCCGAGCGGCGCGGCGTCAGGCGCCATCCGCAGGGCGGCGAGCGGCACGATCGACTGCGCCCAGATCGCCAGCAGGATCAGCGCGGTGCCGAGGGCGCCGACGCGCTTCGCCCGACCCGTCACAGGACGGCCTGGATCTGCCGGAGGGCGAGCCCGTGCCCGGCCGCGAGATCGAGCGGGCCGACGAAGCCGCCGTTCCGGTCCATCAGGTAGACCATCAGCGTGTGCTCCAGGGTGTAGTCGCCCCCCGGCAGCGGGACCTTCTTGGAGAAGACGCGGTAGGACCGCGCCACCCGGTCGATCTCCTCGCGGGTCCCGGTCAGCCCCGTGATCGAATCGCTGAACGAGCCCATGTAGTCGCGCAGCACCGCGGCGTCGTCGCGCTCGGGATCGAGGGTGATGTAGTAGGCGCCGATGTCGCCGCCGGCCTTGTGCAGGTCGTCGATCAGGTTGGAGAGGTCGGCCAGCGTCGTCGGGCAGACGTTCGGGCAGCGGGTGAACCCGAAGAACACCAGGAAGGGCCGGCCGGCCAGCGTCGCCGAATCGAGGATCCCACCCTTGGACGATTGCAGCCGGAACGGGCCGCCGACCACCGACATCGCCGGCTTGGCGGGCCCGCGCGGCAGCATCGCCACGACGCCCCCGGCGATGCCGAGGATGCCGACGAGCACCGCCGCGAGGATGCCGTAGCCCGCCCGGCGCTGGGCCGGCGTGACGGGCGGCGGATCAATGGGCATGATCGTGGCCGCCGGCCGCCCCTTGCGCGCCCTCGGGGGCCTTCGCGCCGATCGCCTCGACCGCGAACTCGACCGGGACGGTCCCCGCCTTCTCGAACCGCAGCGTGCCCTTGACGCGCTCGCCCTTCTTCAGGGGCGCCGTCAGGTCGACGAACATCATGTGGTAGCCGCCCGGCGCGAGCGTCACCGTGGCGCCGGGGGCGATGACCAGGCCGCCCGGGACCGGGGCCATCTTCATCACGGTGCCGTCCATCGTCATCGAATGGATCTCGACGTGGTCCGCCCCGGTCACCGTGGCGCCGAGCAGCGTGTCCGGCGCGGTGCCGGTGTTGGTGACGCTGAGGTAGCCGCCGCCGACCTTGGCGCCGTTCGGGGTCGCCCGCGTCCAGGGATGGGCGATCGCGAGCGCGCCGGCCTTGTACTCGTGGGCGCCGGCCGGGACCGCGAGCAGCGCGAGGGCGACGAGGGAGCCGGTCGCGCGGCGACGGAACAGCTTGGACATGGCAACTCTCCTGAAGGGGGCGGTGTCGGTCGCGGCCGCGGGCGGCCGGGCGGTTGGGGGACGGCGTCCCGGGCATGCCGGCTCGCGCGATCGCGAGGGGCCGAGCGACGGCGATGCGGCAGGCTGCATCGGTCGATGCGGGCCGAGGCCTTCCCGGAGCACGGCTTTCAGCGCGCAACCGTGAGGCAGGGCGCGACGCCGCGTTCCGGCTGGGCGGCGGCCGGGCGGTGGATCAGGCGGCGGG
>NZ_VRUU01000133.1 GCF_008039875.1 Methylobacterium sp. WL119 | reverse complement strand
CCGGCATCGTGGTCGCGACGCTGGGCTACTGGCGCCAGCTCAACGAGGGCACGGTCAACAGCATCTCGTCGGGCGCCTTCAGCGACATGGGCCACGCGCCCTCGTTCTCGGACAACCTCGTCGAGGTTGCCCGGGCGAACTAAGGCCGCCGCTTATCGATGGTGAGACAAGCAAGCGTCCGTCGGGGCGCTTGTTTTTTGCGTCGGTCAGCTTGTGGTCGAAGCGAGCTGCCCGAGCCCTCTGTGTGGAGTGCCAGAACATCCTGGGTGTCCGCTCTTAAGACATTGACGCCAGAAAGCAGACCGGCGAAAAACCATCCAATGCGGACGCTTACGCGGGCTTGTTACTACTCCCAATAGCGGACACAGCTTTACCTCTACGCGGGGTGATCGCGACCGCACCCGCCGTCCGAGGCATTGCGAACGATAGATCGCTGTGTTGCGGGCTAGGATGGTGCACCTTCGAGACACGCCCTTCCGAACGCATCCGCTCCGCCGCCTCGTTCCAGATTGGGATGTCTTCTGCCTCCTGGGTCCAGTGAACGACGCTGGCTTCATCACACCAACCCAGGAGTTTCGGCATCGCTTTGCGATGAGCGCCGCTGATCATGTAGCGGCGCATGTCGGATTGGTCGGTCCAAAGGGTCAGCGTCCAAAACGTTCGCTTTCGATCCGCCAGGAGAGATCCACCGATGAAGCCAGGGGCTGCCTTGGTTTGAGACAAGGATCGCAGGGTATCGACCACGAAGGGCGGCATGAAGCGCCACGAGCGGATGCGAAGCCGTGTGATGCTGACGAACGACATGAGAATGCTTCCTGCGAACCAAGCCGAGCGATGCCATAATCTAGGAATGGCGAGTTCGGCGCTTGCTACCCTCAAAGCAGCCGGACAGCTTTCCACCCCAAGCCGTTGTTCCACCTTCGCTCCATGCCGTGGGACCTCAGGATCCCCACGAGGTCATGCCTCGCCCCAGATCGCGCGGACCCGCGCCACAGCTGGGCGCGCGGTCATCCGCTCGTAGTGTCCGGCAAGGTTGGGCGGGAGTGGGATGCCTTGCTGCGGCGCCCAGCGTGTCGCGTAGAACAGTGCGGTGTCGCCGATCGTGAACGCATCGCCCGCCACGTAGGCGCGCCCTGCCATCTGCTGATCGAGGATGATTAAAGCCGCGTCGATGATCGAGCGGCCCTGCTCCTTCACCGAAGCCTGCCCAAGCTTGAGCGTCTGGTGCAGCGCGTCCTGCGGCTCGTAGTTCTCCGTCTTGAACAGACGCCCGAACCCCTGCAGGTGCAGCGTGCCGACAGCGTAGTCCATCACCTCGATGCCCCGGCGCTCAGCCTCGGGGTCAGCGGGGATCAGCCCTTTATCGGGGTTCGTGCGGCCCAGCCACGTGGCGATGGCTCCATATTCGGTCATCACTGTCCCGTCGTCGCGGACGAGGGTGGGGACCTTGCCCTTCGGGTTGATCGCCTTGAACAGTTCCTGCTCGGCCTCGCCGCCGGCCACATCCATCTTTACGCTCTCGTAGGGGGTGCCGATCTCCTCCAGCAGAATGTGGATACCGATCGCGCAGGTATGGGGTCCCCAATAAAATTTCATCGTATCTCCAGTATATTGGATGATTGGGGGCGCGGTCTCGACGGGAGGCTGCCTGTAGCGGGCAATCCGCGTGTCCCGAAGCCGCGCGCGTCGCGCTCGGTCGGGAAAGCGGATGCGTCGCGAGGTGGTTCCCGCACCGACATGGCTGTCTGGTACCCAACGTGTCGCCCAGCGGCGCCTGGTTCCGGGACGCTGACCTCACGCTCTGGCCGGTCAAAGTATGCGTGAAATCGTAGACTGCTCCAAGCCGCGCGGATGTCTGCTTCCCTGATCCGACGTTCCGAAAGCGGATCAGGAAAATCAACGGAAGCGGTCATTCGGCTTGCGACCCAACGCAGCCACCCCCATAGCCGTCAGCGCTTCTTCGAGCGGTCGTTCGTCAGCGCTCCAGCAAATTCAGTTCGGGATCGAAAGCAAACTACCCGTCGAACTCGATCATCGGCCGTGCGCGGGACCGTCCAGGCAGAGGAGGTGGAGACGATCCCATTTTGAGGTAGGCTTACGCCATGCCAAGCCTAACCTACCACCCGTTGCGCGAGGACGTTCTCGCCGGAGGTCGCCTGCACCATCTGAGCCTTCTCACGAGCCAGCGCACGGCCCTCGTCCTGATCGTCTATGGTGTCATCGTGTTCGGGGCCTTCATCTTGTTGGATGCGCCAGCCGATGTAGCGTTCGTGTTTGCGATCGGCGCAAGCCTGTTCCTGATCGTGATGCTGGCGCTGCGGCATCTCGTGGTCCCCTGGCTGATCGTGCGGCGGCAGTTCCAGGAGCAGCGGAGCCTCCACCAGCCCTACACCATCACATGGTCCGAGCGCGGCTACGCGGCTCGCAGCGAGACGATTTCCTCCAACCTGCCATGGGATCACTACGTCCAATGGCGCGAGGATGTCCGCGTCATTCTCCTCTACCAATCGGCAGGGTCGTACCAGTTCGTGCCCAAACACATCCTGTCCACTGATGCACAGGAGTTCATTCGCGCTCGGCTGCGGGCAGTTGGTGTTCGGCAAGCACGTCGGTTCTTCGCTTGAATACGGTCGCGCTTGCCAGACACAGTAGCGACGCGTCTAAGCCCAATTAGCCGGTTGTCTGCTTTGATGCATCCGCCGTCTTGAAGCAGAGGGTCCGAAAACCACCCATCCCGGTCGTCCGACGCTGCTTCACCGAGAGTCTGAGAGTGAACGCTCCCAGGGGCCGCAAAGGGTCGATAGCGGCGCGACAGACATAGGTCGAAACCGGCCGCGTTTGATGTCCGAGAAACGGTCGGATTGCCGACATCTGAGCCGATAGGACAGATGTCCAAGTTGGGTCCAGGCTGTGTGACAACGCCGGCGGCCCAGAACGGTAAAGAACGGTCTTCTACGGCATGTGCGTCTTAGCGCGTTCAACGCTGGTTATGGGTCTCATACGGCGTTTAGGATCTTCAGCCGAACTACTGGAGCGCAGCAGGGTTCTATCCGGGCGCCGCATCATGCGGTCCCAGGAGATCCTATGAACGCGACGAAGCAAACCGCCTTCACATCCGTATCGTTGGCGGCCCTACTCGGCCTTGGCCTGCTTGCCGCTTCCCCCGTGTTCGCCAAGGACGAGAAGGCCGCCCAGGCGCAGGAGATGCGCGAGGCCGACAAGCCCATGGGCCAGGTTCTCAAGGAGTTGCAGAAGCTCGGCGTGAAACCAGTCGCCAAGCTCTCCGTCGAGGAGGCCCGCAAGCAGCCAACGCCCGCCGACGCGGTCAAGGCCGTGCTCAAGGCCGAGGGTAAAGACCCGGTAGCGCTGATGGCGGCCATGAAGGTGTCCAAGAAGGACATGACCTTCCCGACCGGTGGCGGAACCCAGCCGGTTCGGATCTACACCCCCGAAACCACCGGCTCCGGTCCGCTCCCGGTGATCGTGTACTGGCATGGCGGCGGCTTTGTCATCGCCGACATCGAGACGTACGAGGCGTCCGCGATGGCGCTGGCGCACAAGACCGGAGCCATCGTGGTGTCGGCCGAGTACCGTCACGCGCCCGAGGCCAAGTTCCCGGCCCAGGGCGAGGACGCGATCGCCGCCTACAAGTGGGTGATCGAGAACGGCGGCCAGTTCAACGCCGACACCAAGCGCGTCGCGGTGGCGGGCGAGAGCGCCGGCGGCAACCTCGCGATCAACGTGGCCATCGCCGCGCGCGACATGAAGCTCCAGGCACCGCTTCACATGCTGCTGGTCTATCCGGTCGCCGGCGTCGACACCGAAACGCCCTCGTATCGCGAGCACAAGATGACCGCGCCGTTGAGCTCGGCCGACCTACTGTGGTACTTCGACAAGACGCTCAACGGCCCGCAGGACAAGCAGGACCCGCGCCTCGACGTCATCGGCAAGGCCGACCTCAAGGGCCTTCCGTCGGCCACCGTCATCAACGCCGAGATCGATCCGCTCGCATCCGACGGCAAGCTCCTGTCCGAGAAGCTCAAGAAGGCCGGCGTCGAGGTCACGCACAAGACCTACGAGGGCGTGACGCACGAGTTCTTCGGCATGGCGCCGTTGGTGCCTGACGCGGAGAAGGCCCAGACGCTCGCCGCTAAGGAGCTCAAGGAAGCGTTCTCGGGCGCAAGCAGCACCGGTTCCACCGGGGCGCGGAAGAAGTCGGAGGACTGATCCTCCGGAACTCCGAACGGATGTCTGCTTGAAAGGGGCCCGGACAGGATGCGCAAGCGTCGTCCGGGCCTTTTCCGTCGGCAGGCGATGCCGCCGCACTCTCACTCACTCCTAGCCACTCCCCCGGGAAAAGCCGTCATGAAACCAAATCTGAAGCCCCTGTCCGATCAGGTCATGGTCATCACGGGTGCGTCCTCCGGGATCGGGCTGGCGACAGCCCGCATGGCTGCGGAACGCGGAGCCAAGGTTGTGCTTGCGGCGCGCAGCGAAGGCGCGCTCCACCAACTCGCTGAGGAAATCCGAGGCAAGGGCGGACGGGCACACGTCGTCGTCGCCGATGTCGCCAGACCCGAGGATCTGACCCGCATCGCGGATGAGGCCCGCGCGACCTTCGGTGGCTTCGACACCTGGGTGAACAACGCCGGCATCGGCATGTACGGGCGGCTCGACGAAGTCTCCGTCGATGATATGCGCCGGCTGTTCGACACCAACGTCTGGGGCCTGGTTCACGGCTCGCTGGAAGCGATCCGGCACCTGAAGCAGCATGGCGGTGCGCTCATCAACGTCGGGAGCGAGGTCTCCGAGCGCGCGGTGCCGCTTCAGGGCGCCTACTCCGCCTCCAAGCACGCGGTGAAGGGCTTCACCGACGCCCTGCGGATGGAGCTGGAAGACGAAGACGCGCCCGTTTCGGTGACCTTGATCAAGCCCGGGCAGATCGACACCCCGTTTACGGTCAACGCCAAGAACTATCTCGACAGCGAGCCCCACCACGTCCCGCCGGTCTATGCGGCAGGGGCCGTAGCCGAGGCGATCCTGACGGCTGCCGTGAAACCCGTGCGAGACGTGTTCGTCGGCGGAGGTGCCAAGGCGGTGGCCGAGATGGCACATCTCGCCCCCGGCCTGACGGACAAGGCCATGAACGCCAGCGTCATTCCCGGTACGCCGAGCGGAAAGCCCTCTCGCCGCGAGCGCGACAGGAGCGGCCTCGACGTCCCAACCGAGGCTTTGGAGGAGCGCGGCAACTACGAGGGGCGCGTCATGGAGACCAGCCTCTACACGAAGGCGGCCCTTAATCCGCTGCTGACGGGAGCGTTCGTTGCCGGAGCCGGCCTGCTACTCGGTGCCATCGTCAAGGGACTGCCGCATCGTCCGGCGGCAATGCGGGGCGATGCGGGCAGAACCACCCCGAAGGCGCTCCACATCCACCTTGAGGCCAAACCTGGACGCGAGGCGGAGGTCGAGGACCTCTTGCGCGATATCCTGGCCTGCGTCGTACGCGAGCCGGCCACCTCTCCCTGGTACGGGGTCCGCCTAAGCCATTCGACCTTTGGCATCTTCGAGGCATTCCCGGACGAGGCAGGACGCGAGGCTCATCTCACCGGCGAAGGCGCCGCGATCCTTATGAAGCGTTCGAACGCCCTTCTTGCGGAGCCTGCCCGCATCGACAAGCTCGACGTCCTGATGAGCAAGCAGGACTGAGAGTTACCCTCATTCGAACGGACGTATGCGACAGGAAGGTCTTCGTAAAGTGTCTGCGTAGCTCGGTGACATTCCTGCCTCGATCCACGCGACCCTCGACACATCGCCATGGTGACCGGTCGAGGGTCGTGGATGGTTTATTTTGGTAAGGACTGTCCAACGTCAGCGAAAGCCGGAAGGTGTCTCTTAACGACCGGTCGGTAGGATCATGGCGGAATACCATCATCAGGTTTCTGCGGTGCGGCCGACTCCTATCCTCTTCGCCGAAGACGCCCGCGTCGCGGCGCTCGCTGAGTACGATCTCATCGGCTCGGCACCCGCACCCGCCTTCAGTCAGATCGTCAATTTGGCCGCGCGCCTGTTTCAGGTTCCGACCGCGTTCGTGTCTCTGCTCGACCGTGATCGGCAGGTGTTCCATGCCAAGGTCGGTCTCAGCCTATGCGAGACCAGCCGCGAGGTCGCATTCTGCTCGCACACCATCACGCAGACTGACGCCCTCGTCGTTCTCGACGCAGCCTTGGATCCGCGCTTCCACGACAACCCGCTCGTCACGGGGCCGCCGCATATCCGCTTCTACGCAGGGATCCCCCTGCACGCGCCCTCAGGCAATGCCGTCGGCACGCTCTGCCTCGCTGACACGCGGCCGCGCAATGGTTTCTCCGATGAAGATCGGCAGATCCTTCAGCAGTTGGCCGATCTCACGCTCGACCGCTTGGAGATGCGCCGGCTGGAGGTCGCCCAGTGGGCAAGCCAATCCCGCTTCGTTCAGATCGCATCGACATCGCCGGACGGCATCGTCTGTGCCGATGCAAAGGGGCGCATCAACTTCTGGAACGTCGCCGCCGAGCGGCTGTTTGGCCACACTGCTGCGGAGGCAGTCGGGCAACCCATCGACCTGATCGTGCCCGAGCGGATGCGCGGCGGTCATGGAGGTGGTCTGCATCGAGTTGCCGGCGGTGGTAAACCGCGGCTCGTCGGCAAGACCGTCGAGCTGCCGGCACGCCACAAGGACGGAACCGAGTTTCCGATCGAGCTGTCGCTTTCGCAGTGGCAGGAGGAGGGCCGCGCGACCTTTGGCGCGATCATGCGCGACATCCGCGAACGACGCGCCAACGAGGAACATCTATTCCGCCTCGCTCACCTCGACCCGCTCACCGAGCTGCCCAACCGTGCGGTCCTGCGCGAGCGGCTTACCGAGATCGTCGCTGCCGCACGTGCCGTGTCGGTGCTGATGTTCGACCTCGACGGCTTCAAAGAGATCAACGACAGTCACGGGCATGCCACCGGTGACGCCGCTCTCAAGGTGATGGCGGCCCGCCTACTCGCCTGCGTCCGACCCACTGATACGGTCTCACGGCTCGGTGGTGACGAGTTCGTGTTGCTCATGCCCGATATGGGTGATCCACTGCGTGCAGCCGAGGTGGCGGATACGATCATTGCCACGGTTGCGGAAGCGTTCGAGCACGAGGGACAGACGCTTCGGCTTAGCACCAGCATCGGTATCGCCCTGGCGCCGGCGCACGGCGACAGCGCTGACGACCTACTGTCGTGCGCGGATCTCGCCCTGTACCAGGCCAAGGGCGATGGTCGGCACTGCCATCGGTTGTTCACCCCTGTGCTGCGGCAACAGGCGCAGCACGTCCGTGCTTGCCGGGACGAACTCGGTCGGGCCATCGAACGCGACGAGTTCGTACTGTTCTACCAACCACAGGTGCACCTTAGCGACGGTGCGCTCGTTGGGGCGGAGGCGCTGATCCGCTGGCAGCATCCCGAACGCGGCCTGCTCGCACCTGCAGCATTCCTCGACGTGCTCGATACCAGCCGCTACGCTGCGCAGGTGGGTGACTGGGTGCTCCGCACCGCTTGCACGCAGGCCGCGGCGTGGCGCGGGGTAGGAGCATCCGAGTTCCGCATGGGAGTGAACCTGTGCGGCGCCCAGGTTCAGCGCGGTGACTTGGCCGAAACGGTGCGTACCACCTTGCGGGAGGTCGGTTTGCCTGCCGCCTGCTTGGAGCTGGAGATTACCGAAAACATCGTTCTGCACCACGATGCTGAGCTGGTTGCCGCGCTGCGCAGCCTACGAGAGGCGGGCGTCGGTATCGCCTTTGACGACTACGGCACCGGCTACGCCTCGCTCAGCCTGCTCAAGCGTTTCCCGCTCACCCGGCTGAAGATCGATCGATCGTTCGTGACCGGCATGCTTGCCTCGCGCCAGGACGTAACCATCGTGCGAGCGATCATGCAGCTTGGGCGTGGGTTCGATCTAGCTGTAATCGCCGAGGGTATCGAGACGGCAGCTGAGCACGCCTGTCTACGGGAGAAGGGCTGCCAGGAGGGACAGGGCTACCTGTTCGGTAAGCCGATGCCCGCAGACGTGTTCGCCAGCCGCTTCGATCTTGGGTTCCTGAAGGCATCGAGAAACGCCGCGGTCGCCTGACTTCCCATGGTACGGTGCGGCCGCCTCAATCCATGGCTGGAAGCCTATATTCAATTCCGCAGCTTCGCGCCACGCAAACGAAGCGACTGTCGAAAAAACGGTCGGGTATCTGACATATCGCTCAAGCTGCTATCGACCCTCTGCAGAGCCCGAAAACGTCCGTTTGCAGGTTGCTCGTTGGGACAGAGACTTACAGGTGGGAAGCGGAGGAGAGCTGTCGCTGTGACAAGGATATGACTTGTAAGGAATTCTCTCACAGCGCAGAGCTCGTCCATGGCCGTGCGCAGAACCATCACCGTCTCCGTAACTGCGAGACAGGACGACCTCATTCGATCCCACCTCCACTCCGGATGTCATAAAGAGCCTGTGCTCGCGTTCGATATTGTCATCGCTCAAATTTTGGGGTGATCCAGCGCAGCCGTTACGCCTGTCGAGGACGTCGGATGCGCTGCATCTGCACTTTCATCCAGTGAAGCGAGGCACGGGCTGAGCGCGCGGCTGCGCGGGCAGTCGTTTCCGCCATTTGCCAAGCTCGTGTTTTGCGCAGGTTTGCGAGCACGGCATCGCGGATACCTGTGACAAAATCGAGACTTACGGCGAGCCAGTGGTAGGTGCGGAGCTTGTCCCGTCCCGCGTGATAAATGCGCTCAACGAGAACGAAGCTCGCGCCGTAGGCAAAGGCGAGCAGTCCGACGCCGCGCAGGATCAGTCCTTCCCCAATCCAAAGGAGGCCCACCACCTTGAGCGGTTCCACTCCCAGAAAAGGGACTGCGATGACCGCGAGAATGAGCCATCGGGGCTTGGTAGCTATCCAGCGCTCCAGCCGCTTGAGGAATGCGAGCTGCGATATCGCTTGAAGAACGGGTCGATAAGCGGGGCGAGCCAGTGACTCGGCCAGAAGAGGAACAGCGATGAGCCCACGACCGCCAGCAAAGAATATCCGCTGATAGCGAGGGCGCGGAGGGGCGGGGGTCATTGATCGCCCTTATTGGATGCCGATTGCCCACCGAGAAAATCGTGGAAGGCGACGCGTGGAATCCCAGCAAGGAGTTTAGGTGACATGGTGCGATTGTCGAGCGCTGGGCGGAACAGCTTCAGTGCGTGTGGTGTGAATACCCTTGAATGGTGGGCTTTCGCTGGGCCTATTGTGGGCATCGTGTGGCCCTTTGTGGCCCGCTGGCGACGGCCATCGTAGCTCCGCGGCAAGGCCACGGTCGTGCACGGCAAGGTACGGCAGCGTCACGGTAAGGAGCACGGTAGGAGCAGGGGTATCACACCACACGCACTGAAGCTGCTGGCGAGTGCCATGTTGTCGAGATGGTACGCCCACGGGTCCGATCGCGCCCTACTCAACTGGGCTTGGATGCGGCGATGGGGTGCCGCAGTAAATCTTCGGCAGCAACGGGCAGCCGGAGTGATTGCGACGGTGGTCGAGCCTTCGCCTTTCCTTCGCGGTGAAGGTGCCGGGGGTTGCAACGCGACCATGACAGGCTGGACACCGCTTCTCCGCTGCGGCGAACCGGGTCGAGGCTTCGGCGAGGCTGACGATGAGCCACCGCCCATCGACCTTCACTTCGCACTGGCTTGGGGTTGGCTCGACCATGCACCGCTCCGACACGCGATCTTGTTTCCCGCCAGGGCATGTTGGCTGGTCTAGTCCGCGCTCAAGGCGGCCGGTCAGTCCAGGAAGACGCGAACGCCCTCGGTATTCAGGATGGTCCGCTGATCGGCGCACCAGCGCTCGGGGCCGACCTCCGCGATTTCCTGCGCGAGGCGCTTGCCCTCATCGTCGACAGCGGTCTGAGCCTGCTTGGGCCCAAGGCTTTGATCGAGGGTAGGCCGCACGGTGCGAGACAGGCCGTCCGACACCGTGTCGTCGATCGCATAGAACTGCCGGCAGTGAAGGACGATGCCAGCCTGTGCGCCGACGATGCGCACCAGCCCGTCAATCTTCTCGGCTCGCTGCCCGTCGTCGGCTGGCGCCGCTGCACAAGCGCTGGCCGTCAGGATCGTAGCGAGAACGGTGAGAGCGGCATGCATCGCTGCACCCTACCTACGGGCGTGCGATTGTCGAGATCGCATGCGGGGAGACAGCGTTCCCGCGGGACTATACATCAGCCGAGCATCACCTGCGCGAAAGGCGAAGCGTAATGGCTGTCGCGACCATGGCCGCACCAAGCACCTTAAAGAATGCCGCGACCGGATTGTGAGGCAGGAAGTACCGCATCTCGACTGCAAGCGCGCCGCCGATGACGATGACGCCGGCTGCGAACGCAGCGTCGAGGGAGTTCCTAGCATTATTACGTTTTGACATCGCCGCCTTCGAAAGGGTCTGAACGCCTATCCTACGCAACAACGGAGAAACGCCGGTCCCGTTTCTTGGTCGAATGTCCGAGCACAGCTACCGCATTTGTCAGTCAGGCGCCCTGCCCGTGTCAGCGTTCTCAAAGGCGGCCACGACCGCGGCCTAGATCCGGAGAAGGCTCCTCGCGCTACTCGTGCGCAGCGACCGCAATACGTCGGCAGCAGATAGAGCGGCAGAAGGCGGCGGATCGCACTCCGGCGCAGTGATGAGTGGGGACAACGCCTAAAACCATCAGATGCTATAACATGCCTATTGCGCACAAACTGCTTTTGGCTAGGATATAAAAGGTTCTATTCTATCCAAAATAAAACAACTCAAGCGCGCCTTCACAGGTGCGCTTTTTTCGTTCCACCTCAAGCCCTGATCAGATGGTCTCGCAAAACAACAAACGCCCCAGGAGGCATGCTCCTGAGGCGTTGTTGGACCTAGCGGCCAGTCTGATCGGGCTGGGGATCCCTAGGCCAAAGGAATGGCCGAAGGTCCTAGTACGAGCCGAACTTGTAGTTCAGGCCGGCGCGCACGACGGCGAACTCGGTGCTGTTGTTGCGGTTCAGGCCGCTCTGCACGACGGTCACGCCCGGCGAGGTCAGGGTTACGGTGCCGGTCGAGTTGGAGGCGAAGGCGCCGTTGTTGCGGCCGCCCTGGTCGAGGTTCACGTACAGGCCTTCCACCTTCAGCGTCACGGCCGAGGAGCGGAAGAAGTTCAGGAACGAGTCGGTCG
>NZ_VRUU01000132.1 GCF_008039875.1 Methylobacterium sp. WL119 | reverse complement strand
GTTGCAGCCCGGGTCGGCCGGCGCGCCGGTGCTCGACCGGGCGGGCGGCCTCGCGGGGCTCGTGGCGTCCTATCCGGCGGCGCCGCGGCTGATCGCGGGCGTGATGCCGCCGGCGAGCTTCCCGGTGATCCCGGGGACGGTCGTCGCCGCCGTCCTGGGCGAGGCCGGCATCGCGACGCGGCCGTCGACCGCCGGTGCCGGCAGCGTCGGCGCCGCCGCCTCTGCGGTCGGCGGCGCCGTCATCGGGATCGTCTGCGCCCGCTAGAGCGGTTTCGAGCGCGGTGGATCCCGGCTCGCGTGAAGAAGATCAGACCTCACGGAAAACAGAGCCCCCTCCGCGATCCGCAGATCGCGGAGGGGGCGTCGGGAGCCGGTCCCCGATCGCGGATCGCGGAACCGGGCCCCCGCGTCCGGCGTCAGAGCCGGCCGGTGACCAGCAGCACGATCAGGACGATGATCAGGATGCCGCCGAGGCCGAAGCCCGGGCCGCGATAGGCGCCGCCGCCGAGGAAGCCGCCACCACCGAAGGCGAGAATGATCAGGATGATGAGCAGAATGGTGACGAGCGACATGGAAGAAAGTCTCCGCGGGAGCGCACGGGTCGTGAGCTTGACCGTTCAAACGCCGCGACAATCCGTTCCGTTCAAATAATTCGCACGCAAACGTGACGGACGGTTTTGCCGGCTCAAGCGTGCCAGTCCGGCAGCGGCGCGCCGGCTTCGTCCAGCCAGTCCGGCGTCGGCAGGCCGCGCTCGCGCAGGAAGGCGGGGTTGAACAGTTTCGAGGCGTAGCGCGCCGCCCCGTCGCAGAGGATCGTCGCGATGGTGTGGCCGGGGCCGAGCACCCGCGCCAACCGGATCGCGCCGGCGACGTTGATGCCGGACGAGCCGCCCAGCGACAGCCCCTCCTCCCGCATCAGCCCGAACACGATGTCGAGCGCCTCCGCGTCGGGGATGCGGAAGGCGTGGTCGGGCGCGAAGCCCTCGAGGTTCCGGGTGATCCGCCCCTGGCCGATGCCCTCGGTGATCGACGAGCCCTCGGCCTTGAGCGTCCCGGCGGTGTAGTGCGCGTGGAGCGCCGAGCCCTCGGGGTCGGCGAGCGCGATCGCGACCTCGGGGTTGCGCGCCCGCAAGGCGAGCGCCGTCCCGGCGAGCGTGCCCCCGGTGCCGGCGGCGCAGACGAAGCCGTCGAGGGTGCCGCCGGTCTGGTCCCAGATCTCGGGGCCGGTGTGCCGCTCGTGCGCGCCGCGGTTGGCGACGTTGTCGAACTGGTCGGCGAAGAACGCGCCGGCGGGCTCGGTGGCCGCGAGCCGCTCGGCGAGGCGGCGCGCCACGTGGACGTAGTTGTTCGGGTTGGCGTACGGCACCGCCGGCACCTCGACGAGGCGGGCGCCGGCGAGCCGCAGGGTCTGCTTCTTCTCCTCCGACTGGGTGACCGGGATGACGATCACCGTGCGGTAGCCGCGCACGGAGGCCACCAGCGCCAGCCCGATCCCGGTGTTGCCCGCCGTGCCCTCGACGATGGTGCCGCCCGGCCGGATCAGCCCGCGCGCCTCGGCGTCCTCGACGATCGCGCGCGCCGCCCGGTCCTTCACCGAGAGGCCGGGATTGAGGAACTCGGCCTTGCCGAGGATGGTGCAGCCGGTCTCCTCCGACGCCCGGCGCAGCCGGATCAGCGGCGTGCCGCCGATCGCCGCCAGCACGTCGGGGCGGGTGCCCCACTCCGCATCCGTCGCCACGCCCATGCCGGTGCCTCCGCATCGCGCGCCTCCCGGGGCGCCGCCCTCCGCGATAGATCAGAAGGCGGCCCATCGGAAGCCGGGGGGCGGCGCCCCGGCGATCAGGCCGGGCGCGGCGCCTCGATCATCGCGCGGACGCGCTCGGCCATGGCGTCGACGGAGAACGGCTTGGTCACCACCGCCATGCCGGGGGCCATGTGGCCTTCGCCGAGCGCGGCGTTCTCGGCGTAGCCGGTGATGAACAGCACCTTCAAGTCGGGCCGGCGGGCGCGGCCGGCATCGGCCATCTGGCGCCCGTTCATCCCGCCCGGCAGGCCGACATCGGTCACCAGCAGGTCGATGCGCACGTCCGATTGCAGCAGCTTGAGGCCGGCGGCGCTGTCGCTCGCCTCGATCGCGGTGTAGCCGAGGTCCTCCAGGATGTCGGCGAGCAGCATCCGCACCGTCGGCTCGTCGTCGACCACCAGCACCGTCTCGCCCTGCCCGGAGCGCGGCCGCGCCGGGCCGGCCGCCACCTTGTCCTCGACCTCGGCATCGCCGTGGTGGCGGGGCAGGAAGATGCTCACGCGGGTGCCGGCCCCGACCTCCGAGCGGACCCGCACCTCCCCGCCCGACTGCTTGGCGAAGCCGTAGATCATCGAGAGCCCGAGGCCGGTGCCCGCCCCCATCGGCTTCGTCGTGAAGAACGGCTCGAACACCCGGGCGACCACCTCCGGCGGCATGCCGGTGCCGGTGTCGGCCACGCACAGCGCGAGGTATTGCCCCTCCGGCATGTCGTGCTGGCGGGCGGCGCGCGCGTCGAACCGCGCGTTGGCGGTCTCGACCGTGATGCGGCCGCCGTCCGGCATCGCGTCGCGGGCGTTGATGCACAGGTTCAGCAGCGCGTTCTCGAGCTGGGACGCGTCCACCAGGGCGGTCCACAGCCGCGCGCCGGCGGCGACCTCGACCGGGATGCCCGGGCCGACGGTGCGCTGGATCAGCTCGTGCATCCCCGCCACGAGGCGGTTCACGTCGGTGGGCCGTGGATCGAGGGTCTGCCGGCGCGAGAAGGCCAGCAGCCGGTGGGTCAGGGCCGCGGCGCGGCGCGCGGCGCCCTGGGCGGCGGCCATGTAGCGCGCGACGTCCTCGACCCGGCCCTGCCGCATCCGGGTCTGCATCATCTCCAGCGACCCGGCGATGCCCGCGAGCAGGTTGTTGAAGTCGTGCGCGAGGCCGCCGGTGAGCTGGCCCACCGCCTCCATCTTCTGCGACTGGCGCAGGGCGTCGGCCTGCTCCCGCTCGAGCGTGGTGTCGCGCCCCGAGGCGTAGACGCGGCCGTCCTCGAACGCGGCGGTCCAGGCGAACGACCGGTACGAGCCGTCCTTGTGGCGGAAGCGGTACTCGTACGGAACCGTGAGCGGCCGCTCCAGGATGGCGGCGAAGGCCGCCAGGGTCGCGGCGAGGTCGTCCGGGTGGGTGTAGGCGGCAAACGACCGGCCGATCAGCTCGTCGTCGCGCCAGCCCAGCAGCTCGGCCCAGGTCGGGTTGACGCTCTCCAGGGTGCCGTCCGGCAGCGCCACGATCAGCAATTCCTGCGACAGCCGCCAGGCCCGGTCGCGCTGGGCCGTCCGCTCGGCGACCCGCGTCTCCAGGGTGAGGTTGAGCTCCCGCAGCGCGGCGGTGGCCTCGTCGGCGGCGCGCCGCGCCGCGAGCAGGTCGCGCTCGTAGCGCCGGCGGTCGGAGGCGTTGAACACGGTGATCCGGATGAAGCGGATCTCGCCCGCCTCGTCCCGGCGGACCACCGCGTTGACCAGCACCGGCAGCGTCTGGCCGTCCGCGCGCACGAGGTCGAGGGCGACCTCGTTGAAGAAGCCCTGCATCCGCAGCAGCGGCGCGAAATGGGTCTCGTAGTAGATCTTGCCGGCGATGGTCAGCAGGTCGAGGAAGCGGCGCCCGACGAGGTGGCCGGCCGGGTATCCGGTCCAGGTCGCCAGCGTCCGGTTGACCTTCGACAGGCGCCCGCTCGGCAGGGCCGAGGCGTAGCCGCAGGGCGCGTTCTCGAACAGGTCGGCGAGGTCGTCGGCCTCCTGCACCCCGGAGGTGGGCGTCGCCTCGTCCACGTCATCACCCTCGGAGGAACGCCTCGATCGCCGCGACCGTCGCCTCGGGCGCGCTGAGGTTCGGGCAATGCCCGGTCGCGTCGAGCAGGACGAGCGCGCTGCCCGGCAGGTTGCGGTGGACGTACTCGCCGACCTCCCGGGGGGCGATCACGTCCTCCGCGCACTGGATCACCAGGCAGCGGGCGGCGACGTTCTCGAGGTCGGCGCGGTTGTCGGACAGGAACGTGGTCCGGGCGAAGCGCTTGGCGATGTCCGGATCAGTGCGGCAGAAGCTGTTGGTCAATTCCGCGCCGAGCTCGGGGCGGTCGGCGTTGCCCATGATCGTCGGGGCCATCGCCTGGGACCAGCCCATGTGGTTGCTGTCGAGGAAGTTGAGCAGTTCCTCCACCTGCGCCGCGGTGAAGCCGCCGACGTAGCCGTCCTCCGCGTCGTCGACGTAGCGCGGCGAGGGGCAGACCAGGACGAGGGTGTCGAACAGCTCGGGCGCCGCCTTCGCGGCGAGGATGCCGACCA
The DNA here is from genome assembly GCF_008039875.1 of Methylobacterium sp. WL119. Classification (GTDB taxonomy): domain Bacteria; phylum Pseudomonadota; class Alphaproteobacteria; order Rhizobiales; family Beijerinckiaceae; genus Methylobacterium. Next base: position 7,226 of record NZ_VRUU01000132.1, on the reverse strand, counting down.
TGGCGCTGACCGAGTGGCCGACGAAGACGCCGCGCCGCACGCCGAGGGCGCGGGCGAGCGCGACCACGTCGTCGGCGTAGCCGTCGAGCGTGGCGTACCGCGCCGGGTCGTAGGCCGACAGGTCCGAGCCGCCGGCGCCGACATGGTCGAACAGCACCGTCCGGTAGCGATCCTCGAAGGCGGGCGCCACGAAGCGCCACATGTTCTGATCGCAGCCGAAGCCGTGGGCGAAGACCATCGCGGTCTCGCCGGCCCCGGCGATCTTCGTGTTGTGCCGTTGTACGACCGACAAACCCGCGTTCCCCCGCCGAAAACCGGTCTAGCACGCATCGCCGTGCCGTGCGCGGGGCCCGGATACCGGTAAAACCCGGCCGGCGGGCTCACGAACTCGACAGCCCGGCCGAGGCGCCGCCGGGACGGCACGCTCCTTGCCGGGCGGGGGCGGGCCGAACGTCACCGGGGGCCGAGCGAAACCGGGGGATCAGTCGCGTCGCCGGCTGGCATCCCCGAGAGCCGCCCGACATGGTGCCGGATGCCGCCGCGCGGATCGGAGCGACCATGGCTGACACGGATCAACCCTCCGGCCTGACGGGGCGCAAGACCGTCGAAGACATCCTCGCCGGGGGCGAGAGCGACGGGCATCAGCTCTCGAAATCGCTCGGCCTGTTCTCGATCATCGCGATGGGCATCGGCGCGGTGATCGGCGCGGGCATCTTCGTGCTCACCGGCACGGCGGCCGCGCAATATGCCGGGCCGGGGATCATGCTGTCCTTCGTCGCCGGCGGCATCGCCTGCGCCTTCGTCGGCCTGTGCTACGCCGAGATGGCCGCGCTCATCCCCGTGGCGGGATCGAGCTACACCTACACCTACGCGACGCTGGGCGAGTTCTTCGCCTGGATCATCGGCTGGGACCTGATCCTCGAATACGCCATGGGCGCGGCCACCGTGGCGGTGGGCTGGTCCGGCTACGTCGTCAGCCTGCTCAAGGATGTCGGGCTCGTCATCCCGCCCCGCTTCACCGCCGCGCCCGGCACCGCGGTGAAGCTCGCCGACGGGTCGGACGCCACCGCGCTGATGAACCTGCCGGCGGTGCTGATCGTCGGGCTGCTCACGCTGATGCTGGTGCGCGGCACCAAGGAATCGGCCCGGCTCAACAACGTCATGGTGGCGGTGAAGCTCACCGTGGTGCTGGCCTTCATCGTGCTCGGCTACGGCTACATCAAGCAGGCCAACTGGACCCCGTTCATTCCCGACAACGACGGCAGCTTCGGCCATTTCGGGTGGAGCGGCGTGCTGCGCGGCGCGGGCGTGGTGTTCTTCGCCTTCATCGGCTTCGACGCGGTCTCCACCGCCGCGCAGGAGGCGAAATCGCCCCAGCGCGACATGCCGATCGGCATCCTCGGCTCGCTCGCGATCTGCACGGTGCTCTACGTGCTGGTCGCCGCGGTGCTCACCGGCGTGGTGCCCTACAAGGACCTCAACGTCCCCGACCCGATCGCCAAGGGCGTCGACGTGATCGGCATCGCCTGGTTCTCGGCGCTGATCAAGCTCGGGGCGCTCACCGGGCTCACCACCGTGATCCTGGTGCTGCTCTACGGCCAGAGCCGGATCTTCTACACCATGGCCAACGACGGGCTTCTGCCGCGCCTGTTCGCCCACGTGCACCCGACCTACCAGACGCCCTATCGCAGCCAGATCCTGATCGGCGCGGCGGTGGCGATCGTGGCGGCGCTGGTGCCGATCGGGATCCTCGGCGAGATGGTCAGCATCGGCACGCTCGCCGCCTTCATCCTGGTCTGCGGCTCGGTGATCTACCTGCGCCGCTCGGACAAGGAGATGTACCGGCCGTTCCGCGTGCCGGGCGTGCCGACGGTGCCGATCCTCGGCATCCTGTCCTGCCTGTTCCTGATGGCGGGCCTGCCCCTCGACACCTGGCTGCGGCTCGTCGTGTGGATGGCGATCGGCTTCGCGATCTACTTCTTCTACAGCCGCAAGCACTCGGTGCTCCGCCGCCGGGACGGGACCACGGCGTGAGGGGCGGCCGTGCCGCTCCGATCGCGCGATGTCAGACGCCTCGGGGCAAGCGGTGCCCTAAGATCGCATCGATCTGCCGACCGATCACCGCCGTGCACGGATCGTCGGAGGCGCAAGCGCGGGCAACGAGGCGGGAATTCGATCGCTTGTTCGCGACAGGGGCCAGGCGCCGCTTCCGACGAGCCGTCCGGTACCGTCAGGCAGAGATGCGTGAGCCTGGTACCCTCGTAGAGGAAGCTTACCCGAACACGTACCCCCCGTTGATCCGCAGGCCGACCTCGCGGCCGGCGGCGTAGCGCTCGCCGTCGGAATCCTCGACGATCAGCAGGCCGCCGTCGGGGCGGCCGACCTCGATGCGCTGGCGGCCCTGGCTGCGGTAGGACGAGCGGACGGTGCCGGTGAGGTGGGCGGTGGCGGGCTCCACCAGCTGGAGCTGCCAGGGCCGCACGAACAGCTTCACCGGGCCGATGAGGCCGGCGGGCGCGGCGACCGGGGTCGGCTTGCCGTCGACGCGGACCCGGCCGCCCTCGGCGATCGCCTCGACCTCGATGGCGTCGCCGAGGAAGCGCAGCACGGTGGCCGAGGCCGGGTTCTCCTGGACCTCGTCCGGGGTGCCGACCTGCTCGAGCCGCCCCTTGTCGAGCACGGCGACGCGGTCGGAGAGCTCCAGCGCCTCGTCCTGGTCGTGGGTGACGAAGATCGTGGTCTGGCCGGTGCGGTCGTGGATCTCGCGCAGCCAGCGGCGCAGGTCCTTGCGGACCTGCGCGTCGAGCGCGCCGAACGGCTCGTCGAGGAGCAGGACGCGCGGCTCGACGGCGAGCGCGCGGGCGAGCGCGATGCGCTGGCGCTGGCCGCCCGAGAGCTGCGAGGGATAGCGGTCGGCGAAGCCCGACAGCCGGATCAGGTCGAGCAGCTCGCCGACGCGGCGCTTGATCTCCTGCGCCGGCGGCCGCTCCGCGCGCTTTCGCGCGTTCAGCCCGTAGGCGATGTTGTCGGCCACGCTCATGTGCTTGAACAGCGCGTAGTGCTGGAACACGAACCCGACCGCGCGCTGCTGCACCGGCAGGAAGGTGGCGTCGTCGCCGCCAAACAGGATGCGGCCGCGGTCCGGCGTGTCGAGCCCGGCGATGATGCGCAGCAGCGTCGTCTTGCCCGAGCCCGAGGGGCCGAGCAGGCCGAGCAGCTCGCCCGCGCGCACGTCGAGGTTGAAGTCGTGCAGCACGGCGGCCGTGTCGAAGGTCTTCGACAGGCCTTCGACGCGGATCGCGGTCGAGTTCGCGTTAATGCCGTGCCCGCGACCCGAGCTCCGCCCCGTAGCGCCATTCGAGGAGGGATTTGAGGGCGAGGGTGACAAGGGCGAGTCCGGCAAGGAGCGAAGCGACGGCGAAGGCGGCGACGAAATTGTACTCATTGTAGAGGATCTCCACGTGGAGCGGGATGGTGTTGGTCAGGCCGCGGATATGCCCGGACACCACCGAGACCGCGCCGAACTCGCCCATGGCGCGGGCGTTGCAGAGAAGCACGCTGTAGAGCAGGCCCCAGCGGATGTTGGGGAGCGTCACCGTGCGGAAGGTGTGGAGGCCGGTGGCGCCGAGCGTCAGCGCCGCCTCCTCCTCGGCGTTGCCCTGCTCCTGCATCAGCGGGATCAGCTCGCGGGCGACGAACGGGAAGGTGACGAACACCGTCGCCAGCACGATGCCGGGCAGCGCGAACAGGATCTGGATGCCGTGGTCCTGCAGCCAGCCGCCGAACAGGCCGCGGCTCCCGAACAGCAGCACGTAGATCAGCCCCGAGACCACCGGCGAGACCGAGAACGGCAGGTCGATCAGCGTGATCAGCAGGCTCTTGCCGGGAAACTCGAACTTGGCGATGGCCCAGGCGGCTGCGACCCCGAAGACGAGGTTGAACGGCACGGCGATCGCCGCCACCGTCAGCGTCAGGCGGATCGCGGTCCAGGCGTCGGGCTCGAAGAAGGCCTCGAGATAGGCGCCCACGCCGCGGGAGAGCGCCTGGGCGAACACCGTGAACAGCGGCAGCACCAGGAACAGCGCCAGGAACACCACCGCGGTGCCGATCAGCAGCCCGCGCACGAGGCGGCCCTCGCTGGCGGCCTCCTCCTGCGCCGGCGCGGCCGTCAGGCTCAGATCAGACATAACCGAACCTCCGGCGGCTCCAGGCCTGGATCAGGTTGATCGCCAGCAGGGTCAGGAACGAGATCCCGAGCATGATCGTGGCGATGGCGGCCGCGCCCCCGTAATCGAACTCCGAGAGCTTGATGACGATCAGCAGCGGCGCGATCTCGGAGACGTAGGGCAGGTTGCCGGCGATGAAGATGATCGAGCCGTACTCGCCGACGCCGCGGGCGAAGGCCAGCGCGAAGCCGGTGAGCACCGCCGGGATCAGCGGCGGCAGCACCACCTTGATCAGCGTCGTCCACCGGGTGGCGCCCAGCGTCGCGGAGGCCTCCTCGACCTCCTTGTCGATCTCGGCGATCAGCGGCTGCACGGTGCGCACGGCGAACGGCAGGCCGATGAACACCATGGCGATGAAGATGCCGACCGGCGTGTAGGCCGCCTGGATGCCGAGCCGCGCCAGCTGCGCGCCGACGAGGCCGTTCGGGGCATAGAGCGAGGCCAGCGCGATGCCCGCCACCGCGGTCGGCAGGGCGAAGGGCAGGTCGACCACGGCGTCGACGAGCTTGCGGCCCGGGAAGCGGTAGCGGGTCAGCACCCAGGCGACGAGGAAGCCGAACACCGAGGCGGTGAGCGCGGCGAGCAGCGACACGCCGAAGCTGATCCTGAGGGCGCTGGCCACGCGCGGGTCGGTGGCGACGTACCAGATCCCCGAGAGGCCGAGGCCCGAGGCCTTGGCGACGAGGGCGGCCAGCGGCAGCAGCACCACCAGCCCGAGGCAGGTCAGCGTGTAGCCGAAGGTGAGCCCGAAGCCGGGGATCACGCTGGCTTGTCGGAAGCGCCGCTTCGGGCGGGGTGGGGCGACCATGGGAAGTCTCTCGAGAAACGTTCGGATCGGTCGACGCGGCCGGCCCGATCGCGGGTCCCTTCTCCCGGCGACCTCGGGCCTGCCCGGGATCGGCTGCCCGGATAGGGAGAGGGGGTCGGTCGGCGCTACCGCCCCTGGCGGCTCAGCTGGTCGAACAGGCCGCCGGTGTCGAAGTTCCGCTTCTGGATCTCGTCCCAGTTGCCCTGGAGATCCTCGATCTTGAACAGCTTGATGTCCGGCAGCTGCTTGAGGTCGGCCTCGGCCGCCGCGGCGGGCTTGAACGGGCGGTAATGGTGCTTGGCGAAGATCGCCTGCGCCTTGTCGGTGTAGAGGAAGGCCAGGTAGGCCTCGGCCTGCTTGCGGGTGCCCTTGCGGTCGACGTTGGCGTCGACCAGCGCCACCGGCGGCTCGGCGTAGATCGAGGTCGGCGGCACGACGATGTCGAACTTGTCGGCGCCGAACTCCTGGAGCACGAGGTAGGCCTCGTTCTCCCAGGTCGGCAGCACGTCGCCCAGGCCCCGCTGGGCGAAGGTGACGGTGGAGCCGCGGGCGCCGGTGTCGAGCACCGGCACGTTCTTGTAGACGGTGCCGACGAAGGCGTCGGCCTTGGCCGCGTCCTTGTCCTGGTTGTAGGCGTAGCCCCAGGCGGCGAGGAAGTTCCAGCGCCCGCCGGCCGAGGTCTTGGGGTTCGGGGTGATGACCTTGATGTCGGGCTTGGCGAGGTCGCCCCAGTCCTTGACGCCCTTCGGGTTGCCCTTGCGCACGAGGAACACCACCGTCGAGGTGTAGGGCAGGCCGGCATTCGGCTGCTTGCCGCGCCAATCCTCGGGGATGCGCTTGGTGAGCTTGGCGATCGCGTCGATGTCGGAGGGGATGCCCAGCGTCACCACGTCGGCGTCGACCCCGTCGATCACCGTGCGGGCCTGCGAGCCCGAGCCGCCATGCGAGGCGCGCACCGTCACGGTCTCCCCGGTCCTGGCCTTCCAGTCCTCGGCGAAGGCCGCGTTGATGTCGCGGTAGAGCTCGCGCGTCGGATCGTACGAGACGTTGAGCAGGGCCGTCTCGGCGTGCGCGCCGACCACCGTGAGCAGGCCGCCGGCCAGGCACAGCCCCGCCAAGGCCGCCCGCCGCCCGATCCGCCCCGTCCGCCGTGTTCCGTGCCGCTCGCTCACGCCGATCCTCCGGTCATCACCGCGGGATGCGCGCCGGCCTCGGCCCGTATCCCCTACGAAGAGACCGGGTTTTCGTTCTTTTTACAGAACGTTGTCAACTGGTCGAGCGGCGCTGCACGACCGGAACACGGCGCTTCGATGCGCCATCGCTTGCCGAGCCCGCTGGTATTTCACACGCGAAAAACCGGATCTTCTCCGAACCGTCCCATCCGAAGAAGATATTTGCGGTGACCGGCCCGTTTCTTAGAACGAACGTTTTAGCGTCTCGGGCCGAACGGTGCCGCGCCTGCGAGGCGATGACGGACAGGCGACGGCGCAGCCGCGATCCCGTCCAGGCATGCATGGACGCGGAGGAACCGCGAGGCCGCGGACGCCCTAGCTGTCGAGGTATCCCGCCTCGGCCAGCGCTTCGGCCACGGCCTCGAACCAGGGATCGCCGGGGGCGGGGCCGTCGGCCTGCGGGGCGAAGGCGTGGTCGGCCGCCGGGCGGGCCGCGGGCGCGTCGGCGCGCAGGCGGGCGCCGAGGCCGAAGAAGCCGGACGCCGCCGTCAGGGCCCCGCCGATCGCTGTCATCGTCATGCCGCACCCCGTTCGCGAACCGATCGTTAACGATGGTGTGGGGAAAGCGTTGCACACGCAAGGCGTGCACGTTCGGACGCGCCGTCGGCGCTTGCCTGCGGCTCCGCGGTGACGTGGCCGGCCTGCATCGCCGGCGGGACTTTTCGCGCTTCGCCGGCGGCCCCGCGGACAGGGCCCGGGCGCCCGGGCTATGGACGGCGGCGCGCCGGACCGGCCGCCCCAACCGACAAGATGTCCATGACCGTCATCGCCCTCGTGCTCGTCGCCAACCTGCTGCTCGCCGGGCTGTTCTCCCTCGTCGCCATCGCGGTCGACTGAGGAGGGCCCGGCGCCGGGCGTCAGCGGCCGAGCGGGCGATCGAGGGGGCCGTTCAAGGGGCCGTCGAGCGGATGGAGCCGGTCGGCGGCGACCGGGCCCGCGCCCCGCAGGCGGACGGGGCGC
>NZ_VRUU01000131.1 GCF_008039875.1 Methylobacterium sp. WL119 | reverse complement strand
GATCGCCGAACGTGCCGGTCCACACATGAGGACCAGCACGCACCCTGGCGCGGGGTGGAGCAGCCCGGTAGCTCGTCAGGCTCATAACCTGAAGGTCACAGGTTCAAATCCTGTCCCCGCAACCAAACACACCACATACACCTCACAAAACCGCAAACAGCCGGCCCGCGCACCACGTAGGCCGGCTGTTTGCGTTTAGGGACAGCAGTCGACGCCGAGGCGATAACGGTCGCCTGCGGCTCTGCCAAAGCCCTGCGTCCGACATTCCACCTGACGACCGCCGTTGCGCGTCCCCCGCAGGGGAGGGGGCACGGCAAGATGACGGCACAGGGACGTCGCGCGTCTACTCGGCCTGCGGAGCCGGCGTTCCGCTGTCGGGATTTATGCCTTCCACCGGCGGCTTGCGACGGGGACGGGGCGTCGCTGCGGGCGTGGCCGTCGTGGTGACGCCGAGGCGGGTGGCCAGCGCGAGGGCGCGGTTCTCGGTCACCCGGAGATGGCAGAAGCCGTGGGCGCCCTCCCTTGCGTAGGTCCGGCAGAGCTGCTCGCGGTCCGAGGAGAAGGCGGCCTGCTCCGTGACGATCGGCCGAACGTCCTCGCGCCGGGCGCGCTGCGTCATCAGCTTGTAGTTCTCACGCACCGCCTTGTCGGCGACCCCGCGGGCCGAGTCGAACTCGGCCGAGCGCGGGATCAGGCCGGCGGCGGCCGGCCCCCACAGGCCGACCGGGGCGGTGGCGCAATCCTGCGCCGAGAACGTGCATAGCGGGGTCGGGCCGAGGCTCGATACCAGCACGCCTCCTTCCGTCACGTCGAAGCGCAGCGGGCATTCGGCGGCGGCCGCCTCGTAGCGCGGCACGCCCTCGGGCTTGCCCTCGGAGGTCAGCGACACGGGCCCGCCGCCGCCGAGCGGCACCTTGCAGGATTCGGTCGGCTGCGAGACCTTGGTGCCGGGCAGCGTGATCCTGGCCGCCATCCCGGATCCCGAGCGCTCGAGCTTGAGGCTTCCGGTCAGGCCGTTGAGCATCAGCTCCTGCCCGACGACGCCGTCTTCCGAGGGCGCCTTCAGCACCACCGGCCGGGCGGGCACCGCAGGGCGCGGCGCGTCGGGCAACGGTGCCGACGGATCGTCGGGAAGCGGCGTGCCGGGGATGGGTCCCGACGGCGGGGCGGTCGGGACGCCGCGGGGCGGAACCGGAGGCTTGGCTGCGCGGCCGATCCCGAACAGCTCCTCGAAGAAGTTCTGGGCCGAGGCTTCGCCGGGCATCAGGGCCGCGAGGGCGAGGCAGGGGGCCGCGAGCAACGGGAGGACGGGTCTGCGGGTCGGACGCATCGGGTCTTTCGGGCCGGGGACGGCGGCAGGTGGCCCGCGCGATGCCGGCCTCGCACCCTGCCGGACGCTCTTTACGAAGCGTTAACACGCCTTCGATGGCGCGGGCGTGGCCGAGGCGCAACAAAATGCAGGCCGGCACGACGTGCGCTTTGCGGGCCCACAGGTCGAATTTGGGTCACCGGGATGCAATGCAGGGGCGAGCCAGCGGAGAAACCGACCGTCCGGCGGCATTCGCCGAGCCGGCGCAAGGACTTGCACGGATCGCGCATCTCGGGGCCCGGCTTCGCCTTGCGAGCTCGCATCGCCCTTCTTATATCCGGCGAGACGCGGGATTAAGCATGGGATTGGAGCCGTTCGCGGCCCTTGTTCCGGCCCCGGTTCCGTCTCCACATCTTCTCACACCACACCGCCATGGGCCGAGCTGCTTCGGGGCTCGGCGGTCTGCTTGATCGCAACCAACAAAAGGGATCCCACCATGGGTAAAGTCATCGGCATCGACCTCGGCACCACCAATTCGTGCGTCGCCGTGATGGAGGGCTCGCAGCCCAAGGTCATCGAGAACGCGGAAGGCGCCCGCACCACGCCGTCCATCGTCGCCTTCACCGACGACGGCGAGCGCCTCGTCGGCCAGCCGGCCAAGCGCCAGGCCGTCACCAATCCCGAGCGCACCTTCTTCGCCATCAAGCGCCTCGTCGGCCGCACCTACGACGATCCGATGACGCAGAAGGACAAGGGCCTCGTGCCTTACAAGATCGTCCGCGGCGACAACGGCGACGCCTGGGTCGAGGCCGACGGCAAAAAGTACTCGCCGTCCCAGATCTCGGCCTTCACCCTTCAGAAAATGAAGGAGACCGCCGAGTCGCATCTCGGCCAGCCGGTGACGCAGGCCGTCATCACGGTGCCGGCCTACTTCAACGACGCCCAGCGCCAGGCGACCAAGGACGCCGGGCGGATCGCCGGCCTCGAGGTGCTGCGCATCATCAACGAGCCGACGGCGGCTGCGCTCGCCTACGGCCTCGACAAGAAGAAGGCCGGCACCATCGCGGTCTACGACCTCGGCGGCGGCACCTTCGACGTGTCGATCCTCGAGATCGGCGACGGCGTGTTCGAGGTGAAGTCGACCAATGGCGACACCTTCCTCGGCGGCGAGGACTTCGACAACCGCGTGGTCGAGTACCTGACCGCCGAGTTCAAGAAGGAGCAGGGCATCGACCTGACCAAGGACAAGCTCGCCCTCCAGCGCCTCAAGGAGGCCGCCGAGAAGGCCAAGATCGAGCTGTCCTCGGCGACCCAGACCGAGATCAACCTGCCCTACATCACCGCCGACGCCACCGGTCCGAAGCATCTCGCGCTCAAGCTCAGCCGCGCCAAGTTCGAGTCGCTGGTCGACGATCTGGTCCAGCGCACGATCGAGCCGTGCCGCAAGGCACTCAAGGATGCCGGCGTCTCGGCCTCCGAGATCGACGAGGTCGTGCTCGTCGGCGGCATGATCCGCATGCCGAAGATCCAAGAGGTTGTGAAGTCGTTCTTCGGCAAGGAGCCGCACAAGGGCGTCAACCCGGACGAGGTCGTGGCCATCGGCGCCGCGGTCCAGGCCGGCGTGCTCCAGGGCGACGTCAAGGACGTGCTGCTGCTCGACGTGACCCCGCTCTCGCTCGGCATCGAGACGCTGGGCGGCGTGTTCACCCGGCTCATCGATCGCAACACCACGATCCCGACCAAGAAGAGCCAGACCTTCTCGACGGCCGAGGACAACCAGAACGCGGTCACCATCCGGGTCTTCCAGGGCGAGCGCGAGATGGCGGCCGACAACAAGCTGCTCGGCCAGTTCGACCTGATGGGCATTCCGCCGGCCCCGCGCGGCATGCCGCAGATCGAGGTGACCTTCGACATCGACGCCAACGGCATCGTCAACGTGACGGCCAAGGACAAGGCGACGAACAAGGAGCACCAGATCCGCATCCAGGCCTCGGGCGGCCTCTCGGATGCGGACATCGAGAAGATGGTCAAGGACGCCGAAGCGAACGCGGAGGCCGACAAGCGCCGCCGTGAGCTCGTCGAGGTGAAGAACCAGGGCGAAAGCCTGATCCACGCGACCGAGAAGTCGGTCAAGGAGTACGGCGACAAGGTCTCGGAGGCCGACAAGGGCGGCATCGAGACGGCGATGACCGCGCTCAAGACCGCGCTCGAGGGCGAGGACGTCGAGACGATCAAGGCCCGCACCACCGACCTGATGCAGGCCTCGATGAAGCTCGGCGAGGCGATGTACGCTGCGAGCCAGACCCCCGAGGGCGGTCCGGACGCCGCCGCCGGCCAGGAAGCCAAGAAGGACGACGTCATCGACGCCGACTTCTCGGAGGTCGACGAGAAGGACCAGAAGAAGCGGGCGTAAGCTCCGCGCGCAGCCTGAAGCGGGGCCGGAGCGATCCGGTCCCGTTTTCGCTTGCGGGTTCGGCTTCGGGCCGTCATTCCGGGGGCCGCTCCGGCGCCCGCGCGGAGCGGGCGGCCGCCCGGGCGCGACACGACCCTTCAAGACGCGGAACAGCGACATCGCCGACTGCCTGGGGCAGGCGGACGGATTGTTAGGGACTATCGAGGCAAGGCATGTCGAAGCGGGACTATTACGAGATCCTGGGCGTCGCCAAGACCGCGTCGGACGGCGAGATGAAGGTCGCCTTCCGCAAGCTCGCCATGACCTACCACCCGGACAAGAATCCCGGCAACAAGGACGCCGAGATCAAGTTCAAGGAGATCAACGAGGCGTATCAGTGCCTGTCCGACGGGCAGAAGCGCGCCGCCTACGACCGCTTCGGCCACGACGCCTTCACGCAGGGCGGCGGCCAGGGCGGGCCCGGATTCGGCAACGAGTTCGGCGACTTCATGTCGGACATCTTCGACAACTTCTTCGGCGACGGCCGCGGCGGCCAGCAGCAGACCCGCGGGCGCGGCGGCGCACCGGGCCGCGAGCGCGGGGCCGACCTGCGCTTCAGCCTGGAGATCTCGCTCGAGGAGGCCTTCACGGGGAAGGCCGAGACCATCAAGATCCCGACCTCGATCACCTGCGAGACCTGCGCCGGATCGGGGGCGAAGCCCGGCTCCAAGCCGCGCACCTGCCAGACCTGCGCCGGCTACGGCCGAGTGCGGGCGGCGCAGGGGTTCTTCGCGATCGAGCGCACCTGCCCGAACTGCCACGGTCGCGGCGAGATCGTCGACGACCCCTGCACGGCCTGCGCCGGCGCCGGCCGGGTCAACCGCGAGCGCACGCTGGCGATCAACGTGCCGGCGGGCGTCGACGACGGCCTGCGCATCCGGCTCGCCGGCGAGGGCGAGAGCGGCCTGCGCGGCGGGCCGGCCGGCGACCTCTACGTGTTCCTCTCGATCAAGCAGCACGCCTTCTTCCAGCGCGACGGTGCCGACCTGTTCTGCCGGGTCCCGATCTCGATGGTGACGGCGGCGCTGGCCGGCGAGATCACCGTGCCGGTGATCGACGGCTCGCAGACCCAGGTGCGGATCCCGGCCGGGACCCAGACCGCCAAGCAGTTCCGCATCAAGGGCAAGGGCATGCCGGTCCTGCGCACCCGCGAGGTCGGCGACCTCTACATCCAGGTCTTCGTCGAGACGCCGCAGAACCTGACCAAGCGCCAGCGCGAGCTGCTCCAGGAGTTCGGCCAGACCGCCTCCGACGACAATCATCCGGAGGCCGCCGGCTTCTTCTCGAAGGTGCGCGATTTCCTCGGCGGCTTCGGCGGCACCGCCCGCCAGTAGCGGGAAACGCAAGATGCGGGGCCGGGCGGATCAAAACCGGCCGGCCCCGGTTGAGCCTTCGGCCGAGGTCGCTTCGATCGCCGAGGCTGGTGTGATCGCAATGCGCTAGGCACGAGCGCAACCTTGCCTGTAAGACATGTGCCGACCGCTGCGCTGACCGCCGGGATCGCGACGTCGCGATCGGACCTGAAGGAACATCGGACTTGCCGCCGCTACGTCGTTCCAGTGCGAAAGCCTCGTCCGTGAACGCGAAGGTGCGGCGCGATCCGCTGGAGGACGAGGCGCGGTTCCTCAAGTCCTGGCTCGAGCGCCCCCTCGTCACCGGCTCGGTCACCCCGTCCGGCAAGATGCTGGCCCGGACCATGGCGGCCTACGTCGATCCGGCCGTCTCCGGTCAGGTGATCGAGATCGGACCCGGCACCGGCCCCGTCACCGAGGCGCTGATCCGCCGGGGCGTCGCGCCCGAGCGGCTGGTGCTCATCGAGTTCAACCCCGATTTCTGCACCCTGCTGAAGCGCCGGTTCCCCGGCGTCACCGTTGTGCGCGGCGATGCCTACGACATTCGCGGCAGCGTCGGCGCGGTGCTGACCGGGCCGGCGGCCGCGACGGTCTCGAGCCTGCCGCTGTTCACCAAGCCGCTCGAGCAGCGCCTCGACCTGCTCAACACCGCCCACGACCTGATGCATCCCGGCGCGCCGTTCGTGCAGTTCACCTACGCCGTCGTGCCGCCGATCCCGGCGCGCTGCGCGCTGGGCAGCTACACCGCCAGCGGCTCGAACCGGGTCTGGCTCAACCTGCCGCCGGCCCGGGTCTGGGTCTACCGCCGGCCCTGATCGGCGGGGTGCCCCAATGCGAGCTGAGCGTAGGCCTCAGGTCGCATGCAGGTGCTGGTTGCTACTTCTCCTCTCAAGGCCGGTGCGCGAGCAGCCGGTCGCCCGAGAAGGAGAACCGCCGATGTCCACGACGCCGACCCGAACCCGCCTCGCCCTCGCGGCCCTTGCGCTCGCCGGCGGCCTCGCCGTCGCGGCGCCGGCCCAGGCCGCACCGTTCGCACCCGCTCCGCTTGCCGGGGCCCCCGCCGACGTGGTCCAAGCGCAGTATGGCTACGGCTACGGTCACGGCCCCCGTCATTTCGGCCACGGCCCGCGCCACTTCGGCTACGGCCCGCCGCGCCCCCGCCACTTCGGCTGGGGCGGCCCGCGCTTCGGCCATCATCACCATCATCGCGGATACGGCTACGGCTACGGCCGCGGCTACGGATACGGCCGCGGCGGCTGGTAGGCGAGACCGGGCCGGTGGTGAGAACCACCGGCCCCTTTCATGTCGTCGGGGCGATCCGCTCGAGCACAACCGGTCCCTCGGGCGGCCCCTCGGCTGGCGTCGCCCGGAAGCTGTAGGCCGCCCGCAACGCGGCCTCGGCCCGATCCGCCGCCGCCGCGTCGGCCGCGTGCACGATCCCGAGCCGTCCGCTCGCATCGCCCGGCCGGGCGAGCTGCGTGAATCCCACGCGCCCGTCGATCCCGTCCTCCGGCCGGGTCCGGCCGCCGCCGAGGCCGATCACCGCGAGCCCGATCGCGCGGGTCGCGACCCGTTCCACCGTGCCGACCGCGCGCACCTCGCGGATCACCGGCGCGGCCGGAAGGTGCTTTGCCGGCTTCTCGATCAGGTCGGCCGGGCCGCCGAGCGCCGAGACCATGCGCGAGAAGCGCTCTGCCGCCCGCCCCGAGGACAGGCTCGCCTCCAGCCGCACCGCGGCGTCGCGCGTGTCGGGTGCGAGCCCGCCGGCCACCAGCATCTCGGCCGCCAGCGCCAGCGTCACCGCGTGGAAGCGCGGCTCGCGGTGCCCGGTGAGGTAGTCGACCGCGTAGGCGATCTCCAGCCCGTTGCCAGCGGCATGCGCCAGCGGCGCGTCCATATCGGTGATCAGCGCGACGGTGCGCAGGCCGGCGCCGTTCGCCACCGCGACGATGCTGTCGGCGAGCGCCCGCGCCTCTCCCATCCCGGCCATGAAGGCGCCGGAGCCGACCTTCACGTCCATCACGAGGCCGTCGAGCCCGGCCGCGAGCTTCTTGGCGAGGATCGAGGCGGTGATGAGATCGAGCGATTCCACCGTGCCGGTCACGTCGCGGATCGCGTAGAGCTTCCGGTCGGCCGGCGCGAGGTCCGCGGTCTGGCCGATGATGGCGCAGCCGACCTCCGAGACGACCCGGCGGAACCGGGCGAGATCGGGCGTCGCGTCGTAGCCGGGAATGCTGGCGAGCTTGTCGAGGGTGCCGCCGGTATGGCCGAGGCCGCGGCCCGAGATCATCGGCACGTAGCCGCCGCAGGCCGCGACCATCGGCGCGAGCACGAGGCTGACCGCGTCGCCGATCCCGCCGGTGGAGTGCTTGTCGAGGACGGGGCCGGGGAGGTCCCAGGCGAGCACGTGGCCGGACCGCGTCATCGCCTGCGTCAGCGCCACCCGTTCGGCCACCGACATCCCGCGCAGGAACACCGCCATGGCGAAGGCCGCCGCCTGGCCCTCGCCGACGCGCCCGTCGGTCAGGCCGGCGACGAAGCCGGCGATCTCGTCGGCGTCGAGCGCCTTCCCGTCGCGCTTGTCCCGGATGGTCTCCTGCGGAAGCCTCATGACGTCCCCTCCGGGGTCGCGGCGGCCATCAGCACGCCGAACAGGCTGCTGGCGCCGAGCCGGACCGTGGCGGGGCTCGCCCAATCCGGCCCCATGATCTTGTCGGCGAGCGCGAGGTAGGCGGCGGCGTCGGCGAGCGTCCTCAGGCCGCCCGAAACCTTGAGGCCGCCGCGCCCGGCCTCGCGGATCGCGCGCAGCATGGTCTCGGCCGCCTCGGGCGTCGCCGAGACCGGGCTCTTGCCGGTCGAGGTCTTGATGAAGTCGGCGCCGGCCGCGAGCGACAGCCGGCTCGCCGCGGCGATCGCGTCCGCGGTGCGCAGTTCCCCGGTCTCGAGGATCACCTTCAGGCCGGATTTCGGGCAGGCCTCGCGCACCGCCTCGACCATCAGGCGGGCGGTCTCCGCATCGCCGCGCAGCAGCGCCCCGTAGGGCAGGACAAGGTCGATCTCGTGCGCGCCGTCCCGCAACGCCTCCGCCGTATCGTCGACCGCGCGGTCCACGTCCTCGCCGCCCGCGGGAAAGTTGATCACCGTGGCGATCCGCACCGGGCCGCCAGCCAGCAAGCGCGCCGCCTGATGCACGAATTGCGGCCAGACGCAGATGGCGGCGACGCCGCCCGCGCGGGCATCCCGGCAGAGCCCGTCGATCTGCGTGGCCGTGCAGGTGTCGCCGAGATCCGTCAGGTCGAGGAGCGCGAGGGCGCGGCGCGCGACCAGGGCCGGGTCGAAGGTCGGATCGGTCATGCGGGCGGACTCTCGAAGGGGCCGAGGCTCATGGATCGCCAGCGGGCAGGGCGGCGACGAAGCTTCGGATCAGGCGGATCAGGTCGGCGGCGGCGGCGGTCGCGGCCTGCTTGGTCTCGGCATGGTGCGGGTCGCCGTCGCCGATGCCGGCGGCGCGGTTCGTCACCACCGACACGGCGGCGACGGGCAGGCCGAGGAAGCGGGCGAGGATCACCTCCGGCACCGTCGACATGCCGACGAGGTCGGCGCCGAGCCGGCCGGCCATCCGCACCTCGGCCGGGGTCTCGAAGGACGGCCCGGAGAACCAGGCGTAGACGCCCGCGGGAAGGGGGATGCCGCAGGCCGCCGCCGCGGCGTCGAGCCGGGCATTGAGGGCGGGGTCGTAGGCCCGCACCATCGGCACGAAGCGGGCGTCGCTCGGCTCGCCGATCAGCGGGTTCATCCCCGACAGGTTGAGGTGGTCGGACAGCCGCACGAGGCTGCCGGGACCGGCCTCCGGCATCAGCGAGCCGGAGGCGTTGGTGAGCAGCAGGCAGGCGGCGCCGAGCGCCATCGCCGCGGCGATCGGGATGCGCATCGCGGCCGCGTCGCCGTGCTCGTAGGCGTGGGCCCGGCCCTCGAGCACCAGCACCGGGCGCCCGGCGATCACGCCGCGATGCAGCCGCCCGCGATGGCCGCTGACGCCGGCGCCCGGAAAGCCGGGGATGTCGGCATAGGGCAGCGATACCGCGTCCGCGAGCGCGTCCGCGAGCCCGCCGAGCCCGGTGCCGGCGACGATGGCGCAAGCGTAGGGCCCGGCAAAGCCCGCCGCGCGCAGGGTCTCGACCGCATCAGCCACCGAGCGTCTCCGGTCCGAAGGAGGCCGGCAGCAGCGCCGCGAGGGTGAAGCTCTCCGCGACCCCGCCGGGCCCTGCGGCGTGGATCGGCGTCTCGGGGGCGGCGAACTCGCGGATGCGCTGGCGGCAGGCGCCGCAGGGCGTGACGAGGCCGCTGCCGTCGCCGAGCACCAGGATCTCGCGGATGCGCCGGCCGCCGGCCAGGATCATCGCGGCGATCGCCCCGGCCTCGGCGCAGGTGCCGACCGGGTAGGCCGCGTTCTCGACGTTGCAGCCGGCATGGATCGCGCCGTGCTCGTCGCGGAGCGCCGCGCCGACCGCGAAGCGCGAGTACGGCGCGTGCGCCCGGGCGCGGGCCGCGGCGGCGGCGTCGAACAGGGCGGCGAGGTCGAGAGGGGAGGAGCCCGGCATCCGCGATCATTGGCACCGGCCGTGCCGGGCTGTCGAGAGGGCGGGCGAGGCGGCAGGGGCGTGCGCGCCGCCGGCTTTCGCTCGCCGAGCGCGCGTTCTAGAACGCTGGGAACGATTGTCATCATCCGGGGACGACGATGCTGGGCCGTTACGAGCGCGGAGCGGGGGGCGAGGCGGTCGTCGCCTATGGCGACGGCACGATGCGGGTGGTCAAGCCCGGCGCCTTCGTGCGCTGCGCCACCACCGGCGTGCCGATCCTGCTCGACGACCTGCGCTATTGGAGCGCCGTGCGCCAGGAAGCCTACGCCACGCCCGAGGCGGTGATGGAGCGGCTGCGGCAGACCGGCCGGCCGTAAGCCGCGATCAGGCGTCGCGGCGTTCCAGCAGCTCGATGCGCACGCCGTCCGGCCCGTCGATGAAGGCGATCCGCAGCCCCGGCCGCATCGCCTTGGTCTCGACAAGCACCGTGACGCCGCGCGCCCGCAGGTCGGCGAGCGTCGCGTCGATGTCAGCGACGCCGAGCCCGATATGCTCGATGCCGAGATGCGGCGCCCGCGCCGGCGGCGGCAGGTCGGCCGGCGCCTGCTCGATGAAGACCGTGAGGCCGCCGAGGTCGAGCACGATCCGGCTCGTCGGCGTGCCCTCGCGGCGGACCTCCCGCGCGGCGAGCTTGTCGACGTAGAAGGCGGCCGCGGCCGCCGCGTCGGGGCTGCGCAGGTGGACGTGGTCGATGTGGAAGTCCATCGGGTCCTCGCGGGCTCAGAGGAGGGTCCGGTCGAGCCGGATGATCCGGCACGGGTCGCCCGCCCGCGCGGCCGGCGCGTGCGGCGCGCGGATCAGCAGCGCCTCGGCCCGGCCGAGCACCGCCAGCATCGACGAATCCTGGCGCGATTCCGGATGCGCCACCGGCAGCCGGTCCGGTGCGGTGTCGAGCACGGCGCGCATGTAGTCCTGGCGCCCGTCGTTGGCGTCGAGGTCGCGGCCGAGGGTGGCCGGCTCGCTGCGGTCGGCGCCGGCACGCGGATCGCCGAGCAGCGCGCGCACGGCCGGCACGACGAAGAGCAGCCCGCACACGATCGACGAGACCGGGTTTCCCGGCAGCCCGATCACCAGCATGTTCCCGAGATGCCCGTGCATCAGCGGCTTGCCGGGGCGGAGCGCCACGCGCCAGAACCCGAGCTCGAGCCCCTCCGCCGCGAGCGCGGTCTGGACGAGGTCGTGGTCGCCGACCGAGGCGCCGCCCAGCGTCACGAGAAGGTCGGCCTCGGCCGCGCGTGCCCGCGCGAAGGCCGCCTCCAATGCCGGAAGCGTGTCGCCGGCGATGCCGAGGTCGATCGCCGCGCCGCCGGCGCCGTTCACCAAGGCGGCGAGCGCCAGGGCGTTCGAGGCGACGATCTGGTCCCAGGCCGGGACCTCGCCCGGCTGCACCAGCTCGTCGCCGGTGGCGAGGATCGCGACGCGGGGCTTGCGGCGTACCGAGACCCGTCCGCGGCCGGCGGCGGCGACCAGCGCCAAGCGGCGCGCATCGAGGGTGTCACCGGCCGCCAGCAGCCCGTCGCCCTCGGAGAAGTCGAGGCCGGCCCGGCGGACGAATTTTTGGGCGGTCACCGCTTCGAGGGCGCGGATCGTCTCGCCGTCGGCCTCGGCATTCTCCTGGATCAGGATCCCGTCGGCGCCCTCGGGGACGGGCGCGCCGGTGAAGATCCGCACGGTCTCGCCGGGGCCGATCGTGCCCGAGAAGCCGTGGCCGGCGGCGCTGGTGCCGACGAGGCGCAACGCGGCCCCGGCCGTCGCGTCGGCGGCGCGCACGGCGTAGCCATCCATGGCGGAAGCCGGGAAAGGCGGTTGCGTGCGGGTGGCGACGACCGCGGCCGCCAGCGTGCGCCCGGCGGCCTCCGCGATCGCGACCTCTTCGGCCGCGACCGGCCCGGGCACGCTCGCGAGGATGCGCGCGAGCGCTTCGGCGACGGGGATCAGGCCGCTCACGCGAGCGCCCCCGGTCCCGGACGCGCTCCGGTTCTCTCCCTCCCCCCTCCGCGGGGGAGGGTGGGCCTCGCGGCACCGAAGGT
>NZ_VRUU01000130.1 GCF_008039875.1 Methylobacterium sp. WL119 | reverse complement strand
CTCCCGGCCCTCGCTAACGCGAGGCCCACCCTCCCCCGCAGAGGAGGGAGGGAGACGCGGGCACCTGAGCCGTGTCGGCGCACACCTGGACTCACGCTCCTCATGACCGCCCCCGACGGCCTGCCCCCCTTGCGCGAGGTGGTGGCGCGGCATGGGCTGGAGCCGAAGAAGGCGCTCGGCCAGAACTTCCTGTACGACCTCAACCTCACCGGGCGGATCGCCCGCGCGGCCGGCCCGCTCGCGGGCGTGACCGTGCTGGAGGTCGGGCCGGGGCCCGGCGGGCTGACGCGGGCGCTGCTCGCCGAGGGCGCCGCGCGGGTGATCGCGGTCGAGCGCGATCCCCGCGCCCTGCCGGCCCTGGCCGAGATCGCGGCGCACCATCCCGGGCGGCTGACGGTCGTCGACGCCGACGCCCTGGCCTTCGACCCGCGGCCGCTGATCGGCGACGGGCCGGCGCGGATCGTGGCGAACCTGCCCTACAACGTCGGCACCGCCCTGCTCACCGGCTGGCTCGAAGGCGAGGCCTGGCCGCCGTGGTGGGATTCCGCCACGCTGATGTTCCAGCGCGAGGTCGCCGAGCGCATCGTCGCCGACGAGTCGGAGCGGGCCGATTACGGCCGCCTCGGCGTGCTGTGCGGCTGGCGCACGCAGAGCGACATCCTGTTCGACGTGGCGCCCTCCGCCTTCGTGCCGCCGCCGAAGGTGACCTCGAGCGTCGTGCGCATCGTCCCGCGCGCCACCCCCCTGCCCTGCCGGGCGGGCGCGCTCGAGGCGGTGACGCGCGCCGCCTTCGGGCAGCGCCGCAAGATGCTGCGCCAGAGCCTGAAGGGGCTGACGCCGGAGCCGATCGCCCTGCTCGCGGAGGCCGGCATCGCGGAGACCGCGCGGGCCGAGGAGGTGCCGGTGGCCGGCTTCGTCCGGCTCGCCAACCTGTGGGACGCGCATAGAAAGGCCGGCGCCCCGTGAGGGACGCCGGCCGGTTTCGTCGAAGCGTGGCGTCTTAGCGGGTCTGCTGGATCGCCGAGAGGATCCACGGGCGCCCGGGCGTGCGCACGAAGGTCCAGAACTCGGTCGCCTCGCCCGGCTCGGTGGAGACGACGCGGTTGCTGTTCCGGTCGATCGTCACGTCCTTCAGGGTGTAGCGCATCGCCACCGTGGCGAAGTCCTGCGCGCCCTCGCCCCACGATTCCGACAGGTCGCCCTGCTGCAGCTTCACGTCCGAGATGCGGTTGACGACGCCGCGGGCGGCATTGCCGCGCAGCTCCTCCTCGAAGTAGCCGGCCATCTCCGGCGTCGCGAGGTTGCGCAGGCCGACCATGTCCTCGTGCGAATACGCGTCCTGGACCTCGTTGAGCAGGCGCTCGAACGACTGGAAGTCGTTCGGGCCGATCTGCACCGGGCGCTGCTGCGGCGGACGCTGGGCGCCGCCCATCATGCCGCCGGCGCCGGCCGAACCGCCGAGGCCGGGATTGCCGCCCCCGGCCGCGTTCGGATCCATGCCCGAACGGGCGTAGGGCGCGCCCGCGGCGGCCGGCTCTCCGTTGCGGCGGCGGAACCAGCGCACCGCGAAGGAGACGAGCAGCACCACGAGGCCGACCTGCAGCAGCAGGCCGAGCATGGAGGCGATGCCGCCGAGCCCGCCGAAGAAGCCGCCGCCGAGCAGCGCGCCGAGGAGGCCGGCGCCGAGCAGGCCGGCCATGAAGCCGCCGCCGAAGCGGGGGCGCGCGGCAGGGGCCTGCATGCCGGGGTTGGTCATGCCCGGCGAGGGCTGCGTCTGGGTGCGCTGCATCGGCGCCGCGCTCGGGGCGGTCGTGGTGGCCGACGGCGCGTTGAACGTGCGCGAGCCGCGCGAGCCCATGCTGGCGCCGCCGCCCGGCCGGGCCTCGACGGCGGGCGCCGCGACCGTCAGCGCGGCCGCCAGCGCCAGGATGGTCGCCGCACGCTTGCGGCGCGTGGTGGAGGTGAGCATCGATACGCCTCTAATCATCTCGAAACGTCGTGGACGTCGTCAAACGTCCTGGCGCGAGCGCCGACGATTAAGATGGTGACGCGGGGCGCGGGGTTTTAGTCCGTCGGTCCGCGATGTTTTCCGCAGCATCGCGAACGAATCGTCAGTGCGGGCCGGATGCGGCCCGCTCGGGCGCGGCCGGAAACACCAGCCGCACCTGCGTGCCCTCCCCCGCCCGGCTGTCCAGGGCGATGGTGCCGTTCTGCCGCTTCATCAGCCCGTGGACGATGGCGAGCCCCGCCCCGCGGCCGGCCTCGCGGCTAGTGGCGAAGGGTGCGAGCGCCCGGGCCAGCATCTCCGGCGACATGCCGGCGCCGGTGTCGGCGATGCGGATGCCGACCGCGCCGTCCTCCGGACGCTGGACCGACCGGTCGCCGGGTGCGATGTGGAAGCTCTCGATCCGGATCGTGCCGCCGTCCGGCATCGCCTCGCAGGCGTTGGTGACGACGTGGCCGAGCGCCAGCTCGACCTGGAGCGGGTTGCTGATCGCCCGCGGCAGGCCGGGCGTGCCGGCGACCTCCAGGCGCACGCCGGCGGGCAGGCCGGGGCGCAGGCGCTCCGCGGTCGCGGCGACGAGCGCGTCGAGGTCGATCGGGCGCACGTCGGGGGCGATCTTGCGCGAGTAGGCCAGCAGCTGGCGCGTGAGGATCGCGGCACGCTCGGTGGCGTCGGTCGAGCGGCTCATCGCCCGCTGGATGAACGGCTCCTGGCTGTCGCCGAGCCGGCGCTTCAGCCCGTCGATGTAGCCGATCAGGATCTGGAGGAAGTTGTTGAACTCGTGCGCGACGCTGTTGGTGAGCAGCCCCAGCGCCTCGCGCTGTCGCGACAGCACCAGGGCGCTCTCGGCGTCGCGCCGGCGCGTCACGTCGAAGACCTGCCCGAGGCGGTACGGGCTCCCGGCGATGGGACCGAGGGTCAGGCGTGCCCAGAAGGTGGAGCCGTCGCCGCGCGCCGCCAGGAACTCGGCGCCGTCGTCGAGGGTGCGGCGGTCGGCCGCCAGAAGCCGGACGTTCCGCCCGACGAGGGCCGCGGCTTCCAGCCCGGCGAGGTGCAGCAGGGCCGGGTTGGCGTGCACGATCGGCGCGTCGGGCCGGCGCGGGTCGAACAGGAAGGCGGGCGCCGCGGCATCGAGCAGCGCGGTCCAGCCGGCCTCGATCGCCGGTTCGTCGAAGGCGTCCGCGTCGGGCTCTGCCATGCTCTCGTCCGGCCTCGCGGAGCGACGGCCCCGACGCGCTCAGCGATAGCCGCATCGCGCCGGACGGCCAAGCCTGAAGCGCGGCCGCGGGACGCGGCGGCGGTCGGGCGCTCAAGTGCAGAAGCGGGTCCGCCGTCTCTCGCAGGCCCCATCCGGGGCTGCGTCGGGCCTCAGGCCCTTCAACACAATCGCGTCATTCCGCGGCGCCGAAGGCGCACGCAGAATCCAGAACCGCAGGCCGTGCTCGGAAAAGCGCCGCCGACGGGTCTGGATCCCCGGCTCCGCTGCGCGGCCCCGGGACGACGGAGCGGAGGACCGACCGCCCCCCGACAGCCTCTACTGCCGGATCCACATCACCCGGGCGATCCAGGCGATCTCGCCGACGTTGAGGTTGCGGTCTTCGTGCTCGGGGTTGAGCGAGGCGAGCTCGACCGTGCGCGCGGTGCGCCGGCGGAGTTCCTTGGCCAGCACCTCGCCGGAATGCAGCCGCACCACCACGCGGTCGCCCTTGCGCACGCCGGCCGACGGCGAGACGATCAACACGTCGCCGTCGCGGAACAGCGGCAGCATCGAATCGCCTTGAACCTCCAGGGCGAAGGCGCGCTCCTCGCCGAGATCGGGAAACTCGATCTCCTCCCAGCCGGGGCCGCCGGTCGGCATGCCCTCGTCGGTGAACTGGCGTCCGGCGCCGGCCTGGGTCAGGCCGATCAGCGGAACGGTCGCGCGCGGCGGCCCCTCGCGCGCCTCGATCAGCCGCAGGAAGTCGTCGAGGCTGGCGCCGGTCGCGGCCAGCACCTTCGACACCGACTCGGTGGAGGGCCAGCGCTTGCGGCCGTCGACGCCGACGCGCTTGGATCGGTTGAAACTGGTGGCGTCGAGGCCGGAACGTCGGGCGAGGCCGGATGGCGAAAAGCCGTGGCGCTCGGCCAGACGGTCGATGGCATTCCAAATCTGCTCGTGGGACAGCATGCGTGACCAAGGCGAAAACGACCGCTGAGACGCACGGCCTAGTTGTAGGAAAGTAGAACTACGGATTGAAAAAGGCAATCGGCCGAATGGGTGATCCACGCCGTTCCGCTGGCCCGATCGCACCCCGAAACGGTTGCCAGGAGGCGGCCCGGCACCCTATCGACGGCGCATCGGAGACCGGGTGCCGCGATGACGCTGATCTACAAGATCTGTCCCGAGACGCTTTGGCGGGACGCGGAGGGCCTCGGCCGGTTCACCGGCGCCGGGATCGACCGGGCCGACGGTTTCATCCACTTTTCCACAGCCGCGCAGCTCGCGGAGACCGCGCGGCGGCACTTTTCCGGTCAGAACGACCTCGTGCTCGTCGCCGTCGAGGCGGAGGCGCTCGGCCCCGCGCTGCGGTTCGAGCCCTCCCGCGGCGGCGATCTGTTCCCGCACCTCTACGGCGACCTGCCCCTCGACGCGGTGCGCAGCGTGAGCGCGCTGCCGCTCGGACCCGACGGCGTGCCCGCGCTGCCCGCGGAGATTCCGGCATGATCGGCGCCCTGTTCCCGCTGCTGCGCCCGGCCCTCCACCGTCTCGACGCGGAGCACGCACACAACCTCACCGTTCGCGCGCTGACCCTGCTGCCGTCGCGCACGCCGCCGGCCGACGATGCTCGGCTCGCGGTCCAGGTGTTCGGCCGGCGGTTTCCAAATCCGGTCGGGCTCGCGGCGGGCTTCGACAAGGGCGCGCAGGCGGCCGACGCCCTGCTCGGCCTGGGTTTCGGCTTCGTCGAGGTCGGCGGCGTGGTGCCGAAGCCCCAGCCCGGCAACCCGCGCCCGCGGGTGTTCCGGCTTCCCGGCGACCGGGCGGTGATCAACCGTTTCGGGCTCAACAGCGCCGGCCTCGACGTCGTCGCCGAGCGCCTGCGGGCACGGGCCGGGCGGCCGGGGATCGTCGGCGTCAACATCGGCGCCAACAAGGACGCGACCGACCGGCTCGCCGACTACGTCGCCTGCACCGGGCGGCTGGCGCCGCTGGTCGACTTCGTCACCGTCAACGTGTCGTCGCCCAACACCCCGGGCCTGCGCGACCTCCAGGGCGAGGCCTTCCTCGACGACCTGCTCGCCCGCGTGGTCGCGACCCGCGACGCGGCCGCGGCCCGGAACGGCACGAAGGCCGCGATCCTCCTGAAGATCGCGCCCGACGTCACGCTGGACGCGCTCGACGCGATCTGCGCGACCGCGATCCGCCGCGGGGTTCAGGCGCTCGTGGTCTCGAACACCACGATCGCGCGGCCGGCCTCGCTCACCGAGACGAAGCTCTCGGGGGAGGCCGGCGGCCTGTCCGGCCGTCCGCTCTTCGCGCCCTCGACGCGGATGCTGGCCGAGACCTACCGGCGCGTCGGCGACAGGCTGCCCCTGGTCGGCGTCGGCGGCATCGACTCGGCCGAGGCCGCCTGGACCAAGATCCGCGCCGGCGCGAGCCTGCTGCAGCTCTACTCGGCGCTGGTCTACGAAGGCCCCGGCCTCGTCTCCACGATCAAGCGCGGCCTGCTCGAGCGGATGCGGGCGGAGGGGCTGGCGAGCCTGGCCGAGATCGTCGGGCGCGACGCGACGGCGTTGTCCAAGGCGGCTTAGACCGGCGCCCTTCCCTCCCCCGCAGAGGGGGGAGGGAGGGCGCGGCTTCGTTTGCAGTCACGGGAGCGCTTGCCGTCCGCTCACGCACGCCGCCGCGTCCCGACCAGCACCGCGCCGGCGACGACGGCGCCGATCAGACCCCACTTCACCGGCAGCAGCGCGGCCCCCTCGCTCGGGAGCGGCTCCGTGACGAAGCGGCCGGGTGCGATCTCCACCCCTGGCTTGCCGTGCGCCCGCGCGTCGGCGATCTGGCTCGCCGTGACGGCCCAGGCGGCATCCCGGGCCCGGTCGTGCGCCATCATCGCGATCGCGACCGCGCAGCCGGCCGCCAGCGCCGCGACGATCCGAACCCGTGCCTGCATCGACCGACCCTTCGCCGTGTCCGGAAACGAGAACCGTTAAAAATGCGCGCGTGCCGGACGCATGAGGGGGGTGCGCCGGGGCACGATTGAGAAGCACCCACGCGGTCTCTTATCTCGCAAGTGCGTGATCGCCACGCGCGAAACCCGATTCAGGCCCCGTCATGACCGACCCCGTCGCCACGCCCAAGCGCTCCTCGGCCGCAGGCGGCTGGGGCGCGCTGAAGAGCTGCGGCAAGCATCTCCTCGGCAGCCGCTCCCCGCTCTCGGGTGCCCGCGCCCTGCTCAAGGCGAACCAGCCCGACGGGTTCGACTGCCCCGGCTGCGCCTGGGGCGACCCGGAGCACGGCTCGTCGTTCGAGTTCTGCGAGAACGGCGTGAAGGCGGTGTCGTGGGAGGCCACCGACAAGCGCACGCCGCCGAAGTTCTTCGCGCGCCACACCGTGACCGAGCTGCGCGGCTGGAGCGACTACGCCCTCGAAGGCGAGGGCCGCCTCACCCATCCGATGCGCTACGATTCCGCGAGCGACCGCTACGTCGCGGTGACGTGGGACGCGGCCTTCGCCGAGATCGGCGCGACGCTGCGCGGCCTCGACCACCCGGACCAGGCCGAGTTCTACACCTCCGGCCGCGCCTCGAACGAGGCCGCCTACCTGTACCAGCTGTTCGCCCGCGCCTACGGCACCAACAACTTCCCCGACTGCTCGAACATGTGCCACGAGGCCAGCGGCATCGGGCTCGGCCAGGCCATCGGCATCGGCAAGGGCACGGTGCTCCTGGAGGATTTCGAGAAGGCCGACGCGATCTTCGTCGTCGGGCAGAACCCCGGCACCAACCACCCGCGCATGCTGGCCGACCTGCGCAAGGCCGCCGAGCGCGGCGCCAAGGTCGTCGTGTTCAACCCCGTGCGCGAGCGCGGCCTGGAGCGCTTCGCCGACCCGCAGAACACCGTCGAGATGCTGCGCGGCGCGAGCCGGCCGATCGCCAGCCACTACCTGCAGCCGCGGCTCGGCGGCGACATGGCCGCCTTCCGCGGCATCGCCAAGGCGGTGTTTTCCGCCGACGACGCGGCGCTCGCCGCCGGCCGCCCCTCGGTGCTCGACCGCGCCTTCCTCAACAGCCACACCGAAGGCCTCGCCGCCTACCGCGCCGCGGTCGACGCGACCACTTGGGACGCGATCGAGGACCAGTCGGGCCTCGCCCGCGCGGTGCTCGAGGAGGTGGCGGCGATCTACGTCGCCTCGTCGAAGTCGATCGCCACCTGGGCGATGGGCGTGACCCAGCACCGCCACTCGGTGGCGACGGTGCGCGAGATCGCCAACCTGATGTTCCTGCGCGGCAACATCGGGCGGCCCGGCGCGGGCCTGTGCCCGGTGCGCGGCCACTCGAACGTGCAGGGCGACCGCACGGTCGGCATCAACGAGAAGCCCCCGGCCGCCCTGCTCGACGCGCTCGAGCGCGAGTTCGGCTTCGCAGCGCCGCGCCGGCACGGCCACAACGTGCTGGCTGCCATCGGCGCGATGCTCGACGGCAGCGCCAAGGCCTTCATCGGCCTCGGCGGCAACTTCGCCCGCGCCACGCCGGACACGGCCCTGGTGGCCAAGGCGCTGGCCTCGTGCGAGCTGACCGTCCACATCGCGACGAAGCTGAACCACTCGCACCTGGTGCCGGGCCGGGTCGCCTACGTGCTGCCCTGCCTCGGGCGCACCGAGATCGACCGGAACGCCGCCGGCAAGACTCAGATCGTGACCGTCGAGGATTCGATGAGCATGGTCCACGGCTCGGGCGGCATCAACAAGCCGGCCTCGAAGGAGCTGCGCTCGGAGATCGCGATCATCGCCGGCATGGCCGCGGCCACCGTCGGCTCGGGCCGGATCGACTGGGCGGAAATGGCCGAGGATTACGACCGCATCCGCGACCGGATCGAGCGCACGATCCCGGGATTTACCGGCTACAATGTCCGGGTGCGGCGCCCGCGCGGCTTCATGCTGCGCAATCTCGCCGCCGAGCGGGTGTTCGAGACCGCCACCGGCCACGCCAACTTCTCCGCCGACGCGCTCCCCGAGGCGACCGAGCATCAGGTGGCCTCGGCGGCCGAAAACACCTTCGTGCTCCAGACCTTCCGCAGCCACGACCAGTACAACACCACGATCTACGGCCTCGACGACCGCTACCGCGGCGTCTACGGCGAGCGCCGGGTGATCTTCTGCCACCCGGACGACCTCGCGACCCTGCGTGAAAGCTTCGGCGAGCGGGTCGACGTGGTCGGACTGCATGCGGACGGTACGTCGCGCATCGCCGAGGATTTCCGGCTGGTGCCGTTCGACATGCCGCGCGGGAGTCTGGCCGGCTACTATCCCGAGCTCAACGTGCTGGTGCCGCTCTCGACCTTCGGCGCCGAGAGCGACACGCCGACCTCGAAGTCGGTGCTGGTCACGGTGCGCGGGCGCGCGGAAGCGGCCGCGGCGGCTTGAGCGAGGCCGACGACGCCGCGTTCCTCGCGCTGGTCGACGCGATCGCCCGCCGGCGGCCGGATCTCGGATCGATCGAGGCCGTGCTGCTGGCGGCGGCACAGGGCGGCCTGGCCGCCGACAGCCGCGGCCTCGCCAAGGCCCTCGACGTCGCCCACGCCCACGCGCTGCGCGCCGTCACCGCCCTGGAGGAAGCCGGGCTCCTCGCGGTGGGCCGGCGCGACGCCCGGTCGGGCCGGGCGCACTACGCGCTGACCGGGGACGGCACGGCCCTGGTCGCCGCCGCGGCGGCCGACCCGGCTTGACGCCTGCCTGCGGGGCGGCGAACCCGTGGGGCAGCGTTCGAGGGAAGCGAGGGCTCGGGATGGACACGATCCACCGGTCGGCCGCGGCCGGCTATGCCGCCCAGGCCGACACCTACGTCAGCGGGCGCCCGGACTACCCGCCCGCCCTCGCCGGCTGGCTGCGCGACGACCTGCGGCTCGGCCCCGGCCGCACCGTGCTCGACCTCGGCGCGGGCACCGGAAAGTTCACCCCGCGCCTCTCCGCCACCGGGGCGCGCGTCGTCGCCGTCGAGCCGGTGCCGGCGATGCTGGCACGGCTCGTTGCGCGAAATCCCGATGTCGCGGCGCATCCGGGGCATGCGGAGGCCATCCCCCTCGCGGACGGTTCGATGGACGCGGTCGTCTGCGCGCAGTCCTTCCACTGGTTTTCCACCCCGGCGGCGCTCGCCGAGATCCGCCGCGTGCTCCGCCCCGGCGGCACGCTCGGGCTGGTCTGGAACGTGTGCGACGAATCCGTGCCCTGGGTCGCGGCGCTGACGCGGATCGTCGACGCCCACGAGGACGACACCCCGCGCTACCGCACGCAAAACTGGCGCGCGGTGTTCCCCGGCCCGGGCTTCGGCCCCCTGCACGAGCGGCGCCTGCCGCACCGGCACGTCGGACCGCCGGAGGACGTGATCGTCGGCCGTGCGCTCTCGGTCAGCTTCATCGCCGCCCTGCCCCCGAGCGAGCAGGCGGCCGTCGCCGCCGAGATACGGGGGCTGATCGCCGCCACGCCGGACCTCGCCAGGCACGACAGCGTGGCCTACCCCTACGAGACGGTGGCGTTCCACTGCACGGCATCGGGCTGACCGGTCGCGATTTGATGCCGGAACAGCCCAGGACGTTGTCACGAGCCAGGAAGGGGAGACCTCATCGCGGGAGGAATATCGAACTCCCGAGCGATGTCCGTGATCCCTGGATCACGGGAATGGCTCCATTTGAGAGATCGCGTTTTCTGCACGCGAACCGGAAGCAACCTCGCCCTGGAATGCTCCAGCTCTTTCCCCGAAGCGAACACGACGATTGCCACGATCGGCGCCGTCATCCTCTCGGATGAGCCGGCAGCGGATCGATCTGCAGAGGCGCGGGGCGAACGAGGCCGCACGCCCGATCGCCGATCGCGAGGGTCTTCATCTGATCGGCCTTGAAGCGTTCGGCGAACGCGTCGGGAATCGCGCACCACGCCCGATGCGTTTCGATCCAGGCGATCGCAATGGCGCCATTCCGCTGCAGATCACCGAACAGTGCGCAGGTCGCCTCAGGCGTCTTCGTGATCGCCGACTTCGAACCGGCATTCACCGCCGCCACGAACGCCCTGCGTTCCTCGAGCATCTCTTGAAGTTTGCCGCACCCGGCTGGCTGCGCGAGCGCTACGGTTCCATGCAGGGCGTTTCCCGCGAGAGCGGCCGCCAGTGGTCGAGAGATCGCGCTCAGCATGAGCTTGACCCTTCGCGTTGCCGCAGCGTCGGAGATGGCTACGGCGTGTGGTGCGCGTTGCGCGTTTCACGCGGATCGGCGCTTCCCGAAAGCGGCCATTCGTCGGCCGCCCGTCCCCTCACTGCCCCTTGGCCTTGATCGCCTCCGACCACGTCACCGCGCGCTTGGCCATGCCGACGTGCTGGCGCTCGTACATGCGGTTCTCGACCTTGATCGCCGCGCGCTTGGCGTTCTCGGGCCGGTCGAAGGCCTCGAGCACGAGACGGGCGCGGCGGACCTCCTCCTCGGTCGGGGCGAAGGAGGTGTTGGCGGGCTCCAGCTGGTTGGGGTGGATCAGCGTCTTGCCGTCGAAGCCGAGGTCGCGCGCCTGACGGCACTCGGCGCGGCAGCCCTCGACGTCGCCGATGTCGTTCCACACGCCGTCGAGGATCGTCAGCCCGGACGCGCGGGCCGCGGCGAGGGTGAACATCATCCACGGCAGCATCGGCACGCGGCCGGGCACGAGCTGGGCCCAGGTGTCCTTGGCCAGGTCGTTGGTGCCGAGCACGAAGCAAGTGAGCCGGGTGCGCCGGTCGCGGCTGGCGCGGGCGATGTCCTGGATGTTCAGGATCGCGGCCGGCGTCTCGATCATCGCCCAGACCGCGATGTCGTCCGGCGCGTCGAGGGCCTCGAGGTGGTCGGCGATGCTCTCGAGCACGGCCGGCGAGGACACCTTCGGCATCAGGATCGCGTCCGGCCGCGCCTCGATCGCCGCGCGCAGGTCCTTCTCTCCCCACGGCGTCTGGGGGGCGTTGACGCGGATGATCAGCTCGCGGTCGCCGTACGCACGGCTCTTGACCGCGGCGCAGACCTGATCGCGGGCGAGATCCTTCTCCTCCATCGAGACCGCGTCCTCGAGGTCGAGGATCAGGCAGTCGGCCGGCAGGGTCTTCGCCTTGTCGAGCGCACGCTGGTTCGAGCCCGGCATGTAGAGGACGCTGCGGCGGAGGCGGAGATCGGACATTCGGCTGGGACCCCGGATAAAATCGCGCGACCCTACCGCAACGCACTCGCCTGACCAGGGGCCGCGGCGCCGAAACCCGGAAATTCCGGCGCAATCGAAACCGCCGACGCCGTGTCGTTCGTGCAACGGCCAGGCCCCGCTTTGGTCACGTTCCGCGGCCAAGGGCTGGGGAAACGCCACCGATCGAAGGTCAAGACCATGCTGCGACACGCACTTTTAGGGCTGATGCTGACGGCGGGCCTCGCCCTGCCGGAGACGGCCTCGGCCGCCAGCAACACGGTGGTCGGCGTCGGCTCCGGCGCGGTCGCCGGCGCCCTGGTCGCCGGCCCGATCGGGGCGGTCGCGGGGGCGGTGATCGGGGGCGTCGTCGGCTCCTCGAGCGAGCGGGCGCGGCGCCCGCGGATGCGGCGCGCCCGCC
>NZ_VRUU01000012.1 GCF_008039875.1 Methylobacterium sp. WL119 | reverse complement strand
GGACGAGATCAGCCCGGGCTCCGGCGCGCAGGCCCGACCCCGCGCCGGAGCCCGGGCTGATCTCGTCCGCGGCCGGCGCCAGCGTCAACCAGGCCTTCAACCTGCTCGCCAACACGGTGTCGAGCCAGAACGCGCGCAGCCTGGAAGACCTCGTCCAGGACATGCTGAAGCCGATGCTCAAGGCCTGGCTCGACGACAACCTGCCGGTGATGGTCGAGCGGCTGGTGCGCGTCGAGATCGAGCGGGTCGCCCGCGGCCGCTGAGG
Organism: Methylobacterium sp. WL119; assembly: GCF_008039875.1. Taxonomy (GTDB): domain Bacteria; phylum Pseudomonadota; class Alphaproteobacteria; order Rhizobiales; family Beijerinckiaceae; genus Methylobacterium. The sequence continues at coordinate 80,330 of NZ_VRUU01000012.1, read as the reverse complement.
TCGCGCGTGTCGCCGCCCGTGTTGACGGGAGGCCCGTGACGGGTTGAAAGCGGGCTCGAAATTCTCGAGACGGACCCGCGATCGCCCGCCCATGATGGACAAGACCTTCGACCCGGCCGGCGCCGAGGCGCGCGCCAGCGCCGCGTGGACGAGCGCCGACGCGTTCCGCGCCGGGCGGCCCGACCGGGCCGGTGCCGAGCCGTACTGCATCGTCATCCCGCCGCCCAACGTGACGGGCTCGCTGCATATCGGCCACGCCCTCAACAACACGCTGCAGGACATCCTCGCCCGCTTCGAGCGGATGCGCGGCCGCGACGTGCTGTGGCAGCCGGGCATGGACCATGCCGGCATCGCCACGCAGATGGTGGTCGAGCGCCGCATGATGGAGGCGCAGGAGCCGGGCCGCCGCGAGATCGGCCGCGCGGCCTTCCTCGACAAGGTGTGGGCCTGGAAGGCGGAATCGGGCGGCGCGATCGTCTCGCAGCTGAAGCGGCTCGGCGCCTCCTGCGACTGGTCGCGCGAGCGCTTCACCATGGGCGAGCGCGGCGCGCCCGACGAGCAGATGGTCCGCGCGGTCACGAAGGTGTTCGTCGACCTGCACGCGCAGGGGCTGATCTACCGCGACAAGCGCCTCGTGAACTGGGACCCGAAGTTCCAGACCGCGATCTCGGACCTCGAGGTCCAGCAGGTCGAGGTGAAGGGCCACCTCTGGCACTTCGACTATCCGGTGGTGGACGCGGCCGGCATCGAGACGGGCGACATCATCACGGTCGCCACGACGCGCCCCGAGACCATGCTCGGCGACACCGCCGTCGCCGTCCACCCCGAGGACGAGCGCTACGCCGCGCTCGTCGGCAAGCACGTGCGCCTGCCGCTGGTCGGGCGCCTGATCCCGATCGTCGCCGACGACTATTCCGATCCCGAGAAGGGCACCGGCGCGGTCAAGATCACGCCCGCGCACGACTTCAACGACTTCGAGGTCGGCCGTCGCCACGGCTGCCGGCCGATCAACATCCTGGACAGCGAGGCGCGGATCGCACTCGACGGCAACGCCGACTTCCTGGCCGACGCGAACCCGGATGCGGAGGCGCTGGCCCTCCACGGCCTCGACCGGTTCGCGGCCCGCAAGGCCGTCGTCGCGCTGATGGAGGCGGCGGGACGCCTGCGCGAGATCGAAGCCAACACCCACGCCGTCCCGCACGGCGACCGCTCGGGCGTGGTGATCGAGCCCTACCTGACCGACCAGTGGTACGTGAACGTGAAGCCGCTGGCCGAGCGCGCGCTTCAGGCGGTGCGCGACGGGCGCACGCGCTTCGTGCCGGAGAATTCCGAGAAGACCTTCTTCCAGTGGCTCGAGAACATCGAGCCGTGGTGCATCTCGCGCCAGCTCTGGTGGGGTCACCAGATCCCGGTCTGGTACGACGCGGAGGGTGGCATCTACGTCGCCGGCAGCGAGGCGGAAGCCGAGGCGCAGGCCGCGGCCAAGCAGGGCTCGCCGGTCGCGTTGCGCCGCGACGAGGACGTCCTCGACACCTGGTTCTCCTCCGCCCTGTGGCCGTTCTCGACGCTGGGCTGGCCGGAGAAGACCGCCGAGCTCGCGCGCTACTACCCGACCAACACGCTGGTGACCGGCAAGGACATCCTGTTCTTCTGGGTCGCCCGCATGATGATGCTCGGCCTGCACGTCACCGACGAGGTCCCGTTCGACACGGTCTACCTGCACACGCTGGTGCGCGACGCCTCCGGCGCCAAGATGTCGAAGTCGAAGGGCAACGTCGTCGACCCGCTCGGGCTGATCGACCAGTACGGCGCCGACGCGCTGCGCTTCACCCTGACGGCGCTCGCCGCGCAGGGGCGCGACATCAAGCTCAGCCCGGCCCGCGTGGAAGGGTACCGCAACTTCGCGACGAAGCTCTGGAACGCCGCGCGCTTCGCCGAGATGAACGGCTGCGCCCTCGATCCCGCCTTCGATCCGAAGGCGGTGCGGGAGCCGCTGAACCGCTGGGCGCTCGGGGAGGCCGCGCGTGCCGTCGCCGAGGTCACCGCCGCTCTGGAGGCCTACCGCTTCAACGACGCGGCGGCCGCCGCCTACCGCTTCGTCTGGAACATCTTCTGCGACTGGACGATCGAGCTGGCCAAGCCCGTGCTCCAGGGCGAGGGCGTCGACCCGGCGCTGAAGGGCGAGACGCAAGCGACCATCGCCTTCCTGATCGACCAGATCGCGAAGCTGCTGCATCCGTTCATGCCGTTCCTCACCGAGGAGCTGTGGGCGATCAAGGGCGCGGCGCTGCCCGATCGCGGCCTGCTCACGCTCCAGCCCTGGCCCGACCTGTCGGGGCTGGCGGATGCCGAGGCCGAGACCGAGATCGGCTTCGTGGTCGACCTCGTCTCCGAGGTGCGCTCGGCCCGCTCCGAGACCGGGGTTCCGGCCGGCGCGCAGGTTCCGCTGGTGATCGTCGGGGCCGATGCGGCGGTGCGGGCGCGGATCGGCGCCTGGCACGACACGCTGGTGCGCCTCGCCCGCCTCTCCGAGATCGGGTTCGCCGACGCCGCGCCGAAGAACGCGGTGCAACTGCTGGTCCGCGGCAGCGTCGCGGCCCTGCCGCTGGAGGGCATCGTCGACCTCGGCGCCGAGGTGGCGCGCCTGAAGAAGGAGGCCGCCAAGGCCGAGGGCGAGATCAGGAAGCTCGACGGCAAGCTCGGGAACGCCGACTTCGTGGCGCGCGCCCCCGAGGAGGTGATCGAGGAGAGCCGCGAGCGGCGCGAGGCCGAGGCCGAGCGGCTGGCCAAGCTTCAGGAGGCGCTGGCGCGGTTGAGCGACCCGGCGTCCTGAGCCTTGCGCCGGCTGGCGAAGGCGCTGGCCGGCATCGTCGGAGCGCTCGTCCTTGCCGTGATCCTCACGGCGCGGCCGGGCGACCCGGCCCTCTATCCGCCCGCGGAGGCGGCGCCGCAGGTGATCCACGTGGTCAGCCACGGCTGGCACAGCGGGATCGCGCTTCCGGTCGCGGCGCTGACGGGGCCGGGGGCGGGGCCGGCGCTCCGCGACATCGCCGTGCGGTTCCGCGCCTACCCGACGCTCGAGTTCGGCTGGGGCGAGGCCCGGTTCTACGCGGCGACGCCGACGCTGGCGGAGTTCGACTGGCGGCTGGCGCTCGGCGCCCTGTTCACGCCCGGCGGCAGCGACGGCGTGATCCAGGTGGTCGGCCTCGACGCGAACCCACGCGCGAGCTTTCCGCACGCCGACATCCTGGCGATCCCGGTCTCGGCCGCCGGGCTGGAAAAGCTCCTCGCGCGGCTGGAAACCGGCTTCGCGCTCGCCGGCGGCCATCCGGTCGACGTCGGCCCCGGCCTCTACGGGCCGAGCCTGTTCTACCGGGGCGCAGGCCGGTTCTCCTGGACCAACGTGTGCAACCACTGGACCGCCGGCCTCGTCAACGCGGCCGGCCTGCCCGTCGCGCCGGTGCTCGCGACGCTGCCGCGCGGGCTCATCCTCGATCTCGAATGGCGCTCCGGCGCGACGGCGGTCCCGTGACGCTCGCGCCACGCTGCGCGCGCCGTCGTCGGCCCGGCGGCGTCCGGCCAACCTGTCGAAACGGTAATGCGCCCGTCACGGGCGGGTGAGGCGCCGGGCCTTAGGACAGGGTCATCGCCCGCCGAGCCGGCGGCGCCGAAGATGTCCCCGGAGACTTGTCGCATGTCCGTTCCGCAGACCCGCACCACCGCCCGCACCAGCCGCCGGGCCCTGGCCTCGGTCGCCGCCGCCGCTCTCATCGCGGGCGGCGCCCTCGGCAGCGGCTATCTGCCGGCCGCCACGCCGGCCCTCGCCCAGGCGCTGCCGCAATCCCCGATCGCCGCGCCGGAGCACCCGCCGGGCTCGTTCGCCAACATCGTCGACAAGGTGAAGCCGGGCGTCGTCTCGGTGAAGGTGAAGCTCGACGACTCCGCTTCCAGCGACGACGAGGACGGCCCGAGCGGCCAGCAGGGCCAGAACCTGCAGAACGTGCCGCCGCAGCTGCGCGAGTTCTTCAAGCGCTTCGGCCAGAACGGCCCGAACGGTGGACCGCCCGGCATGCAGCCGCAGCACCAGGGCCCGCGCGGCGCCGTCGGCTCCGGCTTCATCATCTCCGCCGACGGCTACGTCGTGACCAACAACCACGTCGTCGACCACGCCAAGACCGTGCAGGTGACGCTCGACGACGGCCGGACGCTGGACGCCAAGGTGATCGGCAAGGATTCCAAGACCGACATCGCGCTCCTGAAGATCAAGGATTCCGGCAGCTACCCCTACGTCCAATTCGGCAAGGCGGCCCCGCGGGTCGGCGACTGGGTGGTGGCGATCGGCAACCCGTTCGGCCTCGGCGGCACGGTGACCGCCGGCATCGTCTCGGCCCGCGGCCGCGACATCGGCGCCGGCCCGTACGACGACTTCCTGCAGATCGACGCGCCGATCAACAAGGGCAATTCCGGCGGCCCGACCTTCAACGTCAACGGCGAGGTCGTGGGCGTGAACACCGCCATCGCCTCGCCGTCGGGCGGCAGCGTCGGCCTCGCCTTCGCCATCCCCGCCGAGACCGTGCAGGCGGTGGTCGATCAGCTCAAGACCGACGGCAAGGTCGCCCGCGGCTATCTCGGCGTGCAGGTCCAGCCGGTGACGCAGGACATCGCCGAGGGGCTCGGCATGGCCAAGCCGAAGGGCGCCCTGATCGATCACGCCGAGGACGGCACGCCGGCGGCCAAGGCCGGCCTCAAGTCCGGCGACGTGATCGAGTCGGTCAACGGCAACCCGATCAACGACGCCAAGGAGCTGTCCCGCAAGATCGCGGGGCTGAAGCCCGGCGCCAAGGTTGAGATCGCCTATCTCCGCGGCGGCAAGTCCGACAACGCGACGATCACGCTGGGCGCGCTCCCGACCGACGGGTCGAAGGTGGCCTCCTCGGACACCGGCATGGCCGGCGGCCAGCCGCGGCTCGGGCTGAGCCTGGCGCCGGCGGCGGAGGTCGGCCTGTCCGACAGCGGCGTCGCGGTGGTCCAGGTCGATCCGGACGGCCCGGCCGCCGCCAAGGGCATCGAGCAGGGCGACGTCATCCTCGACGTGGCCGGCAAGAGCGTGACCCGCCCCTCCGAGGTCGCCGAGCAGATCCGCATGGCCGAATCCAGCGGGCGCAAGGCGGTGCTGATGCGGGTGAAGAGCAGCAAGGGCGTGACCCGCTTCGTCGCGATCTCGCTGACCAAGAACGACGGCTGATCCGACACGCGCGCCGGGGCCTCGCCCCCGGCGATCCCGATCGACCCACGCACGGCATCGGCAGGACGCGGACGCGTTCGGCCGGTGCCGTCTCGTCGTGACCGCTCGCTCGCGCCGATGGAACGGATCTTGAACCGGATCGGCCGGGGCCTGCTTCGGAATCCGTTTCCGGGCGCGCTATAGTCGGCTCCGCGAACTCCACGGGATCCGCGACCGGATGGCGAGCGTCGACCTGAACTCCGATCTCGGCGAGGGCTTCGGCGCCTATGCCTGCGGCGACGACGCGGCGATGCTCGCCATCGTCACCTCGGCCAACGTCGCCTGCGGGATGCATGCGGGCGACCCGGAGATCATGGCCGAGACCTTCGCGCGGGCGAAGGCGAACGGCGTCGCCGTGGGTGCCCATCCGGGCTTTCCCGACCTCTGGGGGTTCGGGCGGCGGCGGATGCCCTTCACCGCGCCCGAGATCGAGCGCCTCGTCGCCTATCAGATCGGCGCCGCCCAGGCGCTCGCCGCTTACGCAGGTCATCGCATCGCCTACGTGAAGGCGCACGGGGCGCTCGCCAACCTCGCAGCCGCCGAGCGCGACGTCGCCGACGCGATCGCCCGGGCCGTGCGCGCGGTCGACCGCGACCTGGCGCTGCTGGCCATCGCGCTGACGGCGCAGGTGCCGGCCGGCGAGGCGGCGGGCCTCGAGGTCCACCAGGAGATCTTCGCCGACCGGGGCTACGCCGAGGACGGCCAGCTGATCGCCCGCGGCCGGCCCGGGGCGATGATCGACGGCGCGGAGGAGGCCGCCGGCCGCGTCCTCGCCATGGTAGAGGCCGGCGCGATCGTCACCGCGCAGGGCACCCGCCTGCCGACGCCAATCCGCTCGGTCTGCGTCCACGGCGATTCCGCGCACGCGGTCGCCACCGCCCGGGCGGTGCGCGACCGGCTCGAGGGCGCCGGCATCCGCCTCGCCCCGTTCCGGGCCTGAAGAGGTGGGACCGCCTCCGCGCCTGCTCGATGCCGGGGAGGCGGCGCTCGTCGCCGAGTTCGGCAGCGCGGTCGATCCGGCGATCAACGACCGGGTGCTGGCGCTCGACGACGCCCTGCGCGCCGACCCGCCCGCCGGCCTCCACGAGACCGTGCCGACCTACCGCTCGCTGATGATGCACTACGATCCGCTCGTGCTCGATCGCGCGGCGCTTGCCGCGCGGGTCGTCGCGCTCGCGGACGCTGCCGGTGCGGGCCGGGCCGCGCCGACGCTCTGGACGCTGCCCTGCTGCTATGCCGAGACCAGCGCGGGCGAGCCCTGCGGCGAGGACGTCGCCGCCATCGCCGAGCGCACCGGCCTTTCCGCGGCGCGGGTGGCAGGCCTGCATGCGGGGGCGACCTACCGGGTCTACATGTACGGGTTCGCGCCGGGCTTCGCCTATCTCGGCGGCCTGCCGAGGGAACTGGCGGTGCCGCGCCGGGCAAAGCCCCGCCCGCCGCATCCGGCCAACGCGCTCCTCGTCGGCGGAGGGCTCGCCGCAATCGGCACCGTGCCGATGCCGACCGGCTGGTACGTCATCGCGCGGACCCCGGCCCGGCTCTACGCGCCCGAGCGCGACGAGACCTTCCCGGTCGCCGCCGGCGACCGCATCCGCTTCGCGCCGGTGGACGCCGCGACCTTTTCGGCCCTGGAGCGGCGCGCCGCAGCCGGCGAGGTCGTGGCCCGGCGCGAAGCCTATGCCGGGGACCCGGCGCCGTGAGCCCGCGCCTCGCGATCCTCGCCGCCGGGCCGAGCGTGACGCTGCAGGATGCCGGGCGCCACGGATACCTGCGCTACGGCATCACCTCTGCCGGGCCGATGGACGCGCTCGCCTTCGACACCGCCAACCGCGCCGCCGGCAACCCGCCCGGCGCCACGGCGATCGAGGTCTCGGCCGGCGGCATCACCGTCGCGGCGAAGGGCGGCCCGCTCGGCCTCGTCCTGGCGAGCACGGGCTTCCGCATCGCCCTCGACGGCCAGGCGCTGCCGGCCGCCGTCGCGCTGACGCTGGAGCCCGGCCGGACGCTCGCGGTGCGGGCGGGCTCGGCCGGGTCATGGTGCTACCTCGCGGTGTGCGGACGCATCGCCGTCGCGCCGGTGCTCGGCTCGACCGCGACCCACACCCGGTCCGGCCTCGGCGGCCTCGATGGCCGCGCGCTGGCGGCCGGCGACAGCCTCGCGATCGACGCGGCGCGCGCCGGCGCCGGCGATCCGCAGGCCCTGGTCGCGCCCTGGCTCGACCGGCCGGCCGACACGATCCGCGTCGTGCTCGGGCCGCAGGACGACGCCTTCGCGGCGGACCAGATCGCGGCGTTCCTCGACGGCCCGTGGACGGTCGCCGGGCGCGGCGACCGCATGGCCTGCTTCCTCGACGGCCCGCGCCTGACCCATGCACGCGGCCACGACATCGTCTCCGACGGCATCGCCATGGGCGCGATTCAGGTGCCGGGCGAGGGGCTGCCGATCGTGCTGATGGCCGACCGGCAATCGACCGGCGGCTACCCGAAGATCGCCACGGTGATCGGCCCCGACCTCGGGCGGCTCGCCCAGGCCCAGGCCGGCACGCGGCTGCGCTTCGCCGCGGTCTCGATCGCGGACGCCGTCGCGGCCCGCAGGGCGGAGGCCGCGTGCCTCGCGCCCGAGATTCGGGTGGAGCCGGTGGTCCGCACCGCATTCCCGTCGGAGCTGCTGCTTGGGCTCAACCTCGTGGACGGCGTCGTCGACGCACGTGGGTGATCGCTTAGGCGGTTGGACGAAGACTTGCTTGGGCGCAGCCGCATGGATCTCGATACGATCAGCTCGGTCCTCACCCCGCGGGAGCCCGGCTCGCTGCCGGGCTGGCGCGCGGGCGACGCGTGGCTCGCCGGCGGCACCTGGCTGTTCTCGGAGCCGCAGCCGCATCTCGCGCGGCTGATCGACCTCACCGCCCTGGCGCTTCCGCCGAGCGCGGCGACCGAAGCGGGCTTGAGCCTGTCGGCCACCTGCACGATCGCCGAGCTGGACCGGATCGAGCTGCCGCCCGCCTGGATCGCCGCGCCGCTCGTCGGGCAGAGCTGCCGGGCGCTGCTCGGCTCGTTCAAGATCTGGAACCGGGCGACCGTGGGCGGCAACCTCTGCCTTGCGCTGCCCGCCGGGCCGATGATCGCGCTCGCCGTGGCGCTCGACGGCGTCTGCACCATCCGCACCGGCGCGGGCGGCGAGCGCCGGATGGCGGTGGCCGAGTTCGTGCTCGGGCCGCAGGCGACCGCGCTCGCCCCGGACGAGGTCCTGCTGCGCCTCGACATGCCGGCCTCGGCCCTCAAGCGGCGCGCGGCCTTCCGCCGGATCTCGCTGAGCCCGAACGGCCGCTCCGGCGCCCTGCTGATCGGCACGCGGGACGCCGACGGCACGCGCGTCGTCACCGTCACGGCCTCGACCCGCCGCCCGGTGCGCCTCGTCTTCCCGGCGCCGCCGAGCGCCCGCGACCTCGCCGACGCGATCGCAACGCGGATCGACGACGCGCTCTGGTACGACGACGTGCACGGCGCGCCGGATTGGCGCCACCACGTCACCGGCCTGCTCGCCGAGGAGATTCGGGCCGAGCTCAGCGAGGGCGCATGAGGATCGTCGTCAACGGCCATGCCGAGGAGGTGGCGCCGCGTCCCGGCCAGTGCCTGCGCACGCTGCTGCGCGAGCAGGGCTGGTTCGGCGTCAAGAAGGGGTGCGACGCCGGCGATTGCGGCGCCTGCACGGTCCACCTCGACGGCGAGCCGATCCACAGCTGCCTGCTGCCGGCGTTCCGGGCCGAGGGGCGCAGCGTCACCACCATCGAGGGGCTGTCCGGCCCGTGCCGGCCGGGGCAGGGGGTGCCGGACCGGGCGCCGGATCGGGCGCCGGACCCGCTGCACCCGATGCAGGCGGCCTTCGTCGCGGCCCAGGGCTTTCAGTGCGGCTTCTGCACGCCCGGGATGATCATGACGGCGGCGTCCCTCGACCAGGGCCAGAAGCGCGACCTCGGCGCGGCGCTGAAGGGCAATCTCTGCCGCTGCACCGGCTACCGCGCCATCCGCGACGCCATCGCCGGCATCGCCTCGGCCGAGGCGGCGACCGCGAGCGACCCGATCGGGCGCAGCGTGCCGGCGCCCGCGGCGCCGGACATCGTGTCGGGCCGCGCCGGCTACACCTTCGACCTCGCCATGCCGGGCCTGCTGCACATGCGGGTGCTGCGCTCAGACCACGCGCACGCGCGGATCGTCGCGATCGATCGCGCGGCGGCCCTGGCGCTCCCGGGCGTCGTCGCGGTGCTCACTTATGCGGACGTGCCGAACCTGCGCTTCTCCACCGGCCGGCACGAGAACCCGGCCGACGACGCGCCCGACACCCGCGTGCTCGACGACACCGTCCGCTTCGTCGGCCAGCGCGTCGCCGCGGTGGTCGCCGAGACGGAAGCCGCGGCCGAGGCCGGCGTGTGGGCGCTCGCTATCGCCTACGAGCCGTTGCCGGCGGTGTTCGACCCGGAGGATGCGATGCGGCCCGACGCGACGCGAGTCCACGGCGGGGTCGTGTCGGGGGCGGACGCGCCGCCGCAGGCGTTCCGCGCGAACCTCGCGGCCGAGGCGCACGGCCTGGTCGGCGACGTCGAGGCGGGTTTTGCCGAGGCGCACCACATCCACGAGGGCACCTACCTCTCGCAACGGGTGCAGCACGCCCATCTCGAGACCCACGGCGCGATCGGCTGGCGGGACGCGGACGGCCGCCTCGTGATCCGCTCCTCGACGCAGGTGCCGTTCCTGACCCGCGACGCGCTCTGCACGCTGTTCGACCTCGACCGATCGCAGGTGCGGGTGATGGCGGCCCGCGTCGGCGGCGGGTTCGGCGGCAAGCAGGAGATGCTGACCGAGGATCTCGTCGCGCTGGCGGTGCTCCGCACCGGGCGCCCGGTGAAGTGGGAGCTCACCCGCCAGGAGCAGTTCACCGCCACCACCACCCGCCATCCGATGCGGGTCCGGGTAAAGCTCGGCGCGCGAGCCGACGGCACGCTCACCGCGATCCAGCTCGACGTCGTCTCGAACACCGGGGCCTACGGCAACCATGCCGGCGGCGTGCTCCACCACGGCACCAACGAGGTGATCGGCGCCTATCGCTGCCCGAACAAGCGCGTCGACGGCTACGCCGTCTACACCCACACCCTGCCGGCCGGCGCCTTCCGCGGCTACGGCCTCAGCCAGACGATCTTCGCCGTCGAATCGGCGATGGACGAGCTCGCCCGCGACCTCGGCCTCGACCCTTACGCGATGCGCCGCCGCAACGCGGTGCGGCCCGGCGACCCGATGGTCTCGACCAGCCTAGAGCCGCACGACGTCGAATACGGCAGCTACGGCCTCGACCAGTGCCTCGACCTCGCCGAGCGCGCGATGGCGGCCCCCGGCGGCGACCCGGCTCCGGAGGGCTGGCGTGTCGGCGAGGGCATGGCGATGGCGATGATCGACACGATCCCCCCGCGCGGGCATTTTTCGGACGCGCGCATCCGGCTTTCCCTGTCCGGGCCATCCGATCGCGGGTCCCTTCTCCCAGGCGGAGAGGGACAGGGTGAGGGGCGTGGCCTCTCCGGCGCGTCCTCGTCCCTCACCCCAGCCCTCCACCGCACGGGAGAGGGGGTCCGTCGCGGTGATGGCGACCCTTCCGACGGCGCCGTCTACGAGCTTCTGGTCGGCACCGCGGAGTTCGGCAACGGCACCACCACCGTGCATGCGCAGATCGCGGCCGCCGCCCTCGGCACCGCGCCGGACCGCATCCGCATCCGCGCCTCCGACACCGACGCGGTCGGCCACGACACCGGCGCCTACGGCAGCACCGGCATCGTCGTGGCGGGTCGCGCGACGCTGAACGCGGCGGAGGCGCTCGCCCGCGCGATCCTGACCCGGGCGGCGGCGCAGGCGGGCGCCGCGGACGCCGACTGCCGCCTCGAGGGCGACCACGTGATCGTTCCGGGGGGCCGCATCGCGTTGGCCGACCTCATCGCCGAGGGTCCGCTCGAAGCGGAAGGCCGGGCCGACGGCTCGCCGCGCTCGGTCGCCTTCAACGTCCAGGCGTTCCGGGTCGCCGTGCATCCGGGGACCGGCGAGGTCCGGATCCTGCGCAGCGTCCACGCGGCCGATGCCGGCCGCGTGATCAACCCGATGCAGTGCCGCGGGCAGGTCGAGGGCGGCGTCGCGCAGGCCCTCGGCGCGGCGCTGTACGAGGACGTGCGTCTCGACGAGGCCGGCCGCGTGATCACCCAGACGTTCCGGAACTACCACATCCCGGCCTGCGCCGACGTGCCGGCGACCGAGGTGCTGTTCGCCGACACCCACGACAGCATCGGCCCGCTCGGCGCGAAATCGATGAGCGAGAGCCCGTTCAACCCGGTCGCCCCGGCGCTCGCCAACGCGATCCGCGACGCGACCGGCGCGCGGCTCACCGCGACGCCGTTCGCGCCGGACCGGATCTTTCGGGATGTCGGGGCGGCCTGACCTTCAGCCCGGCACGATGCTCCGGTCGAGCACGCGGCCCTGGCCCGGCACGGACAGCACCCGGCCGTCCTCGGCGACAACCTGCCCGCGCGCGATCGTCATCACCGGCCAGCCGGTCACCGAAAACCCCTCCCAGGGGGTGTAGTCGGCGCCGTGATGGAGCGCCGCCTGCGTGATCGTCTCGCGGCGGTTTGGGTCCCACAGGGTCAGGTCGGCGTCGAAGCCGGGGCCGATCGAGCCTTTCTTCGGATACAGGCCGTAGAGCTTCGCGTGGTTCGTCGCGGTGAGCGCGGCGAACTGGTTCAGCGAGATCCGCCCCTTCGACACGCCCTCGGAGAAGAGCACCGGCAGCCGGGTCTCGATGCCGGGGATGCCGTTCGGGATCCAGCGGAAGGAGGTTCTTGCGCGCGGGTTGAGCTTGCCCTGGGGGTCGTCGTAGCGGAACGGGCAATGGTCGGAGGAGACCACGTCGAAGATCCCGCGCTGCAGGCCGGACCAGATCGCCGCCTGGCTCGCGGCATCCCGCGGCGGCGGCGAGCAGACGTACTTCGCGCCCGACATCGGGTCGTCGCCGATCCCCTTCATGTCCTCGGCCGTCAGCGTCAGGTATTGCGGGCAGGTCTCGGCATGGATCTTCAGGCCGCGCCCCTGCGCCCACGCGATCTGCTCCATCGCCTGCTCGCCCGAGACGTGGACGATGACGATCGGCAGGTCGACCAGCTCGGCATGGCTGATCGCCCGATGCGCCGCCTCGCGCTCGACCGGTTGCGGCCGCGACAGCGCATGGCCGAAGGGCCGGGTCTCCCCGGCCTTCTCCAGGCGCTCGCCGAGGTAGCGGATCGCGTCGTAGCCCTCGGCATGGACCATCACGCGGGCGCCCTCGCGCCGGGCGACCTCGAACACGTCGAGGATCTGCCGGTCGTTCAGGACCAAGTCGTCGTACGTCATGAAGACCTTGAACGAGGTGTAGCCGGCGGCGATCAGCGCCGGCAGCTCCTGCCCGAGCACCGCCTCGGTCGGGTCCGAGACGATCAGGTGGATCGCCGCGTCGACGTGGCATTGCCCCTCGGCCAGACCGCGATAGGCCTCGGCCGCCGCGCGCAGGGAGCCGCCGCGCGGCTGCAACGCGAACGGCATCACGCAGGTGTTGCCGCCGGCGGCGGCCGCCCGCGTCGCCGAGGCGAAGTCGTCGGCCATGACGATGCCGGGCCCCGAGGGCTGCGCGATGTGGACGTGGCTGTCGATGCCGCCCGGCAGCACCAGCAGCCCGGACGCGTCGATGGTCCGGGCCGCGTCCGCCACCCGCTCGGCCACCGCGACGATGCGGCCGTCGCGGATGCCGATCTCGGCACGCAGCGTGTCGGCGGCGGTGACGACGGTGCCGCCGCGGATCGCGAGATCGAAGTCGGGCATGGTTTCGCCGCCTCTCGGGTGGAACCTCGGTCCTGTCGACCGGTCCGGCCGCCCTGGCACGATGCGTGCCCGGATCGCCTCCATCCGCCCGCGAGAGTGTCCGACCCGATGTCCCCAGCGCCGCTGAACCGCTTCTCCGTCGTGCCGCTCGCGCAGATGACGCGCCGCCTCGCCGACGTGGCGTCGGGCCGGGCCGAGCCGGACCTCGTGATCGCCGGCGCGCGGGTGCTCTCGACCTATTCCGACCGCATCCTGCCCGAGCGCGAGGTCTGGATCGCGGGCGGCCGGATCGCCGCGGTGAAGCCCGCCGGCAGCCATCGCGGCGGCGCGGCGCGGTTCGATGCGGGCGGCGGGCTGATCGCGCCGGGCCTCGTCGACCCGCATCTGCACATCGAAAGCAGCATGATCACCGCCTGCGCCTACGCCGAGGCGGCACTTCTGAACGGCACGACGACGATCGTCTGCGACAGCCACGAGATCGGCAACGTGCTCGATGCCGACGGCGTCGCCTGGATGCTGGAGGATGCCCGCGCGGCGGCGCTCAACATCTACCTCACCGTGCCGAGCACGGTGCCGGCGACGACGCCTAAGCTGGAGACCTCCGGCGGCGACCTCACCGCCGAGAAGATCGCCGCCCTGTTCGACGCCTGGCCCGAGGCCTTGGGCCTGGGCGAGAAGATGGATTTCGTCGCGGTCGCCGAGGGCGATCCCCGCGCCCACGCGATCATCGCGGCTTCGCTGTCGCGCGGGCGCCCGGTCTCGGGCCACATCTACGGCCGCGACTTCGTCGCCGCCTACGCCGCGTCCGGCGTCACCGACACCCACGAGGCGATCGACCGCGACATCGCCGACGACCTGCTCGACGCCGGCATCTGGATCTTCCTGCGCGGCGGGCCGCCGACAACGCCGTGGCACTCGCTGCCGAAGGCGATCGGCACGGTGGTCGATTACGGCGCCGCCTGGAAGCGAGTCTGCTGCTGCACCGACGACCGCGACGCCGTGGACCTCCTCGCATACGGGCTCGACTGGGTGGTGCGCGAAGCGGTGCGGATGGGCATCCCGAAGCCGGCGGCCTGGTCGATGGGCTCGCTGCACCCCGCGACGCGCTACGGCCTCGACGGCGAGATCGGCGGCCTCGGTGGCGGCCGGCGGGCCGACCTCGTGCTGCTCGACGACGACCTCGTGCCGCAATCGACCTGGTACGGCGGCGAGCTGGTGGTCGAGAACCGCACGATCACGCCGCGCCTCGACGCGGCCCTGTCGCGCCCCTACCGCTACCCGGCGCGCGCCTACGCCACCGTCCACCTGCCGGTGCCGGTGCCGTCGCTGATCCCGACGCTGCCGGAAGCCCCCTGCACCGTCAACGCGATCCGCACGACGCTGCCCGGCATCGAGCTCGTCCACGAGCGCATCACGCTCGATCCCGCCGTAGACTGGCCGACGACGCTCGCCGAGAACGATCTGTGCCACGTCGCCGTGGTGGAGCGGCATGGGCTCGGCGGCCACGCCGCGCACGGGCTGCTGCGCGCCTTCGGGCTGAAGCGCGGCGCGGTGGCGAGCAGCGTCGGCCACGATTCGCACAACCTCATCGTCGCCGGGCTGAACGAGGCCGACATGCGGGTCGCGGTCGACGCCGTCGCGGCGCATCAGGGCGGGGTCTGCGTGGTCGAGGACGGCGCGGTCGTCGCGATGGTGCCGCTGCCGGTGGCGGGCCTGCTCTCGGACAAGCGCGTCGGCGCGGTCGCCGAGGAGGTCCGCGCCCTGAAGGTCGCCTGGGAGCGGGCCGGCTGCACCATCCCCTACATGGGCTTCAACCTGATCCCGCTCTCGGTGATCCCGCAGATCCGCATCACCGACAGGGGCCTGGTGCTGGTGCCGGAGATGCGCCAGGTGCCGCTGTTCGAGCCGGCCTCGGAGAGTTTCCGCCCAATCAGAGCAGGAAGTCGAGCAGCGTCCGGTTGAAGGCTTCCGCCCGCGTGACACTGTGGGCGTGGCCGCCCTCGGCCACGAGATCGAGGCGGGCCTTGGCGAGGCCGGCGGCGAGGCGTTCGGAGGCGGTGTAGGGCACCAGCACGTCGTCGCGGGCGGCCATCACCAGGGTCTCGTGCGGGATCGCGCCGAGCCGCCCGGCAAGGGTGAAGCGCTCCAGCGCGCCGATCCGCGCGAGCACCGTCTCGGGCCCGGGGAAATGCGCCAGCGCATGCGCCTCGTCCGCCGCCACCCGCGCGGCATTCTCGGACAGCCACGGGGCGGGATAGAGGAAGATCGCCTGCGCGCGGACGAAGGCCTCGGGGCCGGCATGGTTCAGGAGCGCTTTGCGGGCGGAAAAGCACCGCAGCGTCGCGGAATCGATCGCGTCCCAGCCGTTGATCACGACGATGCGCCCGACGCGCGTCGGGTGGTTGAGCGCCAATTGCAGCGCGATCAGCCCGCCGAGCGCGTGCCCGACGACGTCCGCCCTCGCGGTGCCGGTGGCGTCGAGGACCGACAGCGCGTCCTCCGCCATCGCCGCGATGTCGTGGCCGGGCTCGAGCGGGCCCTTCGAGCGGCCGGTGCCGCGATGGTCGTAGGTCAGGACGCGGAAGTGCGGATCCAGCGCGGGCATCTGCGGCGCGAAGTAGCCCGCCATCCCGCCGAGCCCCGGCGAGAGCAGGACGGTCCGCGCGCCGTCGCCGGCGACGTCGTGATGGACCGGCATCAGATCGAGGTGTCGACGGCGAGCGCGCCGACCGGCCTGCCGACATGCGCCACAGAGGCGATCTCGACCAGCGCGTCCGGCTTCACCAGCCCGCACTGGATGCAGTAGCGCGCCGGCTTCTCGCCGGGGAAGTATTCGGCATAGACCGCGTTGATCGCCGCGTAGTCGGCCCAGTCCTTGAGGAAGACGTGGTTGAAGGTCACGTCGTCCATGGTCCCGCCGGCGGCCGCGACGACGCCCTTGATCGTCTCGAGCACGTGGCGGGTCTGGGCCGAGGCGTCTCCGACATGGACGACGTTGGCGTCGGCGTCGAGCGGCAGCGTGCCCGAGACGTAGAGCACGCCGTCGGCCAGGGTTCCGGGCACGTAGGGCGCCAGCGGCTTGCCGGTGCCGGGCGGGATCACGACGGTCTTCGGCATTGTGTTCGGGACTTTCCGTTGGCGATCACTCGGCGGCTTCGGTGCGACGCGGCTCGGCACAGAGGGCCCTCTCGAAGGCCGCCACGTCCGAGACCCAGCCGAAGAACGTCTCGATGTTGAGGAGCGCGCCCTCCTGCAGGCTCGGCGGGCCGGCCTGGTGGGTGGCGTCGGCCAGCACGATGCCGAAGTATTCGAGGAAGAACCCGTCGCGCAGGGTCGATTCCACGCAGACGTTGGTGGCGATTCCGGTGAAGACCAGGGTGCGGATGCCGCGCGCCCGCAGGGTGCTGTCGAGCGCCGTGTTGTAGAAGCCGCTGTAGCGCGGCTTGCCCATGACGATGTCGCCGGGCTGCGGCTTCAGCGCGTCGACGAGGTCGTAGTCCCAGGTGCCGCGGGTCAGCAGCCGGCTGTTCAGCCCCGGCTGCCGGCGCATGGTCTTCAGCGCGTTGGATTTGTGCCAGTTCGGCGAGCCCGGCCCCCCGGCCTCGACGTAGTCGGCGTCCCATCCGTTCTGGAACCACAGCACGACGATGCCGGCCGCCCGCGCGGCCGCGACGGCGGCGGCGATGCGGCCGATCACCGGCCCGGTCTGCGACACGTCGAAGCCGGCCAGATCGAGGTAGCCGCCCTTCGTCGCGTAGGCGTTCTGCATGTCGACGACGATGAGCGCGGTGGCCTCGGGCGCGAAGGCGATCGGCTCGGGCCGCGCGGGCAGCGTCACGCCGCCGAAGCGGCCGGCGGCGTCGCGGTATCCGGCGGGCGCCTCCATCACGCGACCTCGGAGAGCGGCGCCGCAGCCGCGGCGACGTGTCGGCGGGTCTGCATCAGCGGCTGGATCTTCTGCCCGAAATCGTCGAGCCCCTTCAGGAAATCGTCGAACACCAGCAGCACCCCGCCGGTGCCGGGCACGGTCATCACCGCGTCGAGCATCCGCGCCACGCTCTCGAACGAGCCGACGAGGGTGCCCATGTTGATGTTCACCGCCGAGGTCGGGTCGGCCATCTGGCGCACGTTGGTGTCGGCGCCGGACTTCGTGTCGGCCGCGCCCTGCACGCCGAGCCAGGCGATCGCCTCCTGGTCCGCGCCCGCCTTGTAGTGCTCCCACTTGGCGTGAGCGGCGGCGTCGGTCTCGTCGGAGATCACCATGAACAGCACGTAGGAGGAGACGTCGCGGCCGGTCTTCGCCTTGGCGGCCTCGAGGCGCGCAACCGTCGGCGCGAAGGCGGTAGGGGTGTTCACGCCCTTGCCGAAGCAGAAATTGTAGTCGGCGTAGGTTGCGGTGAAGGCCATGCCGGCCTCGCTCTGGCCGGCGCAGATCACCTTCATCGCACCTTGCGGCCGCGGGCTCAGGCGGCAATCGTCCATCTGGAAGTATTGGCCCTTGAGGTCGCTGCGCCCGGTCTCCCAGAGCTCGCGCAGGATCTGCGCGTATTCCGAGAGGTACCGGTACCGGTCGGCGAAGAAGGCGTCGCCGGGCCAGAGGCCCATCTGCGAATATTCCGGCTTCTGCCAGCCCGTGATCAGGTTGAGGCCGAAGCGTCCCTCGGAGATCGAGTCGATCGTCGCGGCCATCCGCGCCGTGATCGCGGGCGGGAAGCACAGGGTCGGCGCCGTGGCGTAGAGCTTGATCCGCGAGGTGACGGCGGCGAGCCCGGCCATCAGCGTGAACGATTCGAGGTTGTGGTCCCAGAACTCGGTCTTGCCGCCGAAGCCGCGCAGCTTGATCATCGACAGG
Source organism: Methylobacterium sp. WL119 (assembly GCF_008039875.1). Taxonomy (GTDB): domain Bacteria; phylum Pseudomonadota; class Alphaproteobacteria; order Rhizobiales; family Beijerinckiaceae; genus Methylobacterium. The sequence goes on along the minus strand of NZ_VRUU01000012.1, from coordinate 62,310 downwards.
GCGAAGTCGAGGCCGTAGCCCTCGGCCTTCAACGTCACCGCCTTGTTGAGGGCGAAGCTCGGCTTGTATTGCGGAGCATTCTCGGAGAGCAACCAGCCGTTGTTGCCGATCGGGATGAAGACCCCGACATTCATCGCTGCGGCGGGTTCGTCCATCGGCCACCTCTTCCGAACGCGACCCGACCCGCTCGCGGCGGGCCCGAGACGGGGAACGGTAACCGCTCGAACCAGCCCGTCAAATCGCGGACGCGGCTCTGCACAAAATCTCCGCGGGTTGCTCAGGCGATGCGCGCGATCCGCCCAGACGGGAAGCGATCCCGGGTGCGGATCGAGCCGCCCGGATGCGCGAAACGCCGCCCGCGATCTGGTAGACCGGGCATCACGTGCCCTGCCCGATGGACGCCGCGATGCGCGAGACGCCTGCCCCGAACGCCGCCACCCCACTCCGCGCCGCCACGAACCGGGCGTCCTATCCGCGCCACGTCCCGATCGGCACGCGCTGGGCCGACAACGACGTCTACGGGCACGTCAACAACGTGGTCTACTACGCGTTCTTCGACACCGCGGTGAACGGCCTGCTGGTCGAGGCCGGCGTGCTCGACATCGCGCGATCCCCGGTGATCGGCCTCGTCGTCGAGACCGGCTGCCGCTACCACGCGCCGATCGCCTTCCCGGACGTGGTCACCGCCGGCGTGCGCGTCGCGCGGATCGGCCGGTCGAGCGTGCGCTACGAGATCGGGCTGTTCCGCGGCGACGCCGACGAGGCCGCGGCCGAGGGCTTCTTCGTGCACGTCTACGTCGACCGCGCCACCCGCCGGCCCGTCGCGTTGCCGGAGCCGCTGCGCACGGTTCTGCAAGGGTGGACCAGCGCCGCGGAGCCGTCCCTGCCGTGACACCTCCGCCCCCCCTTGCTATGGCGCGGGGATGAGACACCGTCGCATCGTCGGGCGCCGGTGCGAGCGGATTTGACACGATCATGAACATCTTCGCCCTGTTCGAGGCGCGCGTGCGCGAGGCCGTCGAGGCGCTGGTCCGCGGCGGGACGCTGCCCGAAGGCCTCGACCTCGCCCGGGTCGTGGTCGAGCCGCCGCGCGACGCGAGCCACGGCGACCTCGCCACCAACGCCGCCCTGGTGCTCGCCAAGGAGGCCAAGACCAACCCGAAGGCGTTGGGCGAGGCGCTGGCCGCCGAGCTGCGCACGGACCCGCGCGTGGTCGGAGCCGAGGTCGCCGGCCCCGGCTTCATCAACCTGCGCCTCGCGCCCGCCGTGTTCCACGGCGTTCTGCGCGGCGTGCTGGCCGATCCCGTTGGCTATGGGCGCGGACGGATGGCGGGCGGCCGGGTCAACATCGAGTACGTATCGGCCAACCCGACCGGCCCGATGCATGTCGGGCACGGCCGCGGGGCGGTGTTCGGCGACGCGCTGGCCAACCTCCTCGTCGCCGCCGGCCGGCAGGTGACGCGCGAGTACTACATCAACGACGCCGGCGCGCAGGTCGACGTGCTCGCCCGCTCCGCCTACCTGCGCTACCGCGAGGCGCTGGGCGAGGAGGTCGGGGCGATCCCCGAGGGTCTCTATCCCGGCGACTACCTCGTGCCGGTGGGGCAGGCGCTGGCCGAGACCCACGGCCGCGCGCTGCTCGGACAACCGGAATCCGAATGGTTGCCGGTGGTGCGCGAGACCGCCATCGCCGAGATGATGGCGATGATCCGCGGGGACCTCGCCGCGATCGGCATCCACCACGATGTGTTCTTCTCCGAGCGCACCCTGCAGGGGGAGGGCGGCGGCGCGGTCGCGGCGCTGCTCGCGGAGCTGCGCGAGAAGGGCCTCGTCTACGAGGGCCGCCTGCCGCCGCCCAAGGGGCAGGTGCCGGAGGATTGGGAGGACCGCGAGCAGACCCTGTTCCGCACCAAGGATTTCGGCGACGACACCGACCGGCCGCTGCTGAAGTCGGACGGCTCCTACACCTACTTCGCCTCCGACATCGCATACCACCGGGCGAAGTACCTCGCCGGCGCCACCGAGCTGATCGACGTCCTCGGCGCCGACCACGGCGGCTACGTCAAGCGCATGCAGGCGGCGGTGAAGGCGGTCACCGACGGGCGGGCGAGCCTCGACGTGAAGCTGTGCCAGCTGGTGCGGCTGTTGCGCGCGGGCGAGCCCGTGAAGATGAGCAAGCGCTCGGGCGAGTTCGTGACGCTCCGCGAGGTCATCGACGAGGTCGGCCGCGACGCGATCCGCTTCATGATGCTCTACCGCAAGAACGACGCGACCCTCGATTTCGACCTCGCCAAGGTGGTCGAGCAGTCGAAGGACAACCCGGTCTTCTATGTCCAGTACGCCCATGCCCGCATCCGCTCGGTGCAGCGGCAGGCACGCGAGGCGTTCCCCGACTTCGATCCCGCCGATGCGGCGGCGCTGGGTGATGCGGACTTCGCGCTGCTGTCCGATGAGGGCGAGGCCGAGATGCTGCGGCTGATCGCGCAATACCCCCGCGTGCTGGAGGCGGCCGCCGCCGCCCACGAACCGCACCGGATCGCGTTCCACCTCTATGAAACGGCGAGCAGCCTGCATAGTTTCTGGAACAAGGGCAAAGACTTGCCGCAATTACGGTTTGTTAATCCAACCGACCGAAAGTCGACTCGGGCGAGGCTGGCGCTGATCGAAGCGCTGCGAGGCGTCCTGGCATCCGGTCTCGCCGTGCTTGGCGTGAGCGCTCCGGACGCGATGCGATGAGTGCGCCCCCTAAGTCGGCGTAGGATAAGGATGCTGCCATGACGAACGCTTCGCGTGCGCCTGTCGATTTCGACGCCTTCGCGCGCGATCTGCAGCAGCCTTCGCCGGCCCCGCGGGCCGTCGAACCTGCCGCGCAGAAGCCCGACCCGCTGGCGGAACTCGCCCGCATCGTCGGCCAGGACGATCCTTTCCGCGCCCTCCTCGCCGCCCGCGACGACCGGCGCGAGCCCGCCCCCCAGGCGTCCGCCCATCGCGGCCGCCAGGAGCCGAGCTTCGGCAACGAGGCCGCCCATCATCCGAACGATTACGCCGAGCCGCAGCGCAACACCCCGGCCGACGCGTTCGACCAGTATCTCGCCTCGGTCGACCACGGCTCCGACCAGCCGGTGGCCTACGGCGACGCGCAGACCTACCAGGACGGCGGTTCCGAGGCCTACGACCAGCGCAGCCTGAAGCGGGTGAAGCCGCGCCGGCGGCTGGTCACGGTCGGCGCGGGCGTCGCCGTCGTCGTCGTCGCGGTGACCGGCGCACTGACCTACAAGGGCCTGAGCCGCGGCGGCAGCGGCGGCGGCGTGCCGGTGATCCAGGCCGACACCTCGCCGGTGAAGGTCGCGCCGAAGGTCGCCGACGGCGTCGAGATCCCGGACCAGAACCGCCAGATCTACGAGCCCAAGGCCAAGGACAGCCAGATCCGCATCGTCAACCGCGAGGAGCAGCCCCTCGACGTGGCCCAGGCCGCCCGCGCGGCGCAAGGGCAGGATCGGCCGGCACAGGATCGCGGCGAGACGGCCAACCTCACGCCGGGCTCGGCCTCGTTCGACGTGTTCGGCCAGCCGCGCAAGGTCCGCACCGTCGTGGTCCGGCCGGACACCCCGCCCCCGGCGGTCCAGCGCGAGGCCCAGGCGGAATCGTCCCCGATCTCGCCGGTCCCGACCATGACGCTGCCGGGCGACGATGCATCCGCCGCACGCCCCAAGCCCGGCCGGATGGCGGCGGCTTCGACGCCGCAGATGCCGAGCCAGACCGCGACCGCGCAGCCGCCCTCGCAGCCCGCCGCAACGCAGGCGCCGCCGGCGCCCGAGCGCACGCCCGCTGCGGCGGTCCCGCCGCCGGCCAAGCCGAAGGCACCGCAGCGCGTCGCCGCCGTCGCGCCCGAGGCCGCCGTCCCGGTCGAGGCCCCGGCCACGACGGCGACCGTGAGCAACGCCGCCGTCGGCGGGTTCTCGGTCCAGCTCGGCGTCCGCACCAGCGCCAAGGAAGCCCAGACCGCCTTCCGCGAGATGCAGGGCAAGTACAGCCAGCTCGCCGGCAAGCCGGAGCTGATCCGCCAGGCCGAGGTCAACGGCAAGACGATCTTCCGGGTCCGCGTCGGGCCGCTGGCCAAGGCGAAAGCCACGAGCCTCTGCACCGAGCTTCAGGGCGCCGGCGGACAGTGCTTCGTCGCCAAGAACTGAGCCCGCCTCCACAAAACCCGCGTCGGCGGATCGCCTGAGATCGGCGATCCGCCGGGGCCGCGCCTGAGTCGCCGGCGCAACACCCGAGCGTGCGCGGACCGATGGTCCGGCAGACGTCGCGGTTTGGCCTTGCGGCGCGGGCATCTCCTGTCGGACGCTCGCCACGGATTCGTATTCTTCGTCCGGGCAGGCGATGCCCGCAACCCAACCCTCCCGGGAAGACCGTCCCCGATGACCTCCCGTGCCCTGATCCTCGGCTGCGCCGGCAAGACCCTGTCGCCGGACGAGACCGCGTTCTTCCGCGACGTGCGGCCCTGGGGCTTCATCCTGTTCAAGCGCAACATCGGCACGCCGGACGAGGTCCGGGCGCTGACCGCGTCGCTGCGCGCCACGATCGGCCGGGACGACGCGCCGATCCTGATCGACCAGGAGGGCGGCCGGGTTCAGCGCATGGGGCCGCCGCACTGGCCGGCCTACCCGGCCGGCGGGCGCTTCCGCCGGCTCGACGGGGCGGCCGCCGCGATGGCGCGGCTCGGCGCGCGCCTGATGGCGCACGACCTCGCCGACGTCGGCATCAACGTCGACTGCGCGCCCGTCCTCGACGTGCCCGAGCCCGGCGCCCACGACATCATCGGCGACCGCGCCTACGCCACGACGCCGCAGCAGGTGGCCGAGATCGGCCGGGCGGTGGCCGAGGGCCTGATGGCCGGCGGGGTGCTGCCGGTGATGAAGCACATCCCCGGGCACGGCCGCGCCGCCTGCGACAGCCACCACGGCCTGCCGGTGGTCGAGGCGAGCCTCGAATCCCTCGCGGCCCAGGATTTCCGGCCCTTCCGCGCCCTCGCCGACCTGCCGATGGCAATGAGCGCCCACGTGGTATTCACGCAGATCGATCCCGACCGGCCGGCGACCCAGTCGGCGCCCGTGATCGCCGACGTGATCCGCGGCGCGATCGGCTTCGACGGCCTGCTGATGACCGACGACCTGTCGATGCATGCCCTGACCGGGCCGTTCCGCACCCGGGCCGAGGCGGCCTTCGCCGCCGGCATCGACGTGGCGCTCCACTGCAACGGCGACGCGGACGAGATGCGCGCCGTCGCGGAGGGCACGCCGTCGCTGGCCGGTGCCGCCCTGCGCCGCGCGGAGGCGGCGCTCGCCCGGCTCGGGGGCGCCCGCGACGGCCTCGACCTGCCGCTGGCCCGTGCGCAATTCGCCGCGGCCCTAGCGCAGGCCGCCTGACGGGGCGCGGTCCCCGCATGGGATTGCCGGGGCGATCCGGGTTTGACCGCTTGTGTTAACCCGGCGCGGTCCCTAGGTTCTGCCCGAAATTCAACCGCGGACACGTGCCGACGCGGACACGTCTCTCACGATGCGTGACCCGTGGCGCAGGAGGTTGCCATGGGCAGCATGAGTATCTGGCACTGGGTCGTCGTCGCCGTCATCGTGATGCTGCTGTTCGGCCGCGGCAAGGTCTCGGACCTGATGGGCGACGTCGCCAAGGGCATCAAGGCGTTCAAGAAGGGCATGGCCGAGGACGAGGCGCCGACGCAGGCCGCGACCCCGCCCGTCGCCCCGGCCGAGCCCGTCCGCACCATCCCGCACGCGGGCGAGACCAGCCCCGGCACCGCGATCCCGGCGAGCCACCTGCCGCAGGGCGAGCGCAAGCCCGTCTGAGGAGGCCCGGGCCCGCGCCCCCGCGTGTGGGGGCACGGCTCATTTCCCGAGGCCCGTCGGCGCCGTGGCGACGGGCCCGAGGCTGCAGGACCGTCGACGACATGCTGGACATGAGCTGGGGGGAGGTGATGCTGATCGGCGGCGTCGCCCTCATCGTCATCGGGCCGAAGGACCTGCCAAAGGCGCTGCGCACCGTCGGGCAGGTGACGCGGAAGGTCCGCCGCATGGCGGGCGAGTTCCAGATGCAGTTCAACGAGGCGATCCGCGAGGCGGAGCTGGACGACGTCCGCAAGGAGGTCGACGGCATCCGCGACACGGTGCGGGGCGCGAGCGGCGGCTTCAACCCGGTCCAGACCATCCGCGACGAGCTCAAGGGCGCCGTCGAGGCCCGCGCGCCGAAGCCGAGCTCGGCGACGCTGGCCGACGCCACCGCGCAGCTGAAGGCGGCCGAGAGCGCGGCTCCGACGACCGGCGGCGCCTACGACGTGCCGAAGGCCCTGGAACAGCCCGTCGCCCAGCCCGTCGCGGAAGTGCAGGCCGCCCCCGAGCCGCTTCCCGTCCCGGGATCCGTCGACGACCCCTACGGGCCGGCCCCGGACCCGACGCCCGCGCCGCACGGCCCGGCCCCCTCCGCACCGGCCGCAGGCCATTAAGCGATGATCGACCAGACGGACGAGGCCGAGATCGAGGCGTCGCGGGCGCCGCTCCTCGACCACCTGATCGAATTGCGCGCACGGCTGATCAAGTCGCTGATCGCGTTCGTGATCATGTTCTTCGGGTGCTTCTTCTTCTCGCGCGAGATCTACAACATCCTCGTCCACCCCTACGTCTCGATCGTCGGGGTCGAGAACGCCAAGCTGATCGCGACGCACTTCCTCGAGCAGGTCTTCACCAACATCAAGCTCAGCGTCTTCGGCGCGGCGTTCCTCGCCTTCCCGGTGATCGCGACGCAGATCTACGCCTTCGTCGCCCCGGGCCTGTACCGCAACGAGCGCAAGGCGTTCATGCCCTACCTCGTCGCCACGCCGGTGTTCTTCGTGCTCGGCGCGCTGGTCGTGTTCTTCCTGGCGATGCCGCTGCTCATCAAGTTCTCGGTGTCGCTGCAGCAGGTCGGCGTCGCCGGCGAGCCGACGATCGCGCTGCTGCCGAAGGTCGACGAGTACCTCTCCCTGATCATGACGCTAATCTTCGCCTTCGGCATCGCCTTCCAGCTGCCGGTGATCCTGACGCTGCTCGGGCAGATCGGCATCATCGACGCCAAGTTCCTGCGCGAGAAGCGGCGCTACGCGATCGTCCTCGTCTTCGTCGCCGCCGCCGTGCTGACGCCGCCCGACGTGATCTCGCAGCTCTCCCTCGCGCTGCCGATGCTGCTGCTCTACGAGGCCTCGGTGTTCTCGGTGTCGCGCATGGAGACGCTGCGCGCCCGCCGCCGCATCGCCGAAGGGCTCGACCCGTAAGACCGAGCCGCGACGCCGGGCGTCGACGACGACGGGGCATGACCCGGCTGCGGGTGAGGCTCGATTTTGAGGATCCCGGGCGGGGCTTGCTCCGGTTCGAGGCTCCGTGCCGCAGCGACCGGGCCCCTTCAGAGACCGGGCCCTTTGGCGGCGCCGAATATCCTGGCCGGCCGACCGCCGACCGTCCCCTGAACCACCACGACCCAGGCATCGGCCTCCGCGACGCGGGCCACCGTTCGGGGCACCTCGAACCGCACCGCCTGGCCGGTCCAGGGCCCGAGGCGCTGCAGGCCGCGCACGACGTTGACGTAGGTGGCGGTTCGGCCGCGGTTCTCGCCGCCGCCGATCGCGACCGGGCGGCTGCGCAGGACCGGAACCAGCCAGACGTCGCCCTTCAGATCCGCCTTCGGTACCGGCTCGGCCCCGATCTCGATCACGATCCGCTCGTCGCGCTCCTCGCCGCGGACCGGCACGGGCAGACCGCCGCGGGCGTTCGCCTCGCGCAGCAGCTTCTCCAGGGCGGCCCTGTCCGAGGCGACGGTCGAGGCGGAGCCGTTGATCACGGCCTGGGGGGTGAACATCTGGCGCGCGCCGTGCACGCCGGAATAGGCATGCTGCCGCTCGCCGAACGGGCGCTGGGCCAGGGTGTCCTTCCAGCCGAGATAGTCCCAGTAGGTCACGGGAAGCGTCAGCGCGAGGATGCCGGGCTGGCGGGCGAGGTCGCCGATCACCGGATCGGCCGAGCGGCAGGCGGCGCAACCCTGGCTGGTGAACAGCTCGACCACCGCGCGCAACGGCTCGGCCGCAGCCGGACCGCACGGCAGGCCGGCGGCCAACGCCGCGAGCAGGACGCGGATCGGGACGAACGAGTGGGGACGAGCGTGGGTCGCCGTCATCGCCTCAGGAGAGCGCACGCGACGCCGGCTGGGAAATCACGTTGGCTTGAGGCTCGGCGACCTCGGTCGCACGCGCCTTCGGCAGCATATTCGGCCGCCAGCGCCGGTGCATCCACAACCACTGCCCGGGATTCTCGCGCACCCAGCCCTCGACGATCGCGGTCATCGCCTGCATCGCGCCGGCCACCGCGATCTGCCCGTCCGCGTCGCGCGGCAGGTCGAGGGGCGGGGTCAGCTCGAGCCGAAACCGGCCGTTCGGAAGGCGCACCACGCGCGCGCCGTGCACCGGGCAATCGTAGTGGCGGGCGAGCTTGGCGAGCAGCGGGTTCGCTAGGCACGGACGCCCAAAGAACGACACCACGACGCCGCGGGTGAAGTGCTGGTCGATCAGCTGCCCGAGATGGCCGCCGCGCTCGACCACGCCCTGCATCGCGAAGGCGCCGCCCGGCCCGGAGGCGGCGAGCCGCCCCATGGTCTTGCGCCGGACCTCCTGCACGAGGCGCGCCGCGGCCGGGTTGTTCGGCGCGCGGAACACCGCGGTGGTCTCGAGATCGAACTTCGCCGCGCAGATCGCCGGCAGCTCCCAGTTGGCGAGATGGGCCGAGAACACGAGGCCCGGGCGGCCGTCGTCGCGCAGCGCCAGAAAATGCGCCAGGCCCTCGACCTGCATGCGCTGGGTCGCGGGGTCGGCGGGGTCGAAGTCGAACAGCGTGTCGAGATGGGCGTACTCGGCGCCGGTGCGGCCGAGATTGTCCCAGGCGGACCGCGCGATCCCTCGGATCTCGGCCTCGGACGCGTCGGGGAAGGCGGCGCGCAGATTCGTTAGCGCCGTCCGGTGCGAGGGCAGCCAGGGCCCGAGCGCGCGCAGCAGCGCGCCGCCGGCATCCCCCGCGCGCTCGGGGCCGAGGACCCGCGACAGCCAGAACACCGCGCGGATCAGTGGCAGCATCGCATAGCCGGCGAGCCGCGGCAGGTTGCGCTTCAGGGTCAGGGCGAGGCGCAGCAACGGGTCACTCTCGGGTGGGAGGCGTCCCGTCGAGGCGGGGCGCGGGCGCGGCGGGCGACGCCGCGCGGGAAGCTCCGCGGGCTTAGATCATTTCATCGCGACAGGGGAGGGCGTCAGAAGCTCACGAGGATCTTGCCGAAGACCTTGCGCGATTCCAGCCGTTCGAGCCCCTGCGCGAAGTCCGCCAGAGGATAGACGGTGTCGACGACGGGGCGGATGCCGTCGGCCATCTTGTCGAGCGATTCCGCAATGTTGGCGAGCCGGCAGCCGAACGAGCCGGTGATGCGGTATTGCTGCTGGAACAGCTGCATCAGGTTCATCGTCGTCGAGACGCCCGAGGTCGAGCCGCAGGTCACGAGGCGGCCGCCGCGCTTGAGGCAGAGCAGCGAGCCGTTCCAGGTGTCGGGGCCGACATGCTCGAACACCACGTCCACGCCCTTCCGCTTGGTCAGCCGGCGGACCTCGCCCTCGAAGCGCTCGGTGCGGTAGTTGACGACGTGGTCGGCCCCGAGCGCGGCGGCCTTGGCGCCCTTCTCGTCGTCGCCCACCGTCGTGTAGACGGTGCAGCCGATGGCCTTGGCCATGCGGATCGCCGCGGTGCCGATCCCTGAGCCTCCGGCATGGACCAGGATGCTCTCGCCGGGCTCGAGCTTGGCGTTGTCGAACAGCATGTGCTGCACCGTGCCGAAGGCGATGCCGGCGCAGGCCGCGTCGGTGAGGCTGACCGCGTCGGGCACCTTGACCACGAGCCGGGCCGGCATGGTGACGAACTCGCGGGCGAAGCCGTCGATGTGGAAGCCCATCACCCCGCCGACATCCTCGCAGAGGTTGTCGCGGCCCTCGGTGCAGGCGCGGCATCGGCCACAGGTCATCGCGCCGTAGAGCGCGACCTTGTCGCCGGCTTCGAGCCCCTCGACGCCCTCGCCGAGCTCGGCGATCTCGCCCGCGGCCTCGGCGCCGACCGTCAGCGGCAGACGCCGCTTGGCGAAGGCCATCCCGCGAAAGCCCCAGACGTCGATGAAGTTCAGGCCGACCGCGCGGACGCGCACCCGAACCTCGCCGGGACCGGGGGGAGGGGGCGCCTCGACCTCGGTCAGGCGCAGGTCGCGGTCGCCGAAGAGTTGCAGGGCTTGCATCGGATGACTTTCAAACGCTTGGCCGGCCCCGCCCGGACCTCGGCCGATCCCAATCACGCCCGCATCCCGAGGTGCTCGCGCCAGCGGGCCTCGAAGGAGCCCTCCAGCGGGCGGAGCGATCCCTGGAGTTCTCCTTCGAGGCCTCCGCTTCGCTCCGGCACCTCGGGATGAGGGCGCGGGGTGGCCGTAACATATCTCATCCGTCCGCAGCACCAGCGCATGGCGGTGCGACAACGCCGAGATCGTCACGGACCGCCGCATCCTGCTCGCCACGCCATTCCTCGAGGCGAGGATCGAGACCGACGAGATGCAGCGACGGGTCGTCCGATCCCGCATCGCTTGGAGCCCGAGCTGCCATCACATCGGCCTGCACGACCGAATCCGAGACGGGGATCTCATTCCGGCGCGAGGTAGCGCCGCCGCGCCCAGCCCACGACCCGGCCGACCTTGACCCGGCACCACGTCGTGCGGCTCGGCGTGTCGTTGGTGCAGCCGACGACGAGCGCGCGGGCGCGGATCTCGCCGACCACCTCGGCCGCCGGGTCGGGCTCGGCGCGGATGCTCAGCGTCTCGCCGCGCGGCAGGCCGTCGACGCGGTACGGGACCGGATCGGCGCACACCGCACCGGTGCCGACGTGAAGCAGCAGGCCGGCGAGGGCCGGACGGACGAGGAGCGAGGCGCGCATGATCAGCGGTGGACGCCCATCATCGCCGTCAGGCCGCCGTCGACGGGCAGGACCGCGCCGGTGACGTAGGCGGCGGGATCCGCCATCAGGAAGGCGGCCAGCGCCGCCACCTCCGTCGGGTCGGCGAAGCGGCCGGCGGGAATCTGGCGCTCCATGCCGGCGCGGTGGGCGGCGTATCCGGCCATCATCGGGGTGTCGACGAAGCCCGGGGCGATCACGTTGACGGTGACGCCGCGCTTGGCCGACTCGATCGCCAGGGTGCGGCAATAGGCGATCAGCGCACCCTTGGTCGCCGCATAGGCCGCGTTGCCGGTGTTGGCGCGCAGCGCCGCCACCGAGCCGATCGCGACGATGCGCCCGGCCCGCGCCCGGATCATCCCGCGCACGAGGCTCTTGGCGATCCGCGTCAGCGAGAAGAAGTTCACCTGCATCAGGGCCTCGGCGCGCTCCTGATCGAGCATCGCGGCGAGCGCGTCGTAGGATTGGCCGGCATTGTGGACGAAGCCGTAATAGCTCTTCGCCTCCGCCGCCTCGCAGAAGGCGTCGAGGGCGCCGCGGTCGGCAAGATCCAGCGGGATCGCCTCGAAATCCGCGTCGGGATGGCGGTCGCGCAGCTCGGCGAGCAGGGCCTCGGCCGGCGCCTGCGACGCGCGGAAGGTGAAGTCGACGCCGTGCCCGGCGGCCGCCATCGCCCGCACGATCGCCGAGCCGAGGCCCGAGGCGCCGCCGGTGACGAGGATGCGGCGAGCCGCGGTCGGTGCCGCGCTCATGCCGGCTCGGACCCGAGCACGAGGCAGGTGTTCTGGCCGCCGAAGCCGAACGAGTTCGACAGGACGCGCGCCACGGGCAGGTCGCGCGCCGCGGTGACGATGTCGAGCGGGATCGCCGGATCCGGCACGGCGTAGTTGATCGTCGGCGGGATGCGCCCGTGCCGGATCGTCAGCAGCGAGATCACGGCCTCGATCGCCCCGGCGGCGGTCAGCGTGTGGCCGAGCATCGACTTGTTCGAGGTCACCGGGATGCGCGCGGCGGCGTCCCCGAACACCGCCATCAGGCCCATCGCCTCCATGCGGTCGTTCTCGGGCGTCGAGGTGCCGTGGGCGTTGACCGTGTCGACCGCCTCCGGCCCGATCCCGGCATCGTCGAGGCTAGCGCGGATCGCCGCGATGATCGGCGCGCCGTCGGGGCTGGAACGGGTGCGATGGAAGCCGTCGCCCTTCTCGCCGCAGCCCAGCACGTAGCCGAGGATCGTCGCGCCGCGCGCGACGGCCGAGGCCGCGTCCTCGAGCACGAGCGCGGCCGCGCCCTCGCCCATGACGAAGCCGTCGCGATTCTTCGAGAACGGCTTCGAGGCGGTCTCCGGCGGGTCGTTCTGGGTCGACAGCGCCGAGAGCAGCGAGAAGCGGATCAGCGATTCCGGGTTCACCGAGCCGTCGGTGCCGATGCAGAGCGCCGCCGTCATCTCGCCGCGCCGGATCGCCTCGACGCCGAGCTGGATCGCGGTGGCGCCCGACGAGCAGGCGGTGGAGAGCGAGATCGGCGAGCCCTTGGTGCCGAAGCGGTCGGCGATGCGGTCGGCCACCGTCCCGAAGATGAAGAGGTCGTGCCACGCGTCGAACTTGCGCGAGGCCGCCGCGTGCTGGAGACCGGCATAGGTCACCGGCCCTTCGCCGCCGCAGGCCTCCGCCAGGGCCTGGCGCTGCGGCCATTCCATCTCGACCGGCGGCACCGCGATGAACAGGGCGCCCGGGAAGTCTCCGGCCGCGCCGATGCCGGCCTGCGTCACCGCCTCCTCGGCCGCCACGCGGGCGAAGCGCTCGGAGAGGGCGGGGGCGACCAGTGGATCGGTGTCGAGGAAGTCGACCGTGCCGGCGATGCGCGTGCGCAGCCCGTCCGTCAGGAAGCGCGCGATCGCGTGGATGCCGGATCGCCCCTGCGTCAGGGCGGTCCAGGTCGCGTCCTGGCCGTGCCCGAGGGAGGAGACGATGCCGAGACCGGTGACGGCGACGAGCGGGCGACCGCGGGCGTCGCGATGGGAATGTCCTGCCATGGCGCCGTCTTAATCGGTTTTTTTCGGCCGTGCATCCCGCGGCGTGACGGACCGGGCTCAGCCGTCAGACCCACTCGCCCCGGCGCATCACCGGCACGGACTGCCCGTCGGCGGCGATGCCGTCCACGTCGACCTCGGCCGAGCCGATCATCCAGTCGATGTGGATCAGGCTGCGGTTGGCGCCGCGTGCCGCGAGGTCGTCCTCCGAGAAGCCCGCGCCACCGCCCACGAAGCACTTCGAGTAGGCTTGGCCGAGGGCGATGTGGCTCGCGGCGTTCTCGTCGTAGAGCGTGTTGTAGAACAGCAGCCCCGATGCCGAGATCGCCGAGGAAGCCGGCACCAGCGCGACCTCGCCCAGGCGACGGGCGCCCTCGTCGGTGTCGAGGACGCGGGCCAGCACGTCGGCGCCCCGGGTGGCGGCCGATTCGACGATGCGGCCTTCCGAGAACCGCACCTGGATGCCCTCGATCAGCGTACCCTGGTACGAGAGCGGCTTGGTGCTGGCGACGTGGCCCTCGACCCGCGCCCTGTGCGGCGTGGTGAAGACCTCCTCGGTCGGGATGTTGGCGTTGCAGGTGATGCCGCTGCGCGAGGTCGCCGCGCCGCCGCACCATTCGTGGTCGTCGGCGAGGCCTACGGTGAGGTCGGTGCCCGGCCCCCGGAAGCGGATCGCCGAGAAGCGGTGTCCGTTCAGCCTGTCCTTGCGCGCGTGGAGGTGGGCGTTGTGCGCGGCCCAGGCGGCGACCGGATCGGGGCCGTCGACGCGGGAGGCGGCGAACACCGCATCCCAGAGCTTGGCGACCGCCTCCGCCTCGGGGAGGTCGGGGAACACCGTGCGGGCCCAGGCCGGGGTCGCGGCCGAGACGATGGTCCAGTTCGTGGCGAAGTTGGCGATCAACTCGAGCGCCGGCACGTAGGCTTTGGAGCGCGACCGGTTGGCGCGGGCGACCTTCTCCGGATCCTGGGCCGACAGCAGCGACGGGTCGTCGCCGCTGATCGCGAGGCGGGCGGCGCCGTTGCGGTAGGCCTCCGCCATGCCCGCATAGAGCCACCCGGCGGCGGTATCGAAGGCCGCGTCCGAGGCGTGGGCGAAGCGCGCGAGCGTCGCGGCGTCGTCGCCGAGCAGGGTTGTCACCAGCGACGCCCCGGCGCGGTAGGCCTCGGCGGTGATGGCACGCGCCAGCGGCAGCGCGTCGAGGGGCGCGGTCAGGACAAGCTCCTGCCCGGCCTGGAGGTTGAGCCCGACCCGGACCGCAACCTTCGCGAGCCGGTCGAGCCGCTCCTCGTGCGCCGACCTCGCGACCGGCGGCTCAGCATGCGCGTTCATCGCGACCCCTTCGAAACGTCCGATCCTGTGGTGCAAGATCGGTGCGGGGTCCATCGAGTCAAGCGGCGCGGGACCAGGTGATCTCGCCGAGGCTCTCGCGGAAGGCGAAGCGCATCAGGTGGTCGGAGACGACGTTCTCCAGGCGGGTCAGCCCGGCGGGATCGGACGTGGCGATCCGCATCAGCAGGGCGTCGGGCTCGGCGTCGAAGGTGCAGACGCGGTCCTCGCTGAACGGCACGGTGCCGTGCTCGGGGGTCGCCGAAACCGGGAACTTGTGGCTCCAGTGGCGGCAGAGCTGCTGCAGGTAGCGGCTCGCCTCGGCGGTCTGCACGCGGGCCTGAGAGGTGGGCATCTCGATGGTCTCCTTGAAACGTCTCGTCGCGAGCCGGCCGTCGCCTTCGCGACTGCGAAGGCAGGCGGGGACCCAAGCAAGTGCCGGACCCTGGCGCCGGGCGCCGCGACCGGGGTTGACGATAAAACGCAACCTCAGCCGTTAACGCCCCACTAACGCAGGGAAACCCGCACGCTCCCGGTCTTCTCCCGACCGGTCGCGATTCGAACCTTGGACCGGCCGGAGAGCCGATTTATGGCGCGATGCGTCATCGCATCATGGCAAGACATGGTGCGTCGCACAATCGAAATCCAGCCGGCTCGGCACTCCGCGGCGGTCGGCTCAGGGCAGGGCGGGCTGCGGATCGTCGGAGAGAGCGACGACCTTGCCCGGGTTGAGCCGGTCCTGCGGGTCGAGCCCGGCCTTGATCGCGCGCATCAAGTCGAGGGCGACCGGGTCGGCGTAGTGCTGCAGCTCGTCGCGCTTGATCAGGCCGACGCCGTGCTCGGCGGCGATCGAGCCGTCCATCGCGGTCACGATGTCGTGGACGATGCGGTTGAAGTCCGCCCAGGTGCCGAGGAACGCGGCCTTGTCCATGCCGACCGGCTGGCTCAGGTTGAAGTGCATGTTGCCGTCGCCGACATGGCCGAAGGCGCAGACCCGCAGGCCCGGCATCGCCGCCTCGCAGGCCGCGCTCGCCTGCTCGACGAAGTCGGCGAGCCGCGACAGGGGCACCGACACGTCGTGCTTGATCGAGCCGCCCTCGTAGCCCTGCGCATCCGAGAGATGCTCACGCAAGGCCCAGAGCGCGAGGTTCTGCGCCTCGCTCGCCCCGAGCGTTGCATCCTCCACGAGCCCGTCCTCGATCGCCTCGGAGAGCGCCGCCTCGAGCTCGGCCCGGGTGTCGGCGTCGGGCCGGGCGGAGGCGAGCTCGATCAGGGCGTAGGCGCCGTGCTCGCCCGCGAGCGGGCGGACCGTGCCGGGCATGTGCCGCAGCACCATGTCGAGCCCGACCGGCGGGATGAACTCGAAGGCGGTGAGGTCCCGGTCGGCGCGCCTGCGCAGGCGCGCGAACAGGTCGAGCGCCACGCGGGCCGAGGGCAGCCCGACAAACCCGACCGTGCGCGAGGCGGGCTTCGGGAAGAGCTTCAGCACCGCCTTGGTGATGATGCCGAGGGTGCCTTCCGAGCCGACGAACAGGTGCTTGAGGTCGTATCCGGCGTTGTTCTTGCGCAGAGCCTTGAGGCCGTTCCACACCCGGCCGTCGGCGAGCACCACCTCGAGCCCGAGGACGAGGTCGCGGGCGTTGCCGTAGGCCAGCACCGCGATCCCGCCGGAATTGCACGCCAGCGCGCCGCCGATCCGCGCCGATCCGCGCGAGGCGTAGGAGAGCGGGAACAGCAGCCCGGCGGCGTCGGCCGCGTCCTGCACCTCGGCGAGGATCGCGCCGGCCTCGACCACGATGCTGGCGTTCACCGGATCGAGCGCGAGAACGCGGTTCATCCGCGCGAGCGACAGCACCACGCCGCCATGCGGAACGCCGCCGCCGACGAGCCCGGTGTTGCCGCCCTGCGCCACCACCGCGACGCCCGCCGCCGCGCAGGCCTCGACCACGAAGGCGACCTCCTCGGTCGAGCCCGGCCGAACGGCGGCGAGCGCCGAGCCGCGGTAGAGTTTTCGGGACTCAACGAGATACGGGGCGAGGTCGGACGGGTCGGTCAGAACATGGGCGGCCCCGAGGCGCGCGCGCAGGGCTTCGAGGAGGGTGTCGGAGGACGGGGCCGGGGCGAGGGTGGGTTCGGTCATGATCGGTTCTTCGGCAGGGATTCTCTCGCGGACGCGGCCGCGATGCAAACGCTGCGGGCTGGCATGGACCGGTCGGTGGCCTAAGACTAGCCGCAGCGGGCACCCGGTCCACCCGATGCCCGAACGACGACCCGCCCCTGTCTCACGAGGCACGCCATGCTGTCCGTCATCCCGAACCCGCCCCGCGTCGCCCTGCCGGTCGCCGGCAGCACGGACCTGTTCCCGGTGCGCCGGGTCTACTGCGTCGGCCGCAACTACGCGGCGCATGCCCGCGAGATGGGGAAGGACCCCGACCGCGAGCCGCCGTTCTTCTTCATGAAGCCGGCCGACGCGCTGCAGCCCTGCGGGCCCGAGCCGAAGCGGCACCCCTATCCGCCGCGCACCGAGAACTACCATTTCGAGATCGAGCTGGTGGCGGCGCTCGCCAGCGGCGGCCGCGACATCCCGGTCGAGGCCGCGCGCGATCACGTCTACGGCTACGCCATCGGCCTCGACATGACCCGGCGCGACCTGCAGGACGAGGCCAAGGCCCTGGCCCGGCCATGGGACCTCGGCAAGGCGGCCGACCTCTCCGGCCCGATCGGCCCGATCCACCCGGTCGCCGAGATCGGCCATCCGGCGGCCGGACCGATCACCCTCTCGGTCGGCGGCGCCGAGCGCCAGCGCGGCGACCTCGGCGACATGATCTGGTCGGTCGCCGAGCAGATCGCCTACCTCTCGGCCTATTTCGCGCTTGAGCCGGGCGACCTGATCTTCACCGGCACGCCGGCCGGCGTCGGCCCGGTGCGGCGGGGCGAGCGCATGGTGGGGGCGATCGCGGGGCTGGGCGAGATCGTCCTGGACGTGGCCTGAGCGGCTGCGCGGCTCCCCCGATGACGAAGCTCCTCGACCGGCCGCTGGCGCGCCGCCTGTTCCACCTCGGCGCGCTGGCGGCGCGCGGCATGACGCTCGGCGTCCGCGGCGCGGCCTTCGACGCGCAGGGCCGGGTCTGCCTCGTGCGCCACACCTACGTCAGCGGCTGGCAGCTGCCGGGCGGCGGCGTCGAGCGCGGCGAGACCGCGCCGGAGGCGATGGCGCGCGAGTTCCGCGAGGAAGCCGAGATCGCCGTCGATCCCGCGGTCGGGCTGCGCCTGCACGGCTTCTACCGCAACCGCGCGGCCTCGCCGCGCGACCACGTCGCCCTCTACGTCGCCCCGGCCTTCACGGTGCTCGGGGAGAAGCGGCCCGACCGCGAGATCGCGGCCTGCGCCTTCTTCGCCCTCGACGCCCTGCCGGACGCGACCACCCGCGCGACGGTGGAACGCCTGCGCGAGATCCGCGACGGCCGTCCGCCCGCCGATCTCTGGTGAGATCGGACGGACGCGAAAAATCCTCGCAGCCGGCGCTTGCAACGCCGGTTGGAATGGTGTTTAGAGAGCGCCGCCGGGGCCGCCGGGCACGAGAGTTTCCAGCGGGCCAGCATTGTGAGCGGGTGTAGCTCAGGGGTAGAGCACAACCTTGCCAAGGTTGGGGTCGAGGGTTCGAATCCCTTCGCCCGCTCCAATTCACTCGGACAGATCAGAACGCGATTACAGCGCGTTAGCAGAGGCCACCTTCGGGTGGCCTTTTGCGTTCCTGGCCCCCTGGTCCCGTTATTGGTCCCGAAACGTGCGAAAACCCCGCCCGGGAGACCCCCGGCAGGGTGGAAGGCGATCGCAGGCCCCGATTGAAACGGGACCGGCCATTCGGTTGCAGGCCGACGCTCTCACGCGCCGTGGACAGTCCCAAGCCAGGAATTTCCGACCTCGTGTGCGCTGTCGCACATAGACGGTTTTTAGCCGATCGAGGGATTTCAGCGCCGGCCACCCGGATTCCCGCGGGCGGCTAAATCCTGCGTCAGGGGGCGAGCCGGCCGAGATACTTCGCGTCCTCCGGATCCGGCGGCGCGAGGATCTCGGGTTGGGCTTCCAGCAGCGGCCCGACCGCGGCCGCGATCTCCCGCTTGTCGAGGAGACGGTAGGCCCCGTCGCGCAGCAGGATGACGGCCGGGGCGGGCTTGAGCTTCTTGGCCCCCTTCTCGGGCGTCAGGTACACGCCGTCGTACCCGGGGGGGCCGGGCTTGAACCACACCACGAGGGCGTCCGGCGTCTGCTGCCTGAACCAATCCGACGTTGCGATCCAGGCCGCGCAGGCCTCCTTGGCCACGCGCTTCCGGTTCACGTTCGACAGCTGGGACGCCAGGAACAGCGCGTGCCCGGCGAGCTCGCCGACCGGCAGGGGCGTGAACACGATCTCGCCGGGGGGCGCGTCGACCCGGGTGAAGGTCTCGATGACGGGTTCGGGTTTGACGTCGGACATGCCCGCATGATGCGGGCGAGCCGTTAACCGCCCGTCAGCCGGCGGAGCGGCCGGCCTCGCGGGCCCGGCGCTCCGGACCGAGCTTCCTTGCCAGGTCCGCCGGCCGCTGCGCCCGCACGAAGCCGCGGCTGACCTGCCCCGAGATCTCGGCCATCTCCGTCAGGGCATCGCCGAGCGCCCTCCTCAGGGCGTCCCTCGCGTCGCCGTCGGCGGCCTCCATGTACGCCCGCTCCATTTCGTCCACGAGCACCTCCATTGATTCGCACATGAGAACGAATGGAGAACAAATTGGTGCGGGAGTCGATCCCTGGACGCGACGTTTCGGCCCTCGGTCAGACGAACCAGCTGACCACCAGGGCGACCGCGATGCCGAGGCCGACCTGCAGAACGGTGGAACGCAGGCGGTCGATCGCTGCGGTCAGATTGGCGGCATCCAGGTTGGGGACGGGATCCGCGGGAGCCTGAGGCGGCGGCCCCTGTTCCGGCACCCCATCATCCTCGTCGACCTTCGGCTGCGGCGCGTCGCTCCAGCTGAGATGGCGGACGGTGCCGCGGGCCACCTCTGGGCTCTCGCTCGCGTTGTCCGCATGGGGAGCCAGATACCAAGTGACGCCGTAGCCGGGCGGCGTGTGCTCGTCGCCCTTCGTGATCCAGAGATCGAGCTTCACGCCGAGGTGGAACGACGGCATCTCGCCAGCGCGGTAGGCCGCGAGCATCGCGGCCATGTCCATCTCGGGGATCCAGCACTCCAGGAACCAGGCGTCCTCGCTCTTGAACTCCCGGTCACCGGCGATGAAGCCGAGCACGCCGGTGAACGGGGTGTAGCCGTTGCCGTCCTCCTGGGGGATGGCGGGCCGGATCGTCACGGGCAGGACCCGGCACGTGTCGCCCCATCCCGCGAGCCGGACGGTGTCCCTCCGGATCGCGGCCATCCCGGACAGCTGGGGTGTCCGGCTGATGGTCCCGTAGTCCGTGGAGACGGCCTGACCCATCTTGAGGTTCGAGACCTCGACCCAGAGGGTCCGATAGGGGTCGTGGTGCCACTCTCCCTCGACCTCCGGGATCGCCATCGTCCCGTCCGTGACGATCGATTTCAGCCGCGCGCGTTTGTCCTGTCTCGCCATGTGCCCCCCCGAGGTTGAGGCACTCTCGCGGGCTGGCGACGCCCCGTCCAGGGCTCCCGTCCTTAGGCCTGCCTGCGTCCCACGCGGCGCCGGTCGTTGCGGGCCTCGCGCTCCACGGCGTGCCCGATCCACAGGGCGAGCGCGTCCCGGATCCGGGACTCCCGCGCGGCCGGGCCGTCCCCGGGATCCGCGGCGATGATGCGCTCGACGGTCCTCGTGGCGCCGCGGGCGAGCTCGTCGATCGTGGACTGCCTCACCACAGGTCTCGCACGTAGCCGAACTCGACCCGCTCGACCCGCTCGACCCGCTCGACGTCACCCTCGCCGATGAAGGTCTTCGATCCGACCGGACTGAACGTCATTCCGGCCACGATGTCCCCGGCGTTGAGGCCCTCCGGCGGGGTGTACGAGCCCGCGTCGATGGCGGCCTGCACGCGCTTCCTCAGGTACTCCGCGAGCGGGCAGGTCGGCTCGACCTTGAAGACGGGGTCGGCAGAGAGCTTCAAGTCGGCGAGCGCGACGGACCAGGACCCATCCTTCGAACCCTCGTTACCGGTGACCGTCGCCTGCAGGGTTCGGCAGGTCACCACCCCGCGCAGCGACTGGAGAGCCACGCGGTTGAGGTGCATCCTGTCCGTGGACAAGGCGAATGTACCGTCGCCGTTGGGGGTAAGTGTCGCCTTCGTCATGCCCGCCTCCGTGCCTTGGCCTCGGAGGCCCGGCGCGTCTTGCGGTTGGGGCCGGCGTCGTCGGGCCGGCGGAAGGCCAGCGACGCGACGAACGGGCTCATCTCCCGGCAGGTCACATCGAACTCGGCCGCGAGCTCGGTGGATCGTGCCATGCGCTCGACCACCTCGCGCACGCCCATGCGCCTCAAGGGGATCCGGCGACCGGCGATGTGGATGCTCTCGCTCATGCCCGTAGCCCCTGCAGCTGCCTCTCAATGCCGAGGCGGACGGCGATGGCGTGGCGAACCTGGCGGACGAATTCCTCGGAGGGGTCCTCGCGGAAATCGTTCGGGGTGCAGTGCCAGGCGCAGTAGACGATCACGGCGTCGCCCTGCGTCACCCTCGAGCCGTTGACGGTGACGACGTCGCCTTAGGTCCCGATCCGGATCTCTTCGCTGTCCGAGGGGAGGCCGATCGCTTCGAGGGCTTCCCTCGCGATCGGCCCGTTGATGGAGGCAACCCATAGGGACGACATCTCTCCCGGCATGACCACGGCCATCCGGGGTGGCGTCATGCGGAAGGGCGTCTCGGTGTAGATGCGCATGGTCAGGCATCCCGTCCGTTCACATGAGCCTGAAGGCGGCGCAGCCCGGTGCTCATCCAGCGACCAGCGTCGAGCATCCCGAGAGCGAAGGCCGCGCCCATGGTCGCTCCCTGCTGAGCCGCATGCGCAGCCGCAGGATCTCCCTCCCGCCATGTCCGGCGTGAGATCAGCGCCTCCAGCGTACCGGCCGAGGTGTCGCAGTCGGCTTGGGCCGCCAAGCGCCTGGCCGTCCGCGGGATGGCGTGTGCCGACAGGCCTGAACGCCGGAGCTGTCGGCGGATGCCACGCTCAGACTTGGTCATGCCGGCCTCCGTGCCTTGGCCTCGGCCGCCCGGCGCTGCTCGGCGAGCAGGCCGTCGAGGCTGTCCCGGAGCGCCCGGACGAGCGTCATCCCATCGATGTCGTCGGGGTCCGTGCAGGCCTCGGCCTCGCGCAGGGCGGCCCGCACCGCGGCGATGTCGTCCTCAATCGCGACGTGGCGCTTGGGCGCCTCGCCACCCAGCTCCTTGACCTGCGCCATCCCATTTCCCCCATCGAATCCGTGCAGAACAGCAGTCTGCCACGCCCCGAAGATTTCCACTGGACGGCGTCCAAAAATTCGCGCAGCCGGCTGAGTCGCAGGGGGTTCCTTGCATGCCGATCGGGTAGGCTTCGGCCATGAGCATCTTCGAACTCGGCGAGTCCCTCGCCACCGCCCGCCGCCATCGCCGCCTCTCGCAGCGGGCCCTCGCGGCCAAGGCCGACGTAAGCGTCGAGTGGGTGTCCCGCTTCGAGCGCGGTGACAGCATGGAGCCATCGATGCACCGCGTGTTGCGATGCCTCCATGTGCTTGGGCTGGACCTGCGGCTGTCGACGTACAACCAGGGCCGGCCCAGCCTCGACGACCTCATCGCGCAGGACGAGGAGGCCGATAGCAGCCCGGTGCTGAAGGCGGCGCTAGGGCTTGGTTAACCTTAGGAACCCCACTCGGTCCGCAACGGCTGCACATCCCTTGCACCCTGAGCCGGCTTGGCGCACATAGGGGTCACACCGGAGTTCTCGCCATGACCTTCCCTCGCTCGAAACGGATGCATCGCCCCGCCGCCTGAGCCCTGCTCGGCGCGCCCCGCGTGCACTCCCGTTCCAGCGAGATCCCCATGACCGACGACGCCTCTCGGGCGCGCGCCGCTGCCGTCCAGGCCGCCCGTGCCACGCTCCTCGACTCCACCGCCCTGACGGGGCCCCGCCAGCCCGAGGCTCCCATCGGGTCGCGTGCGAAGGCGTTCGGCGGCGAGCACGTGCGGTACGACGCCCGCGTCGACGCCGGCCTGGCTCTCGCCCGGTTCCTCGGCGAGGAGCCCCGGCTCCCGGCCGCGCTAGTCCGGCAGCTCGGGCAGACCCGGCGGGACGTCAGCATCGCCTCCCTGCAGAAGGCGGAGGCGGCGCTGCGCGGGCACGCCAACGCGGAGACCACCTCGGACGCGAGCCGGAACGCCGCGGCGCTGCTGGCGGATGACCTGCTTTTCGCACAGGCGGCGCTGGGGTCCGCCAAGGCGGCGGCGTGCTGCAGCTCGATCTGCTTGCGCCTGGCGCTGGCGTCGGCCTCCAACGGGCATCACGCCGCCGCTTGGCTCGCCCTGCGGAACGCCCTTCGATACTGCAGCGACGCCACGGAGGAGCTGGACGAGGCGGGGTACGTTTCCGAGGACCAGGCCAGCAGCCTGGCGCCGTACGACAACCACGTGGCCCGATTCGCCGAGACGCTCGCGATCATCGCGGCGGCGCACCGGCAGATCGGCGTCGAGGAGGACCTCGCCCGCGGTGGCGCCGGCGGCACCGCCAAGGACTGGGTCGACGCGCAGGCGGACGGCCTCGCCGCGCTGGCGCAGCTGGACTGGCCCCTCGGCGACGGAGGCTGGAGGGACCGGGCGGCGCGCGCCACCCCGACGCTCGTCGTCCTAGCCAAGGGGGCCTTGGACCACCTACCCGGTTCCGAGACCACGGGCTCATCGCGGACGTCGCGGGGGTCCACGCCGCGCGCGGAGTTCAACACGCTCGCCGGGGAGGCCCTGCCGCTCGTCCATGGCGTCGACGTCGTGGCCGTCGGCAAGCTGCTCGACGCGCGGTTCCCGTGGTTCACGGACCTCACCGCGCTGCTGCTGCGGGACCTCGCCAACGGGGGTGTAGCCCGGCTGCGGAACACTCTCGCGGTGTCGCCGCCGGGCAGTGGGAAGACGAGCTACCTGCAGGCGTTCTGCGAGGCGGCCGGGATCCCGTGCGTCCTCTACAACGCCGCCGGCGTCGCCGACGCCGCGTTCGGAGGAACCTCGCGCCAGTGGAGCACGGGGCGCGCAAGCGTCCCGTTGCAGACGATCCAGCGGCTCCGCGTCGCCAACCCCGTAATCATCATCGACGAGATCGAGAAGGCGGGTACGAGGTCGGAGAACGGGCGCCTCACGGACTCCCTGATCGCCCTGCTGGAGCCGGCAGGGAGCCGCGCCTTTCACGAGGTCTATCTGGAAACGAACGCCGATCTGAGCGGCACCCAGTTCCTGGCGACGGCCAACGGGACGGGAGGCGTCCCCGGCCCCCTCCTGGACCGCTTCCGCGTCGTGCACGTCGGCCTTCCCAGGGCCGAGGACCTCCCCGTCGCGGCGGCCAACCTCGTCGCCGAGCTCCGCGACGAGCGTGGCCTCGACGCCGGCTGGCTCCCCGACCTCGACGGCGACGAGCTGCATCTGCTGGCGCGCGTGTGGAAGGGGGGCAGCCTGCGCCCGCTCCGCCGCGCCGTGACGACGCTTCTCGACGGCCGCGAGACCCTCGCCCGTCGCCACTGACACCTCATCACTGAAGGAGACCCTCTATGTCCGACGCACGCCCGAATGCCGCCCCGGCCGCCTCCCTCGACGAGGCGATCCTCTCCCTGCGCGCGCGCCGGGAGACGAGCGACCTCCGCTTGGAGGCCGAGCTCTCAGGCCTGTCTGTACTTCACCTGGCGCGGCGGGCGCAGGCCCTCGGCCGCCTCGGGCCCTGCGACGTCGACCGCCTCGTCCAGGGCGTCGTCCGCCTCGTCGACGCCCTGCCGGGCACGCGCGGAGACAGGGCGTGAAATCCGCGCGCGGCCCCCCTCTGCCCAATCCGCATCCCAGGAGATCTTCCCATGCTCATCGACGAATTTCGCACCATCGCCGACGACGCCGTGTGCCGCCATCCGGGCCACGCCGACGTCGCCCCCACGGGCGTCAGCCCGAGCCCTCACGGCCCCCTCGTGACGTGGACGGGCGGCAGCGTGCTCCCCCGGCAGGACGACGGCAGGACAGTGGCGCCGCCCCCCGCGCAGGACGTCCTCCGCGTCCTGGCGCGCACCCTCGCCCTGCGCTGGCAGACCGGCCGCGCCGTCGTCCCGGACGACTGGGACGCCACCCTGCGGGCGCGCCACCCGAGGACGTTCGAGGACGGCGGACCGTACTCGGGTGGCGGGTGGCGTTGGCTATGGGAAGCGGGCGCGAGCCTGATCTCCGAGGCCGGCGCGACGGGATTCCGCACGACGCAGACGAAGGAAAAGTTTGCGCAAGCGCGATGGTATTACTCAATCGAAGGCAAGACTAGGAAGGCGATGCGCAATGAAGTCAACACTATAGTTGACTGCGTAGAGCACCTGTCGGCCTTCATCTGCGAGACGTGCGGAGCGCCTGGTCGGATCCGGCACGGAGGCTGGTCGAAGGCCTGCTGCGACGCCCATGCCGCCGGGAAGAAGTGACGTCTACCGCAACCTGACGCGCCGGCTCTGGTCCGTGCGCGTCGGCGGCCGGGTCGTCGGCCACGTGCCGGCGATCGTACTTGCCGACGTCGTCCTCCGGGCGTCGGAGGCGAGCCGGCAGCGGTGCCTCAGGACGGGGGCCCGCGACGTCCACGCGTGGGCGTCCGGCACGGTGGCGGAGGGGGCGCGGCCGCCCTCGGCGGTGAGGCTTCGATACCGGATCGGGTGTCCCGGATTCAGGACGAATGGACTGTGCGTCACGCGGGCTGCGCGGGCGTGGTTCGAGGCCGATGGATCGGCTTGGTGCGTGGGAGGGTGGGATGACGAGGCTCTGGATTTTCTCTGACGTGCACGACGACGCCGACGCCTGGGAGGGCCCGGCCGTGCCGGCCTGCGAAGTCGCAGTCGTGGCCGGGGACGTCGCCGACGGCCTGACGCGGAGGTCCATCCCCTGGCTCGCGGCGTGCGTCGTGCCGTTCGTCCGGACCGTCGTCTACGTGCCGGGGAATCACGATTTCTACGGGTCGCGTTGGCAGAGTGAGCTGGAGCGCGGGCGCGAGGCCGCGGCCGCCGCCGGGATCCACCTGCTGGCCGTTGGGGAGACCCTGAACGTCGAGGGCCTCCGGATCGTCGGCGCCACGATCTGGACGGACTACCTGCTTCTCGGCGAGGCGTGGCGGGCGCCCACGATGGCCTCGTGCGGGGACCGGTCCGCGGGCATGCGAGATCACAGGAAGGTCAAGGTCCGGCTGCCATCGGGCGAGACGAACGCGTTCCGTCCGAGCGCGGCCGCCGCGGAACACGTGACGCAGCTCGGTCGGATCGAGCGCGCGCTTGCGGAGCCGTGGGACGGCCCAACGGTCGTCGTCACGCATCACGCCCCGCACCCCGCGTCGCTCGGGCGGCAGGGGCCGCTGCAGGCGATCGATGCCGCGTACGCCTCGGACTGCAGCCGCGTCCTCGAAGGGGAGCACGCCCCGGATCTCTGGATCCACGGGCACATCCACCGGTCCGCCGACTACCGGATCGGTGGGACCCGCATCCTCGCGAACCCGCGCGGCCGCCGGGGCGAGAACCCCGCCTTCGACCCGTCCCTAGTCCTGGAGATCTGACATGCGTGCGCTCGCCATCCTCGCCCTGCTCGCTGGCCCGGCCGGGGCGGACCCCTACCAGCCCGCCCCGGGCCTCTATTGCCCCAAGGGGGCCGACGTCCCCGCCATCGTCGTCGGGCCCGCCCCCGGCGAGGTCGGCATCGATCTGATGGAGTGCCACGGGGCGAGGATCTCAGGCGGCCGGGTGACGGCCTCCCGGTGCTACGGCAACGGGGGCCGGCCGGTCCCCTACGAGGCGGAGCTCAGCCTCCTGCCCAGCGGCGTGCTGCTGCACTACGGCGTCCGGTACCGGCGGCGGCCGTCCGGGGGGCCGTGCCCGTAGGCCACCGAGCGCCTGGATCGGGGGGTGCTGCAGCGCGCTCCACGAGCGAGGCCGGATTTCGCTCGCGGTGTAACGCCGATCGCGCGGACTGAAACGCGCGAAAATATGCTGAGAGCGTGCCGAGACCGTGCGCAGGCGTGCCCGGGCCGGGTTGCCAATGATACCGAACCGGCCTTCGCTCCCATTTCGCTGCACCAGATTTCAGGCACGAAAAAGGGGCCCGGTCACCCGGGCCCCTCGTCACCACTCAGAGTCTGAGGGGTGTCAGTCGAACAGGTCGGGCTCCCGTGCGGCCCGCCAGTCGACGGAGACGCAGAGCTCGCGTCCGTAGTGGAGGATGCCCTCGACGTCATCTTCGGCGTCGCACGGGGCTTGCCGCCGTACTCCTCGATCCGGACGCGGAACAGGGCACGGTCGATGAGGTCCTGCCGGGGGAGGTTCGACCTGTTCAGATCCAACAGGTCGCCGCGCTCCTTCAGCCAAGCGATGAACTTGTTCGGCTTTTGCCCGAGGGCCTTGCCACCGGCCTGGAGGCTGTAGAGCTCCTCGCTCTCGGCGAACCGCTCGACGCACTCCACCGCCGGCAGGGCCCGCTGTACCTGCCGCTGCGAGGCGGTGAGCTGGCGAGAGGTGTCGATGAGCTCCTGGTCTGTGATGACGAGGCGCTCGACGAGGGCGTCCTCCCGATCCATCGGGGCCAGGAGCATCCTCCTTAGCACCCTGTTGTCGTCGAGGTCCTCGGGGATCGCGACCGGCGTCGGGGCGGGTGCCACGGCGTAGGAACCGGTCCGCCGGATCTCGGGGAGGACCTCGTTCATCGCCCACCGACGGAACCGCCATGCCGTCGCGCCCTTCACGAGGGCACGCTGGCTGCGCATCAGCAGGGTGTAGAGACCGCCCTCGGTGATGACCAGGACCTCGCCCTGGGGATGCCCTAAGAAGATCTTAGCCCTCTCGTCCTCGTCGAGCGCCTTGAGCGAGACGGACGGGTTCGAGAGGCGGGCGGCCTTGCAGACGTCGGCGCCGACGAACCAGGGCTGCCCGTCGATCTCCACGACGCGGATGTCGTGGTTGTCGAAGCGGAAGATCGAGATCGCCGGCGCGGCCGGGATGCGGACGATGGCGTTCACGCGCGCCTCCCGTCGGTGGCGAGGGGTACGGCCACGAAGGCGATGTTCGGGGGCAGTAGGCCGGCGATGTCCCGCGCGGTCTCGGGCGCACCGATGACGATGCCCCGCTCGTACTGTCTGTTCTCGGCCAGGCATTCGACCATGTCGTGCAGGTCGCTCACGACGGCGGCCCGGCAGACGTAGACGCAGGGCACGTCTTTCCCGTCGATCAGGACGTGCCAGAAGGCCCGGGCGAACGGGCGGACTTTGCTGACCTCGGCGCCCGGCAGAAATGCGCCCGGGTCCCGGCGGAAGATCGCCTCGCGCGCCTTGTCGTTCTTCCCGCCCGGCGCGTCGTCGCCGGTCACCAGGAGGAGGCGGTCACGCGCAGCGGCTTTGGCGGCCTCGATCCGGAGCTCGATCGTACCGAGGACGCTCCTGCGCAGCATCGGGAACGCCGGCTCGGCAGTGCGCTCCAGGAGGAACGACCGCGCCGCGTGGGGATCCTCGACGCTCATGGCCGCCGCGATCTCAAGGACCGAGGCCTCCTCGAAGCGCTCGGCGTACTGCGAAATTCCCTGGGCGAGGGACGCGGCGAGGCTACCGTTCGGGGCGGTCGTGGTGGTAAGGTGGGTGCACGGTTCGGTCACGGGGATGCTCCTGTGGCTGACCAGGCCTCGGCGGCGTTCGCGCGCTTCCGGGGCCATTTTTTTCGCCAGTGGATCCGGCGATGTCGGCACGAATCGAAGGTTATCACCTTCTTCTGAGAACGCGAGTCGATGTGCCGTCATTGCACGTTTCGGGCGCTTTGGTGATAATGGCCTTCCATCGAATCCGGCTCGGAGTGCCTCGTCGTGTATCCCTCCCCAATGCAGCTGCGCGCCGCGCGGACCCTCGTCGGCCTGACGCAGGACGAAATTTCCCGACGCGTCGGCCTGTCCCAGAGGACCATGGTCGCCGTCGAGATGAGGAAGTCGTCCCTGAGCGCGCTCCACTCCGTGATGGGGTTTTACGCCGGCTTGGGCATCAGCTTCTCAGGCACGCCCGACTACACGGTGCAGACCGTCACCTACACGCAGGCGACGCCTCCGGACGTGCCCCCGATCCCGGACACGTAAGGGGATGTCTGGCGGGCGGTGACCTGCGCGCGGCGCGGTTCGCTGCCGCGATGAGTTTGCCTCGGTAGCGCCCGCCCCACCGTGCCAGGACGCTCTCCACGCCCTCGCTCGCCAGCGTGGCCCGCACGGCGGCCGCGGTTGGGGTGGGCCTCAGCCGACTCTCCCAATCCTCCTCGTGGACTGAGCGGACCGCGCGAATCGGTCAGGTGTAGTCAACGGGCACGGATGCGTCCCCAAGGGCGGCGCAAGCCGATCGGCATGCCCGGTAGGTCGGGACAGGGTCGGCGAGGATGCCGACTCGCAGCAGGCCTGCGAAGGTGAGTAGGAACGCCTGGTTACTGGGCATCACGCCTCGGCTCCGATCCTACCGGCGTCGATGTGCTTCACGGCCGACAGGGCCCGCTCCAGGGCCGCCGCGAGGTCGTCGGGTAGACCCCGATCGGGTTAGGAGTTCGAGCCACCAGCTCACCAAGCTGTTCGCGGATTCGATATGTCCTCACGGCATCAGGCGACGGCCGCATGCGAGCACAAATAAATTTTCGACCGCATTAGAGCCCCGTGGAGCCGTCCACGGGGCTTGTTGGCTGAATCCTCCGGTGCCTCGAAGTTAGGCCGTGGGCGAGGCTGAAATCGATGCTTTACCCCCGTGAGATCATGCACCCCGTCGGGGCGGTAGAACTACTGGTCTCGCGAAGTATATCAGCTGATCTCCAAAACACAGGCCCATAGACTAAGGCTAATGTCGAGCGGATCATCGGTCCCGACACGGCGGTGTGGTGCCTGACGTGTCGATGGATACGACATGCTCAACACGGCACAGGCGCGCGACCGCGCCCTCGACTTCCACTGGCGCATCCCGGAGAACATCCTCTCGGCCGCCGGCATCCCCGACATCCCCGATCGCAGGCAGGACGTCGCCAGGCGCAGCGTCCTCGCGGCCGCGTGCATCGCGGCCGACATGGCGCCCGGCGAGGATCGCTGGGTCAGCTACTCGCGCCGCAAGGCGTTCTACGCCGGTCAATCGCGGTACATGGGCCTGCCCTACACCTACGACCGCGTGCTCGCCGCCGTGGCTGAACTCGTCGAGCTCGGGCTGATCGAGGAGGTCCGGGCCCGCCCTGGCGACCACCTCTCCACCGGGATGCAGAGCCGCCTGCGTGCGACCCCCGACCTCGTCCACGCCTTCCGCGACGCGCCCTTCGAGTACGAGACGCGTCGCTGCCGCCTCATCCTCAAGGACGAGGCCGGCGACGTCATCGGCTACGACCCGACACGTCAGACGCGACGCCTGGAGGCCGAGCTCGACCGCATCAATGCCTACCTCGGCAACGTCTCGGTCACGATGCCGACGGGCGACGGGTGGGAGCACGCCACGCGCGTTGTCCGGGCCCGCAACGACCGCAAGGAGAAGGGGACGTGGGCCAGCGTCGTCCCGACCCCGAGCCCCGAGGTTTACCGCGTGTTCGGCCGTGGCCGTTGGGACCGCCACGGCCGGCTCTACGGATGGTGGCAGAACCTCCCCAAGGGACGCCGTTGGGAGCTCCTCATCAACGGCGAGGCGGCCTTCGAGCCGGACTTCGCCACCCTCCATCCGCGGATCCTCTACGCAGCCCGTGGTCACGTCTTGCGCCACGATCCCTACGTCACGGGGACATTTCCCCGTGACGAGGGCAAGCTCGCCCTCAACGTCGCCTTGAACGCGAAGACCATGAACGCGGCAGCGGCGGCCATTATGGACAAGGACGACTGGGAGCACGGCTGGGACTACACCCGCGGCCTGCTCAAGGCCGTCGTGGCGCGGAACACCCCCATCGCCGCAGACATCGCTGCAGACCGTGGGATCCGCTGCATGGCCGTAGACAGCGCCATGGCGGTGGATGTCCTCAAGGCCTGCGAGAAGGCGTCCATCCCCTGCCTGCCCGTCCACGATAGCTTCATCGTACCGGCCTCCAAGGGCCCGTGGATGGAGGCCAAGATGGACGAAATCCTGACGGGCGTTCTCGGCGCTGTAACCCGTTCTCCCTCAACGATAATCGGGTGATTGGTTCCACATATGGGCCCCTGGCCCCCCGTTGTCCCCTTGGGCCCGGGCCTCCTGGTTCCCCGCGGGTCGTCATCCCGCCGTCGTCCCCCTGCTACCTTCTCCGTCGCTGCCGCCCGCCCCGTTCCCTGGTGTAGCTCACTACCGTGACGTTCTGCGCCGCCCTCCCTGGATGTGGCTGGCCGTCGACGCTCAGGGAGGGGGGCGGAATGGCTCTACCCCCTACTGGACCGCCGTCGTTCCAAGTCTAGAACCGCCGCTTACCCCTTGCTAGACCGTCGTTATTCGCCCTCTTTTGCTTGTCCGATGCTGTTCAGTGGGGTATATTCTAGACTGTCGACGTATCCGTCGTCCTCGCGATGCACCACATCCTGAGCGCACCCTCCGGCCCCCGGGGTCGGGGGGTGTTATGTTTCAGGGCCCCACGTGACGTTCACCCCCTTAACGCCCCCGGTCCATGCTATCTCACATGGTTAGTCTCTCCCTCGACGTCTTCTGCGACGCGGTCGGCGCCTGGCTGTGGCTCAGGTAGGCCCAACAGGCCGATGGCTACTGGCTCGATCCGAACGCTCCGGCTCCGCCCGACGCGGCCGCTGTCTTGGCCTACGCATACGAGGCGCACCTAGCGGCCGAGGCGGGCGGCACGACGTGGGACGGCTGGGCGGTCGCCGTCAACGAGCGGGCCCTGACGCGCACGCTAAGCGAGGTCACCGCGACGCTGCTCGACGCCCGGAAGGACAGCGACCCGTGGACGTTCGCCGACGGGGTAGATCGGCCCCTCACGAACGACCGCTTGAAGGTGCTGAGCCTGCAGATCCGGAGGCACATTGGCGTCTGTCTGGCGGTCTACAACCAGGTCGCCGCCGGCATCGGCGCCGGCGCCATCACCACCGCGGAGGTCGACGGCGCCTTCGCCGACGTCGACGCGATCGTCTTGAAGGCGGCGTCGTGACCATCCCACTCCTGGCCATCCTCGCTCGCCCCCTGACCGCGTCGACCCTCTCCGAAGTGGCGGTGCTGGAGACAGCGACGCACGGGACCGTCCGGACCTGGGCGGGGTTCGTTCGGCGCAAGGCCAAGGAGGACGTGATGCCTAGCGAAATTTCTGCTCCTGACTGCGGAGCCGATCGCCTCCATCGCCGAGGCCGACGCGCCGGGCACGGACGTCGGCGACCTCGTCTACGTCTCGGGGACGCTCCACTCCGTCCGGTCCCCCTCGCTGACCGAGGCGGCATGCGGAAGCTCCAGCTGAGCCTAGTGAAGCTGACCGCCGTCGACGTTGGCGAAGGATCCGTCCACGTCGCGATCGTCGGCGCCCCGACGAGACGGCCCCCGTGGTCGCCATCGTGGCGGCCGACGTGCCCCAGCGCTCAGACTCTTGTGCTTACGGTCGTGGAGCCCTTGAAATAGGGATCGCTATCCTACCGGGCGAGGCGATGGCGTAGAAGAGGTCGGCGTGGACGTGCAGATCAGGAGAGTCGCTTCACGAACCCGATGTCGACGGCGACGGCCTTGAGCCTTTCGGGCTCGCGCTCCTTGCGTTCCGAATACCGGTCGACGAGGTAGTCGGATCGCTCGCGCGTGAGGAGCGTGAACTTCATCAGCTCCTCGCAGACATCGACCACCCGGTCGTAGAGCGGACCCGGCTTCATCCGGCCGGCGTCGTCGAACTCCTTGTACGCCATCGGAACCGAGGACTGGTTCGGGATGGTGATCATCCGCATCCAGCGACCGAGCACGCGGAGGCTGTTGACCGCGTTGAACGACTGCGAGCCGCCGGAGACCTGCATCACGGCGAGCGTCCGCCCCTGCGTCGGGCGCACCGAACCCTCCGAGAGCGGCAGCCAGTCGATCTGGCTCTTGATGACCCCGGTCATGGCGCCGTGTCGCTCGGGGCTGACCCAGACGTGGCCCTCCGACCAGATCGAGAGGTTTCGGAGTTCCTGGACCTTCGGGTGATCGGCCGTGGCGTCGTCGGGCAGCGGCAGGCCGTGCGCGTCGTAGATCCGCACCTCGCCGCCCATCGCCTCCAACAGGCGCGCGGCCTCGTAGGCGAGGAGGCGGCTGAACGAGCGCTCACGGAGCGATCCGTACAGGATCAGGAAGCGCGGGGCGTGGGTGAACGGTGTCTTCACGTGCAGGGCGTCGGTCGTCGGGACCACGAAATGCCCCTCGCTCAGGTTCGGCATTCCATCGGCGAAGGGCTGCAGGGGCTTGTCCAAGACGTTTCGTTCCTCTACGTTTCAACGATGGTTGATATATTGACATCATGATGGACGAACGGCAAGCTGTGGCGGCCTTCGCGGCCCTCGGCCAGGAGCATCGCCTGCGCATCGTGCGCCAGCTCGTCACCGCCGGGCCGGAGGGCATGGCGGCCGGCATGCTGGCCGAGGCGGTCGGCGTGTCCGGCACCAACCTGTCGTTCCACCTCAAGGAGCTCAGCCATTCGGGGCTGGTCACCTCCCGGCGGGAGGGGCGCTCGATCATCTACAGCGCCGCCTACCCGGACCTGTCCGAGCTCATCCAGTTCCTGATGCGCGACTGCTGCCAGGGACGCCCCGAGGTCTGCGCCCCGGCTGTCGCTGCCCTCGCCGCCTGTTGCACGGAGACCGCCTGATGGACGTCGTGATCTACCACAACCCGGATTGCGGCACGTCCCGCAATACCCTAGCCCTCATCCGCAACGCCGGCATCGAGCCGCACGTGGTCGAGTACCTGAAGTCGCCCCCAAACCGGACCCTGGTGCGCCAGCTTGCCGAGCGGGCGGGCGTGAAGGTCCGTGATCTGCTCCGTGAGAAGGGTACGCCCTTCGGCGAGCTCGGCCTCTCGGACCCGAGCCTGACGGACGATCAGCTTCTGGATGCCATCGGCGAGCATCCGATCCTGCTGAACCGCCCCTTGGTCGTCACCCCACTGGGTGTTGCCCTATGCAGGCCCTCCGAGGCGGTCCTCGACCTCCTTCCCGCCCAACAGGGCGAGTTCGTCAAGGAGGATGGCGAGCGCGTCGTCGACGAGCACGGGCGCCGCGTCGCTACCGCCTGACCCGCCCTGAAAGACCAAGAACAAGAAACGGTCCCGATGCTCGCCCTCGCCATCTTCGTGGTCACCCTCGTCTTCGTCATCTGGCAGCCGAAGGGGTTCGGGATCGGATGGAGCGCCCTGATCGGGGCCGCGGTCGCGCTCGCCACCGGGGTCATCCACCCCGGGGACATCCCGGTGGTCTGGCATATCGTCTGGGACGCCACCTTCACCTTCGTCGCCCTGATCATCATCTCGCTTCTTCTCGACGAGGCCGGCTTCTTCCACTGGGCGGCGCTGCACATCGCCCGCTGGGGTGGGGGTCGGGGACGGCTGCTGTTCCCGCTGGTAATCCTGCTGGGGGCCGCGATCGCAGCGGTGTTCGCCAACGACGGCGCGGCACTGCTGCTCACCCCCATCGTGCTCGCCATCCTGCTCCGGCTGAACTTCAAGCCGGCGGCGGCGCTGGCCTTCATCGTCGCCTGCGGGTTCGTCGCGGACTCGACCAGCCTGCCGTTGGTCATCTCGAACCTCGTCAACATCGTCTCGGCGAACTTCTTCGACATCTCCTTCAGCCGATACGCGGCCGTGATGGTGCCGGTGAACCTCGTCTCGCTGGCCGCGACCCTGGTGGTGCTGTGGCTGTTCTACCGGCGCGACCTTCCGGCCACGTACCCCGTGGCCGAGCTCGAAGCGCCCCGCCACGCGATCAAGGACCCGCTGGTCTTCCGGGCGGCCTTCCCGCTCCTCGGGCTGCTGCTGATCGCCTACTTCGTGACGGCACCGTTCAGCGTGCCGGTCTCGGTGGTCACTTGCGCCGGCGCACTGGTCTTGCTGGCGCTGGCCAGCCGCAGCCGCGTCATTCCCATCCGCAAGGTCCTGACGGGGGCCCCCTGGCAGATCGTGCTCTTCAGCCTCGGCATGTACCTCGTGGTCTACGGCCTGAAGAACGCCGGCCTGACCGACTATCTGGCGCAGGGGCTCGTCTGGCTCTCGGGCCATGGTCCGTTCGTCGCCACCATCGGCACCGGGTTCGCCGCCGCCATCCTGTCCTCGGTCATGAACAACATGCCGAGCGTGCTCGTGGGTGCGCTCTCCATCCAGCAGGCTCCGGATCTCTCGCCGCTGATGCGCGAGCTCATGGTCTACGCCAACGTCATCGGCTGCGACCTCGGCCCGAAGTTCACGCCCATCGGGAGTCTGGCGACCCTGCTCTGGCTGCACGTCCTCGACACCAAGGGCCAGCACATCACCTGGGGTCAGTACATGCGGGTGGGTCTGGTCATCACCCAGCCCGTGCTGCTCGTCACCCTGGCGGCGCTGGCCCTCTGGCTACCCGTGCTCGGCGCCCGGTAGCGATCCGATGGCCCCGGCGCGCCGATGGCCCGTGATCTCGGCCCTGGGCGTGGTCCAGATCCTGACGTGGGGCTCCTCGTTCTATTTGCTGTCGGTTCTGGCCGCGCCGATGTCGAAGGATACGGGATGGCCGCTGGGATGGGTCATCGGCGGCCTGTCCCTCGGTCTCCTCGTCGCGGGCTTGGCCTCGCCGCGGGTCGGCACCTACATCGGCGAGCATGGCGGCCGGCAGGTACTGGCCTTCGCGGCCGTCGCCCTCGCCGTCGGCCTTGCTATCCTCGGCCTCGCTCCGAACCTGCTGACTTACCTCGCGGGGTGGCTCCTGATCGGCCTGGGCATGGGCACCGGACTGTACGATCCCGCCTTCGCCACGCTCGGACGCCTCTACGGCGCCGAGGCAAGGCCTGCCATCACCACGCTGACCCTCTGGGGCGGCTTCGCCAGCACGGTGTGCTGGCCGCTCTCGGCCTTCCTGATCGAACAGGTTGGCTGGCGTGGGACCTGCCTCGCCTATGCCGGGCTGCACCTTTCGGTCACGCTGCCGCTCGTCCTGCTCGCGATCCCCCGGCCCCCCGCACATCCGATCACGCGACCCGCAGGCCCGAGCCCCGTCATTCGTCTCGATGGTCGGGAGCGTCGCGCCTTCCTCCTCATGGCCGGGGTGCTGACCCTTGGCGGGACCGTGATGGCCCTGGTCTCGGTTCACCTCATCACCTTGCTTCAGGCCCGTGGCGTGGCTCTTACATCGGCCGTGGCCTACGGCGCCCTGATCGGACCGGCCCAGGTGGGGGCACGCATCGTCGAGATGGCCGGCAAGGGCCGGCACCACCCGCTCTGGACCCTCACGGCGGCGATGGTTCTCGTGGCGACCGGGATCGCGATGCTGGCAGCGGGCTTGCCCGTGGTCGGACTGGCGCTCGTCCTCTACGGGGCCGGCAACGGGATCTACTCGATTGCCCGCGGCACGGTGCCTCTCGCGCTGTTCGGTCCCGAGCGCTACGCCCCGCTCGTCGGCCGGCTCGCCCGTCCGGGGCTGGTGGCGCAGGCGCTCGCGCCCTCCCTCGGGGCCGTCGTGCTGACGCAGGCGGGCGCCGACGCGACCTATGTCCTCCTTTCCGTACTCGCCCTCGCGAACGTCGCGCTCGCCGTATCCCTTTGGCGCGTCCGGTAGTCCCGTCCCTTCCTCGCCGGTCTACGATGTGGCATCGTCCGACGGTGACCTTCTGGCTCGCCCTTCGCAGGCTGCTTCCGCTCCTGGCGGTTCTCAGCCTCGCCCTTGCGCCGGTGACCGCATCCGCGGCCGCCGCGGGCATGCGCGCGCCGATGGCCGTTCAGGGTAACGTCATGGCGATGCCCGACGAGGCCATGGACGACATGGCCGGGATGGCCATGGACGAGATGCCGTGTTGCCCCAAGGAGCGGCCGGACTTGCCCGATTGCTCGAAGGGCTGCCCCTTGATGGCGCTTTGCTTGGCGAAGGTCGCCACCGGGCTGCCGGTCACCGTCGGACTTCCGGGCCGCGTTGCCGGCGTCGAGGGGCCGATCTGGGGCGTCACCGCCTCCTTCGACAGCCTGTCGCAAGGGCCGCCCACCGAGCCTCCCCGAGCCTGAACCCGATGCCGCCGGCGCCTGCGCCGGCCGATCCCGCGCGCCTGAAGGCCCGGGTCACATCGTTTTCAGGAGATCATCCACCGTGTCCAAGACATCGTTTTCACGCGCCCTGACGGCTGCGCTGCTCGGTCTCGCCCTGACCACCGCGGCCCGGGCCGACACCAAGGACTACGAGTTCCAACTGGTGAAGGACGAGGCCAAGCAGGGCGAGGCCATCCTCGACGTCCGCCTCGTCGATAAGCGCACGTCCAAGCCCGTGCCGAACGCCGTCATCTTCGCCAAGCGCATCGACATGGCGCCCGACAGCATGGAGGAGATGACCTCCAGGATCGAGCAGCTACCGTCGCCGGAGCCGGGCCTCTACCGGTTCAAGGCGAAGCTGACGATGGCCGGCGGCTGGCGCCTCTCGCTCGGAGCCAAGGTTCAGGGCGAGACCGGCACCGTCGAGAACAAGCTGGTGTTCAAGGCCACCAAGTGAGCCGGATGGCATGGCTGGCCGGGACCCTCGCCGCGCTCGCGGCGGGGGCCCTGGGGTATGGCGCGGGGCATGAGGGAAGCCCCGTGCCGGCGCTCGTCCAGCAGGCGCGGACCGGGTTCACCCACTGGCTGCCGAGCACGCCCCGGCCGGCATCCCCGATACAGGCATCGGTCGCGGCGAAGGCGACGGGACCGGTCGTCTTCTACCAGGACCCGGACGGGAAGCCGGACTACGCCTCCGAGCCGAGGCGCACGGCGGACGGTCGCGACTATCGCGCCGTCCGCGCCAGCGAGGAGGTGCGCTTCGACGAACCCGACGAGGCGGAGGCGATGCCCGACGCCGGGCACGGCGACATGGCCATGGGTCAGGCCACCACGCCTGCGGGGGCCCGCAAGGTGCGCTTCTACCGCAACCCGATGGGCCTGCCGGACACCTCGCCGACCCCGAAGAAGGACTCG
Organism: Methylobacterium sp. WL119; assembly: GCF_008039875.1. Classification (GTDB taxonomy): domain Bacteria; phylum Pseudomonadota; class Alphaproteobacteria; order Rhizobiales; family Beijerinckiaceae; genus Methylobacterium. Next base: position 24,657 of record NZ_VRUU01000012.1, on the reverse strand, counting down.
ATGGGGATGGACTACCTCCCCGTCTACGAGGGGGAGGACACCGAGGACGGCACCGTGAAAATCTCGCCCGGCAAGCTACAGCGCACCGGGGTCCGGACGGCGGTCGTCGACCGACGCGTCCTGTCGATGCCGGTGCGCGCGCCCGGCGCCATCGAGGAGGACGAGCGCCGGATCTCGGTCATCGCGATGCGCACCGACGCATTCATCGAGAAGGTCGAGGGCGTCACCACCGGCGACCACGTGCACAAGGGCCAGCCGCTCCTGCGCCTGTTCTCGCCGGAGATGAACGCGGCGGCTGCGCAGTACCTCACCGGCATCGGCTACGAGGGCGCCCGCCGGCGCCTGGAGAACCTCGGCATCCCGCCCGAGGTCATCGACGAGATCGAGCGATCCCGAAAAGTCCCCTCGACCATCACGTGGTCGGCGCCCCGCGACGGCGTCGTGGTCGAGCGCAATGTCTCCGACGGCATGCGCGCCAAGTCCGGCGACACGCTGTTCAAGCTCGTCGACCATTCCAAGGTCTGGGTCCTCGCCGACGTGACCGAACGCGACTTGGCGGCCGTGGCAGAAGGCCAGATGGCGACCGTGCGCGCCAGGACGTTCCCGGACCGCGTCTTCACCGGCGCGGTGACCCGGATCTACCCGCACCTCGCGATGGGGACCCGGACAGCCCGTCTGCGCATCGAAATGCCCAACCCGAACGGCGACCTGCGCCCGGGGATGTTTGCCGACGTGACGATCGCCACCGGCAGCGACAGGCCGGTGGTCGCGGTGCCCGACGACGCGGTCATCGACACCGGCACGAAACAGGTCGTCCTGCTGGACAAGGGCGAGGGTCGCTTCGAACCGCGACCGGTCAGGCTCGGCGTCCGCGGCGACGGCTACGTCGAGGTCCGCGACGGCATCGCCGCGGGCGACCGCGTGGTGACCTCGGCCAACTTCCTGATCGACGCCGAGAGCAACCTGAAGGCGGCGCTGCAGGGGCTTTCGGAGCCCAAACCCGACCCGGGCCCGCAGGCCGCCGCCGAGGGAAAGGCGCCATGATCTCCCGCCTCATCGCCTGGTCGGCAAAGAATCTGGTGCTAGTCTTGATCGGGACCGTGTTCGCGGTGGGAGCCGGGCTCTACGCCCTGAGGACCCTGCCGCTCGACGCGATCCCGGACCTCTCGGACGTCCAGACCATCGTCTACACCGAGTACCCCGGGCAGGCGCCCCAGGTCATCGAGGATCAGGTCACCTACCCGCTGACCACGGCCATGCTGACGGTGCCGCGGTCGAAGGTGGTGAGGGGGTTCTCGTTCTTCGGGGTCTCGTTCGTCTACGTCATCTTCGAGGACGGCACCGACCCGTACTGGGCCCGCAGCCGGGTGCTCGAATACCTCAACACGGTGGCCAAGCGCCTACCGGCAGGGGTGACCCCGACGCTGGGACCGGACGCGACAGGGGTGGGCTGGGTCTATCAGTACGTCGTGGTCGCCAAGGAGCGGTCGCTGGCCGAACTCCGCTCGCTCCAGGACTGGGTCGTCCGCTTCGGAGCGTCGCGTGCCGAGGGCGTGGCCGAGGTCGCCGGCGTCGGCGGCTTCGTGAAGCAGTACAACGTCGTCGTCGATCCGAACCGACTGCGGGCGCAGGGCATCACCATGTCCAAGCTCCGGGAGGCCATCAGGTCGAGCAACGCCGACGTCGGCGGCCGCACCGTCGAGTTGTCCGAGTTCGAGTTCGTCGTCCGTGGCCGCGGGTACCTCAAGAGCGTCGCCGACATCGGGAGCATCGTCCTGAGGACGGAGGCGGGCACACCCCTGCGGGTGAAGGACGTCGCCCGGGTCGAGCTCGGTCCCGACGAGCGCCGCGGCATCACCGAGATGAACGGGGACGGCGAGGTCGCCGGCGGCATCATCCTCCAGCGCTTCGGGGCGAACGCGCTCGACGTCATCGCGAGCGCCAAGGCGCGCCTCGCCGAAGTCGCCGCCAGCCTGCCGAAGGGCACCGAGATCCTGCCCGTCTACGACCGCTCGCACCTGATCGAGGCGGCCATCGAGACCCTCAAGGGCACCCTGATCGAGGAGAGCGCCATCGTCGCTCTCGTCTGCGTCGTGTTCCTGCTCCACGTGCGCAGCGCGCTGGTGGCCATCCTGATGCTGCCGGTCGGCATCCTGATGGCGTTCGCGGGCATGAAGGCGCTGGGCTTGGGCGCCAACATCATGAGCCTGGGCGGCATCGCCATCGCGGTCGGCGCCATGATCGACGCCGCCATCGTCATGATCGAGAACGCCCACAAGCACCTGGAGCGGGCGGACCCCGGCAAGCCCCGGGTCCAGGTCCTGATAGAGGCCGCCTCCGAGGTCGGTCCCTCGCTGTTCTTCTCGCTCCTCATCATCACGGTCAGCTTCCTGCCCATCTTCACCCTGGAGAGCCAGGAAGGGCGTCTGTTCGGGCCGCTGGCCTTCACCAAGACGTTCGCGATGGCGGCGGCGGCGGTGCTGTCGGTGACGCTGGTTCCGGCCCTGATGGTCCTGTTCGTGCGCGGCCGCATCGTGCCCGAGCACCGCAATCCGGTGAACCGGCTCCTGATCTGGCTCTACCGTCCCATCATCGCCGGCGTCCTGCGGGCGCGGGTGCTGACCATCCTGATCGCGCTGGGCGTTCTAGGCGCCTCGGTCTGGCCGGCCCTGCAACTCGGGTCCGAGTTCATGCCCGACCTCGACGAGGGCACCCTGATGTACATGCCGACCACCCTGCCGGGCATCTCGGTGACCAAGGCCGGAGAGCTTTTAGGGAGACAGGACACCATCCTGAAGAGCTTCCCGGAAGTCCTGTCTGTGTACGGCAAGGCGGGCCGGGCCAACACGGCCACGGACCCGGCGCCCTCCGAGATGTTCGAGACCATCGTCAACCTGAAGCCGAAGGCGGAGTGGCGCCCGGGCGTGACGTTGGCGAGCCTCAAGGCCGAGATGGATGCCGCACTCCAGTTCCCCGGTGTCTCCAACGCCTGGACCCAGCCGATCCGCGCCCGCATCGACATGCTCGCCACCGGCATCCGAACCCCCGTCGGCATCAAGGTGCTCGGAACCGACCTCGCCGAGATGGAGAAGGTCGCCCGCCGGGTCGAGGCGGTGGTGAAGGCGGTGCCGGGCACGTCGAGCGCCTATGCCGAGCGCGTCCAGGGCGGGTACTTCCTCGACATCACGCCGGACCGTGAGGTTCTGGGCCGCTACGGCCTAACGGTCGGCGAGGTTCAGGACGTCATCGCGATGGCGCTCGGCGGTGAGAGCGTGACCAACACCGTCGAGGGCCGCGAGCGCTACACCGTGAACGTTCGCTACCCGCGCGCCTTCCGGTCGAGCCCACAATCCATCGCGACCGAGGTGCAGGTACCCATCGCGGGCGGAGGCACGGTCCCCTTGGGCGAAGTCGCCAAGGTCGCGCTGGCCCGGGGGCCGACCCAGATCCGGACCGAGAACGGGCAACTCGCGGTCTTCATCTACGTCGATGTCACCGGGCGCGACCTTGGCGGCTACGTGGCCGAGGCGCGAGCGGCGGTGGCCGGCGAGGTGAGCCTGCCGCCGGGGACCACCCTCCAGTGGAGCGGGCAGGTCGAGTACCTCGACCGCGCGACGGCCCGGCTCAAGATCGTGGTGCCCCTGACCCTCCTGACCGTGTTCCTGATGCTCTACCTGAACTTCCGGCGCCTGACCGAGACCCTCATCGTGATGCTGTCGCTGCCCTTCGCCCTGGTCGGCGGCGTCTGGCTGATGTGGTGGCTCGGCTTCAACCTGTCGGTCGCCGTGGCCGTGGGCTTCATCGCGCTCGCCGGGGTCGCCGCCGAGACCGGGGTGATCATGCTGGTCTACCTCGACCATGCGCTGGCCGAGGTCCGGACGGAGTGCGAGCGGGAGGGCCGGCCCCTATCGCGAAATGACCTGAGGCGGGCGATCATGGTCGGCGCGGTCGAGCGGGTGCGGCCCAAGATGATGACCGTGGTCGCCATCATGGCCGGGCTGTTACCCATCCTGTGGAGCACCGGCTCGGGCTCCGAGGTCATGCAGCGCATCGCGGTGCCGATGATCGGCGGCATGGTGTCGTCGACCGTCCTGACCCTCGTCGTGATCCCGGCGGTGTACGGGCTGGTGAAGGGATGGGGACTGCCGAGATCCGACATGCGGCCGGAACCCGTCGAGGGGCACACGATGCCCTTGGCCGCGGAATGACAACGAGGACGAGACCATGCTGGTGGTCGAAGACGAGCCGAAGGTAGGCAGGTTGGTCTCCGACATTCTCGAAGACCTCGCCTAACCCGACATCGAGGGTCGCTCGCATCCGGTCGATGATCGAGGAGAGCCGGGAGGAGGCATGGGGCTCCGGCCAACCGATCCCGGGCTTACCTCCGAAGGGGCCCGGGGTGCTTCTCCGGCGGCATCGTCTCGCGCACGTGGTGCCGGACCAAGGAGGGGCTGAACGGCTTCCCGATGAACGTCGCCCCATCGGGCAGGTCCCCGGGTTCAGGTCGCACATTGCCGGAGGCGACCACGATGGCGATGTGGGGCCACGTCACGGCCGTCCGCCGCGCCAGGTCGAAGCCGTTGTCCGGGCCGGGCATCTGCACGTCCGTGAACAGCAGCTGCACCTTGCCGTGGTGCTCGTCGAGCACCCGCATCGCCTGGGCGACGTTCATCGCCTCAAGAACCACGAAACCGGCATCCTCCAGGATGTCGGACACATCCATCAAGATGAGGGCGTCGTCGTCGACCACGAGGACATGGGGGGCATCGGCGGTGTCAGGCAGGGGCATGGATACCAAAGGCCGGCCTGGCGACGTTTCCGTAGGTCCCGTGGATGCGGGCCCCTAGTGGTCGAAACCTGACGCTTGGTACCCATTCGCGAGGTCAGCTTGGGGTGGGGAGCGGACACTGACCCTTCGCCCTGAAGCGGACGTTCCGCCTCCGGTCCAACGCGGTCATGACCAGATACGGATTGCTTTCCCGTTGGCAGGCACTCCACTGCCCCAATGCGGATCAATCGAACCGAGCTGGCCGACCTCGGGACCTTCCTCGCCATCGCGCGCCACCGCAGTTTCCGGCGAGCCGGTCTGGAGCTTGGTGTCAGCGCCTCCGCGCTCAGCCACGCACTCAAGGCGATGGAGGCGCGCCTCGGTGTGCGCCTCGTCAACCGCACCAGTCGCAGCGTCACGCTCACCGCAGCCGGTGAAGATCTGCTCGCCTCGCTGGATGCGCCGTTCGCGGCGATCGGCTCCGCGCTCGACGTGCTCAACCAGCACCGGGATCCGACGAAGGTCACCGGGCGCATCCGCCTCAACGTGCTCGAACATGCGAGCACGTTGTTGCTCGCCCCCGTGTTGCCTTCCTTCCACGAGCGCCACCCGCAGGTCGAGATCGACATCCGGGTGTCCAACGATCTGCTCGACGTCGTGGAAGCTAGAGCCGATGCGGGCATCCGCTACGGCGGGACTGTGCCTCTGGATATGGTGGCGCAGCGTTTGTCGGCCGATCTGCGCTGGGTGGTGGTTGGAGCGCCGACCTATCTGGATCGTCACGGAACGCCTGATCATCCACGTGACCTTGCAGCTCACCGATGCCTACGCATTCGCCTCGGCGACGACAGCCTCTATCGATGGGAATTCGAGAGAGCGGACGAGCAGATCGCCCTCGACGTTCCCGGTGCGGTGACCATCGACAACACGTGGTTCGCCCTCTCCCTTGCGGTGGCGGGCGGCGGGCTCGCCTATCTTCCTAAGCCGTGCGTCGAACCCGTGGTCGCACGGGGCGAGCTTCGCGTCGTGCTGGCGGATTGGGCACCGATGGGACCGGGCTTCCACCTCTACTATCCCGGACGTCGCCAACTGCCGACCGGATTGCGGCTCCTCATCGACCTGATCCGCGCGGCGAAGCCCCTCGGATTGTAGCCGCCGCGACGTCCGACGATGAACGCGGCTCATCGTTCCGTTGAGGGACAGACGCCTGATCGGCGGCTCACGCGATGGCTACGTCAGGCACCTCATCGAGGTCATCGGAGAAATTGAGACATGCGCCGTTTTACAGGGAAGGTCGCCTTCATCACGGGTGCGGCCAGCGGCATCGGCCGCGCCGCCGCCATTGCGTTCGCAAGGGAGGGCGCTCGGGTCGCCATCACGGATCGCACGGAGGCTGCACTCGAACAGCTCCGCGCTGAGATCGAAGCGGATGGCGGCGAGGTGATTGCAATTCGATGCGACGTGTCGGTGCCAGCGGACGTCGAGGCTGCGGTGGCTCGCACCGTTGAGCGGTTCAGCCGCCTCGACTGTGCTTTCAACAACGCCGGCGTCGAGAACAAGGCCGCTCCCGTCCACGAGATCGCCCTCGACGAATGGGACCAGATCCTCGACATCAACCTGCGTGGCACGTTCGTGTGCATGAAGTACGAGATCGCACAGATGCTTCGGCAGGGCGGCGGCGTGGTGGTCAACACATCGTCCGGCGCTGGAATCAGGGGTGTCGCGGGAGGTGCGAGCTATGCCGCCTCGAAGCACGCCTTGATCGGCCTGACCAAATCGGCCGCCCTCGACTACGCGAAGGCGAAGATCCGGGTGAACGCAGTTTTGCCTGGGAATATCGAGACACCGATGATGGACCGCTTCACGGGCGGCGACATCCAGAAGGCGATCGACCTTGAGCCGGTCGGACGGCTGGGCAAGCCCGAGGAGATCGCAGAGGCCGTCCTGTGGATGTGTTCGGACCTTGGGGCCTTCGTGACCGGCGCGTCGATCTCTGTCGATGGCGGCTGGTCGCTCTAAGAGGCGTTTCCGAGACGATGAAGGAAAGATCGCATGGACATCAAGCGCAGCGGAAGCCAGCCCTCAGGCCAGGGCCCGTCCGAATGGTTCACCGGCACAGTTCGGATTGATCCGCTCCACAGCGCTCCCGACCCTGCCCGCGTCGCGATGGCGAGCGTAACGTTCGAGCCCGGCGCGCGGACGGCGTGGCATACGCATCCATTCGGCCAGACGCTGATCGTCACGTTCGGGCGTGGGTGGGTTCAGCGCGAGGGCGGCCCGGTCAAAGAGATCGCGCCGGGCGACGTGGTCTGGTTCGAGCCGAATGAGAAACATTGGCATGGGGCCACGGCGACCTCGGCGATGACGCATGTCGCGATCCAGGAACGGTTGGATGGCAAGGCCGTGACCTGGATGGAGCAGGTCACCGAAGACCAGTATGCCGGGTCCTGAACTTCGCCACCCCGGTCCGCTCTAACACAACGAAGCCGAGAGCGGACTGGCAGAATTCTACCCGATACGGACGTAGGTCATCATCACCAAGCTGCCGCGAAACGGACTTTCCGAGGTTCTGCGAAGGGTGGAGAGCGGACCCCGGCTATCCGCCCTGAAGCAGACGTTCCGGCTTAGATCCAACCTCGTCGTAGCAGTCGGTTCAGTCCGGGCTCGGAAGTGGACATACGGACGTTGGCCTCTTCGTAGTGGCAGTCGGCGGCGGCACCCTTCCTATCGAACCGCTGCCAGTGGTGCCGAAGCCATCCCAGCAGGTCGAGCGACGGGCACCGCGCGCCCGAACCGTGCATAGAGGGCGGGCAGCACCACCAGGGTCAGGAGCGTCGCGCTGATGAGGCCGCCGATGACGACCGTTGCCAGCGGTCGCTGCACCTCCGCGCCCGTTCCCGTCGCAAGGGCCATCGGCACGAAGCCGAGCGCCGCGACGAGGGCCGTCATCACCACCGGCCGCAGGCGCGTGAGGGCGCCCTCGCGGACGGCTCGCACGACATCAATGCCTTCCGAGACCAGCTGCCGGATGTGGTTCAGGAGCACGAGCCCATTGAGGACCGCGACCCCGGACAGGGCGATGAACCCAACCGCGGCCGAGACCGAGAACGGCATGTCCCGCAGCCACAAGGCGGCGACGCCGCCGGTCAACGCCATCGGCACCGCGCTGAAGACGATCGCAGCGTCCCGGGGGGAGCCGAGGGCCCCGAGCAGCAGGATGAAGATCAGGGCGAAGCAGGCGGGCACCACGACCATCAGGCGTTGTCGGGCCGCCGTCAGGTTCTCGAACTGGCCGCCCCAGCGCACCTCGTAGCCGGCCGGCAGCTTCACCTCGGCGGCAATGCGTGCCTGCGCCTCCGCCACGAGCGAGCCGATGTCGCGGCCGCGAACGTTGGCCGTCACCACCACCCGTCGGCGCCCGTCCTCGCGGCTGACCTGGTTGGGTCCTTCCGTGAAGGCGAAGCTGGCGAGCTGCCGTAGGGGCACGCTCATCCCGCCCGCCAGCGCCGGCGCGGCCGGCACGCCGGTGCCAGCCCTGGCCGGGGCGGCCTGGGCGGCCGGGAGTGGCACCGGCAGGTTCTTCAACGCCTCGACGTCGTTCCGGACCGTATCGGCGAGCCTCACCACGATGGCGAAGCGTCGGTCGCCCTCGTACATCAGGCCGGCATCCTTGCCGCCGATGGCGGTGCCGATGACGTCCTGCACGTCGGCGAGGCTCAGGCCCCTCCGGGCGATCTCGCGCCGGTCGATCCTGAGCTCCAGGAACGGCAGGCCCACCGCCTCCTCGACCTTGACGTCGGCGGCCCCGTCCAGGCTGCGTAGGATGCCGGCGATCTTACGGGCGCCCTCGACCATCGGGCCGAACTCCTCGCCGAACACCTTCACGGCGAGGTCGTCGCGCACGCCGGCGATGAGCTCGTTGAAGCGCATCTGGATTGGCTGGGAGAAGCCGAGCAGGGTTCCCGGGATAAGCTTGGCTTCGGCCTCCATTCGGCCGATCAGGGACACCTTCATCTCGGTCGGGTCCGGCCACTCGGCCTGCGGCTTCAGGATGAGGTAGGCGTCGCAGGCGTTGGGCGGCATCGGGTCGGCGGCGATGTCGGGCGTGCCGCAGCGCGAGTACACGAACGCCACCTCGGGAAACTTGCTCATGGCGTCCTCGACGCCGAGCTGCATGGTCTGCGACTGCGTGATCGAGGTCGACGGGATGCGGCGCGCCTCCATGACGATGTTCTTCTCGTCCAGCGTCGGCGTGAACTCCTGCCCCAGCCGCGTCGCGAGCACGCCCGCGATCCCGAGCAGGACGACCGCGCCCGCCACGAACGCCAGCGGGGCGCGGATCGCGCCGAGGAGGACGGGCCGGTAGACCGCCTTCAACCCGCGGATGAGCGCGTTCTCGCTCTCGCTGACCCGGCCCGACACGAAGGTCGCGATCATCGCAGGCACGAGGGTCAGGGACAGCACGAAGGCCGCCACCAGGGCGATCAGCACCGTCAGGGCCATCGGCGTGAAGGTCTTGCCCTCGACCCCGGCGAAGGTGAGGAGCGGCACGTACACCAGGATGATGATGGCCTGCCCGTAGACGGACGGCTTGATCATCTCCTCGGCCGAGAGCCGGACCGTGGTGAGCCGCTCCTCCAGCGACAGCCTGCGACCGAGTTCGTGCTGGCGCTCGGCGAGGTGCCGCAGGCTGTTCTCGGCGATGATGACCGCACCGTCGACGATGAGGCCGAAGTCGAGGGCGCCCAGGCTCATCAGGTTGGCGCTGATGCGGCCCGCCAGCATGCCGGTGGCCGTGACCATCATGGCGACCGGGATGACCAGCGCCGTGATGAGGGCCGCCCGGATATTGCCGAGAGCCAGGAACAGGACCGCCACGACGAGGAGCGCGCCCTCGGCGAGGTTCCTGGCCACAGTCTTGATGGTGGCGTCGACGAGGTCGGTCCGGCTGAGGAGGGTCTTCGCCTTGATGCCGGGCGGCAGGAGCTTGTTGATCTCCCGGATCTTGGCGTCGGCCGCGGCCGAGACCGTTCGGCTGTTCTCGCCGATGAGCATCAGGGCGGTGCCCAGCACCACTTCGCGCCCGTTCTCGCTGGCCGAGCCGGTGCGGAGCTCGCGGCCGATCCCGACCTGTGCGACGTCGCTGACCAGGATCGGCACCCCGGCCCGGGTCGCCACCACGATCTCGCGGATCTGGTCGACGTTCTCCAGCAGGCCCCCGGCCCGAACGACGTAGCCCTCGCCGTTGCGCTCGATGTAGTTGGCGCCGCGGGTCGCGTTGTTAACCTCGATGGCCCGCGCCAGGTCGGCGAACGACAGGCCGTAGCCGACGAGCTTCATCGGGTCGGGCTGGACCTGATACTCCTTGACGTAGCCGCCGATGGCGTCGGCCCCGGCCACGCCGGGGACACTCTTCATCTGCGGTCGGATGATCCAGTCCTGGACCGTGCGTAGGTAGACCGTGCGCTCGAAGTCGCTCGTCAGCCGCTCGCCCTCAGGCGTCAGGTAGCTGCCGTCGCCCTGCCAGCCGGGCCTGCCGTCTCTGACCGGAGTCCCCTCGCCAGGGGGCTGGTACTCGACCGACCACCAGTAGATCTCGCCGAGCCCGGTGGAGATCGGCCCGAGCCTGACCTCGACGCCAGGCGGCAGGGTGCCGCGCACCTCGACCAGGCGCTCGTTCACCTGCTGGCGGGCGAAGTAGACGTCGATCTTGTCGCTGAACACCGCAGTGAGCTGGGCGAAGCCGTTGCGCGAGAACGAGCGCATGCTCTCCAGCCCCGGCGTACCGGCGAGCGCCCGCTCAACCAGCACCGTGACCTGCTTCTCGATCTCGACCGGCGTCAGCGCCGGTGCGACGGCGTTGATCTGGACCTGGTTGTTGGTGACGTCGGGCACGGCGTCGATGGGTAGACGCGCCAGTGCCCAGGCACCGAGCGCGGTGGCGATGAGGGTTACCAGGATGACCGCGTAGCGGTTGGTAATTGAGAAGGCGAGGATCGGGCGGATCATGGCTCAGTCCTCCGCCGCGGACTTGCCGAGCTCGGCCTTGAGGGTGAAGCTGTTGGCCACCGCGACCGCCTCCCCGGGTTCCAGGCCCGCCGTCACCTCCACGCTCTCGTCGTCAGACCGGCCGAGGGTTACCGGGCGGGCCTCGAAGCCATCCACCACCCGCACGAACACGTTGGGCTTGCCCTCCAGGGTCTGGATCGCGGCGGTCGGGAGGAGGACGCGCACCGGCTTGTCCGAGATGACGATCTCGGCGGAGACGAAGGAGCCGGGCCGCCAGGTCTCCTGCGGGTTCGCGAGTTCGGCCACGACGCGGGCGGCGCGGGTGTTCTGGTCGAGCACGGGCCCTATGAAGACGATGCGCCCGCGTGCCTCCGCGCCGGTCGCCTCGGTCCGGAACGTCACCTCCTGCCCCTCGTGCACCAGGGGAAGGTCGCCTGGGGAAACGGCGAGGTCTATCCAGATCTTCGAGAGGTCGACGACGCTGTAGAGCTCGGTCTCCAGATTGTCGCGCCCGACCGCCGCGCCGAGGTCGACCCGCCGCTCCACGATCCTGCCCGCGATGGGCGAGCGGATCTCCTGGCGCTCGAACTGCGCCTGGGGCTTCGTCGGCAGGGCGTCGATCTCGGCCGGCCCCAGGCCGAGGAAGCTCAGCTTGCGCCGGGCGGCGTCCTCCTTGACCTTTAGATCCTGGTAGCTCGCCTGTGAGCGCAGGTACTGCTGCTCCGACGAGATCCGCCGGTCCCAGAGCTCCTTGTCGCGCTCGTAGAGGGTCTTCTGCAGGGCGGCCGAGAGGCGCGCGGCAAGGTACTCGCCCTTGGTCTCGGCGATCTCGCGGCTCTCGATGAGCGCCACGACCTCGCCCTTGGCGACCCGGTCGCCCAGACCCTTGCGCAACTCTACGACGGTGCCGGTCGTCTTCACCGCGATCCGGGCAGTGTTGTCGGCGCTCGGGACGATGGTGCCCGGGACATGGAGGTGACGCGCGAGGCGGCCCTCGCCGGCGTCATCCGTGCGGATGCCGGCCTTGGCGATCTGTGCGTCCGTCAAGCGGATCAAGCCGGAGTGCTCCGGCTCGGGAGCCGCCGCCGGCGTAGGCTCACGGGACGGGACCGTGGCGGCGGGCCGGGCCCGCGCCACGAGCGCGCGGACCGCGTCCGGGGCCGCCGGCCACCAAGTCGCGACGAGGAAGCCGCCGGCTACGGCCAGCAGCACGAGGGGAAGACGTCTGAGCATGTCGTTGCCATGGGCGGGCGGCCATGCCGTTCGGGCAGGGCGGCGCGGCGCCGGAGTTCGAGAAACTGGGGGGACTGCGATCGTGGTCCGCCTCAGGCCCTCGGGGGCTTGAACAACCCGGGCGGCCGTCCGGGGGACCGCTCGCGCTCGTCGGAGACGGAGAAGGCCATGGCCGCATTCGCCCGCACCGTGGATGCTCCCTCGGTCGTGGGCATCACCCCCTGCGCGTGGGCCTGGGCATGGTACGCGAGATCGCCGGGGGCCCCCTCGTCCGAGCCATGGTCGTGTGTCGCGCCGGAGCCGATGTCCTGCGCCTGGAGCGTCACCGACGCCGCGTGTCGGGCCTCCACGAAAACGGGCATGACCGCGACGAGCGCCAGCATGAACGCGGCGGCTGCCGCTATGAGACGCCGCCCGAAGGACACCGACCACCCAACTCCCGTTCGGCCCGAGACCACCCCGATGCGCCCGATACCCTTCCCCTATCCTACCCGGGGGGATAGGATGTCAACATGGAACATGCGCACGCCTCCCACCCCGACATCGTCAAGCGCCTGAAGCGCGCCCACGGGCATCTCGCCGGCGTCATCGCCATGATCGAGGAGGGCCGCTCGTGCGTGGACCTCGCCCAGCAGCTCCACGCGGTGGAGAGCGCCATCGCCAACGCCAAGCGGGTCCTCATCGAGGACCACATGGAGAACTGCATCGGCGAGGGTGTCGCGGACGGCGGCAAGTCGGCCAAGGTCGCGCTGGCCGAGTTCAAGGCGCTGGCGAAGTATCTCTGATGCTGGCCGTCCTCGCGAACCGGACCTACAGGCACCTCTTCGCCGCGCAGGTGATCGCCCTGGTCGGCACCGGCCTGCTCACCGTCGCCCTCGGCCTCCTCGCCTACCGGCTGGCGGGGGCGGAGGCCGGCGCCGTGCTGGGCACCGCGCTCGCCATCAAGATGGCGGCCTACGTGCTCGTGGCGCCCATCGCTAACGCCTTCACGGGGCAACTGCCGCGTCGCGCCTTCCTAGTGGCGACCGACCTCGTCCGCGCCGGCGTCGCGCTGATCCTGCCCTTCGTCGACCAGGTCTGGCAGGTCTACGCGCTCGTCTTCGTGCTGCAATCGTGCTCGGCGGCCTTCACCCCGACCTTCCAGGCGACCATCCCCGACATCCTGCCGGAGGAGCGCGACTACACGCGGGCGCTCTCGCTCTCGCGCCTCGCCTACGACCTGGAGAACCTCCTCAGCCCCACCCTGGCCGCCCTGCTGCTGACCGCCATCGACTTCCACTGGCTATTCGGGGGGACCGTTGTCGGGTTCCTCTGCTCGGCCGCCTTCGTGGTCTCGGTGTCGCTGCCGTCGCCGAAGCTGCCCGAACGCCGCGCCGGGATCTACGAGCGCACCACGCGGGGGCTGCGCATCTACCTCGCCACGCCGCGCCTACGCGGGCTGCTCGCGTTGAACCTCGCCGTCTCGGCGGCCGGCTCGATGGTGATCGTCAACACGGTGGTGATCGTCCAGGCCATCCTGCATCGCTCCCAGAACGACGTCGCGATCGCGCTCGGCCTCTTCGGCGGCGGGTCGATGCTGGCCGCCCTCCTGCTGCCGCGGATGCTCGACCGCCTGCCGGACCGGACGGTTATGATCCCGGCGGCGGGCCTGCTCGGGATCGTTCTCCTCGCCTTCGCGGCCACGACCTGGGGCGGGGTCATCGGCTGGCCGATGCTGCTGGCGACCTGGCTCGTGCTTGGCATCGGCTACTCGGCAGCCCAGACCCCGACCGGACGCCTTCTCCGGCGCTCGGCCTCGCCAGGCGATAGGCCGGGCGTGTTCGCGGCACAGTTCGCGCTCTCCCATGTGGCGTGGCTGGTGACCTACCCGCTCGCGGGCTGGCTCGGCGCCAAGGTCGGCATGCCGACGACGCTGGCGGTCCTGGGGGGCCTGACCTTGGCAGCCATCGCGGCGGCGGCCCTACTCTGGCCCGCCTCCGACCCTGATGTGGTCGAGCACGTCCACGGCGACCTCAGGCCCGACCATCCGCATCTCGATGCCGGTGGCCATCGGCACGCTCACGCCTTCGTCATCGACGACCTGCACCATCGCTGGCCGGCAGGGGGGCCGGGGTGAGCCGGGCAGCCTGCTGCTTCCCACCCGTTCCAGTTGCAGGTCCCTAGCTTATAGTCATCCCGAAAGCAGACCTTCCGAGGACCCGCTATGGGTGGGGAGCAGACCCTGACCCTTCGCCCTGAAGCGGACCTTCCGCATCCGACCCAACTACGCCATAGAAGCGGGCTGACGCTGTTCTCGAAAGCAGACATCGAGGCTGGGCTCGCGTCACGGAGGCATTGTTTGAGATGTTCGCCTTCCGGACTGGCGACACCGCTCGATTAATCCGTGATCTGCACCTGCTCGACGCCGCCGAGTTTGCCGGGCTTGCCCGCCGCGACCACGAGGTAACGGCGGCTCGGGCCGGCGTCCTTGCGGGTGACTTGCCGGATCGGGCCGATCGCGTTGACGATGGCCGCGCCGGCCGGGTTGGTGGTGAAGGCGGCGAGTGGCTCCAGGCCGGTCGCGCCCTTCGGATCTGCGGACAGCGCCAGCACGAACGGCATCTTCGGCGCCAGTCCCGTGATCGCGGCCTGCAGCGTCTGCAGCACGCCCTGGTCGAACAGGGTGACCTGCGTCGCCGGCTTGCCGTCGCCGCCCGCGAGCGTCAGCGCACTGGTCTGGCCTGCGGCCCCCAGCGGCTGGAGGTTTTGCATTCCGTCGCCCTCCGGCACGGCGTTCGGGACGTAGGCGACGCCCTGCGGACCCTGCCCGATCGGCACCTCGGCGATCACCGTGTTCGACGCGGTGTCGATCACCGCGGCCTTGTCAGCGTTCTCCAGGCCGACATAGACGCGGCTGCCGTCGCCCGAGGGCCAGAGCCCGTGCGGCAGGGCGCCGGTCGGGATCGTTGCGAGCTGGAAGAAATCGTCGGTGCGGAACACCTTGACCTGGTTCAGGCCGCCAATCGTCACGTAGGCGAACTGGCCGGCCTTGGTCGAGACGATGTTGACGTGGTTGGTGATCGGCCCGGTCTCGATCGTCTTCAGCGGCGCGAATGGCGGACGCGCCGAAAACACCTGGGTCCGGCCGACATCCTTGAGGGTGAACCACACCTGCTTGCCGTCCGGCGTGGCGGCGATGTCGGGGCAGAACGGGCTCTCCTGCTTCACGCGGCCGACGATGGCGTGGGTCTTGGTGTCGATGACGACGGTCTCGGGGCTGAAGCTGGAGCAGACGTAACCGTAGGTGCCGTCCGGCGAGAAGATCGTCATGCCCGGCCCGTTCGGTACGGTGATCCGGCGGGTCTCCTTGGCGGTCGCGGCATCGAGCACGGCGATATAGTCTTCGCCGCGCACGCTCACCCAGACCTCTCGACCGTCCGGCGTGAAGAAGGCTTCGTGCGGCGAGCGGCCGACATAGGCGGTGTGGCGGACCGCGTTGGTCGCCGTGTCGATGAAGCTTACGGAGTTCGAACCGATCGAGACCGCGAGAAGGGTCCTGTGGTCCGGCGAGAAGCCCATGCCGTGGACCAGAAGCTGCCCGCGATAGAGCGGGCTCAGATTCATCGGCGTCGGGTCGCCGAGCCGGATCACCCCGAGCAGGGTGTTGGCGGCGGGATCGATTACCGAGACCGTGTTGGAGAACTGATCGGAGGTGTAGAACCGGTCTTTGCTGCTGATGGGCACGTCGGGCGCCGAGGCGGGGCCCGGAGCCTGCCCGGCGAAGGCCGAGCCGGAGAGCAGCACAAGGGCGAGAACGGTCAGGGCGGTCTTCATCGGCGGTGCTCCGAAGGCATCTCGGCGGCAGGTGCCGCGCCATGGTGGTGAACGGGAGGGGCGCCGGCGGACCGACCCGGCATCGCGGGGCGATCGGCGAGCGCGCGGCGCATCACATCGATCTCCTGGCCCTGCTCGACGACGATCCCCTGCGCGAGGCGGCGCAGGACCGGATCCTTGCCGTGGAGCAGCTCTGCCTTCGCCATCGCGATCGCGCCTTCGTGGTGCGGGATCATCATCGCGGCGAAGTCGCGGTCGGGGTCGCCCGAGGGCGGGACCATCATGTCGGCATGCATCTGCGCCATCGACTGCGCCATCATCGCGTCGAAGGACGCGGACGGAGCTGCCGCTGGCTCGGTCGCGGCCAAGGTCGGGCGCATCATCATCCGGCCGCCGACGAGGCCGCTCGCCATCAGCGCCGCCGTCACGGCAAATCCCAGTGCTCCGCGCATGCGGCTTCCTTTTGATCCGGTGTCGATGGGAAGGATGCCTGGGGCGCGGCTTTATTCCGCGGATTTGGCTGAGAGCCCGTTCACGCCTTCGTGATCTGTCGTCGAGAAGACGCGTGGAATAGAGGCGCCTCTTCGGCATCCCTCCCGATGCGGTCATGCTCGACCGCGGGAGACCTCACCCATGCGCACTCTGCTGATCCGCGCCGCCTTCGCGGCTGTCGCCTTCTCCGCCTTGGCCGCCCAGGCTGCCGCGCCTGCCATGACGGCCGAGACCGCCAAGGGGCCGGCGCTCGTCGATGCCAAGAGCATGACCCTCTACACCTTCGACAAGGACATGGGCGGCAAGTCGATGTGCAACGGCCCCTGCGCCACCAACTGGCCGGCCCTGATGGCCGCCTCCGGCTCGGCCGCCAGCGGCGACTGGACGATGGTGACGCGGGACGACGGCACGATGCAGTGGGCCTACAAGGGCAAGCCGCTCTACACCTTTGCCAAGGACACCAAGCCCGGCGACATCACCGGCGACGGCTTCCTCAACGGCGCGTGGCACATCGCCAAGCCTTGATCGGTGAATGCCTTGATCGGCCCCCTCTGACCGGGAAACGTCGTTGGACGAGATCGCCGCCCTCATCGAACCGCAGATCCCGGCGTTGCGGCGCTACGCCGTCGCGCTGTTGCGGGACCGCGAGGCGGCCGACGACCTCGTTCAGGACACGCTGGAGCGGGCATTGTCCGCCTGGTCCGGGCGTCGCCGCGACGGCGACTTGCGGGCGTGGCTGTTCACGATCGAGCGCAATCTGTTCCTCGGCGCCGTCCGGCGCCGGGGCCGGCGCGGCGTCGATGTCGGCGCGGAAGCACTGGAGCAGGTGCCCGATCCGGGTATCGACCCGGAAGCCGCGTTGGGAGGCCACGACGTACTCGCCGGGCTCGACACCCTGCCCGAGGAACAGCGCTCGGTGCTGCTGCTCGTCGCGGTGGAGGATCTGTCTTATGCCGAGGCGGCCCAGGTGCTCGGGGTACCGCTCGGCACGGTGATGTCGCGCTTAAGCCGGGCGCGGACACGGATGCGAAGTTTTCTGGAAACTGGCCGGACCGGCCTCTTGAGGAGGGTGAAATGAGCGGGGATCCACGCCCGGTCGGCGAGGACGACCTGCACGGCCTGATCGACGGCCGCCTCGAACCGGAGCGGCAGGCGCTGGTCGAGGCATGGCTCAAAGGAAACCCCGCGCGTGCGGCCGAGGTCTCGGCGGATCGCGCCCTGCGCGAGCGCATGCGTGCCCGCCTCGCGCCGATCGCCGAGGAGGCGATCCCGGCGCGGCTCCGGGTGGCCAACATTCGCCCGCGACGTCGGTTCGTCGGCGGGGGCTGGTTCCCCATGGCAGCTGCAGCCGTGCTCTGCCTTGCGCTCGGCGGTGCCGGCGGCTGGGTCGGCCATGCCCTGCGCGGCGGACCCGCGACGGCGATGGTGGCGGAGGCACCGGCGACGCAGGACGCGGTCGCGGCCTTTCGCACCTTCGTGGTCGAGGTGGTGCATCCGGTGGAGGTGCGCGCCGACGAGAAGCTCCACCTCGTGACGTGGCTCTCGAAGCGCCTCGGTCACGCGGTCGCGGCCCCCGATCTCGCGGCCCAAGGGTTTCGCCTGATGGGCGGGCGGCTGCTGCCGGCCGGCGCCGAATCCGCAGCGATGCTAATGTACGACGACGACCGCGGAACCCGCCTGTCGCTCTACAGCCGTGTCGGAGACGGCGATGGGCGAACGCTCTTCCGCTTCGGTCGCGAGGGCGATGTCGCCGCCTTCTCCTGGGTCGATGGCGGCATGTCCTACGTCGTCACCGGTCGAACTGATGAGGCCCGGCTGCTCACTGTCGCGCAGGCGGTCGATGCGCAGGTGCGTGGCCTCGCGCCGGATCGTCGGCAGCCGTGACCCTCGACCAGCTCCGCATCTTCGTGGCGGTGGCCGAGCGGCAGCACGTGACGCGGGCTGCCGAAGCGCTGAACCTCGTCCAGTCGGCGGTCAGCACGGCGATCGCCAACATCGAGGGGCGGCACGCGACGAAGCTGTTTCACCGGGTCGGCCGCGGGATCGAGTTGACCGAGGCGGGGCGCGTGTTCCTCGTCGAGGCCCGCGCCGTGCTTGCCCGCGCCGACGCGGCCGAACTGGTGCTCGCCGACCTCAGCGGCCTGCGGCGCGGGACGCTGGCGCTCTACGCCAGCCAGACCATCGCCAGCGACTGGCTGCCTCGCCACCTCGTCGCCTTCCGCCGGGCCTACCCTGAGATCGCTATCCGGTTGGCGGTGGGCAACACCACCGACGCCGCCGACGCAGTGCGCGCCGGGCAGGCCGAACTCGGCTTCGTCGAGGGGGCGCTCGACGACCCGACGCTTGCGAGCACCACCATCGCGCAGGACCAACTGGTCCTCGTGGTCGCCCCTGGCCATGCCTTCGCCGGGGCGACCGCCCTCGAACCCGAAAATCTCGCCGGGGCCGACTGGGTGCTGCGCGAGGCGGGATCGGGAACCCGCTCGGCCTTCGAGACGGCCCTGGGTGCGGCCGGCCTCGCAGCCGCCCAGCTTCGGGTCACGCTCGAACTGCCCTCTAACGAGGCGGTGCGCGCCGCCGTCGAGGCCGGGGGCGGGGCCGCCGTCCTGTCCGAGACCGTGGTCGCCGCAGCGCTTCGGGCCGGAACCCTGGTGCGGGCGGCGTTCGCCCTGCCGAGCCGGCCGTTCCGGGTGCTGCGCCACAAGGAGCGCTACCGCAGCCGGGCCGCCGACGCGTTGCTCGACCTGATCGCGACGGCGGATGCCGGATGAGCGATCCTGCGAAACCCGTGCACCCCGACGATCCCCGGGTGAGGCTCGCCGAGGACCGGACGGTTCTGGCAGCCGAGCGTACGTTCGTGGCGTGGCTTCGCACCGGGCTCGCCTTCCTCGGCGTCGGCCTGGCCGCGCAGCGCTTCCTGCGGGAGGTGCTGGCGGTCTGGCCGCTAAAGGTGCTGTCGCTCACGTTGATCGCCTGCGCGCTTGCCTCGTTCGCCGGCGCCGCATGGCGGGACCGGGCGATCCGGGCGCGTCTCGCCGATGCCGAGATCCCGATGATGCCGCGCATCCTCACCGTCGGGATCGCGGCCTTGCTGATCGCGATCTCGGGCCTTGCGGCCACCGCCCTGCTCTGGGCGTGACTGTTAGGCCACCGTGACCCGTACCCGGTGCCAGGCGGCGCTGAGGTAGCCCTTGTAGTTCCAGGTGTCGTCGGGCGCCGCCGGCTGGGTCTGGCCGGCGGAGTCCCAGGCCCGCACCGCGAGTTCGTGCTCGCCCGCGGTCAGCTCGCGGTCGATCTCCCAGAACGTCCAGGCGTAGGGCGCGTCGGCATCGCGGTCGATCCGGGCCTGTGCCCAGCTGCGACCGCCATCCGTCGAGACGTCTACGCGGGCGACCGCGCGGTCGCTGGCGATGGCGTAGCCGCGGATCGCGTGCCGGCCGGCCTTCAACGCTGCGCCGCGGGCGGGCTCGCAGATCGCGCTGTTGAGCGGCATCGCCTCGATGGTGATGCCGTGGGCCGGGTCGGCGGTCTCGGCCGTCACGTCGGGCGGGAATAGCTTGTAGTCGTCGGCCTGCATCGGATTGTCGGAGGGGTGGTCCTGCACCGTGATGCGGGCGAGCCATTTCGGGCTGCGGATGCCGGCAAATCCTGGAACGACCACTCGTAGGGGATGGCCGTGCTCGGGGGCGAGAGGCTCGCCGTTCATCGAGAAGGCGAGCAGCGTCTCGGGGGCCAGTGCCTTGGCGAGTAGGATCGAGGCGCCGAAGCGCGTGTCCGTACGGGCGATCCGGTCGTGGCTCTCGAAGGCGACGTGGCGCGTACCGCACGCATCGATCCCGGCGGCGTGCAGGACGTCGGCGAGCCGCACCCCGGTCCATTCCGCGTTGCCGATGGCGCCGGGCGCCCACGGGTCGCCGGAGACCGGGGCCACAGCCAGCATGTCGGCCCGGCGGTTGCCGGCGCATTGCATCACCGCCGTGACGGTGACGTGCGCGAAGCGTGCCTTCAGATCGGCGACGGACAATTCGAGGGGCGTCGCGACCATCCCGTCGACAGTCAGGCGGTAGCCGTCGGCGTCGAGGTCCGGGATGTTGCCGTGGCTGCGGACGTAGAAGTCGGCCTGGTCGGTGAGGAAGGCCGCCCGCAGGCGATCGAGCGGCGGCTCGGCATTGTAGGGCGCCTCGCCGTGCACGATGAGGCGGTCCTTGCGCTGGAACAGGCCGAGCATGGGGTTTTTGTCCTGCGTTCGTGACGTGTCGACGACGAGAACGCGCCGGGGGCGATAAGGCCCCCGACGCGCGTCGCTTCACGGCTTCATCGTCGAGACGACTACGTTCTTCGCCCGGTCCACCACGGCGACGCTGAGGTCGCGGTTGAGGACGTAGGCGTGGGCGTTGTCGGCCGAGAACGCGATCGCCTGGCGCGGCTCGTTCAGGCCGGTCACCGTGGCGACGACCTTGAGGGTGCCGGTGTCGATCACCGAGAGCGAGTTGTCCTTGAGGTTGCCCGAATAGACGAAGCGCCCGTCCGGGGTCAGCGCGGCGCCGTAGGGGTCCTTGCCCACTGCCACCTCGGAGGTGACTTTACGGGCGGCGACATCGACCACGCCGATGGTGTTACGGCCGCTATTGGCGGCAAACAGCGTCTTACCGTCCTTGGTGATCGAGATGGCGCGCAGCTTGTCGAACCCGGCGATCTCGCCGGTGATCTTGTTGGTGGCGGTATCGACCAACGTAATCTTGTCGCCGAGGAAGTTCGTCACGAACACGGTCTTGCCGTCCGGCGACAGCTTCACGCCCTGGCGCGGCTGCGCGAAGCCGGGGATCACGGCCTCGGCGAGCATGGTCTTGGTGTCGAACACGGTCAGCGTGCTCGCGGCCTCGTTGTTGACGTAGAGCTTGGTCCCGTCGGCCGAGAGCACCGTGCCGAACGCGCCGGGGCCCGCGGCGAGAACGCCGGCCTCCTTGCCGGTGGCGGTCTCGTAGACCGTGATCCGGCCGGTGCCGCTGTCGGAGATGTAGAAGCGGGCGCCGTCCGGTGCGAACACGATGTTGCGCGGCGTGACGAAGCCGTCGAGGCGGCGCAGCACGGTGCCCTTGGCGACGTCGTAGACGACGACGGCGCTCTCCTCGCTGTTCGACACAGCGGCGACGGTCCCGGCGGCGTTCAGCGCCAGGGCGTTGTTCTTGATCGCGCCGTCGAAGCCGGCGGCGAACCCGGGCTGGCCCTGGGCGAGGAGCAAGGCGGCTCCGGCGAGGAGGGTGCGGAGGCTGGTGCGGATATGGGTCATGAAGCGGGTCTCTCGGGCATGCGCACTCGTTCGGCGGCCAAAGGCCGGCCGCGAGGGCTGGTTCGAAATCGGAAATCCGTGGTGCAAGGCCGGGCCGGCCGTGCATCGCCCTGAGGAGATGCCGGAAGGTGCGGTCTATTCCCCGAGGCCGGCGAAAAAAACGCGGTGGCCTCTGGATTCGGGGATTCAGGGCGTCGGCTTCAACGCCGTGAGGTAATCGACGATGGTCTGCACGTCGGCCGGATCGACGGGCGCCTTGTAGACGTGAACCATCTTGTTCACGGTCTCGGTCCACTGCGCCTTCGTGAGCTTGGGCTGGGTCAGCACCATCCCGGCCGAGTGGCAGGCGAGGCAGTTGTTGTTGACCGCCTCGGCCCCCGGCCCGTCCGGGAAGATCCGGTCGGAAGTCGGGAATTCGATCGATTGCGAGGTGAAGCGCATCGGCTCGGGAGCCGAAGCGGCGAGCGCCACCATGGGAGACAGTATGAGGGCGGCGATGAGGGCCGCAGGGCGGATCGGGTTCATGGCTGTTCTCCTCAAGCGGCCTGGAATGACACGGCCTCGATGCCGTTCTGCATGAAGCCGGCGCCGTTCCAGACCCGGTCCATGGGCTGCGCGACGCCGTTGGTGTTGGTGCAGCGGACCCGGACCGTGTGGGTGCCGGAGGCCAGCGCCGGCAGGCTGCCCTCGAAGCGGCGGAAGCTGTAGGGGCCCTCGTCCGCGCCGAGCTGCGCCGGGAACCACGTCGCCCCGCCGTCGCCGGAGAACTCGACCGCCTTCACCCCGCAATCGCCGCCGAAGGCGATGCCGCGCAACGCCACCGGCGTTCCGGCCGCCACCTTGGCGCCGTCCTGCAGGTTGGTTACGAACGAGCGCGGCACCATCCTGTTGATCGGCACCGTCTTGAAGCCGGTCTGACCGGGCTTGATGTTAGCGCCCGGCACGTCCGGTATGCGGTAAGCGGTCTTCATCCAATATTGGTCGTCGGGCTTGTCCAGCACCTCGATGTCGGACAGCATCTTGACCCAGTAGGTCGAGTACCAGCCCGGCACCACGAGGCGGAGCGGGAAACCGTTGAGCAGCGGAAGTTGCTCGCCGTTCATCGCGTAGGCGATCATCACCTCACCATTGTTGGCGTGGTCGAGATCGAGGGACTTCTTGAAGTCCGGCGCGTCGTCGACCACGGGCTCGTCGAGGCCGCTGAAGCGCACCTGCACGGCGCCGGACTTCACCCCGGCCTTTTCGAGCACGTCCTTGAGGCGCACCCCGGTCCAGCGGGCGTTGCCCATCGAGCCGTTGGCCCATTGCGCGCCGGGCACCCGCGGCTCGAACAGCCCACGCGAATTGCCCGAGCACTGGTTCACCGCGGCGATCTCGAAGCGCGGCAGGCCGGCGATGGCGTCGAGCGAGAGCGAGAGCTCCTTCTCGACATGGCCGTGGACCTTGAGCCGGAAGGTGCCGGCATCGACTTCGGTCGGGATCGAGGCCCAGTGCCAGCGGACGTAGAAGCGATCGTTGGGGGTGAACACGCCCTCGTCGAACACCGAGAACGGCGTCTCCAGTAGCGGCGGATGAGTGCGCTGGAGGATCATCTCGGCCTTGCCCGGAAAGGCCGTGGTCAGCGCCCGCTCGTCCGGGCCGCCGGGCAGCGGAAGCTTCACCGAGCCGCCCGCCCAGGCCGGTATGGCGGCGCCGAGGCTGCCGAGCCCTAGGCCACCCAGGACGAGGCGGCGGTTCATCGGTCTGTCCAGTCCGTGCATGGTCTCTCCCCTTGAAGGATGTCGGCGTCGATGCGTTCGAGGGCACCGGGCCCGTGGCGATTCCTCGCGACCAGGGAGATGCTACGGGATGCGATTTATTCCCACCAACGGTCTTTCGCGATACGAATGATCTCCAAACGCGATGATTTGAGAAGTTTCGATCTCCGATGGGACGATCAAGGACGCCGTCTCGGCGTCACGCCGCCGGCGCGCCGACGGGCGCGGTCCTGCGACACCCGAACAGGGCGTGACGCTCGGAAAAACCGCGCAGGGCGACGGTGCCAAGCGGTTCAAGGGCATGTGCCAACCCGTCGATGAAGGTGTCGGTGGCGATCAGCGGCGTGTCGTAGGTCTTGCACAGGCGCTCGACGCGGGCGAGCACGTTGAGATCGCGGCCGATCGCCGTGAAATCGACCCGGTCGCCGCCGCCGATATTGCCGTAGGCGACCTCCCCGACATGAAGTGCGACGCCGACCTCGAAGGCAGCCCTGTCACCGTCGCGCAGGGTCGCAAGCGCATCAAGCGCGGCCTCGGCGGAACGCAAGGCGGCACTGCGCGCCTCGGCCTCGTCGCGATCGGCATCGAACACGGCCAGTAGCCCGTCGCCGATGTACTTCAGCACCTCGCCGCCTTCCGCCTCGACGGCCGGCACGATGGCATCGAACATCCGGTTGAGGGCGGCCACGACACGGTCGGAGCTTTGCCGGTCGGACAGTTCGCCGAACCCGCGCAGGTCGGTCAGCATCATCGCGGCCCGCATCAAGCGTACGTCGCCGCGCCGCACCGTGCCGGCCAGGATTTGCCGCGCCGGGTCGCGTCCGACATAGGCACTCAGCACCGCGCCTAGCATGTCGTCGAGCGCCTTGATCTCGAACAGCAGCGAGAACGGCTCGACCAGCGCCAGCAACGTGTCGATCTCGATCGGCGTGAAGCCGCCCGGTCTCGCCGTGGCCCAGGAGGCGGCGCCCATGCGTCCACGCGCGGCGCGCAGCGGCACGATGAGGTAGTCGGTTAGACCCTCGGTGCGAAGCTCGCCGAGCACAGGAAACGGCAGCGGCCCATCCCCGTCGAGACGGCATCGGAATGGGGTACGGGTCTCGACTACGCGCTCGACGGTGTTGCCGTGGAAGGTCGGCGTACTCTCGATGCCGTGGCGGCGACGCAGGGCTAGGCTCGACGCTCCTGGATGCCAGACGCGCATTACCCAGCGGAACGACGGATGCAGGGTCGGCGCGTGGGTGGTGGCGCGGGCCAGTGGCAAGCCAAGCCCCAAGAGGCACGCACTGAACCCG
>NZ_VRUU01000129.1 GCF_008039875.1 Methylobacterium sp. WL119 | reverse complement strand
CCTCTCCCGACCCTCGCTGACGCGAGGCCCACCCTCCCCCGCAGGGGGGGGAGGGGAACCCGCGGATGTCGTCCGAAGCCTTCCGGGGGCCTCGCGATGAGCGCCGATCGCGACCGCGTGCTCGCCGCCGCGAATGTTTCACGTGAAACAGCGCAACGGCTCGATCTCTACGTGGCGCAGCTGGCGCGCTGGCAGACGATCAAGAACCTGGTCGGGCCGGCGACCCTGGCTGAGGTCTGGACGCGGCACGTGGCCGATGCGCTGCAGCTGCTCGATCTGATGCCGGAGGCGCGCCGCTGGCTTGACCTCGGCTCGGGCGCCGGCATCCCCGGGCTGATCCTGGCGATCGCCGGGCCGCCCGGCATCCGCGTCGACCTCGTCGAGAGCAACGCCCGCAAGTGCGCCTTCCTGACCGAGGCGGCCCGGGTCACCGGGGCGCCGGTAACGGTCCACAACGCGCGGATCGAGGCGGTGATCGGCGATCACCACGGGGTCGACGTGGTCTGCGCCCGGGCGCTCGCGCCGCTCGACCAGCTTCTCGCCTGGACCGAGCCACTGTTGAAAACGGGCACCACCGGGCTGTTTCCGAAGGGACGGGAAGCGGTTGCGGAATTGACCGATGCCGCGGAGCGGTGGACAGTCGGCCACGATCTCATTCCGAGCCGAACCGAGTCGGCCGCCCGGATCGTCCGCGTCACCGCCCTCGCTCCCAAGAGCCCCTAGCTCTCGAGAGCCTGCCACTCCCCCCAAGCGTTCCCGTCTCCCAGGCGCCCATGACAAGCGACGCGACTCCCCATCCCGCTGCCGATGCCGCGCCCGCGCGGCCGCTCCGGGTGCTGGCGCTGGCCAACCAGAAGGGCGGCGTCGGCAAGACCACGACGGCGATCAACCTCGGCACCGCGCTCGCGGCGATCGGCGAGCAGGTTCTGGTGATCGACCTCGACCCGCAGGGCAACGCATCGACCGGGCTCGGCATCGACCGGCGCGCCCGCCGGGTCTCGACCTACGAGGTGATGGCGGGCGAGGCGTCGCTGGCCCAGGCCGTGGTGCCCACCGCGGTTCCGCGCCTGTCGGTGGCGCCCTCGACCATGGACCTGCTCGGCCTGGAGCTGGAGCTGGCCTCGCTGCCCGACCGGGCGCACCGCCTGCGCAACGTGCTGCGGGGCCTGCGCGACGCGAACGCGACGCGCGACGTCAGCTACGTGCTGATCGACTGCCCGCCCTCGCTGAACCTGCTGACCATCAACGCGCTCGCCGCCGCCGATGCGGTGCTGGTGCCGCTGCAATGCGAGTTTTTCGCGCTCGAGGGCCTGAGCCAGCTGCTGCGCACCGTCGAGCAGGTGCGCGGCGCCTTGAACCCGAAGCTGACGATCCAGGGGAT
Source organism: Methylobacterium sp. WL119 (assembly GCF_008039875.1). Lineage (GTDB taxonomy): Bacteria > Pseudomonadota > Alphaproteobacteria > Rhizobiales > Beijerinckiaceae > Methylobacterium. The sequence goes on along the minus strand of NZ_VRUU01000129.1, from coordinate 10,621 downwards.
CGTGCTGACGATGTTCGATCCGCGCAACAACCTGTCGACGCAGGTGGTGGCGGACGTGCGCGGCTTCATGGGCGAGAAGGTCTACGAGACCATGATCCCGAGGAACGTCCGCGTGTCGGAAGCGCCCTCGCACGGCAAGCCGGTGCTGCTCTACGACCTGAAATGCGCGGGCTCGCAGGCCTACCTGCGGCTCGCCTCGGAAGTGATCCAGCGCGAGGGCCGGGTGCCGGCGGCGGCGTGAGCGGTCGCGACCCGCCCGTTTCGGCGGGCGGATGCGGCCCGGGACGGTTCGGGTGTACGGCGTAACGATGCGTAACGGAGTGAGTGGGTGAGCGGGATGGCGGACGAGGTGGCACGGCCCCGGCTGGGGCGCGGGCTCGCGGCCCTGATCGGCGATTTCGGGGATGCGGGCAACGAGGCGGGCAAGGTGCAGGCGCAGCGCAAGGTCGCGGTCGAGTTCCTGCGGCCGAACCCGCGCAACCCGCGCCGCAGCTTCAGCGAGACCGACCTCGACGAGCTCGCCGCCTCGATCCGCATGCGCGGCATCATCCAGCCGATCGTGGTGCGGGCGCTCGGCGAGGTGCCGGGCACGTTCGAGATCGTGGCGGGCGAGCGCCGCTGGCGCGCGGCTCAGCGCGCCGGGCACGACGAGGTGCCGGTGGTGGTGGTCGAGATCGACGACCGCGCCTCGCTCGAGTTCGCGATCCTGGAGAACATCCAGCGCGCCGACCTCAACGCCATCGAGGAGGCCTCCGGCTACGAGCGGCTGATGAGCGAGTTCTCCTATACACAGCGCGAGCTTGCCGAGATCCTGGGCAAGAGCCGCAGCCACCTCGCCAACACCCTGCGCCTGCTCAACCTGCCGGCGAAGGTGCAGGAGCGGCTGGTCGCGGCCGAGATCACCGCCGGCCATGCCCGCGCGCTGCTCGGCGTGCGCGCGCCCGAGCTGGTGGCCAAGCGCATCGTCGAGGAGGGGCTGACGGTGCGCGACGTCGAGGCGATCGCCGCGTCCGAGCAGCAGCCCGACGACGTGCCGCGGCCCGGCCGGCCGCGTGGGCTGACCGAGAAGACCGCCGAGGTGCGCTCGCTGGAAAGCCGCCTCGCCCTGGCGCTCGGCCTCGGCGTGACCCTGAAGGCGAAGTCGTCCGAGGCCGGCGAGATCCGGATCCGCTACGGCACGGCCCAGGAATTCGAGGATCTCTGCCGCCGCTTCCAGGTGCCCGACGCCGGCTGACCGGTCGACGCCGGACGCCTCATCGCGGGGTCTCGATCTCTTGCCCCCGCGTCCGATCCCGGGACGGATGCGGGGCCGAGCCTTGTGGCGGCGGCGTGCGCGCGCCTAGAAGCGGGCTGCGTCCACCGTCCGGGCGCGCGTTCCATCGGTCCACGCCGTGGCGTCGCGGCGGGGCCTGCAGGCTCGCATTCGGGCCTCGGTGCCGGCCTCCGGCCGTTCGCGCGGCCCGTTCCATCCTTCGCACGGACACCTCCATGCCCCGCCTCCGCACGATGATCCTGGCCGCAGGCCTTCTCGCGATCCCCGGTCTCGGCCTTGCCCAGACCAGCTCCATCCGCGAGGCGCTGAAGCAGAACTGCACCGGCGATTACCTCGAGCATTGCAGCGAGCACCCGCCCGGCGGCCCGGCGGTGGAGGCCTGCTTCCGGGCCAACCTGAGCAAGCTGTCGCCCGAATGCGCCGCGGCGATCGCCCTCTACAAGCGCGAGACCAAGGGCCGGCGGATCTCCGAGGGGCGGTGAGCCGGCCCCGGCCGCCAGCCGCGCCGATCGGGAGCAGATCGCGCACCGCCTCGGGCGGGCGGCACGGACGGACGCCCCCCGAGGCGACGTCGATCGGCGGGGCTCCGGCGGCCGTCGCGTCAGCGATGGCGTTCGTCATCGGTGAGGATTCGGCAGGCGTCGAGGGCGGACAGGGCCGGCGCGCAGACGTCCGGGTGGCCCTGGCAGCAATCGCGCATCAGGAACTGGATCAACCCGCCGAGCGCCGGGTAGGCCGCGCTGTAGAGGATCGAGCGGCCCTCGCGCCGAGACGCGATCAGCCCGGCATGCTCGAGCTCCTTCACGTGGAACGACAGGTTCGAGGTCGAGACGCCGACCGCGCCGGCGAGGGCACCGGCCGCGACGCCGTCCGGCCCCGCGGTCACGAGATGGCGCACGATCCGCAGGCGGTGCGCCTGGGCGAGCGCGCCGAAGGCGGCTAGAGCTTGCGCTTCGTCCATCGTCGGTCCAATATTTCAATGAATATTGAAACATAACGGACGCCCGACGCGTGGACAAGCCGCCCTTCGCCGATCTGCCCAACATCGCCGCCGAGCACTTCGCCGTGCCGACGCCGGGCACCCTCGCGCCGAAGACCGGCTTCGCCCACCCGCCGCGATTCCTCATCCTGTACGGATCGCTGCGCGCGCGCGCCTTCAGCCGGTTCCTGGCCGAGGAGGCGGCCCGCCTGCTCGCGGCGATGGGTGGCGAGGTGCGGATCTATCACGCCGACGGCCTGCCGCTGCCGGACGACGCCACCGCCGACCATCCGAAGGTCCGGGAGCTGCGCGCCGCCTCGCTGTGGTCGGAGGGGCAGGTCTGGGTCAGCCCGGAGCGCCACGGCACGCTCACCGGCGTGATGAAGAGCCAGATCGACTGGCTGCCGCTCTCGGAGGGCTCGGTGCGCCCGACGCAGGGGCGCACGCTCGCGGTGATGCAGGTCTCGGGCGGCTCGCAATCGTTCAACGCCGTCAACGCCCTGCGCGTGCTCGGGCGCTGGATGCGGATGATCACCATCCCCAACCAGTCCTCGGTGCCCGCCGCCTACACGCAGTTCGACGAGGCCGACCGGATGAAGCCGGGGCCGCTCTACGACCGCGTCGTCGACGTCTGCGAGGAGCTCTACAAGTTCACGCTGCTCACCCGCGAGCGGGCCGACCTTCTGGTCGACCGCTATTCCGAGCGGAAGGAGCGGGCGCCCGCGCGCCTCGATGCGGTGGCCGCCGACATCGGGTTCGCCAAGCCGTAGGCGGCGGCCCGGCCGGCTTCGGCCGGATCACGCAGCGTGATCCGGCGCGGCGGTGGCTCGTCGAGCCGGATCGGCGCCGATCGGCGGGCTTTGCTTGCGCGATCCGGGCCTCAGCCCCGTCGCCGCGCCGCCTGCGTCGCGATCCGCAGCAGGGCGGAGGAGGCGTGGGCGTGGGCCAGGACCGGATCGGAGCGGCGGCAGGCCAGGATCGCGTCCTGGAGGATCTGCACCGCCTGGCGCAGGGTGTTGGGGCTCCAGCGGGCGAGCTGCGTCTCGATGCTGCCCTTGCGCTTGAAGTGCAGGCCGCGCCAGCTCGCGACCATCAGGCTCGGCGCCTTGTCGCCGCCCTCGATCCGCACGGCGAGCAGCTGCAGCGCATGGCGCAGGCCGGAGCCCAGCATCGCCGAGGGGTCGAGGCCCTCGTGGCGGAAGCGGCGGATGTCGCGCTCCACCATGTCGCCTTGGCCCGCGAAGGCGGCGTCGATCAGGGTGTTGAGCTGGCTGCCGGCGACGTCGCTCACCACCGCCTCGACGTCGTCGAGCCCGACGGTTCCGGTGCCGGCCGCGTAGAGCGCGAGCTTCTCGATCTCGGCGAGGCTCGCCCGGCGGTCGCCGCCCAGGCTCTCGGCCAGCAGGGTGCGGGCGTCGCGGTCGATGCGCAGGCCGCGCGCCTCCAGCGTCCGGTCGATCAGGTCGGCGATCGCGCGGGCGTCGTCGGCGTAGCACGGGATCGCCAGCGCCTTAGCCGACTTCTCGCACAGCGTGCGCAGCGGCGCGGTCTTGGCCAGATCGCCGGCCTCGATCACGATGCGCGTGCCCTGGATCTCGCCCTTGAGCAGCGCCTCGACGGCGGGCGCGATCGGCCGGCTCGTCGGGCGCACCCAGATCGCGCGCTTGTCGCCGAACAGCCCGACGGTGCCGGCCTCGTCGACGAGCCGGCCGGGATCGCCGGCGAGCGCGTCGCCGTCGATCCGCACCAGGGCGAACGGGTCGCCCGGATCGGTGACGAAGCCCTCGGCGAGCTGCTTGGCGCGCTCGGCGACCAGCCCGGTATCGGGGCCGAACAGCAGGATCACCGGCATGCGCGGGTCCGGCCCGCGCCGCAGCAACCCATCGATCTCGCCGGCCTTGACCGCGGTCACGCCCGGGCTCCCCGCCCGATCCTCAAGGCTTGGCCGAGAGCACCGAGGCGAGGCGGGTCTTGATCTGGTCGGCCAGCACCGAGGCGAGGCGGATCTCGGCGTCGCGGGCGGCGCGCAGGGATGCGAAGCGCTGCACCGAGCGGTCGTAGGTCGCGGTCGAGGTCGCGACGCCCTCGGTGACGATCTTGGTGCCGTCGAGGTTTTCGAGGCTGTACTTGACCACGCCGACGATGGTGCCGGCCTCGGCGCGGCCCGTGGTGGTCGAGACGATCGGCGTCTGCACCGACTCGCTGCCCTGCAGCTTCAGCCGGTAGCGCTTCGGCCCGGGCTGGCCGGAGCCGTCGAGGGCGAAGATCAGCTCGCTGCGCAGGTAGTGCCCGATGCGCTCCTGGTCGCGTGCCATCGCGATGTCGTCGACCTGGATGCCGGCGAGCAGCGCGGGCAGCGACTCGCCGGACGCCGTCGGCCCGTAGAGCGGGCGGAAGCAGGCCGAGAGGTTGAGCGCGAGGCCTGCGACGCAGGCGAGACGGGCCGCCCGCGCCGCGGCGCGAGCCGTCGCGGTCCCGATCGTTGTGTCCGCCATCCGCCTCATCCGCCCGCCGCAATCCGTCTCGTCCAGGGTTCTTTAGCGCGAGCGAACGGCCCGGCGCCACGACCCTACGCGCGATCCCTTACGATTCGTCTGCGGCGGGAGTTGGGTCGCCGAGGTCGGTGACCGCGGGCCGCGGAGGCCGGACGCGTCGCGCCGCGGCGAAGCCGAAGACGTCGGCGGGAACGCTCCCCGGGGGGCGTCGACCGGCCGCTTCGGCGCCTGCGGGCGCGGCCGTCCCGCTGCGCGCGAGCCGCCACTGAGACCGCCTGCGGCGTCTCGAACCAGGATCGTGCCGGTCTCGGGCCGTGCCGGGCCGACGCAGGCGGTGCAGCCGCCGCCGGAGCGTTGACGCGCGCGGCGACGCGGACCGGGCGGACCGCGCGAAACCTGACGACGGGGGGCGCGGCGCGCGCGGTCATGCCTCCCGGTCACGCACGCGCGATCGTCACGACGGCATCGTCGCAATCGCGTGCCGAGACGGGTACGGATCCGGGATTTCCCACGGATCGCGGTCGTCTAGAACTCGAGGCCGGGGCTTTTCAGGGCGTCGGCCTCGCGGCTGCAGAAGGCCTGATCCGGGGGCTTGCGCTCGCCCGCCAGCACCTTGGCGAGCTCGGCCCGCGCCCGGTCGAGATCGGCCCGGAACGCGGCGTCGCCGACGAGCGCCGCGAAGATCACCGAGCCGTTGGTGCGCCCGGCGGCGACGTCGCTCAGCCAGTGCACGCCGCAGACCACGCGGCTCTCGCCGTAGGCCCGGCCGCGGGCGAGGATGGCGGTGGCCTTCTCGGGCACCAGCGCGGCCATGATCAGGGCGTAGGCCCAGCCCTGGGTGGCGTGGCCCGACGGATAGCTGAAGCTGTCGGCGAGCGCCTGGGTCCGCTGCACGCAGATCGGCGCCTCGTTGCCGACGAAGGGGCGCAGGCGCCGGTAATGCACCTTCGGACCGCGGGTGCCGGCGGCGATGTCGAGGCGCGCGCGCTCGAACAGGGTGATCACCGCCGGCACGCGGGCCTGGTCGATGCGGGTGCCGAGCACGCAGGCGAAGGTCTCGAGGATCGCGGCCGCGCCCTCGGCCACGTCGGTGGCGGCCATCTCCCAGCGCGGCGTGCCCTTCATCGCCCGCGTGGCGTTGAAGGCGGCGCGGTCGGCCGCCTCCAGGGTCGAGTGGCTCGCCGGCGGCGCCGGCAGGATCTGGACGGTGTCGGGCACGCCCGTGCCGGTCAGGTACGGCTTGTGCGCCGGCTTGTCCGGGCGGACCGGGTCGGCGGCGACGGAGGGCGCCGACGGCTCGGCCGTGGCCGGGGTCTCGGCATGCACGGCGGGAGCGAGGAGCGCGAGGAGCGCCAGGGCGATCGGGAAACGCGGCATCGGGTCCGTCCTCCGGGGCGGGCGAGGCCCAAGCCATAACGCCCGGACGTTGAACGGGATACGACGGCACCGCGACTTTTCCGATCGCGACCTCACCTCTTCCCTCTCCCGCTTGAGGGGGGAGGGAAGAGCCGCCCTCTCAGAACCCGGACGGCGCCCGCAGGTGCCAGTCGGTCGCGCCCTGGAACGCCTGCCCGATGCGCAGAGCCAGCGCCTCGTCGTAGCCGCGGCCGACGATCTGCAGCGAGAGCGGCAGGCCGCCGCGCGAGACGCCGTTCGGCAGGCTGAGGCCGCACAGGTCGAGCAGGTTGGCGAAGCGCGTGAAGCGGGAGGGCAGGTGCAGCTCGTCGACCTCCGCCAGGGGCACGGCCGCAGTCTCGGTGGTGGGCGTCAGGATCGCGTCGATCCCGTCCCAGGCGCGCGCGAGGTCGCGCTTGAGCGCGTCGCGGCGCTCGAGCGTCGCGAGGTACTCCTGCGCCGACAAGGTGCGGCCGCCGAGGATGCGCGCGCGCACCGCGTCGCCGAGCGGCGCGGCCGCGTCCTCGGCGAGCGCGCCGTTGACGAAGTAGGCCTCGGCGTTGGTGATCCCGCTCATCGCCACGAGGTCGGCGAAGCGGAACGGCAGCGCGACGTCGACGATCTCCGCGCCGAGCCCGGACAGCACGTCGAGGGAGGCATCGTAGGCGGTCAGCATCTCGGCCGAGCAGCCGTCCCGCTCGGCCTCCGGCATCCGCGCGAGCCGCAGGCCGCGCACGCCGCGGTTCAGGGTCGGGAACGGGTCGACGGGCAGGATGCCGCGGGTCGCCGGGTCGAGCGGATCGGGGCCGGAGATCGCCGCGTAGAGCAGCGCGGCGTCGGCGACGCTGCGGGCGAGCGGGCCGGGGGTGTCGAGGGTCGCGCTGAGCGGGACGATGCCGTGGGTCGAGACCCGGCCGACGGTGACCTTCAGCCCGGTCAGCCCGCAGAAGGCCGCGGGCAGGCGCACCGAGCCGCCGGTATCGGTGCCGATGCCCCAGGGCGCCATCCGCGCCGCCACCGCGACGCCGGTGCCGCTGCTCGATCCGCCGGGCGTGCGGGCGACCGCGAGGTCCCACGGGTTCCACGGGGTGCCGAGATGCGGGTTGGTGCCCCAGCCGCCATAGGCGAACTCCACCGTGTGGGTCTTGCCGAGCACGATCATCCCCTGCGCGATCAGGCGCCGGGCGATGGTGGCGGTGCGGGCGGCGCGCCGCGCCCGGTGGGCGGCCGAGCCGCCCAGGGTGATGCGGCCCTCGAGGTCGATCAGGTCCTTCAGCGCGATCGGCACCCCGTGCAGCGGCCCGACCGCATGGCCGGAGCGGATCGCCCGGTCCGCGCCCTCCGCCGCCAGCCGCGCATCGTCGGCGAACACCTCGGTGAAGGCCTGGAGCTTCGGCTCGCGGGCGGCGATGCGGTCGAGCATCGCCGCCACGGCCTCGACCGGCGACAGCGTTTTGCCGGCAATTCTGTTTGCGAGCTCGGTCGCGGAGAGGTCGGCGATGGCGTTCGTCGTGTCGGTCATCCAGAAGGACCCTTTATTGTCCGGTCGTCGTGGTCGGGTGCCATCCCGTCGTCCCGGGGCGCCGCTCACGCGGCCCCGGAACGACGGGGCGTCGAGCGTCGGACGCGGCTACGGCAGGCTCACCAGCGTCAGGTCGACGAACCAGCTCTGCGGCGAGACGAACCCTTTCACCTTCGGGCTCATGCCGCGGGGGTTGAGGTCGTGGACGACGTAGAGCCAGGGCGGGTCGTCGACGAGGCGCTCGTGCGCGGCCTTGGTGGCGGCCGAGATCTCGGCCGGGTCGCTCGATTCGGCGAGCGTTTTCAGGGCCTTGTCGAAGGGCGCGTCGGTCCAGTTCGGGAAGTTGAAGCCGTTGGGCGGAAACCGGTCGGCCGCGAAGTAGCGCACCATCACGCCCGCATCGGATGTGGGCGAGGAGACGTTGAGGGCGTTCGAGCCCTGCAGGCTGGCCGCGTCGGGCAGCGCCCGGCTCGAGTTCAGCAGGATCTGCCACTCGACGACGTTGAACGACACGTCGACGTCGCAGGCCTGCTTGAGGTTCTCCTGCAGGAACTCGTTCATCGGCATCGGCGACATCTGGCCCGAGCCCGAGGCCGAGATCATGATCTTCAGCGCGAGCGGGTTCCTGGCGGTGAAGCCGGCCTCGGCCAGCAGCGCCTTGCCCCGCTTCGGATCGAAGCCGTAGCGGTTCTTGGGGGTGCCGAAATCCGGGTTGCCGTCGTTGAACCAGCCGCTGGCGGCCTCCGCGGTGCCGTTGAGGAAGCTGACCACCGCCGCGCGGTCGACGCAGTAGTTCAGGGCCTGGCGCACGCGCACGTCCTTCACCGGGCTGTTGGTCGCGCCGATGTTGAAGATCCACGGCCAGACATGGGGGTAGGTGCCGGTGGTGACGGCGAAGCCCGCGGCCTTCAGCGACGGGATCGCGTCGGGCGCCGGCACCTCGATCCAGTCGACCTGGCCGGCCCGCAACGCGGCGATCCGGGCGTTGGCCTCGGGGATCGGCATCAGGCGGACCCGGTCGACCTTGGCGAGGCGGGACCTGTCCCAGTAGCCGTCGTTGCGGGCGAGATCCGCCGATTCCCGCGGCGTCACCTTGGTCAGCTTGAACGGCCCGGTGCCGGCGGCCGGCACCGCCTGCACCTTGGCCCAGTCGCGCCCGGCCTTCTCGAACGATTTCGGGGAGGTGAACAGCAGGTACACCGCCATGTAGGGGAAGTACGAGGCCACCTGCGTGGTGGTGATCTGCACCGTCCTGTCGTCGAGCTTCTTGTAGCTGCCCATGATCGGCACCCGGGCGCGGGAGATGCCGGCGCCCTGCGCCTCGAATTGCGGGCTGTCGTTCTTGAAGTAGCGGTCGAGGTTCCAGATCACCGCGTCGGCAGCGAACGCTTCGCCGTCGTGGAAGCGCACGCCGTCGCGCAGGTGGAAGGTCCAGACCCGCTTGTCCTCGGCCGACTGCTCCCAGGCGGTGGCGAGCGCCGGCATCAGCCCGGCCGGCCGGTCGGTGCGGGTGAGGTCCCACTGCACCAGCCCCTCGAAGATCGGGTAGCCGAGGAAGCGCATGCCCTCGAAGCCGTTGTTGGGCATGCCGGTGGCGGTGGGAATGTCGGTCGCGGTCATCGCGATGCGCAGGACGCTCTCGGCGAGCGCCGGCGGCGCGGCCAGCGCGGTGGTGACGGCGAGGGCAGCCAGAGTACGGCCGAGCATCGTGCGGCTTCTCATGCGTGGGTCCGGGAAAGCCCCTGCGGGCGAGGGGGGAGGCCCCTGCGGGCGAGGGGGACAGTCCCTCCGGGCAAGACCTGCGCCAACGATCTTGGGTTGTGCCGCAGGACAATGGCGTCTTGGGCGTTGCGCCCGGGCCTTGCGCCGCCCTATCCCGCGGCACCACGATGGCGCCTTCGGAGGTTTCGCTCCCGGCGGGACCTGCGGTTCCGGACCGCCAGATGAGGGATGAGCGCGTTGGCAGAGACGATGAACGGCGCCGAGAGCCTGGTCCGCACCCTGGTCGCGGGCGGCGTCGAGGTGTGCTTCACCAATCCCGGCACCTCCGAGATGCATTTCGTGGCGGCGCTCGACCGGGTCGAGGGCATGGCCTGCGTGCTGTTCCTGTTCGAGGGCGGCGCGACGGGGGCCGCCGACGGCTACGCCCGCATGGCCGACAAGCCGGCCTCGACCCTGCTCCATCTCGGCCCCGGCCTCGCCAACGGCCTGGCCAACCTCCACAACGCGCGCCGCGCCCGCTCGCCGATCGTCAACATCGTCGGCGAGCACGCCACCTACCACCGCATCCACGACGCGCCGCTGACCTCGGACATCGCCGGCTTCGCCCGGCCGGTCTCGGCCTGGCTGCGCATGGGCACCACCGCCGAGGCCATCGCCGCGGACGGCGCCGACGCGATCGCCGCGGCGCGGACCGCCCCGGGGCGGATCGCGACCCTGATCCTGCCCGCCGACACCGCCTGGAACCCGGGCACCGGCATCGCGCCCGTCCCCGCGATCCCCGAGCGCGCGCGGGCGGGCGCGGATGCGCTGGGGCGCGCCGTCGCGGCCCTGGCCTCGGGCGAGCCGGCGGTGCTGCACCTGTCCGACCGGGCGGTGCGCGGCGAGGGCCGCCGCATCGCCGCCCGCATCGCGCGGAAGACCGGCGCCAAGCTGCTGGCCATGGCCGCCAACGCGCGGATCGACCGCGGCGCCGGCACGGTGCCGATCGAGCGCCTGCCCTACCCGATCGACGCCGCGATCGAGACCCTGGCGCCCTTCCGCCACGTCATCCTCGTCGGCGCGACGCCGCCGGTCGGGTTCTTCGCCTATCCCGGCAAGCCGAGCGTGCTCAGCGCGCCGGATGCCGAGACGATCGTGCTGGCGACGCCGGAGGAGGACCAGATCGAGGCGCTGGAGCGGCTGGCCGAGGCCGTCGGCGCGCCCGCGGGCGACTGGTCGGCCGCCCGCGCGCCCCC
>NZ_VRUU01000128.1 GCF_008039875.1 Methylobacterium sp. WL119 | reverse complement strand
GAACCGGCTCGATCGCCGCCCACTCCGCATCCGTCAGGTCAAACCGCGCCATTCACAATCCTCCATGCCGGAGGATCAACGATCAGGGCGAGCGACCGTGCCAGCCGTTATGAGTTCGCGACCTAGTCGACATGGACGGCGAGCTTCATCTTTGGGTGCACGCCGCAGAGGACGAGGAAGTCGCCCCTTTGCGGGAACACCATCGTGGTGCGGCTGCCGGGCTCTTGGTCGCCGAAATCGCGGTGGACTCCGTCCGCTTCGATATAGGCGTGGTGGACGGCCGTCGCCTCTTCGTTGGACAGCACGATGGATCCGCCGGCCTGCAGAGTGACCGCCTGGAAGCCGAATTGCTTGGCTTTCTGAATGACGATGCCGGCGACGGTCGATGCGTTGGCGTAAGCCTGGAGGCACACGAGACAGCAAGCCAACCCTGCTGCGGATGCAAGAACGCGCCGCTTTATCGAAGCTCCCATAAGATAGACCCACACTTTATTTTCGTTTTTGTCCTTCGGCGCGAGTAAATCCAGAAAGTTTCGAGAGTGTTTAAGGCGATAATAATTAGAAAAATAAGTTAATTTTGAAATAATGGCGATGTTTAAGTTATATCTTTGTCCATAATGGGCCGGGTTATATGCTTGATTTCTGACCCAGTGAAAACCTAGACTATCTCTCAGATAACCGGCGCACCACTTCCGCCCTGAGGTTCCGACGTCACTGTCCAAGCAATCGGCAAACCACTTCGTGCACCTATGCGGCGCTTGCAGCAGGGATCCCGCGCCTGGAAGTGGACGGACCGAAATCCCTCCCACTCCCTTCTTGTTGGTCGTAGGGCGGACCTGCGGGTCCCGACCCATGACGGGCATACGGCTACCGCCCCATCTCCTCGAAAGGGAGGCTGTAGATACACATCATTGTGTCAGCAGCAGTCGGCCAGAGACCGGGCCGACACCCTTCGGCACCGGCACGCTCGTTGCGCTATAGTTGGCGTTAAGGACGAGGTTCGGCCCTTCGTAGAGGTTGATTTGTTGGGCTACGATCACGGTGTAGGCCGACTGATCCGCCACCGGCTTCGTCGCATCGATCACGAGGCGTCCGGCTGGCAAGTAGATTGTACCGAGCATGGTACGGGCGTTGTCGCTGATGATGCGATAGGTTCGCATCGGCTTGGTCTGCCCTAGTGGAGCTGGCGTCGGGGGCGGTGGCCCCAGAGCCGGCAGCAGGGCGCTGATGAGGCCGTTCGCCAAGCCGACTACGGGATCTAGCGGGCTACTGACGGTTCGTTCCTCCGAGATCAGAAGGCCTGCCATCACCCCGAGTGTGGGGGCGCTAAGACTGATTGTGCTGCCTTTGTCGAAGAGCAGCCCCGCCGTGTTGCCGGAGAAGTACAGCGATACGTCCGTGCCAGACAATGTTCCCTTATCGTACACCATCAGCGGCCCGTCCTTGATGACGTATGTGCCCGACTTGAGCGTGACCACGGCGTTTTTGGAGATCTTCAAGCCACCGCAATAGGTACCCGGATCGAGCATTGCATTCTGATCAATCTCGTTCTTGCTGATATCACCCTTCTTGTTGGCGGATGACGGTATTGAGAGGCATGCAGCGATCGTTGGCGACGCACGGTTCTTCAGCGGATCATCAATTGCCGGACACCCGGCCTGCGGCACGGGCGCGAAGTTCGCGCGAAGCCCAAGGTAGCCGCCAGCTGAGCAGATCGTGTCGGCGCGCGCCATCGCGTTGTCGCCGCCGACCATGCCGGTGGCGTTGACCGAGTTCGAGTACAGCGAGCAGCCATAGGCGGTGACCTGCGCGTTCTTCTGCAGATTGAACGAGCCGGCAGCAAAAGGATCGAGCGTCAGCATGCACAGGCGCATTCGCCCAACGACGCTTGCCTGCGCCTTCACCGTGAGACTGGCGGCGGGCATCCCGACGAAGCTACCGAAAGTCAGCTTGAAGGTCTCGGCGGCGGAGGCGGCGACGTTGGTTTTGTCGGACGCGACCGTCACCTGCACTGTCAGTGGCCGGTCAGATGGCGACTTCGCCCCGGATCGGACCGTCTGCTCGGTGACGCCGATCACTGCGGCCGTGGTCGACATCGCGAGCTTGAGGGCGTTGCCACCGGCCAGGACGCCAGCATCGACGGCCGCCTGCAACTGGGCCCGCCGGGCGGCAAGGCGCGCGTAATCGACACCGCCACCGACAAGGCCGAGCAGCACCGTCGCGCAGAGGCAGAAGATGACAGCGACGGCACCGCGGCGGTCGGGTCCGAAGGAGCGTGCTGTGCCTAGCCAGTCTTGGCTCATGCCGTCGCGGCCTATACAGACCGATCCCTCATCTCACCACCCGGGCTTCTAAAAGCCAATAGTTAATGCGCCGCTCTGCTTGTCCGTATTAGATTGATGAGTTGAGCTGAAATCCACCTGCGGCCAATAATCGCCGGTCTTAAATGGTTGCATAAACAACCAAAGAAGGGGTGTTTTATATGCTGCGAAGGGTCGTGCGCGGGCTGGGCCACCACCACCTCAAGCAGCGCCTCGCCAGCCGCCACCACGACGTTGCCGGCGCCGCGCAACGGGCGCGGGGCGAACGAGAGCACGGTCGGCGCGGCTGGTATGTCCTGAAGGACGATTATCCAGCGCAGAGGACCGCCGCTCCACGGCATCCCCTCGCAGGGACACAACCTGCCCGCCGGACCGCTCGGCCACCATGGGAGCCGACTCCTCCTCCCCAGCATCATCAGCCTCCGCATCCCGGTCCATGCCGTCGACGATCGCGAGCAGGCTGTCCGCAGTGTCGAGAGCGTCCTGTGCAGTTTCCTCGATCATGCGCTGGGTCTCGGCTGGCGAGGGAGCCGGAGGGACGTGCGTCTGAGGGGGCTCGGGCGGACGGTGATGACGTTGCTCATAGCTCAGGCTTTCACGCGGGAGGCGCCGGGGGCGGTTTCGGGGGCCGTGAGCCACCCGCGAATTTCATCAGAGGTCACTTCAAGCCGCGGGATCGGCGAGAGCCCAGCCGCTGCGATCAGCCCGTGCAGGAGCGCCCTACACCGCATGTTGTCTACGTCGGCTTCGCTTTCGTCCCAGGCCGGGCCTGCATCGTGCTCTAGGATCTGAGCCCTGAGCCCGAAGGCGAGAAGCGTGGTCGCCGGAAGGGCCATGGCGTGCCGAACGGTGTCCTCCCGGCCTTGGTTTGTGAAATAGCGAACCCTATCGATCGCGTTGTCCAAATCATCGGGGAGCGGCAATCCAACAGCGTCTTCCCGGATCGATGCATCATCGCTGACACGAGCGAACCCTTCATATTCCGCCAGGAGGGCCATTAGCTCGGCCTCCACCTTCGCGGCAGAAACCGGGGCTTGTGCGACGGCAAAGGCTCGCGCGTCAGGTGCGTCGGGAACGGCCTTCGGGGCCGGCTTGGTTCCGCTCGTCAGGCGGCTGGCGGTCTCCTTGAGGGACGCCACACACTCTTTCAGAGAGGGGCAGTCAGTGCCCCGACGGAAGGGATTGGATAGCTCAAGAAAGGGCACGCGAGGGCTCCGGGGTTGAGGATTACAGGGGACGCGGCAGGATCAGGACGCGAGGGGCTAGGCATCGTCCTCGTCGGCGGCTTCCGCTTCAGCGATGGCCCAGGCCGGAAGGCTGCCCTGCGCCGCGAAAAGCGCGTCGTTCCGTTCGGGACTGTCCGGTTCATCCCCGAACCCGCAAAAGCCCGGCGGCAGCGCCGTTCCGGTGATGGCGAGCACGGCGCGGATCAGGGCTATCCCCGCATTGAGTTGCCGGTCTTTGCCCTGAAACCAGCAGGCTTCTAGTTCGATGGCCGCCGCGAGAGCTGCAAGCGCGAGACCGTCGGGAGCTTGCGGCGGCGGCAAGGTCAGGATCTCCACACACACATCGCGGCACCGCCGCGACACGAGGGAAGTCGCCGCTTGCTCAAGCGACCCATAAGCGGCCACGTTGGCGATCGGAAAGCACGCCCGGTCCTCGGCATATGCGGTCAGCAGGCGGGCGAGATAGTCGCCTCGGCCATCGCTCGCGACCTTTCCCGAGGCGGACAGCGCCGGCAACGGCATGGCAGCGGCTACGCACCCGGCCAGCATGGCGCGGCGGCCTTGGCTCGTTTCTGCCGCGAACCCTGCGGCCTTAGCCTTCATCGACGTGAACCGATCACGCATGGTCGGCTTGGGATCGGCGGTCTGAAGGCGCTTCATGGGATTACGCATGTCCGGTTCTCCGGGTTTCAGGTTTCCAGGGATGCAGTCTTCGAAGTTCGGCGGGATGCCGGGTCGGGCTCAGAGCGAGGACGCGAGGCCGGTCAGGATGCATCCGCCGCCGATGATCGCCACGGCGGCCAGGAATTCGCCGGCCGCGCTGATGAAGCGACGGGAGCGGACGAACGCGGTATCTGGGCGGATCGCAGTCACGGCCGGCCAGGTCTCGTCCTCGCCTGGAAGGGCTTCGTTTGGCGGGGCAAGCGCGGCGTCTGGCTGTAGCGATCGACGCCCGGCAACAGGCGGGACGGGGCAGGCGACAGGCGGCTCAAGGGGAAGGCGTGCGAGTTCGCGACCGGCGGCAGGTTGGTACCGAGAAACAGGGTCAGGTCGGCGACGCGGACTTGTGCTGCGATGCCGTAGCCGGGTTGATGGGCTGCTGAGAACTCGGCTTGGTCGCTGAGCCACCAGCGTAGGTGGCTGAGCAGTGCGAGCGCCCCGAACCGGGAGGCGCAAGGCGTCGTCGTCAGGGCGTCGGTCGCGGCGTCGTAGTCGTCGCTTGCGATCATGGACGCTACGCCCTCGGGGGCGACTTGATAGGCCTCGTAGGCGGCGCGATGGCGCTTGATCGCGGCATGGATCGGATCAGAGGCGGTATCGAGGACGGTCAGGGTCAGGGCGTGCGACATCGTTCGGGCTCCTGTGAGGGCTCGTGGCGGTAGGTCGAGGAAGGCGACGAGGTGGGTCCCGTTTGGGCGCCGATCAGGTCGGACGGGGCGGCAGCACGGCACCCGGCCGGGCGAATACCTTGCGGAGCCGGCGGCGGGCGGCACGTCGAGCGCCAGGGCTACCGGCACGTTCGCCGCGGGCGGTGTGGTAGGCGGCCAGCGCCGCGGCGGTCTCGGGCGTAGTTGGCGTCAGGGCGTAGAGGTCGAGGCGGGCCAGCCGGCGCACATGGGCCAGGGAAGCCCGGTAGGCACGCCAGCCGGCGGGCATCGGCAGCCCTGCGGCGGCGAGATCCGCCGTGACACGGCCCGACGCGGTATAGGCGGCGTCGGCTTTCTCGGCCCAGCGGATCGCCGGCAGCACACGGTCGGAGGCCATGGCCGGCACCCGCGAGGACACGAGGACGAGGAAGGCGCCGAGGACGCCACGGCGGGCGATGTCGGCCATCAGCGCGTCTCGCTCAGTTCGGCGGCGACGAGGCGCCAGCGGCGGGCGTTGCCGAGTGCCCAGGCATGGGTCTCACGCTGATTAGTCTCGCCGGCCGCGATGCGCTGGCGGTAGGAGGCCGCGAGGCGCAGGCAGATCGCGTGATCCTGCCGGGCGTGCAGCAGGCGGACGGCGGGAGAGCGGATCAGGTCGGAGGCCATCGGTCCGACCTGAGTGCGCGCGGTAGGCGCGGGAGGACTTGGCGGCGGCCCAGGCGCCCTTGAGGGCGTAGGACATGCACACGCCCCAGGCGTCGCCGGTCACTTCCATGCGGGCCTGCGCAGCGCGGGTCGCAGCGCGCATGATCGCCGAGCGGTCGAACGAGCCGTCACGGTTGACCAGGGGGGGGCGACCGTGGCAGCGAAGCGCTTGGCGGTCTCGGTTGAGGCGACGACGGCGGCCTTCGTGGTGATGAAGGCGCGGCGGGCGTCTGCGGTCAGGCGGGGGTCGGCGCTGCGGCTGATGTGCGAGGCGGGGATGAGGTTGGTGTAGCGCATTAGCGTTGATCCATCTAAGACCGTGTGATAGTTTTGATATCACTCGATCAGTTAGAGATCAATACGCAATCAGGTGATATTTTGACGATCACAGGCGCACAGCTCCGAGCGGCCCGCGCTTTTTTGAGGTGGACTGCACAGGAGGTTGCTGATGCGTCCCGTCTCGGCGTTGCTACTGTGCGGCGTGCCGAGCTTCAGGATGGGCCTTTGAGCATCACGGCGGCCAATGCCGAAGCCATTCGCCGAGCCCTCGAAGCCGCCGGCCTCGAATTCATCCCTGAGAACGGCGGAGGCGCTGGTATTCGGTTCCGGGAGCGGAAGGCATGACCGCCGCGTCGGACCGCCTATCCGAAGTCTCCCGCCTTGCCGGCCTCCTCGCCGATCAGGTGCTGGACGCGCAGATCATGAGTCGGCCAGTCCCGGAGCAACATATTCGAGCGCTACTCAGCGCAGCCTTCCTACTGGACGAGCACGGCCTTCCGCTTCCTTCGCTGCTGCAGCAGATCGTCCACGGGGCGAAACGTGGAGCCGACTGATGCCCAGGGGCCTTCAAGCATGGTGGTCTGATGAAGATCTGCAGGTGTACCCACGCCGAAGCGAACACGATCCCGTGGCATAAGAAGCAGGTAAATTTCTCTTGGGACTGACCGGTGGTGGATCGTTGACGCCGCAATAACTGGTTGAGAGCCTCTTGCCCCCAAGTCGGGCTCAGGACCGGATCACTGGTGAGATGGGCGAAGCACCCGTCGCCCCGTGATCAGATCGGGGGACAGGCCTGCCTCGCCAGATCGCCGGATGGGTCAGATACCGACAAATTGAATTGCCGTCCTCACCGGCGCTTCATAGAAGCCCGCGCCATGGAAAAAGCGCATCGTATTTCTTCCGCACAACTCACGATCATGGAGCGCATAGCTTCAATCTTGGGAGAGTCGGTCAGCGAGTTTTTTGAGTAAACACCTCAGAGAAGCTTGCAGAAACGATAGCACTCGTGAAAGCATTTACGGCTTTGATTGATCCAGAGGCGCGAGCTAGATGTCTTGATTTCGCCGCCCGTGAATTGGAGCAGCAAGACCAATTTGTGCACGGGTCGTCGCCGACCTCTCAGCAGAGCGCAGCTACCCGAACCGCGACCTCCTGCAATGTCAATCACGTATCTGGATGATCGGCTATGATCGCCATCCTCACCATGCGCTAACCGGCCGCATGATGACATAGCCATAATAGGGCATCAGGTTTTGGGAGGGGAAGGCGCCGTGAGAGGGCGATAGAATGAAGGGTAAACTGCGGCCGAGTCAGCATTACCGGCTGATGCTGCTGGCGCGCAGACCACGTCGCTATTCTAAGGGGGATCAGGAAATCCCCGGGCTGATGAAGATGGGTTTCGTCGAGCCGACAGGAGCCACTTCCGCTGATGGATCGCGAGAGTGGGCGATCACTGACGCGGGCCGAGCGGCATTACTGATCCGCGACACCAATCATTAACCACCTGCCGCCACCGTGCACGCGTCCAGCCAACAGGTGCCGTCGTGAACCGAGCGTACCCGATCAGCGTCGATGATCCTGCTGCAGACTGCCCGGTCGCCATAGAGGTGCTGGGGCGGCTCATGGGCGCTGAAGCCGAGACGCTGCCCAGCCTGTTGGAAGGTATTCCCGAGGCCACCCGCGCCCGGCTGGCGGTCTACCTTTACGGCCGTAGCCACACCCACGAACTCGGCATCCGCATCGCCGCAACCTGCGAAAGGCGCGCTCTACAAGGAGCGCCAGGTCTCATCGGAGATGCGCTGCATGACCTGTCACGCAAACCCTACGCTCCGACTTCGTTCGGCACGCGTTCGGTGTCGTCGAAGGGGATCAGCCTGGGTGGGTCGCATCAGGTAGGCGCGCGGACTTAGGGCTCCCCCCATCCAACACGGTCACAAACCCGAAACACGATCGTCCAACCGAAGCCATAGGGCTCCGGTATCGAGGCGTGTCCCTCCCACCGAAGCAGACTGATCGCATGACGCTCAGCGACCTCGACAAGCCCGCCGATCTGACGATCTGGCCGCGGGGTATGTCTCCCCGTAGGCAGAAGGGACATGAGTTTCGAACACTGCGCGAAGCCCTGACGGTTGCGATCGATGCGCTCCAAGATCCGAAAGCGCTGCCTTGGATCGTGACGGAGGAAGGCCACGTCCTCTCGCCCGACTGGATCGCTGCCAATGGGCGCGCAGCGCGCACTCACTGAAACGCTGTTTAAACGGGGATGGCTATCCGAGGTGCCCGGCTGCGCATTCTACGCGCTTACGGGTCCACGATCGAACGGATCGAAACGAGCTTGAGCTTGGTTCTTCCATTCTTCGGTCGACCGACGGGAGAAGGCTGTCGCTTCTGGCGGCATGCGAGGAGAACCATCTTGCGCTCATCCATCATTGCCGCCGCCCTGTTCGCCGCGCTCGGCGCAGCGTCGCTCTCCACGTCCGCCTCCGCTGCACCCATGGGCCCGTCTGCCGCTGTGGCCGCACCCGCCGAGCTGGTGACGAATGTCCGCATGGAGCGCCGGATGATGCATCGTCGTATGATGCGTCGCGGTGGTGGCCGGACCATTGGGACGAAGAAGGGGCTCTAACTCTCAGGCTCTGAGCCCCCCCCTCCCCCCTGCATTATTCTCAGATCGCCCGGCAGCTGCCGCCGGGGATTTTTCCGTACCCACGGCCTTCGCTCCAGTACTGCTGGCACATGGATCGCTTACGGCCACGGCGTGGGGCACTTCCGTTTCACGCTCATTCCTACCCGAGTCGCACTTAGCCCCGCCGGCATCCGCCGCGCGGGGCTTTTTCGTCATCCATTAACTAGCTCACGCTACGACCCGGCCATCGAAGGGGTTCCTCTGGCCCTGACATCACCTCAGCCCGCCCGGTTGCCGCCGTGGCGGGCTTTTTCGTGCCTGCCGCCTACCACGCAGCCTGCTAGGCCGGCACGCCAACGGGATGCCCCAGACGGTCCCACCGAAAGATCTGGTTGCCGTACCGGATCTAGGTGTCGCCGATCGCCTCGACACAGCGGGCCTTGATCAAAGGGCAGCCCCAGTAGTCGACGCGGACCACGCCGAGGGGCGGGTGAAGGCCGAACAGGCTGGTGGCCATCCAGCCGAGGGCGATGGCGTCCTCGCCGAACCAGTCGAGGAAGTCGATCGCCGCCTCGCGTACCAGCGGGTTCGATGGCTGGCGCTTCGATAGCGCGATGCCGCCGCCCGAGGTGGCGTAATAGACGTCGTATCGGACCCTAAGCAGCTACTTCGAAGACTCAAGCTTCGCGGGATATGAACTGTGTGTCGATCGCCTGAGTTGTCCCGCGGCAGAGGATCACTCAAGCGGCACGAACTTGTGCTCCATTCTTAAACACTGAGATCAAGCGTTCCGGGTGACCGATCAGGTATCCCTGAACGGCATCGCAATCGAGCGCTCGTAGAAGGGCGAGCTGGTTCGCATCCTCAACACCTTCAGCGATCGTCAGAATGTTCATGTCACGCCCCATCTGCGTAATCGCTTTGACGACCGCCATCGAATGCTTGTCTTCCAAAGCTGCTGCAACAAAGCTGCGGTCGATCTTGATCCTGTCCAGCGGCAGGTCCCGCAGGTGAGCAAGAGACGAGTACCCCGTCCCGAAGTCGTCCATCGCGATCTTGATGCCTAGTTGGCGCAGCGCCAACAAGGTGTGCGCAATTTGAGGCCCGTCCTCGACCAGTGCCGTCTCCGTCAGCTCGATCTCCAGTCTGCTCGCCGGCAGCCCACTTTTCGCCAGGGCGGAAGTGATATGAGCGAGCAGCGTCGGCGAACGGAACTGCACGGCCGAGATGTTGACCGCGACATGCTGATCAGTTGGCCAAGCCACAGCCTGCCGGCAGGCCTCTTCCAACACCCAGCGCCCGATCGGCAGGATCAACCCCGTCTCTTCCGCCAACGGGATGAAGGTCGCCGGGGAGACGAGCCCCCGCGTCGGATGCGGCCAGCGAATAAGCGCTTCGAAGCCCAGGATGGTGTCGTCGGCGAGCGCCATGATGGGCTGGTACGCGAGATGGAACTGACCCTCGGACAGGGCGAACCGGATGTCGCTTTCGAGGAGATGCCGGTCGGCGACGGCCTCGATCATCCCAGGGGTGTAGCGCGTCGCACGACCTCGACCTTGGCGTTTGGCCTCGTACAGCGCGATGTCCGTACGCTGCATCAGATCTGTTGGGCTCGCCCGGTCCTCGGTGCTGCACACGCCGATGCTGCAGCCGATCACGATGGTCAGATCGTCGAACGCGTACGGCTTCTCGATCGCGATGACGATGCGCTCGGCCAAGCTCATAGCTACCTCGGCGTCCATACGAGCGATCAACGCCATTTCGTCACCGCCCAGGCGAGCGACGAAAGCGGTCTCCCCCGCCAGCTCGGACAGCCGTGATGCCACGCTGACAAGAAGGCGATCGCCGATCCCGTGACCGAAGGTGTCGTTGACGGCCTTGAACCGGTCGAGGTCGATCAGCAACAGCGTGGAGGGTTGCTCCTCCTCATGCGCTTGCGCCAGGCGTTCGAGCAGCGACCGACGGTTGGCCAAGCCTGTTAGCGGATCGTGATAGGCAAGCAGGGAGATCTCGCGCTGCGCCTGTTTTGCTTGCGTGATGTCGTCGAAGGTGAGCACCGCACCATCCTCGATGGGCTGGCAAGCGATGGACAGGATCCGGCCATCCTCGAAGCTGTGCTCGACGCGAGTCTCGTCGTCCCTGGCCATCCAGGCTCGGTGGTTTGCCAGCACCCTGGCGACGCGGTCTGCCTCCCAACCATTCGCCCGACCCACACCCTCGAGGAAGGCTGCCAAGCTCATTCCTCTGGCCATGTCGCTTGGCGCGAGCTTGAGCATCGCGCAGAGGCGCTCATTGTAGAGTTCCACGATCTCGGAAGCAGATACCTTAAGGATCCCGTTCGACATCTTTTGCAGTGCCGTCGCGAGAACACGAGCGTGTGCAGTTTCTTGGGTGTCAAAGCGCTTAGCTGCAGTTAGAGCGAGAAGCGTCCCGAACAGAAGGATGGCGGCGCCTGTCGCGGCAAGAACACTGAGTGCGACCTGTACGCCGGGAAGGAGCTGATCGACGCGCTCCCCGGTCAAGACCGTGCCCGCGATCGAGACGAAATGCGTCCCACAAACCGCGACGACGATCAGCGACGTGGTCACCAGCCGCGATCCAGTTCGCCCCGGACGCACGAGCGCGAGCGCCATACAGGCAGCGCCGATCAAGCAGGCGAGGACGTTGAAGCCAAGCGACTGAACCTGGCCGCAGTTTTCCAGCGCAGCCATCCCGCTGATGTGCATAACGCCAATCCCCAGGCCTGACGCAGCTCCGGCAACAAGGCGCATCCATCCCCGTGGGCATATGATCGAAAGGGCGAATGGTAGGCCTACCGCGACGATTGCTGCAGCGGCGGAGACCATCGTCGTGTTTAAGTTGTAACTTAAGACGAGATCGGTCCGATACCCTAGCATCGCCACAAAATGAGTCGTCCAGACACTAGTGCCCGCAACGACGGCCGTTCCAAGCAACCACCATCGCCGGGTGGTTGTGCTACCAACCTCTGCATAGTGGATGAGAGATACCAACAGCCACGCACTGAAGGTGCAAATAGTCGCTGCGGCGACAATAAAGCTGAGGGATTGGCTATCAACTAAGGATATGAGCATAGATTGCATGCAATAATATTGCGTGCAAAGGGTTTCCTGTCTGTTGAAACTTATAGTAAATAAAATCTTTTAGCGTAGCTCAGCGATCACAAAAGCGTCTAAACCCCGCCTCGCCTTGTTCCTACTGTTCGGTCCAGCATTCGTAGCCGGGTGATTAACTGCCCTGAAGGTGCCGATCCGCCCCTACCCGTCTGGCTCGGTCACATCCAGAGCTGGACAGGTGGCGACGCCCTACCCTGCCGGTGAAACGAACCAACGTTTCACCAACGATACGTTGGAACCGAGGGCGAACGTTCTACATCTGTCCGCTCCGATTTCGTCTGCTTTCCCTGCTATTTGAAGGAAGTCATTGCGCTCATAACGGTCTGGTTGCAGGTTCGAGTCCTGCCGGGCCCACCACCATGTCCTCCCCCGTAGCCC